>CBDUGK010000212.1:0-1509 GCA_965366875.1 uncultured Desulfobulbaceae bacterium | reverse complement strand
AAGAGATCCCTGATTTTATACCCCGCTGAAATAAAACGAGGTTCCTGGAACAGATTTTCGCCTCTCCCGGACAGGCATGCCTTCATAGGGATACACCTCGTGTTCCAGAACCGTTTCGTCATGGGTGGCCAGGATGAAGTCGGATCTTTTATCGATCTCTTCAATACTTTTCCAGCCGTCTACCGAATTAACAAAACGGGCGGGTACCCAGTATCGCCACTTTTCCTCAAGATTCGGCTCCATGTTTTTTAAGTTAAATATGGCATCGCCGACAATTACTGCATCTCCTGCGGTTGTCTCCACAACAACGCACTGATGACCGACCGAGTGCCCGGGGGAAGGAAATACGCTGACGCCCGGTACGATAGTCTGCTCACCCTCGACAAACTCGAAATGGCAGCCCACAAAGGGTGCCTCTATCCCAAGGATGGGAGACTCATAGGATCGGTAATAAAGCGGCAGCGGATTATGCGCCATGGTAAATTCAGTCTGGGTGCAGATAAAACGGGCATTTTTAAAAACCTTCATATTATGCACATGATCCCAGTGCAGGTGAGTAAAAATGCAGATATCGATTTCTTCCGGGTCCACTCCAAGCTTTCTGACAAAATCCGGGCTCTCAAGACAGCCGCGCTTCTGGCATTTATGGTGGTAGCGCGTTGCCCGTTCTTCATCCGGGAGCCCGGTATCGATCATGATCTTGTGTTCTCCGGTGTCAACGTAAAAGCACAGGGTTGGATGCCAGATCTTGTCTCCGGCCTTGCCTTTCCAGAATAGATAGGTGCCGACATCGGCCTCAAGCCAGCCGGTGTTAATCGGATAAATACGGGTTTTTTCTTTTGACATCAAGATTCCTCCGGTATGAAAAAAATAGAGTTGATTTTTTGGTTTTAGTATTGAGCACTATGTATGATTTGTCGTGGAAGTGCAACTCTTTCCTGGCTTAACCCGGGGTATCGCCAGCAGCGCTCTGCGGGTTCTCTGGAAACGTTCCTGGCCTGAGCAGGGCCAGGCTGCGATAATAGTTACAGGCAACGGGTCACCCCGGCCTGATTATTCTGTTAGGACAATTTTTTGTTGTGGAATATTATACGGCTGCCGGAGAAATCGTGCTATAGTTCCGCTGTCTGATAACATTCAGATGGCAAAGGAAAATCAAAGGAAAACAAGTGATGAACAAACATACCGCGATAAAAGAGGATATGTTGAAAACCGCCTCCCGAGCCTATCAGGTTGGACTGCAGACCGGCAACGGTGGTAACCTGAGCTGCCGCGTCCCCGGAACAGATACCGTAATAATCAAGGGCAGCGGTCTTTCTTTCGGGGAGTGCAGTCATGATAATTTCGTCGTGGTAACCATGAGCGGCGAGGTTATGGAGGGTGAAGGAAAACCGTCACGGGAGCTGCTTACCCATCTTTCTATTTACCGTCTCCGACCTGATATTCATGGGATTTTTCATACCCATTCTCCCTGGTCGATTGCCTGCGCGGACGGTGCAGACGAAATTC
>CBDUGK010000211.1:0-1660 GCA_965366875.1 uncultured Desulfobulbaceae bacterium | reverse complement strand
ATACCATTTCCTTGTTCTCGAGCCGACGGGACTTGGTCCGGAAAAATGCCCGGGCAGCATCAGGATCCGGGTCGGTGAACAGTTTACCTTTCCCTTCATCGAGTATGTTCAAGCTATCCCCCTTTATTCTGCAATCCTCTATTCCATTTGAAACGGAGAATTTCTGTTCCGCTGCTGAAATCAACCAGAACCAAGGTTTGCTCGATTGACCCCGGTTTCGGCATCTTGATTTATCAAGGCGCTGAACCTATTGAACTCTATACAGATATCGGGCCACTTGCTTATGAGATGCCGATGATAGCCCACTCAATCGCGGGGTTGAAACAATAACTTAGTATAGCGGTCTGTTACCGCTTGCAACAACAAGCTCAGGATGAAGAAAATACATCCCAAACATTACAGCGGGTGTCATGGAATTTTATGACATGTACCATTTATCAACCGTTGTAGAGTAGAGCCATACCTCTTTTCAGCTCTTCTATGGGTATCTGACCGGGGGCTGAAGCCTGCATACCTATGGCAAAGGTGATATCAGAGCCAAATAGGCCGCCGGCCAGCCTGCTGACAGCGCCTTCGGGCCCCATGGACATCGTCACGATGGGGCCGCGCACTGTTTCGTTCCTCGCCTTATTGGTTGCACTGAGAAGTGTCAGGACATCGCCGTAATTTTTCGGCATGACGGCAACTTTTGAGATTTCCGCGCCGGCCTTCTGGGCCTCAACCAGCCTGGAATAGATGAACGCTTCACTGGGTGTTTCCTTAAAATTGTGGTAGGAAAGGATTAGACTGACAGCGCTCTGCTTCGCCTGCATTTTGATGGCAGCAATAAATTCGTCATCATTACAAAGCTCCACATCAATGATGTCAACCTCTCCGGTTTTCATCGCCGAAGAAGCCAACTTCAATCGGTTTTCACGGGAAATTTCCTTGAAACCTCCTTCCAGATCTATTCGGCAGGTAAATATCAGCGGGGTCTCAGCGATGACTGCACGGATCTCTTTTAACAGAGAGAGGCAATTCTCTGTGTTTTCGACATCGTCATACGCATCGATGCGCCACTCAAGCAGATCAGGATGCAGTGCTGCCAGCGCTTCAGCTTCCTGGAGAACCTTTGCCCGCGTATCACCAACCAGCGGCAGACAGATCAGTGGCCGGGGTCCCCCAATTACCGCACCTCGCACCGTTACCTGCAATTCACTCTGTTGTCTCATGATCTTCGCTTTCCCTCTACTGGATTCTGTTTTCAAATCGTATTGTTCAATGTGCTACCGACGAAGATTAGCCTACGTTATTTCGCAGCGTATCACAAGATTTTTGCAAGATCAGCACACGACTCATTCGGCCGGGAAGTGAATTTTTTAAGGTTTTTCCAGGAGCACGAACACTTTCATCAAGGTTTTAAGTCTAATGTTTGTGCCGACCCCCAAGGGCTCCAGACCTACTCACGGCTTCTTCAGTACTACTGCAGCCAACACATTTCTTTGAAACTGGTAATTTAATCGTTGACAGAATGTATCCTCCTTTTTATCCTACTGTGGAGAACTTTGTTCTTATTGTGTAGTTTCAGGTCGGTATCTCTTCTCTTCGCCGGCCGTTTTCCGTGCCTGTGCTTCATCGAGTTTCAACCAACTCAACAAGGAGGTGTCCTATGTATTCCCGT
>CBDUGK010000210.1:0-1761 GCA_965366875.1 uncultured Desulfobulbaceae bacterium | reverse complement strand
TGCGGCCAAATCCCTTGAAGCGGAATTTATCATACGGAAAAGACGTCGAGAGCGCAACACCCGCCGGCTGACTGTGGAAACACAACAGCTTTTCTTCTCCTGAGCGCAGCCAGTCTCCGGGATTCGCCCCGCCGTCGCCGTTATCCACAAATATCTGGTACTGTTTCGGCCCAAACCGAATAACAACATACTCCTGATTGATAAGGGCGTACGTACGCGCCAGCTGCAGGCTCGAGGTCAGCTGGGCCGCAGCGCCGCGCAGGTCGGCATTTCTTTTCCAGCTGAGCAGCGGCGGCGTCGCAACAAGCGTCCCGATCGAAATGATGCTTAAAATTGTCACTGCCTCTACCAGAGAAAACCCTCTTGAACCCATAATCGCCTCCCTAGAATGAATTTTTGATTTTCAATCATTCTAAAAAAACGATCTGACAGTTTCCTTACACAGACGTCACCCGTCTTATCTGGCTGTTGCCTCCGCTAAACTGGTAGAAAGCTGAAAAAAGGAAATCGAGATGCACCTGGGCCCCAACAAGAAATGGCCCTGATTATAAAAACCAGGGCCATTGGGGTCGTGCGAAACTGAGGAAAACAGGGTTATCAGTCTATTGCTGCAGCCATAAGCGGCCAAGCGGGTTCAAAAATATCCTTACCAGATCGCCGCGTGAATTGACGAATTCGAGGCTGTCTGCTCCCGGGCCGACATCAGCCATGCCCCGTGAGTTAAACTGCACTCTGTTGCCCGCCAGGGTAACATTCTGCACCGTGACGTTTGGCAGGGTCGTTATATCATTTTTCACCTCTTCCCCGGCATCAAGCGTGTAATCCTCATCGGTGTCGAGAAATATCTGATAATCGCCGGAGGGGACGGCTATCAGAACAGATACCGTCTCCGCCTCCCTGATCGCGGTAAAACGTGCACTCTGCAGATTGGAATAGAAGACCCGGGCAGTCCCCTGCAGCTGCCGCTCCGCCCGCCAGCCAATCATGTTGGGCACAGCTATCATGGCGAGAATACCGACAATCGCCACGGTTATCATGACCTCAATGAGGGTGAACCCGTCTTCCCTGGAATCTCTGTGCAGTTTCATCAATTTTTTTTCCCGTCAGTAATGTGCAATCGGCTAGTTTGTCCAGACGCCGTTTTCAAGTCGAATATCGCTTTCCGGCGGAGTGCTGATACCTATATCCCTATCAACATCTGAACCTTCACCATCATCCTCCTGGTCGGCCTGCCACATCTTGGTGATCTGTACTTCGTCAAGAACAAAGAAGCTGACACTCATCCCTCCAGTAAAACTGGTAATGCCGACGAGCCTGCCGTTCTGATCCCGCAGGATACAGTCGCTGCTCAGCTGATACACCCTGTCGTCAATGATGATTTCGCCCCCCCCGCCACTGCGCATTTCCGGAAGCTGGTTGATCACCCCGGAATACTCGAGGGCGCCATGGGCGATAAGATCATTATGAACGTCATAGGTCGGCTCACCCTGAACCGGAAGACAGAACAGCAATGATATAAAGAACAACCCCACAGCAGGAATTATCATTTTCTCTCCAAGATACCACATGTGAAAAACCTCCTCGTGTCTAGTTGTCACTGTATACTATTGCCAGTCAAGTTCACGCCAGTAGAGTATCGGCACACCGTACCCCTGGGTGCCAAGCTGGCTCAAACCTTCATCTTCCCGGTTATCCGGGAAATACAGCCGGTCTATATTCTCTTCAACTTCCACCAGCGTCGGGGCCGGACTGATCCCTTCC
>CBDUGK010000209.1:0-2130 GCA_965366875.1 uncultured Desulfobulbaceae bacterium | reverse complement strand
CGAGCGGTTGTCTTCGGCTCTATTCTTTTCTGGCTGGGACGTCTATCCAACAAAGCCGGTCAGCAGATTATACGGCGCCAGGAACGACTGGATATCGGTACCCGCGAGGTATTTGCCAAACTTTTTCAGGTTTTACTCCTCACTTTTTTCTTTGTTCTGCTCCTGCAGATCATGGGAATCAACCTGACTGCACTGACAGTTTTTGGTGGAGCACTTGGTGTCGGTCTCGGATTTGGCCTGCAGGCGATTGCCTCCAACTTCATTTCCGGCATAATCATTTTACTTGACGGTTCTTTGAAGGTTGGCGACTTCATCGAGCTCGATGATGGACAATCGGGCACCATCGTCAAGATGAATATGCGCTCGACCCTGCTGGAAACATACTCTGGTAAAGACATCATGGTTCCCAATGAGCAATTCATTACAACACGCTTTGTCAACTGGACGCACAACAACCAAAAACAGCGCTATTCCATTGAGTTTCAAGTGGCATATAAAACGGACATTCCCAGAATGCTCGATATCATCAAAGAGGTGGTCCGTTCTCACCCTCAGGTCATAAACGGACCTGAAACGCCAATTGAGGAGCTGGCCGATGCTGAAATTAGTGGATTTGGCGATTCTGGTATCGATATTCTCGTGGAGTTCTGGATGGAGGGAATCGATGACGGGGTCAATCGGGTCGGAGCCGACCTGCTGCTGATGATCTGGCAGGCGCTGCGAGACAACAATATCGAGATACCCTTCCCGCAACGTGAGGTTAAAATTCTCAACCCAGGAAAAGATATTTCCACTCCTCCTTGAGATTTCAAATTATCGGTCAGCCGATTATACCGGTCATAAGAACGATGATGCCGGGATAAGCCCAAGGGTCTGAGGTTCAGCTAAAGCCAATGACAAAATAAGCAATCCAGCCGATATCCTGATAACACGCTCTACGTCTTCACTATTCTTTTTCATGATGGTATCCCGCCCCGCTCATTTGAACCGCCAGCCCCAAAAGTGCAGAAAAGAAGCAAAATCGCGCAGGTCGGAATCATCCCTGGCCCATGGTTTCAGGCTGGTATAGAAGGTTATTCCGTCGTTTTTGTCACGACCCAGCCGTTTGTCTTCGCCAACACGCCAATCGAGTGCCCACCAGCTTATCAGCAGCCGTTCATAGAATTTTTCGCTGTCCACCACATAATCTTTTCGCTTACCATCGGTCTCGAAAAATGAACCCTTTGAGTTGTCGTCCCCGGATAGGTTGGAGAGCGCATCCAGAGGGAGGATCTCCATTGGAACAGACGGGTAGCTTTCCACGTCAGTCCTCGATGCAAACCAGACATCTTTTATCCGGTGGGTATCGCGCCGCAGCAGGATAGTGAGTCTGTCATCAGGAACCTGGCCGGCCCGATAGGTCAGGATGGCAGGAAGAGATTCACCGTAGACGTACTGGCGCTCTTTTTTCCATCCGGGTGGAAAAAAGCTGTCAGGGAGCAGCGAGGTCGGGATGAAAGCGAGATAACAGCCGCAGGTATGGACGGTCGTATAGAGAAGCGGACCGCCGGTCTGCGGGTCAAGCGTTACGATTACTAAAAGCCCGGTATTCTTGCCGGCACCGAGATAAAACGGAACTAACCGCATCGGTATCTGTGGAAAGTGAATACGGTAGATCAGGTTTGTGTAGGTCTGGTTAACAGCCCGCCAGGTTCTGCTTTCTGCATACACGGCAGGCTTAGTCGGGTCGACGATGACGTGTGTCTCAGCATCGGAGGTCGTTTCGAGCCGGGCCATGCCAATGCGGTTATAGGCTTTCTCGTGTTCTTCGACCAGAAATACCGGGCTGTGGTCCTGCAGGAGACTTTCACCTTCGACTGTATAGGCGAGCAGTGTCTCAGCAGGCGGTCGCTGCGGCACCGGGGCGCAGCCGTAGGCTGAAATCAGCAGGAATAAAAGGAACCACAGTCGAAACGATTGGCAGGACAGACGATTACACCGGTTCAGAGATGCGTTCAGTGTCGTGAATTCGTCTTGCCCGGTGCCGGACGCGAGCGCCTCGTGAACATGGTGCCGGCAATCCAATGCCGGCAATCCAAATGTCTGCCCCATTCAATCACCCTGCCAGAAGACCGCGATCAATCCAGCCAT
>CBDUGK010000208.1:0-2265 GCA_965366875.1 uncultured Desulfobulbaceae bacterium | reverse complement strand
TTGAGAGGGTCTGGCTAGGACTCAAATCGTACCTCCAGACGAATCCCGGCTTAGAGGCAAAGACCCTGTTTGACTATCTGCAAAGAAACAATCCGGGCCAGTTCAGTGATGGCCAGCTCCGTTCGCTTCAGCGCAAAGTGAAAAACTGGAGGGCAACGGAAGGGCCGGCAAGAGAGGTCTATTTCCCTCAGATCCATAAACCAGGGATATTGAGCCAATCTGATTTTACCTGCATGAATAGTCTGGGCATCACAATAGCAGCTTGCCCGTTCAACCATCTTATCTATCATTTTGTGCTCACCTACTCGAACTGGGAAACCGGAACGATATGTTTTTCTGAAAGTCATGAAAGCCTGAGTGAGGGGTTGCAGAATGCCTTATGGATGTTGGGTGGGGTGCCACAATTTCACCAGACCGATCGTCTGTCAGCGGCAGTAAATAAGCCGGACAATCCCGAAGAGTTTACCCAAATGTACAAAGGACTCCTGGACCATTATTCACTGTCCGGCCGCAAGATTAATCCATCAAGAGCGCATGAAAATGGTGATATAGAACAACGCCATCATCGGTTCAAAAAGGCCCTTGACCAGTCACTGCTTCTGCGCGGCAGTCGAGACTTTGAATCAAGAGAGGCATACAGGCGATATCTGCTCAAGTTGTTTACTCAACTCAACAGCGGTCGAACAACCCGTTTCCAGGAGGAGCGATGTGTGTTGCGACCACTGCCGGCCAGACGCCTGGAAGCATCTACACGATTTACGGTCAAAGTTGGCCCAAGCAGCACCATCCGGGTAAAGCACAAGGTCTATTCCGTTCACAGTCGGCTGATAGGGGAAACGGTTACCGTACGGCTCTTTGCCGAAAGACTGGAGGTGTGGTATGGCCAACGGCATCTTGAGACTATTCCTCGCCTGCGTGGTTCTGACACGCATCATATCCAGTACCGACATATTATCGACTGGTTGATTCGAAAGCCAGGTGCCTTTGCCAACTACCGTTATCGTAATGACCTGTTCCCCACAAGTCGATTCCGTGTAGCCTATGATTCTTTGTGTGAGCAGCACACACTCCGTGCTGCAGGCAAAAAATATCTGAAGGTTTTACAACTTGCCGCCAGTGAAAACGAGACTGCCGTCGACGATGTATTGGGTTTGCTGATCAATCAGGAAAAGCCGATTACCGTCATGGATATCGAACGACACCTTCAGTCCTGCCGGCAAATCGCTCCGGTGACACAAATAACGATCCCCACTGTTACCCTGAACAGTTATGACCGGCTTCTTCAGACAAGGCGGGAGGCAACGATATGAGCGGTGTCTGCCCGGCAGAAAAAGTGCATAAAGAGCTGGATCGGTCCCTGAAACAGCTCTACCTTTCAACCGTAAAAGCATGCTATCGGGAAGAGGCTGATCTGGCCCGCCGTGAGTCCTTGAGCTATGAAGACTATCTTGCCGAACTGGTGAACCGTGAATGTGAAGAAAGAAGTCGCAAGCGTATCAGCAGATACCTGCGGGAATCAAAGTTGCCAGTGGAGAAGAATCTTGATTCTTTCGATCAGGCACGATTGCCGGCACGGGTGAAAGGACTTGTAAGGGTGCTCCTGGATGGATCGTTTCTGCAACGCTGCGAAAATGTTCTGGCTTTCGGCAATCCCGGCAGCGGCAAGACTCATTTATTGTGTGCCGTTGCCCAGGAGCTGGTCCATCAGGGAAAACGTATCCTGTTCACCCCCTGCAGCCTCCTGGTACAAAGAATGCTTGTTGCAAAAAGAGACCTGGAGCTTCCGAAGATATTGAAGAAACTGTCATCATATGATGCCCTGCTCATTGATGATATCGGCTATGTACAGCAGAGCAGGGAGGAGATGGAAGTATTGTTTACCCTGCTTGCCGATCGCTATGAGAGGAGCTCGGTTATGCTTACCAGCAATCTACCGTTCTCACAGTGGGAAAAGATCTTCAAGGATCCAATGACCACGGCTGCTGCCATAGACCGGCTTGTCCATCACAGCGTTATCCTGGAATTGAATTTGGACAGCTATCGTTTGGCAGCGGCAAAAGAAAAAATTAAATGACAGGAAACAGCATTGAAATGAACAGGATAAGACCGGAATTTTAATTGTCGCTGGACCGGAAAAATAATTGTCGTTGATCAGATGTCTTTATCTCGGGCCAGAGACGTAACGTTACCCCTTCGATCAGAAAAGAGTTGAGACGGCGGAGTGCAGTTGAACCGGTGATTGGTCATATGAAAGCAGACGGTAAG
>CBDUGK010000207.1:0-2353 GCA_965366875.1 uncultured Desulfobulbaceae bacterium | reverse complement strand
ACGAGTTGATCGGGTTTGTTTTTCAGGCCTTCTATCTGATCCCGTCTCTCAATGTCCTTGAGAATGTCATGTTTCCTGCCGAGTTGAAAAAAGACGGCAGCGCCAGGGAGAAAGCTGAATATCTTCTCAATCGCGCCGGTTTGTGGAGTCGGCGCCGCAACCGTCCTGAGCAGCTGTCTGGAGGAGAAAAACAGCGGGTGGCAATCTGCAGAGCGCTGATCAACAGCCCGAAGCTTTTGTTTGCAGACGAGCCGACCGGGAATCTTGACGCAGAGAACAGCCGGGGAATCGTCAACCTGATCCTTGAGCTGCGGGAAGAGCATCAGGCAACACTGGTGATGGCGACCCACAGCAGCGAGATAGCAGGCAGAGCGGACCGGACCATTGCCCTGAGCGAGGGCCGGCTGGTTCAGGGTGAAAAGCAGTGATGAGCCTGCACGCCCGTTTCATCTTCAAAGAGATACGTCACAGCGGCAAGCAGTCGCTGACCTTTGTTCTCTGTGTGGCCCTTTCTCTGGCCACCCTGACGGCACTGAACAGTTTTAAAAGAAATGTTTACCAGTCACTGGTTGGTGAGGCGCGGATACTCCATGGTGCTGATGTCATTGTCCACGCCCATCAACCGATCTCGGAACCGGTAATTCAGGCCGTCGCCGAACTCGAGGAAGACAAGAGGCTCTCGAGCCTGAAAAGTTATGAGTTCTACTCTGTTGTCAGGCCTGACGGTCTGGAGACCTCTCTTTTTTCCAGTCTCAAGGTCGTTGATTCAGGCTATCCCCATTACGGCACGGTTAAGCTCTTGTCAGGAGGGAACCTCCAGCAGCAGCTGCAGCCCGGAAAAGTTGTTGTTGCCCAGGAAGTCCTGGAGCGGCTTGGTGTTGAGGTGGGTGCACGTCTGCATATCGGTGATGCACTGCTGGAGATTGCAGACGTGGTGCTTTCTGAATCGGCCCGCCCGGTTGAATTTTTTTCTTTTGGCCCCCGCATTTTTGTTTCTACTGTCGATATTGAGCGACTCGGGCTGATGGGCAAGGGAAGTCGAGCGGAATATGAATTACTGCTCAAAATAAACAACCCGGATGAGATTACCGCTATTCACCAGATGCTGACGCAGCGTGCGCTCCAGGGCCAGGAGCGTGTTGAGACTGCCGGCAATGCCCGATCAGGAGTAAAGCGATTTTTTGATAATCTCCTCTTTTTTCTCTCCTTTATTTCCATTTTTACCTTGCTTCTCAGCGGTATCGGCATGCAGGCTGCGCTTTCCGCCATGTTCCGTCAAAAGCAGAAAACGATTGCCGTGGTCAAAACGCTTGGTTCAAGCTACCGCTTCCTGCTTGCAAATTACCTGGCCATCGTCGTAATTCTCGGCTTTTGCGGCACGCTATGCGGTTTTGCGATGGGCATGGCGATTAAACAGTTCTTTCCCGTTCTCTTTCAGGAACTGCTTCCAGCTGGAATCGGATTAACCCTGAATCTTGATGATATTGGTGAAAGCCTGACAATTGGCCTGATTGTTGTGGGACTCTTCTCTTTTCTGCCGCTTTACCGGTTAAGCGAGGTCAAGCCTATTGAGATTTTTCGTAGCGACAAACAGCTCAACAGCCCCCGGAGAACGCGTTATGTCATCATGATCCTGAGCGGGCTGTTTCTATTGCTGCTGGTGATCAGACAACTGGAAGACGTGAAAACAGGGTTGATTTTTTCGGCAGGTCTGCTTTGTGCGATTGGCGCAATTACCGGAGCAAGTGTGCTCGTACTGAAACTCATTCGCCGCATCCCCTTACCATATCTTGCCTTGCGTCAGGCAATCAAGAGTCTCTTCAGGACGGGTAATGCTACCCGCTCTATTATTGTGACCTTGACTTCTGCACTTTCCGTGCTGCTGACCATCTTCCTTCTGAAGCTTAACCTCTTTGCCACCTTTATTGATTCCTACCCAGAAGATGCCCCGAATTTCTTCTGCCTCGATATTCAGAAAGACCAGCGCGAGCTGTTTTACTCACTGGTCGATTCCCAAGATCCGCTTTTCCCGGTGATACGGGCCCGCCTCCTTTCCGTTAATGGCACCCCCATCGACCGGGAGCAGGAGAGGATGAGGAAAAGTGATAATCTGGGCCGGGAATTCAACCTGACCTACCGTGATCAGCTGTTAAAAGATGAACTGATCGTTAAAGGCGAAAGCCTTTTCGGCAGGGCTGATCTGCCGCCCGGCGTTGTCCCCGTATCAATCCTTGACACCATTGGTGATATCGGCGATTTTTCACTGAACGACCGTCTGCTCTTCAATATTCAGGGTGTCCAGCTCGATGCCCGGGTCGTCAGCATCAGGTCCCGGACGCAATCGAAGGTCTCG
>CBDUGK010000206.1:0-2371 GCA_965366875.1 uncultured Desulfobulbaceae bacterium | reverse complement strand
TAAACACCCACAGCAGGTTGCCAAATTCCTCAAGTCTCAGTGTTTCAATCGCCGTTATTTTCATAGATGATTGCCCGGGATTATGATCCGTAAGAGATTTTTCTTCCGTTGCCGCCTCCAGGGGAGCAGCAACTCCTCTCCCCGCTCGACTTGATCAACCACATGCGGACTAATGTATCACGAAATTCACATCTTTCAATTGAACTGTGCGCAATGTCAAGGTTCGCCCGGACAGATCCTGCCCTGCGCCAAACACAGGCCGGATAGTATGATTCTTGAGGAAATGAAAAGCAACGGTGCATGGATATCATGGTGATTTGGCTTTCTTGACTGCCTGGATGATAATGGACAATCAATCCGAATCGTTTTTACGGGGGGTGCTCTGTCTCGTCTCTGAAATGCGCGCCATGATTGCCTCCTTGATTCCGCGGGAGGGTTGGTTGAGGCGGATTTCTTTCAGGGCAGCGATTACGGTCTTCTCCATTGGACCCAGTGACTCATCTCGTTTGTCATTACTTTCAGGCAGATATTCAGTGTCGGGGGCAACCATGTTTATCAGCCCTCTGCTTTGCTGGTAATCTGTTGATAAACTGTGCTGGCTCGTTGGCTCATCCTTCAGAAGTCCCGAAAAGCTTGACCGGCGCCACCAAAACTCGCCGGTCGCCTTCCCTCCTCGAGTCTATTCATGTCCGGACTCAACAGTTCGAGGAGCTTGGCCAACTGGCTGTCATTGAGAAAAACACCGACCTGCTCTATCGTTTTTTCTCTGACTTCCGTCATGTGCTCCATGATTCCAGGACGGGATAATTCATCGGCATCCCGCGCCTGTTTTAAATAGTCGGCCTGATGCCTGAACATGTTCTCCAGCAGGTAAACGACCTCGACCTGCTGATTTTCTGAGAGCGAGAGCTTCATGGCTATTTCTCTGGCCTGCTCCTCAGGACTCCGCTGCTTCAGCTCTCCTCCCCCTCTCATTTTTCCCATGCCTCCCATAGGGGCAGCGCTGAGATCTCCTGCAGCCCCGAGCAGCGAAACTATCATGAGCGCAATTAAAGGAAACCGACTGTCTGGAATCAACCTGTTTATAGCCGTCATAGCCTATCCTCCTGAGAATTTCTGTATGCAGCGTAAAAAGCATCGGCACAGGCCGGTATGCTTTTACTCCCTGCTGTTCTTATTGTTCCAAGGTAACCTGGGAATGTTGAAGAAATGAGGAAGCAATGAGAAAATGAGCGCCTTGAAAGCTGCCATTTTCACTTGATCAAATACTATGGATTTTAAAAAGGACAGCTACGTTTTGAGCGCAGGAAGGGAATGACGATAAACGACCTCAACCGCTATAATCTCATTAAAAACGCTGCCTGGATCAAGGGTGAGTTCCATTATTATTTTTACTGATTTCTCTATCAGTTTATCCAAAGGCTGTTTTACCGTGGTGAGTTTGTAAGGAGGCCGGGAAGCAGCAGCTATATCATCGTAGCCGATAATTGTTAGCTCATCTGGAACCGTAAGGCCAAATTCATAGCAAGCTCTGCCACACCTTTTACGGTGACCGGTTTGCGTTTTTTCATATTGAGAACACTATGGCTGCAGCTGGACTTTTATCGCTTTTGATTTGTCTCGTGCAAGTGCAAATGCCTGCTCAAAGTCCTTTAAGGCAAAAGAAGCGGACAGCAGAGGCAAGGGATCAAGTTTTCCTGTCGATAGAATATCAACGGCAGGACCAAATTGTAGATTTTGCCTTAACACGAACAATATATCTAATTCTTTGGCAAACGCCTGGCTAAAGGGTATCTCCGCCTGGCCCGCAGGTAAAATACCAACCTCAATCACTTTTCCCCCCGGACCAGCAGAAGACAAGGCTACAGTGAACCCCTGGTAGGTTCCTGTTGCTTCAATAACTACGGGGAAAGAATTTGATTCCTGCTGCCACGAGGCGATAACGTCAGCACTATCCTGGGCATTAACACATTCATCAACGCCCAACGTTTCGGCAACCTGCAAAGGGTAATCAAGTATGTCTGTAATAGCCACGAAAGAGGCTCCGGCCAGTCGTGATAAAGAGGCAACCAAAAGCCCGATGGTACCGGAACCAATAATGAGAACACGCTGATTCAGCAGATTTCCGGCACGTTGGACCGCATGCAAGGCAACAGAAATGGGTTCAGCAAACGCCAATACCTGATACGGGGTATCGTTTACTACCACATGACATTGCTGTTCTTTTACCACCACCGTTTTCTGAAAAGTGCCCTGAATATGAGGGAAATAACTGGCCGACCCCATAAATTGGATATTACGGCAGAGATTTTCCTGACCTTTCAAACAATATTTACAGCTTCGACACACTAAACCGGGATTTATAACAACC
>CBDUGK010000205.1:0-2419 GCA_965366875.1 uncultured Desulfobulbaceae bacterium | reverse complement strand
AAGGTCGGCAGGCCGACACGCTGCATGGTTTCACCGACGCGCTCGCGATTTTTCCCGACTTCCATCCACCAATCCCAGATGGTCTCGATGAACTCGATCAGTTCCTCAAAATCGTTATCCTTGGAAATTTTCATGAACGGTACGATCAAAGTGGCAAATTGGGCGCCATCGAGAATCGGAGCTTTCGCGCCGACCAGAATGGAGGCTCCCTGATCTGCACCGGGGCGCAGAGCACGGGGCATGACGTTGATGCAGTGCATACACCTGGTGCACTCTGTATCGTCAATCTTCAGCTCATCGCCTTCCATCCACATACATTCGGTCGGACACAGGTCGATAACCTCAGCCTTGATGTCAAATGGGCCCCAATCCCTGCCACTGTGGGCGCCACCGTTTGCAGGATAGTTTCCGGCAACATATTCTTTGACGGCAGCCTGGTCGATGCGTATCTGATCTCTCCAGGTGCCGATAACGGCAACATCTGAGCGGGCAATCGCTGCGACGCAGTCATTGGGACAGCCGGAAAACTTGAACTTGAACTTGTACGGGAATGCCGGGCGATGAATCTCATCCTGATAATGTATTGTCAGGTGGTGGCAACACTCTTCTGTATCGTAACAGGACCATTCACAGCGAGACTGGCCGACACAGTTGGCAGGTGTTCGCAGGTTGGAGCCGGAACCGCCAAGATCCTGGCCCATGTCATGGGTCAGATCCCAGAAGAACGGTTCCAGACTTTCCGTCTTGGTGCCGAGCAGAATGATATCACCGGTTGAACCATGAAAGTTGGTCATGCCGGAACCATGCTTCTCCCACAGGTTCATCATCTGACGAAGATTTGCCGTCGAATAGTATTTCGAGGCAGGCTGGGCAACACGGATCGTATGAAAATGCTGAACACCTGGAAATTTCTCAGGCATATCTGAATACCGTCCGACAATACCGCCGCCATAACCAAAAACACCGACGATACCGCCGTGTTTCCAATGGGTAATCCTGTCTTTGTAGGACAATTCAAGCTGGCCGAGAATATCAAAACACTCTGGTTTCTTTTCTGCCTGCCGCTTCATGTCGGTAACGAAGCTTGGCCACGGGCCACTCTCCAGTTGGTCCAACAAGGGTGTCTCATGTTTTGCCATGATTTCCTCCTTTGAATTACAGTTTGTACTTCTACCCTATCCAATTAATATTCGTTAATATTCTTATTGCAGATCAAGTATCTCAACAGAAAGGCGTAATCACCCTGTGACAGGACTTCCTCCTGCTTTCCATGCACCCTTCAACCCGCGTGAGGTCAGAGAGCGAAAGGACGAAACACTAAACCGACGAATAATCGTGTAGCAGTTGAGGATATATCCCAACGATTTTTTTGTCAACAAAAAATGAACGATTACCGGGCTGAAAATGAATAGTGATTCACCGGCCCTATTCCGCACATACCCTTTATTTATCTAGTGCCCGGAGCAACTCACTCTCAAGCTGGAGGTCAGCATTTTTCTCACCCGCCATCACCTTCAGGAAGCGGCCTGCCAGGAGCTTGCCCAACTGCACACCCTCCTGGTCAAATGAATTAATATTCCAGGAAAATCCCTGAAAAACGATTTTTGCCTCATAGAGAGACAGCAGGCTTCCCATGGTAAAGGGTTCCAACCGCTCCCCAAAGATAATCGATGACGGCCTGTTACCGGCGAATCTTTTATTGGGATTTTCATGATGCCGGCCGGTTGCCAGCGCAACAGCCTGGGCCAGCAGATTGGCCACGAGCTTCTGCTGGGAGGTCGTCTGTTCAACACCGATGTCGTGTCCATATTGACTATTCTTGAAACCGATGAACTCCGCGGGAACAATTTCTGTTCCCTGGTGAAGAAGCTGATAAAAAGCATGCTGCCCGTTGGTTCCTGGCTCGCCCCAGACGACAGGGCCCGTTTTTATCTGCACCGAACTCCCGTCAGTGGTAACTGATTTACCGTTGCTCTCCATGTCGCACTGCTGCAGGTGAGCAGGAAAACGGTGCAGGGCCTGGCTATACGGCAGGACTGCAAGGGTCGGACAACCAAGAAAGTTGTGGTTCCAGAGGCCGAGCATCGCCAGAAGCAGGGGCATATTATCACGAACGGCAGGCCGTTCGGCAACACGGTCCATCTCGTGAGCCCCCCGGAGGAATTCGTTCAAATTATCATAGCCGACTGCAAATCCGAGCATGACGCAGCCGACCATTGATGTGACACTGTAGCGCCCGCCGATATAATCAAACATGTAGAACGAGCGCAGATACTGCTCGGGATTGTCCATCGGGCTGCCAAGCCCGGTGACGGCCACGAAATGTTGACCGGGGTCAAGACCTTTGTCTCTGAATGCCTGCCTGACCATTTCTTCATTAGTCAGGGTCTCCAGGGTAGAGCCGCTTTTTGAAACAACC
>CBDUGK010000204.1:0-2548 GCA_965366875.1 uncultured Desulfobulbaceae bacterium | reverse complement strand
CTGCCTGGCTGAAACCCGAGGTAAAGAGAGACTATGGAAAAAACGACAATGTTTCCCCACCTGTTTCGCCCGCTTGATCTCGGCTTTGCCACCTTGAAAAATCGGGTCCTTATGGGGTCGATGCACACCGGACTTGAGGAGGAAAAAGAGGGTTTTACGCGCATGGCCTGCTATTACGCGAAGCGTGCCGAAGGAGGGGTCGGGCTTATTGTTACCGGAGGTGTTGCTCCGAACAGGGCCGGCTGGGTTGCCCCGTTTTCTATCAGGCTGGCGAAAAGTTCCCAGATCAGTGGTCATCGGCTCGTTACCGATGCTGTTCACGACAAGGGCGGCACAATCTGCATGCAGATCCTTCACGCCGGCAGGTATGGCTATCATCCGCTCTGTGTCGCGCCGTCAAAAATCAAGGCGCCAATCAACCGCTTTCGTCCACGGGAGCTTTCCGCCCGGGGTATCAAGGCAACCATAAAAGATTTTATCAGGTGTGCCGACCTGGCCCGTCAGGCAGGATATGACGGGGTTGAAATCATGGGGTCCGAGGGGTATCTGCTCAACCAGTTTATCGCCAGTAAAACCAATCGCCGCAGCGACGAGTGGGGCGGCTCATTCGAAAACCGTATCCGTCTGCCCCTCGAGATTATCAGTGGAATACGGGAGAAAGCAGGAAATGACTTTATCATCGTGTATCGTCTTTCGATGCTTGATCTGGTTCCCAACGGCAGTTCCTGGGACGAGGTCGTCGAGCTTGCCTGCCGTGTCGAGCAGCATGGTGCAACGCTGATCAATACCGGGATCGGCTGGCACGAGGCACGGATTCCGACAATCGCCACGATGGTGCCGCGGGCAGGTTTTGCCTGGGTTACCAAACGATTGATGGGAGCAGTGTCGATCCCGCTGGTTACCACTAACCGCATTAATATGCCGGATGTAGCCGAGCGGCTGCTGGCAGAGGGCTGTGCTGATATGGTGAGCATGGCCAGACCATTCCTTGCCGACCCGTTCTGGGTTGCAAAGGCCCGGGACGGACGAGTGGATGAGATCAATACCTGCATCGGCTGCAACCAGGCCTGTCTGGACAATATATTCTCTGGGAAAACCGCCTCCTGCCTGGTAAATCCTCGAGCCTGCAGGGAATCGCTGCAGCCATTGAAAAAAACAGCAGCAGCCAAGCGGGTCGCCGTCGTGGGTGCAGGGCCGGCGGGTCTTGCCTGTGCAACAACAGCTGCCGAAAGAGGTCATCGGGTGACCCTGTTTGAAGCGTTATCCGAGATCGGCGGTCAATTTCGTCTCGCCCGCCTGATTCCTGGAAAAGAAGAGTTCCGGGAGACCATGCGTTATTACTCACGACGCCTTGAGCTGCTTGAGGTGGAGCTCAGGATGAATTGCCGAGCCTCACATGCCGACCTGGAAGGGTTTGACGAGGTGGTGCTGGCTTCCGGCGTTCGCCCCCGCACCATTGGCATCCCCGGCGCAAATAATCATAAGGTGGTCTATTATGATGAGGTTATTCTGGGTAAAAAAGAAATCGGCAGTCGGGTGGCGATTATCGGTGCCGGAGGGATCGGCTTTGATGTCGCCGCTTTTCTGCTTCACAGGGACTCATCGGTCGGCGAGGTGGACCAGTTTCTCTCAGAGTGGGGCGTTGACAGAGCCTATACGCAGTCCGGAGGCCTGATCACGGCCAGCCCGGCCAGCCCTGCGCGAGAGATTTACCTGCTGCAGAGAAAGAAAACAAAGCCGGGAGCGGGACTTGGAAAAACGACAGGCTGGATTCACCGGTCGGTGCTGAAACGAAATGGTGTAAAGATCTATAACGGCATCGAGTATCTCGGGATAACCGATGAGGGGCTCGGCGTCAAGCATGACGGCGCGACCCGGCTGCTTGCTGTTGATCATATTGTTGTCTGCGCCGGCCAGGAGTCGGAGCGGGAGCTGCTGGATATGCCTGCTGGAGGGGACAGGACGTATCATGTCATCGGCGGTGCTTTGAAAGCGGGTGAACTTGATGCTGAGCGCGCTATCGCCCAGGGGGTCGCCGTTGCCGATTCACTCTAACCTAACCATTCCATGAAGATTTTCACCGATAACTGCTATCTTATTGGATTTATAAATAAACGTACGTAATTATGGGCAATTTCAGAAGTACACGGGGCAACAGTTCTGTCTGCCTCTGTTTGGGTATGACAATGTTAAATTCAGGGGAGTAGGTCGCCTCAACGGTGAAATATTGAGGCGGAATGGTTTATCGAATATATTTATCATAAGCACAAAAATTAATGACTTTCTCCTGGTCAAAGAATTACACCAAAAGAAACACGTAGAATGTCCATGTTGGCAATCCTGGGATCCTGGTCTGTCCAGTGGGTGTGCAGCTGACCGGAGATTTCTTTTTTAAAAAAAATATTTATTGGGTAGAGTAGGCAGGATTGTGAAAAGAGGGCACGCAGTGTTTAATTTTTGTCTTGGGATCCCGGGTGAGTAAATGCAAGGTGACATTTCTTCCTCACAACAGAACCGTTGAGGTTTCTGAAGGGGACAGCCTTATCCG
>CBDUGK010000203.1:0-2641 GCA_965366875.1 uncultured Desulfobulbaceae bacterium | reverse complement strand
ACAGAAAAGGAGATTTTCATGGGCGTAATTAATGTCTGCAACCTTCCCGTTCTCAAGAAGAACGCCGAGACGGTATGAATGATACGTGTTTTTGAAGCTGACAAATTTCATAGGTGTTTAACATGACCAGACGTTTGTTTTATTCTCCTCTTATTTCAATACCTGTGCCAGTAATGCTCATTTTGTGAAACCGACATCAAAAACCATACTCTTATATTTATTTCATAGACTTATAAAACAAAACCCAATGCAGGCTTCAACGTTTACCGGAACATGGAATTGTTAACATTGACAAAAACATGAACATTTTGTTAAAAAAACTGGACATATTGTTAACAGAGGTACGACCATGTCCAGGATCAAACTCGGGGTGCTTTCATCGGCGCAAACGCTCGTCGACAAAACCAGAGAGCTCGCCATTGAAAAAAATATTGATATAATAAGTGCTTATGTCGGCCTTGATGGAGCGATCCAGGTGGCTCAAGAGATGGAGGCCGAGGGAGCAGAAGTAATTCTTGCCCGCGGCGGAACGGCGGCCCTCATCAGGAACCGGATAAGCATACCCCTCTTGTCGTTTCCCCTTTCAACCATAGACATTCTCACCTGTATTAAGGAAGCTGCCCAGTACGGAAGAAATATTCTTCTCGTTTCTTTTCATAAAAAGATGAACGGTATTGAGTTCTTAAACGAGCTCTTCAACATCAGGATGACCCAGTCAGTATGCGAAAACTTCAATGACATGAAACAGCTGATCAGCACCCATTATCACAAGTATGACGCCATGGTCGGTGGTGCCACATCTTCAGCGGTGGCGAAACAGTATGCCCTCACATCAATTGAAACCCAGACCTCCGAAGAAGCAATCGAATCAACACTTGACAGCGCAATCTCAGTCGCCCGTTACAATCGGCGGGAGCAGGAAAAATCCCATCGCTACAGCCTGATCATTGACGGTGTCTCAGACGGAGTCATTGCCTATGATCGTGACGGTAAAATAACCCTGATCAATGATACCGCAAGCAGACTGCTCAGGTTTGACTACCAGGCCGGGGCTGACCAGTCCTTCCTGGACATACTGCCATCTTCGACCGGGGTAAATGTGCTTTCCGCAGGCGTACCGATTGAGGATAAAATTGAACGGGTCGGCAATGAACTCTTCGTCTTCAACCATATTCCCATAGTCATTAACAGCGATACAGTCGGTGGGGTAACCACATTCAAAGATGCCTCCAACGTAATCGAAATTGAGGGGGAGATCAGGCGCTCGCTCTCCAGAGGGTTAATTGCCAAATACGACTTGTCGAACATGGTCTGCGAGAGCCCTGAAATGAGAAAACTTGTTAAACGAATGAAGAGATTCTCGTCAACTGACTCAACCCTTCTTGTGCTCGGTGAGACAGGAACAGGAAAAGAACTGCTCGCTCAAAGCATCCATAACCTCAGCAACCGTTCAAAACAACCGTTTGTCTCCATCAACTGTGCTGCACTCTCGGAAGAACTGCTGCAAAGCGAGTTGTTCGGCTATGAAGAGGGTGCGTTTACCGGATCAAGAAAAGGCGGGAAACCGGGACTGTTTGAACTTGCCCACGAAGGAACGATATTTCTTGACGAGATCAACGCAACCTCTCAAAATGTTCAGCGCCACCTGCTGCGAGTCCTGCAGGAGAAAGAAGTGATGCGTATCGGAGCTGACCGTATCACTCCAATTAATGTACGCGTCATCGCTGCCTCCAATACCGAATTGATTGAAGAAGTCTACAAGGGCAGATTTCGTGAGGATCTGTTCTTCAGGCTCAACGTTCTTAATCTGCGTATCCCGCCGTTGAAGGAACGGCTCGACGATCTTCCTCTGCTGGTTGACAAATTTTTAACAGACCTTGGCAGAAGATATAAAAGAACGCCGTTAATCATTCCAGTAACACATATGCAGAAGCTGAAGAGCTACCACTGGCCGGGTAACGTTCGCCAACTGCAGAATTTTCTGGAACGGTTCATTCTCATTACGGATGATGGCTTTGAGCCTCTTGTTTTTGAGGAACTCTGTGACGAGCTGTATGATTACCAGGGCGGCCCTATCCAGTCGAGGCCAGAGAAAGCCAGCAGCGATTCTCAGCTACCAGCTCCGCAAACGGCTGTTCAAAGTGAACGGGAAACAATTCAGCAGGCATTGGAATCAACCGGATATCATAAAACAAAAACTGCTGGGAAACTCGGTATCAGCAGAACAACGCTCTGGAAGAAAATGAAAAAATACAGTCTCTAGCATTAGACTGCGATAGAAACACTGCATTCATCTGGCAAGGAGAGCGGGAAGTGTACAAGACCGCCTTGTTCAGAGGGGATGGTATGCTCCAAGCGGTTACCTTTGCCCCGGTATTCCACGTAATCCTATACGCATACGGTTCATAATGATTTGATGTGGAATAGTTTTGACCTGATCCGACAGATATCACTTGTCGAGCTGTGACCCTCAGATTAGATTCAATTTAAGCTGACAGCAACACGACATAAATGCGCAATGAAAAAAACAAGGCAAAGAGAGCACGGTGATCTGCTGCTGCTGATTAGCGATAATCTCCCGGGAGGGGATATATGAAACACCATGAAATGTCTCTTGTACGCAAAGACCTGGCCCCTGGCG
>CBDUGK010000202.1:0-2679 GCA_965366875.1 uncultured Desulfobulbaceae bacterium | reverse complement strand
TTCCCCCTTCATCCTTGATACGGGTTATCTCCGCCTGGAGTTCATTGGCTGTTTCCTCCAGATCGCTGTGAAGGGACGATTGCTTGTCCAGGAGGTCATCCATCTTTTCTGCGAATTCTTTTCTTTTTACCTCGTCTTCCATAAATAGCCAGAATTCTGACAATTTTTCGATATTTGATTTTGCATAATGAATCATTTCTTTCAAACCAGAGAGCATATCCACGGTTTTATCGAGACTTGTCTTTTCAGGTACTATTTCTTCCGGGGTAGTCATAATCTTCTCCTTAGCGGATTTAAAAATTGACACATACTAATTGTTTGCAATCAGGTAAAAAATTAAACTGTCAGTATAGTATTAGCACGGTTTGATGCGATATCAAGGAGCCTGCCCGTCGTTTCGTGCGGCGTTGAGTAAAAAGGACCAATTCCACCCAAAAGGATTGCGTTGATATTCGTATGACCAACAATGGTGCCTGGCATGAGGCCCATGTCAAGCTGAACATACTGATGAAAACAGGAGCATCGGGAGTATTTTCAAACTGAAAATAGCCAGCGTAAATCTTTCTTAGATGATTGATATTTTAATACAAGACACTATTATGTACATCCGGGACGGGCTCTGTTTTGCCGTGCGCAGCAACCCGGCACCAAACAGGCTTGCTTGACAAACAGGCTGAGCGTAGAAACACGTGTTCGTAAGGTTTTTCATGACAATGCATAAGCATTGTTCCTTAATGTCAATTTTTCGGCAGGAAGACTGAGAAAAAAAAGGGTGAGAGAAGATAGATCGGTGTATTTGGGATCTCGGCCCGGTTTTTTTTTCAAGGTGATAATACAAACATTTATAAGCACAGAACGGAGGAGTCATGGCACAAAAAAATGTTAAAGTCAAGGTAGTACACAAAGGATCAGAGGAAGCCTTTTTTGCAGAACGTGATAAAAAACTGCTCGAGGCACTGCGAGAAAAAGCATCCAAAGAATGCAGCGACAAGTACTGCGAAGAACACAAGTACCACTGTTTCCGGTGCGGCACTCAGAGCCTTGCTGAAATAGATGAGGGGCATGTCAAAATTGATATCTGTGTCAATGAGGACTGCGGGGCTATTCACCTTGATCCGGGCGAGCTGAAAGAACTGATCGCTCATCAACCAGCGTTGGGCTCTGCCAGAAAAGCTCTTCTGAGTATTTTCAGCAGGTAGACCCAGAAGCTGTGTTCAGAACGTGATCTGTTCAGGGGTGGGATTGCTAAAAAGTAAAATCAATTGAAGAGGAAATGTTTTGTTGCCATGAAATGACAGGCTGTCCTGGAACGTCATGAGCCTGTTGTCCAGGCAGCTATATGCGCCAAATTCGTGATTTCGTTTGTTTGCTCATGAAAGGATGAAACTCGCCAACAGGCAGTATTTCCTCTTCAATTTTCTACCTGTTTTCAATAGAGAGGCTGAAAATCTTGCAATGCAACCGAAGGTATTGGCCCGGGAGAACAGGGGTACATTTCACCCTGAAATGAGCGTCTCATCTAGATGATGAGCTGACTGTTGCAGACTGGTTGGCGCATCTTGATGCGCAGTCCAGGTACGGGTACTGAAACATCTGCGTTAAGAAGATCAAACCTTGCAGGGGTTATGAGTCAAGCATTTCATTAATCCTGGAGATTGTCCTCGGAGCAGAGCCCTCAAAGTGGTTGTTGACATAGAGAAATGTTTTCACTCCGTTGTTCCTGAGGCCTGTAATCATCTCTTTCAGCCTCGCAAGATCGCTGTCTTTAGGGGCAATAATCTGATTCCATTTATTTTTGCTCTGCGTCTCAATATCTTTCCTGTCAGGACCGTGAAGCCGTATCACCGCCAGATCACCTAACAGCTCTTTGTACTCGTCATACACAGCAAATATTGCAGGCATATAATAGCCGTGCAGGAATACGTGATGCAGATTGCTTGCCGAGAGAAAACTAAAATACTCTGAACAGAGATAATTCGGATTCCGTATTTCCAGGCAATAGGTGAACCCTTTTGGCAGGTGTTCTGTAAACCTTTGAAAATGCTCGAAGAATGCCGTCTTTGTTGCCATCTTCTTCTTGTTCAGATATTCAAACTGGAAGATCAACGGCCCGATGTGGCCGGACAACGGCTCGAGGCTGTCAATAAATCGCTGAAAGAGCTCACTGGACAGGAAGTAGGGATTCGGCTGCAGGGCCGCTTTTTTATCTTTGTTGTAATGGTGTGTCAGGGTGATGCTGTTTGGAACCTTGATCGTGAAGATAAAATCTTCCGGCACTGAATCAGCATACTCCTGCACCGTTTCAGGTTTTGGCAGAACAACCCTGTCACCCGTGAACAGGGACCAGAACCATTGGTCAATTTCAACGGTATGATAATAATAGCTGTACTCTCTGAGGTAATTGACAGGCCCCTGTTCAGGGTAGATGAGGCCGCGCCAACTGTCGTATTTCCAGGAGCAGGTTCCGATGTCGAGATGAGAGTCCATTAGGCAACAGTAATACAGGTCTTTGAAAAATGAATAATGCCCAGTATCTGTTTTTCATAATAACCGGGGAAAAGTTCGAGCGCTGGCTGCTTCTTGACTTTTACCTGTCGTGTTCTTAGCGTTGATTCAGTTTTGAACTGCGCTGCAGTTTCAACGTCTAAGGCTGATTCTGTCGACTTCACGATGGATCGG
>CBDUGK010000201.1:0-2778 GCA_965366875.1 uncultured Desulfobulbaceae bacterium | reverse complement strand
AACATAAAGATAAAGAAATAGCAGACACCTATAATGATCTAAGGCGCAGCAATGCTTTAGAAAAAATATGTCATATGAGGAAACACCTCGCGATGACAGATGAAGAATTTACAAGGTTCTCTGAAGAAACAAAAGATATCGTAAATCGTATTCTCGATCTGTAGAAGTAAAAATAAAATTTCGGTAGCAAAAATTTCCAGCTGAGCCACAAAATTTGGGAAAATGGGGACATCCATTTGTTTTGCTCATGATGTCTTGTCTGTTCTTGATTATCTCTTTGTGCTATCACATATTGATTGCATTCGCTATCATTAGTTGCTATCATTACTCATGAATAAAAAACAAATAAAGACACTCAATGCGATATTTAGTGATCCTGTAAACGGTACTATTGATTGGAAGAGAATAGAATCGCTCCTGATCGCTGTTGATTGCCAGGTTATAGGGGGTAGCAAAGGTTTTACGTTTGAAAAAGATGGTATTAAAAGAGGTTCTCAGATACCGTGTTAAGGCTGCAAGAGCATTCTTTATAAAATTGGGGGTTAAACCTAAACCATGAAGTACAAAGGTTATGTTGCACATATAAAATTTGACGATGAGGGCCGTATATTTGTCGGTAAAGTGATCGGTACAAAAGACGGTATCAATTTTCACGGTCAATCTGTAGAGGAGCTTGAAACAGCCTTTCATGAGTCGATAGACGATTACCTCACTGCCTGCAATCTGCTCGGACAAAAGCCGAACAAACCATATTCTGGAAACCTTATGATTCGTATTCCGGCTGAAGTTCATGCCGCTGTTGCCGCCGCCGCTGAGGCAAAAGGAAAAAGCATCAACAAGTGGGCTGAAAGCGTATTTAGAGAAGCGTGTATTTAATATTGCATTACCAAAAGAAAAAGGGGCTCAGCCGCAGTTTTGTTGGGTCAGACGCGATAAATAGTCTTTCCACAAAACTGAATTAATACAGGCAGGGTCACTAATGGCCCTGCTTTTCTTCATTCTAGGCGAGGATGGTTCTGAAATGAACAGAATCAGAATCAGGCTGGCCAGCACTGGCTGCCGCCGTCTACCCGAAGGACCTGTCCGCTGATGTAACTCGAGGCATCGGTTGCCAGGAACTCGACTGCCGCAGCTATTTCTTCAGGCCAGCCGTAACGGTCCAGGGTTCCTGATTTGACTTTGCGTCCATCATCGGTCTCCCGTGAGGCGAGGAATCTGCCGGTAAGGGTATCTCCCGGGGCAATCACATTGACCGTAATATCGTAGGGCCTGAGCTGAACCGCAAGACAGCGGCTGTACTCGTGGACCGCAGCCTTTGCGGAGGCATAGATTGCCGAACCGGGGATGCCGGTGAGGGCTGCAATACTGCCGATGTTGATAATCTTGCCGTTTTTGCGCGCCATCATTTCCGGGACAACGGCTTTACAGCAGAGCACGCAGGTGAGAAAGTTCCGGTCCATGACACTCTGAAGGTCTTCAATAGAGATGGAAAGGGCGTCGTTGCCTTCCGGTTTTCCTGCCCTGCCGGCCTGGACGCCCCTGGAGCCGATATCGCCGCCGGCACAGTTGACCAGAATGTCGATCTGACCCATTTTCTGGTGTATTTCCGAAACAATATCCTGGACGACAGCATAGTCGGTAAGATCGCCGCTAACGGCGATGCAAGGGGAGCCGGAGTTCTTTTCGATGGTTTCGGCATTGGCTGCCAGGCTCTCTCCTTCCTGGAATGCTTTGGGCGAATCCGGCCGACTGCCGTGAATAATCACTTTTGCGCCCCTGGAGGCAAAATATTCGGCTATGGCTTTGCCGATTCCCCGGGAAGAACCGGTAATCCAGGCGACTTTATTGTTCAGGGTTTTTATATGGGCGGATTGCATGTATGATCTCCTTGAATGGGTGGGGGGTGAAGTAGGGGCTGCCTGTCCTCGGCGGCACCAAACGGGGAATGTTCAGCATGCGCATTCCTGTTTCAGGTATGCGTTATCCTGATGAACCTCAAAAACGCATACTAACATGAGTACCTTTGCTCTACCAGTCATTATAAGCGGGAAAAGTTTCTCTATTTGAGTACTATGAACGGGGAAACACATTTACATTGGTATTGACTGCAGATTTTAATCAAGGTGGAAAAAAGATGACAAAATATAAACAGAAAAGTGGACCGAATCGACAGTTCTGGGCACAGTTTGATGCCTTGCAGATGGGTTCCGGCTGGGACGAAGAGGACGTGAAAAAGCCGCAGATCCTGCTGGAGGATTCCTACGGAGACAGCCATCCCGGCAGCGTTCATCTGGACAAGCTGATGGAACAGGCGAAATACGGGGTTTTCGAATGCGGCGGCTATCCCGCCCAGTTCCACACCACCGATATCTGCGACGGCTGCGGGCAGGGGCATGACGGCATGAACTATATCCTCGCATCCCGGGAGGCCATCTGCGACATGATCGAGGTCCACGGAAGCGTCTCCCCATGGGACGGCATGGTGCTTTCTTCATCCTGTGACAAGTCCGTGCCTGCTCACCTGAAGGCGGCCGCACGGCTTGATATCCCGACCATCTTCATCCCCGGCGGCACCATGAGGTCGGGCCCGAACATGACAACCTCGCTGATTGCAGGCGATATTTCCCTGCGCCAGAAAAGAGCGGGAGAAATCACCGCCGGCGAGGTCAGGGATTACAAATTGACCGGTTGTCCCTCTGCGGGGGCATGCGCTTTTCTTGGAACTGCCAGCACCATGCAGTGCATGGCGGAAGCGCTTGGCATGGCGCTTCCCGGCAG
>CBDUGK010000200.1:0-2851 GCA_965366875.1 uncultured Desulfobulbaceae bacterium | reverse complement strand
GTGGGTACCAAGTGTGGGCTGTCCGGCATCGAGGCGTTCACGGAGAATGTTCTTTCTCTTCATTGGGCTAAATTGGGTAGGTAAAGCGTTATGACCGGAAAGGCGATGAGAATGGCAAGGGTCACTATGTCCATCAGGATAAACCATGAAACACCTTTGAAGATCTCATGCAGTTTAACCGTATCCCCGACGGCTCCTTTGATGACATAGACATTGAGTCCAACCGGAGGAGTAACCATTCCGATTTCAAGCATTTTGATCAGCAGAATTCCTGCCCATATCATGTTGATCTGCATCGATTCCATGATGGGAATGATCAGCGGCAGGGTCAGCAGCAATATGCCGATAGAGTCAATAAACATACCCAGGATGACATACACCACACCGACAGCAATGATGAATCCGATGGCGGAGAGATTGTTGCTGATTATCGCTTCCGTGAGCAGGTCCGGCAGACCGCTGATGGCAAGCATCCGCGTCAGCAGGTCGGTGCCGATCATGATCACAAAAATAGTTGCAGTGCCTTCAAGAGCTTTAATTGACGATTTTTTCAGCAGAGAAAAACTGTAGTTACCTTTGAGAAAAGCGATAACGATCGAGAAAAACGCGCCGACGCTTCCCGCCGCCGTCGGAGAGAAAAAACCGAAGAAAATACCGCCGATGACGATTAAAATCAGTGTGGGCAGGGGCCATATCTCCTTGAATGACTGCGTGAAGTTCTCAAGACTGAATCGGTCTTCCGAGCGGGGGGCGAGTTTCGGGTTGATGATGACCCGGGTGACAATCATTGCGGTGTAGATCAGTGCCGAGAGAATGCCGGGTATGATTCCGGCGATGAAAAGAGCACCGATCGGAACATTGGCCGTAACGCCGAGCAGAATCATCAGGATACTTGGCGGGATAAGTGACCCCAACGTTCCCGAGGCTGCGATGACCCCGGTAGCCAGCCCCTTGTTGTAATTGTACTTTAACATCTCGGGGGTGGCGATCTTGGCCATGGCCGATGAGGTGGCGACACTTGATCCCGAGGCGGCTGCGAACAAAGCACACGCACCAACGGATGAGATGGCCAGGTTTCCCGGTACTTTGCACAAAACGATGCGCAAAAAGCGGAACAGACCATTGGTAAGCAGACCGTCAGTGCAGACGAACCCCATGAGCAGGAACATCGGAACGGCGCTGAAATTCCAGTTACCGATCAAATTGAAGGGAGCAGAAACCAGTAGACTAAGCGCAGCCTGTTCCGAGAGCATGTGGACGATTCCCGCGAAGGCGACGAGGCCAAGCGAGACCCCAATGGGAATATTTACTGCGATCAGGAACAGTCCTGCACAGAGATAGGCTAAGCCGATGTATTCATTTTCCATTGGCAGTGATTCTTATTTATGCGGGTTGTTTCGGAAATTTTGAGCCAAATACAGCATGATCACTGCAATCGCAAATACCAGCCCGAGCGTTACTCCCCAGCGTGCAGGCCAGATATAAAAGGTGAAATTGGACATCACCGTCTCCAGGCTTTTCGTTGACTTGATTGCCTGGTTGAAAGCGGCATAGGTTAAAAAAGAGTAAAAGAGTGCCGTAAGTAATTTTCCGATAATATTGAAAATATTCTGAATTTTCGGGCTGAACCGGGCAACGATAAAATCTGCGGAAATATGCGAGTGCTGTTTTTCAAGATAGGGAAGGGTCAGGAACACGACAAACACCATAAAATAATAAGAGGTGAGCTCGATTGTTCCCTGGATAGGCCGACCTGCCAGTTTATTGAGGATGACATCGAGTGTAATCAGCAACATCATTGAAAACAATGAAACCACCGCTAAGAAAGTTGAGGTCCTGGTAATAATAGCGATCAGTTTTTCGGTAACAGGCTTGGCTGACATAGTGAGTTCCGTGTGATCTGGCTCGGGTGCTGCAAGAGTGACGGGTAGTATCATTTCATCAACAAAGGCAGCCGCTTTGCCTGTGTTTCCGACAGAACGTAACGGAAACACAGGCATTGGGTTATCTGTTATGGATTGATGTCAGTTCGGATAGGTGCTGACATCAACCTTGTCATAAATTTCCGTCATTAAAATAGCTGCGACTGCTTCCGAGTTGTCCCGATCCACGTCAGCGAGCAGTTTAACCCATTTTTCATAAAGGTTCAGGAAGTCGCCAATGAACTTTTCAGGATCGGCAACCATTCCCTTTTCTTTGCCGACAGCAATGGCACGCTGGATATTGTTAACCTCGAACTCCTTGATAAGTTCTGACATTTCCTGGCTGGGCTCATGGAAGGTGACTCCATGGTCTGCAGCTTCTTTCATTACGGTTTCGTTACTGGCTTTGTATTCCTGGTAGATTCGAGGCATACTCAGGGCACATGCCTTCAGGAATGCTTTTCTTGCAGGGACGTCCATTTTTTCCCACAGGCTGGTGCGAACGCCCCACTGTGGCCCGACATAAAAAATGCCCAGAGAAATGAGCGTGGTATGCTGCGACACGTCCCACAAGCTGCGCGCTTTCAAATCACTCACGGCATTGGCGGCACAATCAAGAATTCCTTTTTCCAGGCCACTGTACATTTCGCTTGAGGGGACGTTAACGGGGATTCCGCCCATCTGTTCTACCAGCAGAGCGCTTCCGGCACCGAGTGTGCGGATCTTCTTTCCCTTCATCTCATCCAGCGTAGTGACTTTTTCTTTGCAGAATATTCGATATTCGGGGGTTGAATAAGCGCCGGCAAAAAACAGATTCCACTTCTTGTACTGGTCCTGCAACTCTTTGTTGGTAAAATTGTACTCGGTAAGCGCTGCCATTATTGCCATGCTGTCAGTAAAGTTTGCAGAAAGTTCATGCAATAAATTAG
>CBDUGK010000199.1:0-2918 GCA_965366875.1 uncultured Desulfobulbaceae bacterium | reverse complement strand
CTATTTTCATGAAATGCAGGGCAATACCATCATCGTCAAATACAAGGAAGTCCGACAATTCCGCATTGCCATGCCGTTTGTGAAATCAAACTACAAGACCGGAGCCGGCGGCAATGTCCTGGGCAGCAATGATGCCTCCAGCAATATCGACGGCACCATCGAGCTCAAGAGTGACGATAACACCTTCGATATCTGGGACAATGTCAGGACGAATATGGATACCATCATTGCTCTCTGGAATACTGAAGCAGTTACCCCGGAAACAGCTGCGGAAGAGGGTGCTGAAGAAGCACCGGTTCCAGCAGAGACTCCACAGCAGGCAACACGCCGTGTGTCATCAGGGGGTGTCACCTACCTGATTGACAAGCCGGTCGGCATTATCACTGTAACCGCGCCAAGACCCCTTCTTGACGAGCTGCAGCGCTATTTTGACAGCCTGACCAGTGAACTGTACAAGCAGATTGCCATCGAGGCAAAAATCATAGAGGTGCAGCTCAGTGACAACTCGGCCCTCGGAATTAACTGGTCGAGGGTACTGCTCAACAAAAGCCTGACCGGACTGGTGACCTTTGGCGCCGCCGGGGATGACCCAAACGGAAATTTCACCCAGGGGCAGGTCTGGCCGTATGTATTCTCAAATGAAGGCTCCTACAACAACGGTACCGACCACGGCAATATCTACGACCCGACCCGTTTCGTTTCCAAGATCGCCATGGACGCCCTCGGCTTTGAGGTGTTTCTCAACGCCCTGAACGAGCAGGGGGATACCAAGATTCTCTCCAATCCGAAAATCTCCGTCATGAACGGCCAGCCTTCGTTGCTGACCGTTGGCCGTAACGTCACCTACATAGAGTCGGTCGAGGTCGATATCGATTCTGATAACGGCCTGAGGACCTATTCTGTCGATACAGCCCGGATTCTCTCCGGTGTCGGCCTGGCGCTTACCGCAACAATACTCGATGACCGGGAAATCGTCCTGAATCTTGTTCCGGTGACCTCCGAACTCGAGGAACCAATCGAGTACAGACAGTTCGGAGACGGCGGTGAGGTAGGGTTGCCGATCGTCAACGTCCGGGAGATGAGCACCACTGTCCGGGTCAGAAACGGGGAAATGCTCGTCATCGGCGGACTCATCAGCGAAGTCGAGGACACCCAGGGCGAATTCGCACCGATTGTCGGATCCATACCGATTGTCCGCTACCTTTTTGGATACGAAAAGAAAATAAAAGAAAAACGTGAGCTGATCATTCTGCTGAAGCCACGGATTATATAACAGAAGCATAATCGTTAAATTTGTCGTACTCATTCATCACTACATTTGGCAGGGAGATTATTATGAACAGGCTGAAATATCTGATCATCGGAATTTTAGCGTTGATCATGGCCGGTTGCGGCCACACCGTTGTTGAAACACTGAATGTTCCTGAAGGAGCCGGGCCGAACGCTCCCGGTTTCGGGAAACGCATAGTGATTCTGCCGTTTGCAGATTATTCCTACGCAGACTCGCTTGTTTCCGCCCACCGGCGAAACCTGCAGATCAGCGAGTCACTGAGCGATCGCCTGGCGGTTAACGGATTCAACCAGCCGATTCAGGAAGATGTCTTCAGATATCTGATCGAGCAGGAGCTGATCAGTCTTGTCGCCTACGAAGATAGAAGCTCAATTTCTCTCAACGCTGAGCTGAACAACGAATGGTCCGAAAGAATGAAGGGAATCCTTCAAGGCTATCTTCAGGAAGAAAAAATGGGTCGCACCGGCAAGGTAATGCAGAGCCCCGGGACCCACGGTTTGACAGAAAAGACTATCCGCAAGATCGGCAGGCAATTCAATGCCGATTATGTGGTCAGGGGACGGATCCTCGAGTACAAAACTCGCCAGGATCCTTCCTGGGAGCCCTGGAAAAAAGGTATCCTGCCGTTCGTGACCGGTGGAACCAGCCGGATTGCCTACGGATTTGCCGGCTCTGACCAGTATGATGTGTGGAATCAGATGTCCGCCGGTGCCTCCATCGGTGCCCTTATCGGCTATGATACTGTCTGGCCGTTTGACGACAAGACCCTCTTCGGCGCAAGCAGCGCCACCTCCAATGCGATATTCTGGGGCGCCGCCGGTGCCGGCATGGGTAAAATGGCGAACAACAGCGGAAGGATCGACCAGGCCGTTGTCCAGATGCGCATCTGGATCCAGGAAGCGGCAACCGGCAACGTCGTCTGGACCAACCGTATCAGGGTTGCCGTATCACCTGAATCGATATTTGCCGACGCTCAATATGACACCCTGTTCAACAATGCTATCGACAAGAGTGTAACCAGCCTGATCGACAACTTCGTCACCTACGGTCTGGATTAACCTGCTGCACTGCCAAATGGAAAAGGCCGTTCCCCCTATCGGGGAACGGCCTTTTTGTTTGGAGCATACATAAACTCTCTAGAGCTGAATCGCCCTCAATTTGATGTTCCCTGCTCCTTCTGCTTCTTGGCATTCTGAAACAGTGCCATGAAATTGATCGGCTCCATCTGAAACGGCATAAAGCCGCCATCCACCGACGTCTGGCTGACCAGCTGCCTGGTGAACGGGAACAGCAGGGTCGGGCAGTCCACGCCGAGGACCATCGCCAGATGCTCCTCGGGAATATTCTTGAGCATGAAGACCGCGCCGTGCTCAATTTCCAGAATGAACATCACCTTCGGATCTTCTTCCTTGCTCGTCACCTTGGCGGAGATTTCAAGGGTTACTTCCCAGTGGGTCTCGTCGAGTTTCTTGTTATTGAGTTTCAGGTTAAGCTCTACGTTTGGTTCACTTTTCTGCGGGGTAATAAAAACCTGGGGGGCGTTCGGATTCTCAAACGAAAAATCCTTGATAAACATCTTCTGCATGCGGAATTCCGGTTTCGCAGTCGTTTCCGTCGCTTCTGTCGC
>CBDUGK010000198.1:0-2945 GCA_965366875.1 uncultured Desulfobulbaceae bacterium | reverse complement strand
CTATGATGACGATGTTATCGGCTGGCGGCCGGGTTATATGGCGGGAGAGCGAGTCGTAAATAAACCTGTCAAACCCTTCCAGCCCCTGGTTGTAGGAGAGCAAAAGACCCAATACCAGGAGACCGAAAGCGGGGAGAACAGTTCCCAACCACGCTTTGCCGGAGAGGACTTTTATCATAGTATCAATATCAGAGTAACGATTGCCGGTATAATAAAAGACAGAGGGTGTGGAGGTGGAGGCGGGATCTCGACGGTCTGGTATGGTCCGAACGGTCCTGTGTATCCATCGGCATCGGTAACTGCGATCCTTATAAAATAGGAGCCATAATCAAATTGTTTCAGGCTGTAAAAGGAATCGGTCAGTTCTTCATCGACCAGTAATTCTGAAAAGTTCGCATCACGCGATATCTGGAGTCTATATGTCTGTCCTGCCTCCGCTTGCTGCCAGCGAAATACCATTTCACCCATATCCATTTCTGCAGCAGACATATCAGGTTGAACCGGAGTTTGTCTGAATTCCTGTGGATCGCTGAAAGGACCGACTTTGCCTTCCGACGCCACACTTGACACTCTCCAGTAATAAGCACCGGGTTTAATTTCATGATCAGGAGTGAAATTGGTTTTTCCAAGGTGATTTTCGTCTATAATCAGGGGCTGCTCAAACTGATCGTTAGCGGCTAACTGAAACCGGTAATGGCTTGCATCCTGTGGCTTTGACCAGCGGAATGTCACCTTTGGCCGGTCAATCACCGCTTCTGGCGGTGGCTGGATCAGTAACGGGGGAAACGGCCGGGCTTTAATGGAAAAAGCGTGAATGGTGTATAGACCCTCCAGACCGTTATTATCAATACCGCTAACCCGCAGAAAATATTCATTATCGGGAAGATCAGGCACCCATACATTATTGTTTGGGAAGGTTGAATCAAAAAGCAGGGTGCTGAAGGTATCATCTCGTGCGATCTGCAGTCGAAATTGGCGGGCCCCTTCAAGTGGCAACGGTTTGAGAGAGAACGGTACCCTGTAGATCGATTCTGGAGCTCCGGAAAGATCAGGAGGCGGAAGCAACCTGACCGGATCGAGCGGTTTTCTGTCGCGGTACGATACGGTTCCAAAGCCCTCTGGCACCATCTGGGAACTGCCCGAACTGTCAACTCCGACAGCGCCGGTAAGGACTTCTGTCCGCGATTCTCCATTTTCTCCTGCACTGATACGGTACTCTGTACCCCGCACAGCGGCAATGGCCGAAGGGGTGGAAATTTCAAAACGCGATCCCTGTTCAGTCCTGGGGATCACCTTGTTATGAGTACGCCCGGTCTTTAAACGCACTTTAGTGTCTGCCATACCTGTTGAACCATAGCCTACCAGCTTTTCTACCTTCAGCTCAGATTCCGCCTGGATCAGTATCCTCGAGCCATCCGTAAACTGAAGTGTTGCATTACTGTCACTCGAGGTTTTTATTATATCGTTGTCCCAGAGCAGCATGTTTTTTTGGGCAGGTATCATCTGGCCGGACTTGTGACCAACAATTGTAGCCTCCCCTGTCAGTTCTGCAACCGTTGCCACAGATGATCCCGATTTCAGCCACTCTACAGGAATATGCAGAGTCGTGCCGGGCTGAAGGTTATAGGGATCCTTGATGTTGTTCAACACAACGAGCTTTTTCCAATAACGCATCGACTTCAGGTGCTCTTTGCTCAAGCTCCAGAGATTGTCACCATTCTCAACGGTATAAAGCCACTCCCGGTCCATACCAACCGCAGGCTGGTGAAAAAAAAGGAGTGTCAGCAGAAGTACGACTGTATGGCGAAAGGAGGTACTATAATATATCCGGCCAATTAATTTCATTGTCATCTCTAATGTTTATAGTTAATTGCATGTATTATAGATCATTTCTGTCTATTTATGAAAACAATTATTTCTTCTTTTGGGGTCAGGCTTGACATATGGGCATTTATAAACTATAGATCAATCATGCCCCGAAAACCAAGAATCCACTACCCAGGCGCATGTTATCACGTCATTTTACGTGGCAATGCTGGCCAGAATATCTTCTTCAACAAGCAGGATCGAAACCGGTTTTTCTCTCTTCTGCAGGAGGGTATTGAGCGATATCGTCATCGCATTCATGCCTACTGTTTAATGACAAATCATGTCCACTTAGCAGTTCAAGTTGCTGAAATTCCTCTATCCCGTATCATCCAGAACATATCTTTTCGATATACCCGGTATTTCAACAAACGCAAAAATCGGGCAGGTCATCTTTTTCAAGGCAGATACAAAGCGATCCTCATTGACGCCGACAGCTACCTGCTTGAGCTTGTCCGCTATATCCATAACAACCCGGTTCGTGCAGGAATCGTCAGCACTCCGGATAAATACCCCTGGTCCAGTCACAATGTTTATGTGGCCAATGTTGCCGTCTCATGGCTGACAACAGATTGGGTTCTGTCACAGTTTGACCAGCAAAGAAAAAGAGCAATTGATTATTTCCGCAGTTTTATCCATGCAGGAACAGACGAAGCAGATTCTGTAAAGTTTCATCGGGGGAATGCAGAAGGAGAGATTCTCGGCTCAGACAACTTTGCCGAAGAAGCCCATTTCAAAGCATCTCAGGAAATGGCTAGCATGCTCTCACTTGATCATATCATTGATGTAGTTTGTGATCACTATAAGATAGACCACGGCGAGTTAAAACGGATGAGCAAACAGCGAAGGGTCTCAGAACCACGGGCAGTGATTGCCCTTCTGGTAAGAGAAGCTGCCAATCTGAGCTTAATGGAGCTGAGCAGAAGACTGAATCGTGATCTTTCTGGATTGAGCCAGGCGGCAGGCCGGTTGGAAAAGAGAGCAGAAAATCAGCAGAAACTGGTTGAAAAAATCGAGCACCTCAAGACGCTGGTAAAAACAAGGGGTCATAAAAACAAGGGGGCAGGCTTGACAATTGG
>CBDUGK010000197.1:0-3163 GCA_965366875.1 uncultured Desulfobulbaceae bacterium | reverse complement strand
GGCCGCGAGGGCGGCTTGTTTCATGATCCCGGAGGCTATGATCTTCTCTTGACCAGCCTGAAAAAAGAACTCAGGCCTGACATTGAATACAACGAGGTGGACCTGCAGATTAACGACCAGCTATTTGCCGAGATGTGTGTCGGAGCACTTTTACGATTGTTGAAAAAGGAGACGGGATGAGTGATATCGATGCGAGCCTGGTGATAGACCCCTGTAGCGGGGGACTATCGGTAAAATAGTCTTTGCATGGAATTGGTTACTATGTAGTATGAAGGCTGAAGGTACTCTTTTGATTACATCGCCTGAAGATGGACAATATTCAAATATAAACTGTTAAATTGCAGATGGGGGGAATATGGAGCATTTTTCTATCTACCGTTACATGAAACTGGGTATCGTTCATTTCAAGGCTTTTCCGGAGATAGTAAGGGGTGAGGGGCCGATCGTTGAATCGTTGCGGACCCTTGTCGAGGATGACTTCTGGACTGCGGTTGAGGTAGGCTGGATCAAAGATATTCAGGTTCGCAACGAGGTCCGGCAACTGCTCGAAACCTCACACATGGAAGTCTGCTATGCCTGCCAGCCCCGTATGTTTTCCAATAAGCTGAACATCAATCACTTTGATCCAGTAGAAAGAGGAAAGGCGCTGAGCATGATGAAGAGCGGTATCGACGAAGCTTACGATATCGGCGCCTCCGTGGCCAGGGTCTTCTCAGGAAAACACCCCGGAGAAGAAAAAAAGGAAGATGCCAAAAAGATACTTGTCGATTCCCTGAAAGAGATCTGCGAGTTTACCAAGTCCCAGGGCGACATAAAGCTGTATATGAAGGTGTTTGATTTCGATATCGACAAATGTTTCCTTATCGGGCACTTCAAGGATGCTGCTGAGATAGCCGCTGAAGTCCGCAAGGACTTTGACAATTTCGGTGTGCTGGCGGACCTTTCTCACTTCCCGCTCCTCCGCGAAAAACCTGAGGATGCCATTCCGCTGGTCAAAGATTTTCCGATGCATTTTCATATTGGCAACTGCTCTTTTAAGGACAGGAGACACCCGACTTATGGAGACAAACAGCCTCGATTTGGCATGCCGGGAGGCGAAATAGACACGCCCGAGGTTCGAGACTATTTCAGGCTCCTGTTGGATCTCGGTCTGCTCAATCCTGACGACAGGCCGGTCATGAGTGCAGAGGTCAGGCCGCTATTGGCCGGAGAAACCTCTAAAACGGTTATTGCCAATACAAAACGAGTAATCAAGGAAGCGTGGGCAATGGTATAGTCTGTATGACCATCATGGTCAGGAACTCGCCGGCATTGCCAAGAAGCCGGCGCGTTCTAAACTTCAAGCAAGTAGGAGGTAGTTGACATGTTAAAGAAAAGAACGATAGCTGCAGTACTTGCAATCCTTGTGACGTTAAGCTTCGGTATAAAAGCCTTCGCTGATGATTACCCCTCAAAACCTATTCAGCTGCTGATACCATATGGTGCCGGTGGTTCAGCTGATGCCATGGGACGACTGATCGCCAAGGCGACTGAGAAACACCTCGGACAAAATATCGTTGCGGTAAACCGGCCGGGGGCAGGCGGTGGAATCATGTTGACAGAACTCAAAGAGGCAAAAGCCGATGGCTACACCATCGGCTGGGTCTCCACAGGCATTTTAACGACCACCAATATCGGCAACGTTCCCTTCAAGCATGATGTTTTTACGCATGTTGCACGGGTCGGGTACAGCGCGATGCCGATAGCCGTTCGGGCCGACGCCCCCTGGCAAACATTTGAGGAGTTTGCCGCCTATGTCAAGGAAAACCCGAATAAAATAAAGGTTGGCAACGCAGGTACCGGCAGTGCCACCCACCTGACACCGATCTTCATCGAAAAGGCGCTGGGGCTGCAGCTCATTCATGTTCCTCTTGGCGCACAGCGCAGAATTCCGAGTCTTCTCGGGGGTGAAGTCGAGGTCATTTGTGTTCCCCTGCCGGAAGTCGCAGGCCAGGTGCAGGCAGGAAAAGCACGCTTGCTGGTAATGCCGAGTGAGGAGAGAGACCCGGCATTTCCGGATATTCCGACGATGAAGGAGCTGGGGTACGACGTCGTTATCGAACTCTTCCGCGGAATCAGTGTTCCAGAGGGGACCCCTGACGATGTGATTGCAAAACTTGAATCGGCATTTCAAAAGGGCTCGGAGGATCCTGAATTTGTCGAATATTCCAAGAAGAACAGTTTCAACATCGCCTTCATGGGCAAGGAAGATTTTAATGCGTACGTCTTTCCCATGGATGATAAAATCGCCAAGATCATGACAGATACCGGACTTAAAAAGCAGTAACCATTTAATCGGGGAAGGCGCACGAATGACGGTGCCTTCCCCAGACAGGTTGGTAGTCCTATGCGTCGGGTTAATATTATTGTCTCAATCTGGTTATTGGCGTTTACCGGGTTTTATGCATTCATGATAGCCAGGCTTCCGTCCCGTGACCTGCCTCAGACGCTCGGTGCTGCATTTGTCCCCTGGGTGCTTGCAGGTTTGCTGGCAATTCTCAGCCTGATACTTCTCGTCAGCGCTCTTATGTCCAAACAAAACGGCACCAAGGTTGTAATGCCAAGAAGAGAACTGCTGGGAATTCCGGGGTTGCTGGTTTTGATAGCCCTCTACGTGAAGCTCATGCATTATGCTGGATTCTTCGCAGTCTCCCTTGTCTTTCTCGCCGCGCTCACCGTGGTTGCCGGGTCAAGAAAGCCCTTGGGCATCGTTATTTTTTCGATAACAACCACCACCGTTGTTTATCTCCTGTTTCAGAAATTTTTCGGTGTTCAACTTCCAGCGGGAATCTTCTTTTAGGTTAGGTCGATCTATGGATATGGCATTGGCCGCACTGGCGGACGTACTTCAATGGAAAAACATTTTAGCCAGTATGGCGGGGGTTTTCTTTGGGCTCTTCATTGGGGCGACCCCGGGGCTGACCATCAGCCTGGGCATGGTTCTGCTCCTTCCGCTTACGTTTGCAATGAGCCCGATTACAGCCTTCTGCCTTCTGCTCGGTCTCTATTCCTCCGGTTTTACCGGCGGCTCTATTTCGGCAATTCTCCTGAATATTCCCGGTACCCCCTCAGCCGCGGCCACCGCTATTGACGGACACGCCATGGCAAAACAGGGACGAGGCGG
>CBDUGK010000196.1:0-3310 GCA_965366875.1 uncultured Desulfobulbaceae bacterium | reverse complement strand
CGTTATGCTAAAACATTTTATCCTCGGAATATCAATTATATGTCTGCGGTAAAATTTTTCGCATGCCTTGATTTTGAACGAAAATCATCATTTTTCAAGAGGCTCATCTGATAAAAATTCAGGAGGATAACGATTATGGCACTTGTACCTATGCGCCAAATTCTTGACGAGGCCGCTAAGGGCGGCTACGGTGTCGGGGCTTTCAACGTCAACAACATGGAACAGATCCAGGCAATCATGGAGGCAGCGGTCGAAACCCACAGCCCGGTGATCATCCAGGCCAGTCGTGGGGCACTGCAGTACAGCAAGCTGATCTACCTGAAAAAACTCATGGAGGCGGCAGTCGAAGAATGCCCGCAGATTCCGACGGCACTGCACCTGGACCACGGCAATAGTCCTGAATCATGCAGGTTGGCAATCGAGCTGGGTTTTACTTCGGTGATGATGGATGGTTCTCTTGATGAAAGCGGAAAAGTGCCGAACAGCTATGAGCAAAATGTCACGGTTACCCGGCAGGTCGTTGAATTAGCACACCCCCTTGGAATAACGGTAGAAGGTGAGCTTGGCTGTCTTGGCGGTATCGAAGATGGCCAGGGCGCAGGGCTCAGCGACTCGGAAATTCAGGAGCACCTGACCGATCCGGTGCAGGCTGAGGATTTCGTGGCCAAAACAGGGTTGGATGCACTGGCGGTGGCTGTCGGGACGAGTCATGGGGCATATAAATCAGGACGCAAGGATCCAAAAACAGGGGAAATTCTGCCACCCAAACTTGCTATGGACCGTATCCACCAGATCCATGCGAAGATGCCGAACTGTCACATGGTAATGCATGGTTCAAGTTCGGTGCCCCAGGAGCTGGTTGAGATGATAAACAGGTATGGAGGCAGGATGCCGGGCACGTTCGGTATTCCACTCCCGGAAATCCAGGACGGCATCAAGCATGGGGTGCGCAAGATTAACGTTGATACCGACAGCCGGCTGGCAATGACAGCGGCGATTCGTAAGGTCTTCAGTGAACAGCCGGACAAGTTCGACCCGCGTGACTATCTTAAACCTGCACGTGAGATGATGAAGCAGGTGTATATTGCCCGGATGAAAACCTTTGGTCAGGCGGGGCATGCCACAGACTACCGCCAGATGACACTGGCTGAGATGAAAGAAGTTTACAGTGCACGGTGACATGATACCGGCGTCACAAGCAGAACAATGAAAGAAAAACCAGACATCCGGGCCAGCAGTCCGGAGCCCCGGCCCCAAAAGTCACAATCGGTGCTGGAGAGCATGAAGGGATGGTTCCAGGATAGTCGTGCGGAGTTCGAGCGCATAGAAGCCATCGTGGAAACGATTGAGCCCAAGATAAAACATGTTCGCGGGTATCGAAAACGGCTGCAGAGACCGTTTGAGGTCTGCCGGGAACACTGTAAAAAGATTGTTGCAGGCATTCCCGGCCCAATATATCTGAAAAATTCTCACGATTATTCCGATCCCCTCATAAAAGCTGCCTTTGCGGGCTCTGAAAAAATCGAGGACCTGTTGGCAAAACGGGAGACGTCGAGTCCTGAGGCTGCGCTTTCACCAGGATCGGAAAGGGTGGCACTTCTGACAATGACTCGAACTGACAGAACGATTTTTGGGCGCAGCAAACACGGTGAAATGATTACTGGTGATGAAAGGTTGACATCAACTACTTTTTCCGATCATAAAATAGTCGGGCTGGCTGAAACGTTTGAAGCCTCGCGTAAGCAGCTGGAGAAATATATCCTGAAGATCATTACCGACTCAGCGTCACATGAACTTGCGGTCCGCAGAGCAGATCTTGGAGCGTTAAAACAACGCCAGGAGGAGTTGCGGGCCATGCGGGAAATGTTTGGAGGTGACAATCACACTCATGAAATGGTAGGCACTGCTTCTGTTGACGAAGCGGAGAACCTCGAAAAAGTTGAGTCCATGCTTGAAGAAACCGAGACTGAGTTGTCAACTGCAATGAAAGGCTATGAAACCCCGAAGGAGCGGCTTGCTTTTCTGGAACAGTATCTCTCCGATCCTGAAAAAATAGTGTCTGTGAACCTTGTTTCGCTGAGACTTGACTGGAGAAATGTCTTAACCGAGAATCCTGACGAAAAAGCAGACACCATAACTTTCGCCCAATGCGCGTTCGGCGAAGACGTGACGCGCTATGCCGCATTCATTGCTTATAAAAAAGAGCATTCCAGTCAAACAGACCTGAGCGGCCCAGAGTTTCTAAACCAGACTGAAAGTTAGGATTTTTCTCCTTCTCATGCAGCTTTTTTTTCTTTTAATTCATTCACATATCATATGAGAGGCATTGAATTCAAAGTACAGGCGACAGTTGACGTTCATAGCTATTGCACACTGAGCATACTTGCAATCTCCATTTGGCTCATGGGCACTGAGCATTCTATTCTTTTGTTGCAGAACCGGCAATCCTCAGCAGGATATAGCCGAGCAGGGCACTGGCGATGGAGCCGATGATAATGCCCAATTTGGCATATTCCTGATAAACCGGCACGCTGAATGAAAGAGCCCCGATAAAGAGCGACATGGTGAAGCCGATGCCGCCGAGGAATCCGACACCGACGATCATCAGCCAGGTGACGCCGTCAATCAGGTTCACCCGCAGCAGGCGCGTGGCGGCCCAGGTGAAGAGTGTGATCCCTACCGGCTTGCCGAGGGTGAGACCGAGCGCGACACCCATGGTGATCGGGTGGAGCAGGGCAACCTGAATGTTCAGGTCCGCCATCACGACGCCGGCATTGGCAAGCGCAAACAGCGGCAGAACAAGGTAGGCGATCCACGGTTCCATGGCATGTTCCATTCTCTGAAGCGGTGTTTCAACCTCATTGCAGGCTGTATCGATTGCCTGAACGGCTTCAAGGTGAGAGCGCTTCAGCATGATGGTATAGCCGCAATCGCCGTCCTTGCAGCGGATCTGCTCCAGCCTCTCCCTTACCATTTGCAGGAACAGGTCGGTGTTGTATCTGCTTTTCGCCGGAACAAACATGGCAACAAGGACCCCGGTAATGGTTGCGTGCAGGCCGGAGTGCGCGATCGTAAACCAGAGAATTCCGCCCATGGCCATATAGACCAGCGGGCTTCGCACCCATAACCTGTTGAGAATGAAAAGACCCGCGCAGATAGCCAGCGCCGCACCAAGATAGGAGAGATGGATAGTCGGCGTATAGAAGAGGGCAATGACGAGAATCGCACCCAGGTCATCGGCAATGGCAAATGCTGTCAGAAACAGTCTGATCCCGAAAGGGACCCGTTTGCCCAGCGTTGAAAGGATTGC
>CBDUGK010000195.1:0-3315 GCA_965366875.1 uncultured Desulfobulbaceae bacterium | reverse complement strand
TGTCGAGCCGCGACATGATCAAGGCGAAATTGAAAACCTCCATCTCAGACGACATCGCCGACTGGGGCATAACCCTGAAGACGGTGGAGATACAGGACATCAACCCGAGTTCAACCATGCAGACAGCGATGGAGGAACAGGCCGCCGCCGAGCGCCAGCGCCGGGCTACCGTCACCCGGGCGGACGGCGACAAGAATGCTGCCATTCTCGAGGCGGACGGCCGTTTCGAGGCATCAAAACGCGATGCCCAGGCCAAAATTATCCTTGCCGAAGCAAGCCAGCAGGCCATCGAAAAAGTCACCCAGGCGATTAAGGATCATGAATTGCCGGTTATGTACATACTGGGTGAAAAATACATCGACAGCCTCAGGGCGATGGCGACAAGCGCAAACGGCAAAATGGTTATTCTTCCCGCCGATATTCCGGCCGCGGTTCGCGGCATCATGGGAGGGTTGGGCAAATAAGAGATACTTGAGGAAATACCGGAAAATATGATGACAACAATGAAAACCCCGATACGCGTCGCCGTCGTCCAGGCTTCCTCAGTCTTTTTCGATCGCCAAAAGACGCTTGAGAAGACGGCACAACTGGCAGCAGACGCCGCCTCCAGGGGAGCAGAACTCGTCCTTTTCCCCGAAGCTTTTATCTCCGCCTATCCAAGGGGTATGGATTTTGGTGCCGTGGTCGGAGCCCGCTCTGCTGAAGGACGTGAAACATTCCGACGCTACTGGGAAAGCTCGGTTGATGTTCCCGGCCCGGACGTCGACGCACTCGGAGAAATAGCCAGGGAATCTAACGTACACCTGGTTATCGGTGTGATCGAGCGGGATGGCGGCACCCTGTATTGCACCGTGCTCTTTTTTTCGCCGGAGGGGTACCTGGGTAAACATCGTAAACTGATGCCCACCGGCTCCGAGCGACTTGTGTGGGGTTTCGGGGACGGTGCCACCCTGCCTGTCTATGACACTCCGCTGGGCAGACTCGGTGCGGTTATCTGTTGGGAAAACTACATGCCGCTCCTGCGCATGGCCATGTACAGCAAAGGTATACAGCTCTACTGCGCACCTACCGCCGACAACCGCGATTCCTGGTTCGCCAGCATGCGGCACATTGCGGCGGAGGGTCGCTGTTTCGTCTTGTCCTGCAACCAGTTTGTCAGGGCAAAAGATTATCCCGATGATCTCTGCATCTCCGGAAATCCCGAGGATATAATCTGCCGGGGAGGCAGTTGCATTGTTGACCCCTTTGGTAATTTCCTGGTTGAACCCCACTTTGCTGGCGAAACCATCCTCACTGCTGACCTCGACATGAATGAAATTGTCAGAGGCAAGTATGATTTTGACGTGACAGGACACTATGCACGGCCCGATGTCTTCAAATTAATCGTCAACGAGCAACCAACACCGGCCGTGGTAATCACAGGCGGCAACTCTCAGCCCGCTGTAAAAGATGAACCCGAAGCGGCGGAGAAATAACGATAACAGGTCCGTAGCCATTTCCAAAATCCTGGCTCCCAGGATCTCACCCCTGGCTGAATAGCGCCGTTTCTGAAGTCTTTCGGCTGGTGCCTGCCGAGCGCCAAAAAAAAACTTGACCCAGGCTCCCTTAATCGTTTATCGTAGATTAACGATTAAGGGAGCACACATGAAGCACAGATATACCCCGGCACCTCCTGCCGCGGCAATCCGGACAGGGGCAGACGACCTGGGCCGCCTCTGCAAGGCTCTCGGGCACCCGGCACGCATCAGGATCATCAAGCACCTGCTTGAAGAAAACCGCTGCGTCTGCGGGCGAATCGTCGAAGTTCTCCCTCTTGCACAATCCACCGTCAGTCAGCACTTGAAAATCCTCAAAGAAGCCGGATTAATCCTGGGAGAAGTGGAAGGTCCCAGGACATGTTACTGTGTGGACAAGACAAAGCTGGAGCTGATCGCCACCTCAATATCCGCTTTATTGCATTGCGAGTCCGTCGTATGAAAAAGACTAAAGAACTATTCCCTGGAGAACTCTTCCAATTTCAGCCGGAAACGGAAGCGAAAATTGCCGAAACAATCCCTGCCGGACCAATCGGCTGCGGTGATGATGCTCCCTGCTGAGGCCCGGAACCGGACCCCAGGACTGGGGTCCATGAACGTCCCGGATACGCTGTCAAACCATTTGTTGCAGGCTTTATCGACACAGCAGGCGGTGCAGTGCCCCAGGTCAAAACAACCCTTGGTTTCAGAGATCACCTGGGCAGCGCCAGAGCGCGCGCCGGCATTGCACGCAACCAGTACAAAGTCAATCCCGGACTCTATTGCACAGGCAGCCCCGCCAGCGAGTCACCCGTCTTCGTCACCGCCAACTATAAGCTGAGTTTTGATAGTCTGCGCAGGGAGCTTGCCGGCCTGGACGCCTGGATCCTCGTGGTTGACACCAGGGGGATCAATGTCTGGTGCGCTGCCGGCAAGGGAACGTTTTCCGATGACGAGATCGCCCTGCAGGTCAAGAGAACAGGACTTGCCCAGGTAGTCTCTCACCGAGAGCTTATCCTTCCCCAGTTTGCCGCCACCGGGGTTGCCACGTACAAACTTAAAAAGAAATGTGGGTTTATCGGGGTTTTTGGCCCCCTCAGGGCAAAAGATATCCGGAATTTCATCAGAAACAACAAGCAGGCCGATGAAACCATGCGGGCAGTCACCTTTACCTTCCTTGAGCGGCTGGTTCTTGTGCCGGTGGAAATCCTGCTTATCTGGAAAATTGTAGTACTTGTAACCGTGATCAGCTGTATCGTTTCCGGAATCGGCCCAGATATTTTTTCCCTTCAGGCTGCATGGACGAGAGGGCTGAAGGCAGGTGGCGCCATAATTGGTTCGATTATTGCGGGGGCCGTGCTCACGCCGGTATTGCTGCCATGGGTACCCGGGCGCCAGTTATGGTTAAAGGGAGCGATTGTCGGCATTTTTACTGGAATGCTTTACCTCTTGACAGCCATGGCCGAATCCGAACTTATTGAAAAGCTCAGTATCATGCTCTTGATAACCGGCGCTGCCTCTTATCTTGCCATGAATTTTACCGGGGCGACTCCCTACACCTCTCTTTCCGGAGTCGAAAAAGAGATGCGCAAAGGGCTTCCGTTCCAATGTTTCAGCGCGCTCTTTAGCCTGCTGTTATGGGTCGCGGCACCATTTATATACTAGGAGTACAAGCCGATGAAAGACTTCCGCTATATTGACGGAGCAGCCATTCTCGAATTGAACGAAAAAACCTGCATTGGCTGTGGCATGTGTGCCATCGTCTGTCCGCACCGCATCTTCGAGCTGCAGAATAAAAAAG
>CBDUGK010000194.1:0-3315 GCA_965366875.1 uncultured Desulfobulbaceae bacterium | reverse complement strand
AGGGAAACAATCGTTTATCTTCAAATGGACTGGGCTGAAGAGGCAGTGACAGGCTGATCGCTACTGCATCAGTCTGTTTCAGATATTCTTGATCATACAAGAAAAAGTAACCGGATTCCCGCTCTTCCAGTATACCGGCCAGGTATTCCTGCAGATAGATCTCAGCTCTTCGCATTATCTACATCCATACGAAAGGGGACAGGTTCCATTCTACACCCAAACAGTGCCAGCAGCTGATTAACCTTGTCCAATTGCAGGGACTTTTTACCTTGCTCGATATCACGAATAAACCTGAGACCAACCCCCGCCCGATCGGCCAACTCTTTTTGAGTCAATCCCAACCTACGCCGGCGCTCTTTAACAAATTCAATCAATGGATCAGCCATACTATCCCCCATCGGGTATAAAAATTATAATTCCTACTATAATATACCCGAACGGGTATGGCAAGATCGTTTAAGTATAATAACACACCCGATCGGGTATAATAACCATGTGGGTGGAGGAAATGTAAACTATTTGCCTTTACTTAGTGGAAGGATTATCGAAAGATAATGCACTCTAATCATTTCCCCCATCGACACGCAGTGCATATTCCAGACGATCCCGGCCATGGATTCCATTCCATTCCGGCCACCCATTCCATTTGATCCCGGCCACCGATTCCATTTCATTCCGGCCACTGATTCCATTTGATCCCGGCCGGTGATTCCAGAGTATTCCGGCCACCATTTTGGTGAGTAGCGACGCATAGAATCAAATGGTAGAAAAACCCTTTTTACGATGAATTAATCAAGGAGGGTTTCATGCCAGGCAAGAGGTTATCTATGCGAAAGATACGTGAGGTATTACGCCTCAAATATGAATTAAACCGCAGCAACCGTGAGATTGGTATGAGCTGTGGAATAGGCAGCAGCACGGTCAGCGATTATATCCAGCGGGTAAGAAATGCAGGGCTTACATGGCCTCTTGCTGAAGAGCTTACCGACAATGTCCTGGAACAATTGCTGTTCCCGCCTCCGACCCCACGCAACAGTTCACGACTGTTCCCTGACTTTCACGAAGTGCACAAGGAACTGCAAGCGCGTAAAGACGTCACCCTGAATCTGCTCTGGGAAGAATATAAAGAACGAAACCCGGAGGGCTACCAGTACAGCTGGTTCTGTCACAAATATCGGGACTGGGCTGCCCGGCTGGATGTGGTCATGCGGCATGAACACCGGGCAGGCGAGAAACTGTTTGTCGACTATGCAGGCCAAACGGTCAATGTGATTGACCGGGAAACCGGAGAAATACATAAAGCACAGATCTTTGTGGCGGTGTTGGGTGCCAGCAATTACACCTATGCCGAGGCCACGTTGAGCCAGCAGATCGAAGACTGGATCAGCTCTCATGTCCGCGCTTTTTCCTTCTTCGGCGGTGTTCCGGAGGCGGTCGTGCCCGACAACCTGAAAAGCGGAGTCAGCAGAGTCTGCCGCTATGAACCTGACATCAACCCAACCTACCACGATCTCGCCAACCATTACCAGACTGTCGTTTTGCCGGCCCGAGCAAGAAAACCACGGGACAAGGCGAAAGTTGAAGCCGGTGTTCTGCTGGTGGAGCGCTGGATATTAGCACGGCTCCGGAAGCACACCTTCTTCAGCCTGGCAGAACTCAACAAGACAATCAAAGAACTCCTGAGCCTCCTCAACGCCAAGCCTTTCAAAAAGCTGCCCGGCAGCAGGCGAAGCCGCTTTGTTGAAATGGACAAACCGGCACTGAAACCACTTCCCGCAGCTGCCTATGAAATAGCCTACTGGAAGAAGGCTGTGGTTCACCTTGATTATCATGTGGAGGTTGACGGACACTATTACTCCGTCCCATATACCCTGGTAAAAAAGAAACTGGAGATTCGTTACACACAAACAACGGTAGAATGTCTGTATCGAAATCAGCGGGTGGCAAGCCACATCCGTACCCAGTTCCGGGGGCGCCATACAACCATACGAGAACATATGCCACCACGACACCGGAAATACTCGGAGTGGAGCCCTGAGAGATTTACCAGGTGGGCGGCAAAAGTCGGTCCGCAAACAAAGGTGCTCACCGAAACACTGCTTGTCCAAAGGGCTCATCCACAGCAGGCGTATCGAACCCTGCTCGGAATCCTGCGGTTGGGCAAATCCTACGGTGAACAGCGGCTTGAGGCGGCGTGTGACCGGGCACTGCAGATCAACGCGCTGTCTTACCGGAGTATCGACTCCATCCTCAAAAACGGACTGGACCAAAAACCGCTCAGAGAAAAAGAAACGAACACCAGACCGGTGCAACACCGTAATATCCGTGGTGCTGCCTACTATGACTTAAAACCTGTTAAAGGAGACAATAATGCTGCTTCATCCAACGCTTGAAAAACTGACGACATTACGCTTCACCGGTATGGTGGCTGCACTCGACGAACAGCTGCAGATGGACTCACTTGATGACATGGGCTTTGAAGAACGGCTCGGCCTCCTGCTCGACCGTGAAATGGCTGTCAGGCAGACAAGGAGAATGAATACACGATTGCGAAAGGCCAGGCTCCGTCTGGACGGCTGTATAGAAGACATCGACTTCCGTCACCCAAGAGGGCTGGATAAATCTCTTGTCATGAGGCTGGCCGGCTGCGAGTGGATTAAAGCGCATAACAATCTGATAATCACCGGGCCCACCGGGGTCGGGAAAACGTACCTGGCATGTGCCTTTGCTCAAAAGGCCTGCAGGGAAGGGTTTAATACGATCTATCTGAGAATAAGCAAACTTTTTGAGGATCTGAACCTGTCCAAAGGCGACGGTCGATATCTGAAACTGCTATCATCTTTTGCGAAAGCAGACCTGCTGGTTCTCGATGATTACGGACTTGACCAACTCGGCCGGGAACAGCGTTATGATCTGCTTGAGATCCTGGAGGATCGTCATGGGCTTAAATCAACCCTGGTCACCAGTCAGCTGCCTATTGACCACTGGCATGAACAGATCGGGGACCCGACCCTTGCCGATGCTATTCTCGACAGGCTGGTACACAGCGCACATAAAATAAAACTTGATGGAGACTCTATGAGAAAAAAGAATGCGAACTTGACGTGAAGGATAATGGTGAGGTAAAGGACAAATAACCGCGTCGCTACGCTCCGATCAACTGGCCGCGATCATCTGGAATGAGTGGCCGGGATCGCGTGGAATCGGTGGCCGCCTTCGGCTGGAATCACCGGCCGGAATCAATGGAATACGCAATGAACGAAAGAATTCATTGCTTTCCATGATTGAGCTTTTATTTCATTTAGCATTTCATAT
>CBDUGK010000193.1:0-3316 GCA_965366875.1 uncultured Desulfobulbaceae bacterium | reverse complement strand
TAGATATGGACGAAAAGTTATGGTCGAGCGGGCGACATTCGGAGGAGCCATTGTTTTGCTGCTCATGGCTTTTCCTCGTTCTGCGGAGGAGCTTGTCCTGTTACGAATGCTTCAGGGAGCCGTAACCGGTGTTTTTGGCGCTGCCAATGCGTTAGTGGCAGCATCCGTACCACGGATTAAATCAGGTTTTGCAATGGGACTCATGCAGGTTTCCATGGGTCTGGGCTTTGCTTTAGGTCCTCTGCTCGGTGGGGTGATTGCCGACCTGTTTGACTATCAGTCAGTATTCTATTTCACTGCACCCCTTCTCCTGATATCGGGCATTATCGTCTGGCACTTTATCGATGAGCAGTTTGTCCCGAGAAGGTCTGAAGAGAAAAGTCAGAACAGCATTCTCGGCGCCTGGATGAGGGTCCTGCGCACACCTGGGGTTGGCGTGCTCTATCTGCTGCGTTTTATCAACCAATCAGGAAGAATCATCTATTACCCCATTCTACCCTTGTTTCTCCTTTCCCTGATTGACGATCAAAATCAGATCAACAGCTATACCGGAATCGTCATAAGTGTTGCCTCTGCATCAACAGCCATTTTTTCAGTAACAATTGGCCGACTCGGCGACCGGTTCAATCATCAGCCAGTGATAATGATCTGTTTGTTTGGTGCCGGTCTGGCATTTATTCTGCAAAGCCTGGTTCAAAGCAGCTGGCAGCTCATCATCCTGCAGCTGTTTTATGGTGCGCTGCTTGGCGGTGTCATTACATCAATAAGTGCGTTACTTGCTGTTTTCACAGAGAAGGGCGATGAAGGAACCGTCTATGGAATTGACAGTTCAGTGAACGCAGGAGCCAGGATGATCGGCCCGCTGCTGGGCTTTGCCATTTCAAGTTTTTTTGGAATGCGAATGGTCTTCGCCTCTGCTGGCATGCTGTATCTCCTGGCAGCGGTTCTCGCTTTTATTTTCTTGCCAAAAGGCAAGCATTTTAACTCGTAACAGTAAGACAGGCGCCGGATTCTGGCCAAACTTTTCAAGTACATTGCACATCAGGAACGGATGGTGTGCGGCCTTCCTGTACCTGCCTGGTGGTTTTTGCCAAACTCATGCTAACAGTTTCGCATTGCCAGCAATGCGAAGACGAGAAGAACCCCTGTTAACAGCAAGATAGGAATGAGAAAAGAGAGCAGCATCGCCAGGGCACCTTTCTTGTTTCCAAGGTTGAATGTCCAGCCAAGTGCTGGATTAAGACGGGGAACCAGCCATCTTGTGTCCTTCTTTGAAAAATAGAATCCTATGGGAAGTGTCCAGTTATCGGTGCTCTCCCACTCGCTCCTGTTCTGTTCGCCTGTTTTGTCCGCTTTCATATGAATAACGACTCCTCTGCACTATCCCATTTCGCATGCTCTGCATCCCCAGCTGTCATTTACAGGCATTAATAAGATCTTTCAGCATGGCTGCTGCTCCGACGGGTGAGCTCTTGCCTCCCATCACGGTGACACTGCCCATGGTATCGGTCATATAGGTGATCGCCTTTTCCGATCCATTCACGAAAGCCAGGGGATGATTTTGATCCAGGGCCCTGGGCCCGACGCTCAACCTGAGCTCCCCGTTGTCCCGCTCTATCGCGCCAATCAGCTTAATGACTTTTCCGCTCCTGGTTGCTCCTTCAATGTCTAGAGGACTCACCCCTGTGATGCCCTCGGCGGCTACATCGGCGAGTCCCAGCGTCTGGCCGAAGACCCGGTTGGCTATCAGGATAATTTTGTTGGCAGTGTCTCTTCCCTCGACATCATAGCTCGGATCGGTCTCGGCGATACCCAACCGCTGTGCCTCTTTGAGCGCATTATCATAGCTGGTGCCATTGTTGCGCATCTCTGTCAGTATGTAGTTGGTGGTGCCGTTGAGGATTCCTTCCGCAGACAGAATCCTGCTCCCGGCGAGGCTGGTGAGACCGACGTCCAGGGTGGGAAGTGCGGCGGCCGTCGCGGCACTGATATGCAGACCACAGCCTTTTTCCTGCGCCTTTTTGAATAATTCGTCATAAAAAAGCACAAACGGTCCTTTATTGGCGCTGACAATTTCCATGCCCTGCTCAATTGCTGCAAAAATGTGTTTTTTCCCCACTCCCCCGTCTTTGAGGTCAGTTGGTGTCGCCTCGACCATCACCTCCGCTTCTACCTGTTCGATAACCTCCACCCCGGAAATATGGTCCCGCCCATAGGTGGAAAATGTCTGGACCTCATTGCCATTTCGGAGATAATCAACGAGCTGAGCCACCGGCAGACCTTCCGGTGATTCTGTAATAGCCGCGCCCCGGTAGTCGACAACTGCGGCAACGACCAGGTCCAAACCGTACTTTTGCCGCAACTCCCCGTGACGATCAGCTATCAGCTGTAAAAACTCTTTGCCTACCCCTCCGCAGCCGCAGAGGATAATCCTGACACGCTCCATTATCTGTTCCCCCTCAAAACGAGTTCCTGGTAGTCTTCAATATCGATACAAACTTCAACAATAACCGGGCCGGCCTGGGAAAAAGCCTGCTCCAGAGCCTGGTCGTATTCCCGGGCATCAGCAACAGAGATTACCGGTACCCCGAACATACTCTCGGTTGCCTTGATATCAACGTCCCCATAGAGTTCCGTCCCCTTCCAGCCATGACCTTTTCGCTCCTTTTTGATGCTGATCAGTGACAGAAGGCGGTCATTGACAACCACAAAGACGATATTTTTCTCAAGGCGCATTGCCGTTGCCATCTCTCCGGCCATCATCATATACCCCCCGTCCCCCACGACACAGCAGACCTGCCGATCAGGACAACTGAGTTTCGCCGCAATGGCTGCAGGAATGGCAAAACCCATTGAGGAGCAGCCATTGGTCATCAGCTGGCAATCAGGAGACGGTGTCACCCAGTGCTGACCGATAAGATGCAGATGTGATCCGACGTCACAGGCCATAATGCCATCCTCCGGCAAAACTGCACGCAGACCGTCAAGCACTCTTCTGGCCCCGAGTTTTTCATCAGGCGCCGCCAATCGTTTGAACATCTCCTGCTTACGATGGATAAGACCGTTGATATCCCATCTTTTTTCACCGCATCCCGAGCCCAGCAGATGCTCCAGTGAATAGCGCAGCTCTCCCACCACGTCGCAGGCGAGTGAATAGTTTTTCAAATCGAGATCTGCCGGAGTCGTATCGATGTGAATCAGGGGAACATCCGGGATCCAGTCCTCATAGTTCAGCTCAACCGGATCAAAGCCAATACCGACAACCAGGTCCGCCTGCTGATGCGTAACCCCGACCTGGTCACTGAGCGCATGGGCA
>CBDUGK010000192.1:0-3415 GCA_965366875.1 uncultured Desulfobulbaceae bacterium | reverse complement strand
GTTCCGGGATCCGGCAATGATGCCGGCAACGGCAGTGCCATGTATTTCACCCTGATACGAAGAGTCGGTCACGAAATTCTCGTGTGCACCGATGCGGTCCAGCAGATCCTTGTGGTTGATATCAACCCCGGTATCGATGATTGCCACGAGGATATGTTTACCACTTGATACCTGGTGAATACGGTCTAAATCGATGATTTTGTCAATCGACTGCATCGAGCGAAGAGGGTCGACTTCAGCCATTGTAGAAAAAATATAATTGGGCTGCGGTCCGTACAGTCCTGGCTCTGTTGACAGTTGTGCCGAGAGTGCCTGAACATCGGCGACCGTATTACAAAGAACCATAATGCGCTTCAAGGACGCGAGTTCAGTCTGTTCAATAATCTTCAGATCGTATTTTGCAATGATCTCCGGGATCAGATTAAGACCTGCTTCATTGTTGTCTACGATGAACAGGATCTGGTTGGGAACAAAAGTGGAAGTCGATCCAAGGGTAAAGGTCCGTTGCGGGCTTTCTGCAACGATTTCGCTTGCCGCATTGAAGCCCCTGACCCGCCATTGGTAGGTTTTCCCGTGAGTGAATTTCAGGGCCAGGATTTTTTCCGGAAGGGAATAAGAACCGCTTCTGGTGTAGGCCGTGAAAAATGGTTGATCGTTATCTTTTTCCAGGAATTCGATCGTATAGGTTGCCACCTGCTGCACTTCCGTCCAGGTCAGCTCTTCTCCTGATCCTTTGAGTTCAGCACCGTTGTCAGGTTGTGTCAGGGTGATCGGTGTGATAATTTCAGCCGTTTTGGCTTCGACATGGTAGATGGCTTCCGGAAAATCTATTCTCTGCTGGTCGGATTCCGGTTCAGTGATGATAAATTGAAGACGGTGGGCACCCTCGGAGTAGGTGGGCAGCGCTGGGGCTTTCGGGGTTGTCAGGGTGATGACCTTGCCATAGAAGACGTTCTTCTGGACCCTCTCGATAATCCGTTCGTCAACTTTCCAGAAACCTTTCAGGGTTCCGGAGCCATTGTAGTGAATTTCAACGCTTGCGTCGAGGTCTCGTGAGTTGCGTTCAACCAGAATGATCGGACGATTGTTCTGCTCGAAAAATATTCTCAGCTTGGTGATCCTGAGCTCGCCGGAGGCGGGGCTTCTCAAGCTGACCTTTGTGTCGCCGGAAGCCGAACGCAGGTTCTGGGCCGTAAAAGCTCTCCGGTAGGTGATTTTCGTTGTACCGGCATTGAGCGCAGCCTGCAGAACAGTATTTGGTATGCTGATTGTTTCTGACGCTGATGGCTGGGGTGAATTCAAATCGATGCTCATCGGGCTGTTGATGGTACCGAGAATTCTGCCGCCTGCCAGAAATTCACCGCGTGTGGAGCGGATGGTCTCTCTTACTGGAACTGTTGGTGAGACAACGGTAAAGGTGACTCTCTGGTTTGTATTGCCTCCCCTGGTAGCATTTATTATGTCTGGAGTGACCCTGATGACAAGCGCACCGGGATCAACATAAAGAATAAGATCCTGGGTAAACCGTGATCCTCGTGAACTGGTTATCTGGATAGTAAAGGGAAATGAGCCTTTCTGGGCAGGAATGCCAGTGATACGCCCGTTGCGCTCAAGTGTCAATCCGGGAGGAAGCTTTCCTCTGTTCAGGCGATAGGTGTTTGCTCTTGTTCCTGTTGCAGATTGGAGCAGATGGTCGTATTCAACGCCGACTTCACCACGCGGCAGGTTGGAGTCGACGGGATCAATTATTGTTATAGTTTGAGTGACTGACAGCGGAGGATTCAAGGTGTCTGACCCAGGGACTCCTGTGCCGGTAATGGTATACGTCCCGGCAGCAGTATAGATGTGCGTTGCAGTTAGGGTAAATGTGCCGGTGCTTAACAGGCCCAGGGTCTGTCCAGGGGAGCCATCCCCGAAATTAACGCTGAGAGACCCGAAGGGCGGCGGCGTTGCGAAAAAGGTAAAGACGCCGGTTACTGAGACGGTAACGGTTTCCCCTACTACAGCAGATGAGGTGCTGACATTCATGGTTATGGCGGATGCATTGACAGACCAGAAGAGCAGCATGGCAATGATCGCGAATTGTAATTTCATGTATGTTTTCATGATATCCTCCCTAAAATGAATAGGGGATTGCGGAAGAAATCACCAGCGACAGGGTGTTTTCCGAGAAATTCGAGTCGTAAATGTTGTCTTCCTGGCGATTGTAGTGATATTCAAGAGCGATAGTAGCGTCTTCCAGCCGCCACAATTGCTCGAAACGATAGTTTATCCGGCCGTAGAGGGCCGTATTGTTCATATCGACACTGTCATCATCGCTTTCAGTCCAGTCGTAGGTCCCGCCGGCCTCGCAGATCACCCTATCTTTGAAAAAACTGGAGTAGATATCCAGGGTCAGGGTGTTGGTATCGGTTCTGACCTCTGAGACGAGATCTTTGGAACTGTTCAGGCTCCAGGACGGCAGGATCGAGAAGAAGGTGTGGGTATACGAGGGAACGACAGCGAAGCTGAAAAGCCGGGTGTCGTAATCGTTCAGAGTTTTGTCGTCTTGTTCTGAATAGCTCGAAGTGAATTGCACGGACCAGGGACCCTCGAGATAGCTGATACTGCCTGCGAGGGTGCTGGTATCAAGAGCGGTTGATTCAGTATCAATCGGCTCGTCTTCCGAGCGTTGGGTGTTGTGTTGGAAGAGCAGACTGACGGGGAAACGCTGCCAGCCGGAATACTGATACTCGAGTCCGCTTGTGAAGGAGTAAATTCTGGCAAACAGATCATCGTCTTCGACGTTGTCCCAGGAATAATTCAGCAGAAGCCTGAGTGCATGCAGAGGATAGGTTATGCCGCCGTTGAAATCGAAACCGGCCCAGTCCCGGACGATTGACTGGTTGCCCACGACCTCATACTGGGGTCCGTTGTAGCTGTAGCTCAAATCATAGTCGGTAACTTCGGTGAGGCCGCCGATCCGTATGCGATAGGCTTTGTCGTACACCTCGTCCTCGCCGTCACCGGTATCATTATCATAATTGACCGTGTCAAACTCAAAATCGGTGATGAACAACTGATTGAAAAAATCGGTTGTCAGGAGAACGCCTGTGACATCACCTTTTCGTCCTTCCGATTCGGACCAGGTACCCATGTAATTTCCTTCTTCACCGCCGCTGGCATATATCCCTTTCAGAGACATCTGCTGGTCAAAAAAATCCACGTTGATGGACGTGCCCATGATATGGTCATTGGAGTTGAAGCCAAAACCGAGACCGTCAATCTCGTAACCGGTTTCATTGCCAAGCACTCCGAAGCCGCTGAGTGTCAAGTCTCCGGCGGAGATACTTGCTTTTCCTCCGCGCCGTGTCAGATAATCGATGGTGTTTTTTGATTCCTCAATGGTGGTGTCACCTACTTCTGCCAGGGCGGT
>CBDUGK010000191.1:0-3485 GCA_965366875.1 uncultured Desulfobulbaceae bacterium | reverse complement strand
ATAGTGCCCTGTCTCATTGATTCGGCCGGTGTAAGAAATTTCCACTATGAAGATGCAACCTATCGTTTTGATTGGGCTGTGTCAACCAGCTTTGAGCAGTTGAAGGCGTTCTTTTTGTTGTGATTTTTTGCTGAGGCGGATAATACCTTGAGCAGGACGACTCTGAATACAACATTTTTAAAGGTGAGGGTATGCGCACTACCAGGAAAACAATCTGTCCGCTTGACTGTCCCGACACCTGCGGCATGCTGGCAACGGTTGAAAACGGAAACGTCGTTTCCCTGCGGGGAGACCCCGATCACCCCTACACACAGGGCTTCATCTGCCGCAAGATGAGAGGGTATCCCGAACGGCTCTATTCATCGCACCGGCTTCTGTATCCCCAGCGCCGGGTCGGAAAAAAAGGCGAGGGCAGATTTCAGAGAATCAGCTGGGATGAGGCCTGGGATTATCTGGTTCCGCGTATGCAGGAAATTATCGCTGCCTATGGCGGCTCGTCGATACTGCCGTTCAGCTATGCCGGGAATATGGGATTTGTGAACCGTTTTGCAGGATTTCCCCTGTTTCACAAGATGGGGACCCTGCAGTCAAAGCAGACCATCTGTTCGGCTGCCGCCAACGGTGGCTGGAACCTGATCTGTGGAGAAGGCGGCGGCTGCCCGCCGGCGGCTGCCGAGGAGTCAACGCTGATTGTTGCCTGGGGGATAAATATACGGGTCAGCAATATTCATTTCTGGCGCTCTGTTAAAAAAGCCAGGACTGCGGGAGCGAGGCTGCTGGTGATAGATCCGTACCGGAATGATACCGCCCGCGTAGCCGATGACTATGTCCAGGTACATCCCGGCGGCGATAGTGCCCTGGCCCTGGGGATTCTGAAGGTGCTGATTGATGAGTCGTGGCTGGACGAGGAATTTATCTCTGCTGAGAGTGAGGGGTTTGAGGAGCTGGCGGAGTATGTTCGTCAACTGCCGAAAGACCGCATTGAACATGAGAGCGGGGTCGGCTTTGAGCAGATTGCCTCTATTGCAGCCCTTCTGCATGGAAATCCGAAGACATTTATGCGGATTGGCGTCGGCCTGACCAGGAACAGCAGGGGAGGGATGGCGATACGGGCAATTGTCTCGCTTGCCGCAGCCTGCGGGCTTTTTGACGGAGGCAGCGGACGGGGCGTGCTGCTTTTCTCCCGTGCATTCAGCGGTGACCAGACAAAACTGACCTTTCCCCAGCTGGCTGATAAACCGCTGCGAACAGTGAATATGATTCACCTGGGGCAGGCGCTGAGTGCAGCTGATCCGCTGGTGAAATCGCTGATTGTCTATAATGCCAATCCGGTCAGTGTTGTTCCCGACGGCTCTTCGGTGAGAAAAGGGTTATGCCGGGAAGACCTTTTTACTATTGTTCACGAACAGGTGATGTCGCCAACCGCCCGTTTTGCCGACCTGTTGTTACCGGCCACCACGTTTCTTGAAAATCGTGATCTGTATAGCGCTTATGGACATTTTTATTTAGGTGCTGCGGAGCCGGTGATTGAGCCGCTCGGCGAAGCGTTGAGCAACTTCGATTTCTTCCAGACGTTTGCGAGGAAAATGGGCTATGTTGACCGCCCTTTTCAGCAGTCTCTTGATCAGCGGCTCCACTCTTATCTGTCAACCCTCAGCGGAGCCGTGGAGGGTTTTTCGCCGGCAACCTATCGGGCTGGAGACTATGTCGAGTCGCGCTACAACAGCAGTGCCGGCCCGGTTCTGAAACGTAAGAACAGCCATATTCGTTTTGTAAACCGTGAAGATCCGACGCAGCCGCCTTTTGCCTGTTTGATCGAGTCCGCCGAATTTGACCATCCTGACTTGATTTCCCGTTTTCCATATAAACTGATCACCCCTCCCGATGACAAGCTGCTCAACTCAACCTTTGGCGAGCGCTACCAGCACCAGCTCGGGGGGGTGCTTATCCACCCTGAAGATGCTGCAATGATCGGAATACAGGACGGTGAGGAGGTGCGTCTGGAGAATTTCCGGGGCAGTACGGTGCGGCTAGCAGAGGTCAGCAGCGATACCCGGAAGGGCCTGCTGGTTGCAGAGGGGATCTATTGGCCGGTGCTCGGGAAAGAGACCGCCATTAACGATCTGGTTACCCAGAAATGTTCAGATGTCGGCGGAGGGGCCCTGTTCCATGAGACGCGGGTGCGGATTTCACCTGCGGTTCGGCGCTGACGGAACACCACTGTATGTCTCTATACAGGCATTGAGTTCAGGGAGCGGCTTTACGGGAGCCGGCCGGGCCTTCGTCAAAACGGATGTATTCGACGTTGATAGAGACGGTTCCGGTTCCTTCCATGTCTATTTCAGTGACCTCTCCGGCAACCCATATCAGTTGACCGGGCTCAAGTGCTTTTACCTGGGGGTAATCTGCAAGTTTTACGGTGCAGACGAGGATAACGCCAAAGCCGCTTTCATCAACGTCAAACTGGATAATCACTTCGCCGTTGTTCTCAATGATTTCCTGGTCTGGGAAGAAGTATCCCGGCCACATTACCTTCATGGGAGGACCATCCTTCAGGTCCGGCTGTTCAGCATACGGGTCAGCCTCGCGCAGGGCGGTGAGCACTTCGGCCGCGGTCGGGGTGAGAAAGAAGGTTTCTGAACCGATGGTCTCAGGCTGCTTTTCAGGATTCCCGCTTTCTTTCTGATTTTCCGGGGCGATGACGCCTTCTACCACGACCGGCTCTTCTTTTTCACGCTTGTTTTTTTTATCACTGCGGTAGTAAATGGTGGTCAGGGTGAGCAGCACGAAAAATGCCAGCAGTGAGCAGAGCAGAATAATCAGCTCGTTTTTTTTTATTAGTTCCTTCGCCATAATTACTGTATACGTGTGTTTTATAGCATATGGTCAACTACGAGTATTATACCTCAATGATGAAAACAGTACAGGAGTAAAGCATGGATCTCATTGAATTGATTAAAACGCGGAGAAGTATCAGAGCCTACAGGGAAGGGAGTATTGGCGATGATCTGGTGAATAAAATCATTGCCGTGGCGATGACTGCCCCATCAGCTGGAAATCAGCAGCCCTGGCAATTTATTATTGTTCGTGACCGGGAAAAACTCAGCGCTATTTCAGCCTTCCACCCCTATTGTAAAATGGCTGCCCAGGCGCCGCTGGCACTGGTTGTCTGCGGTGATCCTGTCGGCAAAAAATATCCGGATTACTGGGTGCAGGATTGCAGCGCGGCGGTTCAGAATCTGCTGCTGGCCGCGCGGGCTGAGGGGCTTGGCAGCGTGTGGACCGGAATCTACCCGCGAGAGGAGCGGGTAGCCGGTTGTCGTCGATTGTTCTCAATACCCGAGCATATCATTCCTTTTGCGATTATTCCAATGGGCTGGCCCAGGGACGAGACAGATTTCAAGGAGGTAAACAGGTTCAGGAGTGAGTTGATTCACCAGGATAGTTTCAAAGCTTGATCGAGAAATGGCTCTGTTGTTTCCCTG
>CBDUGK010000190.1:0-3530 GCA_965366875.1 uncultured Desulfobulbaceae bacterium | reverse complement strand
GTCCCTGAGCAGCCGTGCAAACTCCAGCAATGCTGTCCCCGTTGAGCAACCAAGATCGCAGATGGTGTCGCCGTGGGTCAGGTGCTGCGCCAAGAGCTGGGCGGTGGCCTTTATGACTTCCTGGTAAAAGGGGATGGAGCGGTCGAGCATATCATCGAACACCTCGACGACCCGTTCATTGAAGGCAAAGTCCTCAGGGGCGGAGTTAACACGGTAGAGCCGGTCTGTGCGGGGGGACATGGCGATGCTATTTTTTGTACCAGGTCCCGTCAGGTTTCTCAAACCACCATCCTGAACCGCCGATATCTGCAATCTGTTTGGCGCGCCGCTGGCCGACAAGAGCCGGTGATGCGCCCTGCTTACTGGCGATGGCGCCATAGACTGCCTCACGGTCCTTGTTTTCCGCTGTAACCACGTCCTGCTGTGCTTTGGCGCCGGTTCGAAATTCAAGAAAACCATCCTTGTTCTCGCCTATCAGCCCTTTGTCCTTCAGGGTGTTGATTGCCGGCAGACGGGCGACCATCCTGTCTTTAATCGACTCTGCTGCGGTGTTGACGGCTCCAAGGAATATCATGGCGATGATAAGGGCGCCGACAAGTCTAATCCTGTTGAGGTTAATCATGGTGTTCCTCCGGTACTGTCTATTATTTTGATTTTTTGGTTTCAATCGCCTGATCGATGTCGGAAAAGAAATCATCCAGGGCACGATCGACTTTAACGTTGACATCGATGGTAATGTGGATCGGCTTGATCTCAAGCGGCTTGACATCGACCTCGTGTCTGGTGCATCCGGCCTGAATGCAGAATACCAGAGCAGCGGGCAGAATGAAAATATAACGTATCCAATGTGTCATCTTACATGTTCTCCTTAATGGATTGAATGTTCTGACCGATCTGGAACAGCTCTGCAAGCGGCAGCCGAAAATTGACATCGAGCTGAATTGGGTATTGCAGGCCTTCCCCTTTGTCTGTTTTTATTATCACACCCTTTTTAAAACCATAGGGGAGCGGCGTCCGTGGTTTTCCGTTAAGTTCCATGGTCAGCTGTAACTCATCACCGGAGCTGTTGAACGAGAGTTTCGTCCATTGATAAGCGAAATCCTCCATGGCTTTCATGGAGTAATCAAGGTAACCGCCCACATCGGCAGAACCGACACCCTGACGCAATATGTCGGTGTTTGAAAAACGTATTATACCACCGGTTCCCGGAGTAGAAAATAGAAATCCTTCATCGAAGCTCAGTCCTTCCCTGGATAGCGCGATCGGCAGTTTGCCGTTTAACGTTCCCTGGCCCTGGGCCTGATCAAGTCCGAACTGGTTGAGCAGATCGGAAAAATTTATTCTGCTGCAGTACAAGGCAGTGTTTATTTCCGGATTGCTTCTCGATAATCTCAGGCTCGTTGACTCCAGTTTTCCCTGGCACCATTTGATACTGCTTTTTTCAATAAAGACGGTTTCAGGATCTTCCACCCTGAAATTGATTTCAGCATCGGAGAACTGCAGGTTGCCAAAGGCGAGCTCAGCAGCTGAACAATGTTGACTCGGCAGTGAAGAGAGAGCGGGCAGGCTGGGAAATGTTACCGCGCATGCTATCGTCTTGATTGTTATATTCTTTTCAGGAACCTGAAGCGTATCAAGATCTAAATGCAGCTGTGTACTGCCTGAAATCTGACCATTTCTGTAGAGAAGCGTGCCGCTCGAGGTGAGGAATCCATTAAAATCGAGACCTTCAAACGTCAGGAGTGCTGGCGGAACCGAGCTTGCGCTCAGAGCTGTTTTATCCAGTGCCCAGTCCAGATGAACCTGGAGCGGCTCCTCTTCAAAGGCTCCTTCCAGCTGCAGGCGCATGCTGTCTGAAAAAAGGCTTTTCAGATCTCCTGAGAGCTGCAGCGAACCCTGCTGCTGCGAGAGCTCAGCCGTGACAGCGAAAAGCTCAGAATCCCTATAGGTGACCGAGCCAACCGTCATTCTGCCGTTGTGCTGTTTGTGTTGCGGTGAAAAGGGAAAATGGTATGGCAGATCGAGCCTGATATCTGCCAATTTCATCCCGGAGGATGGAACGTCCAGGCTGGCAATAGAGCCTGAAATATGGACAGCGCTCAGTTCGTCGGATCGCTCCAGCTGCGCTTTCAGAGAAATTTCCGAGATATCCAGCTTTGTCTGTTTACTGTTTATTGAAAACGGTCGGCCACCAAATTCAATAGTGGCGGCAAGTCCCTTACCAGTGCGGGTAATGGAACTGCTCACGTCAAAGTCCGGCACATTCATGGTGAAATCATCCCGGCCGAGTGTCTGGGGTTCTGCTGGATGATATTTTCCATTCAGACGGGCCCGCCAGGCAAGAGAACTGGTATCAAGATTTAATTCATATCGAATTGGAAAAGAGAGCGGACCTGCCTGTTGAACGGAGGGAAGCGCAACACGGTTTTGAATCAGCCCTTCGATCTGCAGCTGATTGCTTTTATAGGAGCCGGCACCGCTTATCTCGGATTCGAGTGAAACGGGGGTATTGATGGAGAAACTGCCGATCCGATAGTCAAGTTGATCGGGAGATCCAGAAAGGGTAAATGAGACGGTCGAGTCTGCTCCGCCGCCTCGAATCATTTGTTCTTCATGCGTTATCTGAAAGTTTTTGATCGTGCCCGTTGCCGTGAGGTTTTCCAGGTGCAGGCTTTCTGGGTCAAGCTTCGCGCTGATGTTCGCGTCCAGGGAACCGGAAGCCTGGTTTTGACGACCGACAAAACGATCAGGCAGCTGATTGAGACCGGCCTGCAGATTTATAAAAAGGGTGTGTCCGTCCGTTTCGGAGATAAGCGATAATTCTCCTTTTGCAGTTACTGCGTCAAAGAGCAGAAACGTTCCTTCGACGGAGGAGAGTGCAAAACCTGACGGGGTCTTGTCGTTAAAGTCAAGATGCAGAACAGATGACAGGCTGAACCTGATATCTGCCTGCTCCTGTTCATGTATGATCAGAGAACATTGCCGGAGGATCATGTTCTCCACTGCTGCCGGGAAAAACCGCGGCTGAGGCTGGGAGGAAACAGGAGCGTTGCGATTGCCGGGGTCAGCGGAAAACCCGGCTACACGGAAGCCGCGGTTATCTTTAATCAGGTGAATGATGGCATTATCAATGGTCAGTGATGAAAGCCGCTTATTATATAAAGATGCGGGTGTGTATCTCAGTTCAAAGCGGGGAACGGAAGCAACGGGTTTTTCACCGTCATCCATGCTCAGCGTTCCACTTGCTGAAAATGGGGTAATTCGTGAGACAGAGGCAGAGGCGTCAATGCTGGAGATATTTTGAAAAAGACGGGGGAGGACATAGGCATCGATGAGCAGCGGTGCCATGAAAAAGGAGAATCCAACAGCTGCCGCCAGAAAAAAAATGGCAAAGACCGCGATACGGAAAACTTTTTTCATAGTGGGGCGCGAGCGGCAATGGATAATATCGTCTTGGCTGTCATAACATGCGTAAGGTAAATGAAAGCGGGAAAAAATAGTAGGAAAAACTCGTAAATGATGATTTCATA
>CBDUGK010000189.1:0-3559 GCA_965366875.1 uncultured Desulfobulbaceae bacterium | reverse complement strand
AATTTCTATGATAGCAATTGATACTTTCGGGCTAGCCTGCCCCAAAGAGTCTGATGTGTATGAGCTCAAGACATACATAGAGAGAAATCTGAATTCAGCATATTTCCAAAAGGTGATTCGTGCTAAAAATTCTTATGTCGCTTGTGCATTCGTAAAAAATGAGATTGCCGGATTTATCGTTCTCATATTCGGAAGCATTTGCCCTGAAATTCCTAATTTAAAAAAACCAGTAGAGTTGCAAAAGTTTTATGTGAAATCCAGGTTTCACGGAACAAAAGTGGCTGAAAGTCTTATGAAAGAAGCGAAAAGTACATGTACAATGAAAAACTATTCAGATATTTGGTTAAGTGTATTCAGTGGCAATGATAGAGCAAAAAGTTTTTATTCTAAATTTAGATTTTCTGTAGCAGGAACCACCAATTTCATTATGCGTAATGAGACTCATTTAGATAACTTAATGGTTGCAAAAATTGCATAACAAACGGATTCACCGGACAGCATGGCACCCTCGATGAATTGTTTCCCCCTAAGGTTCTGGTACAGTTCATCTTTAATCTACCACCGGTGCAGCTGCCGGTTACCCAGGTGTTGATCTTGCCAGCACAAATATCTCTAATTTCTTAAATTTCTTAATCAATACCTTATTCCTGTAATCCTCCAGCTACCGTAAAGAAAATAATGGAAGATTCTCAGAAGTAATTGAGACACAGCAGTCTAATGTGTCAGCTCTGATCACGGTTTTTACAACTTATAGCTGCTGTATTAGAACCCCTTCAGTGGTCTCATGTGATTTTCACGATTACCAGGGTGATGTCATCCTTGTTTTCAACTCCTGCGGTGAAAGTGCGGTGCTCATGAAAAACTTTTTCGAGGATTTCTCCAGCAGTCCGAGCTGAGTTTTCCCGGATAATTTTTTTCAGGCGATCTTTGCCGAACATTTCGCGTTTCTGATTGCACTCCTCCCAGATGCCGTCAGTTATCAAGGCTATTATCTGGTTAGGCTTCATGTCGTTCTGTTGCTGAGCGCTGAAAGTGAACTCTTTTTCAACCCCTAATGCCAGGCCGGGGCCTCTGAGTTCATCAAACTGGTCGGTTAGCGGATCATAAACCAGAGCAGGGTCATGGCCGGCACGAACCCATTCGATGCTGTTTTTTCCCCGATCGACACTGAGATAAAACATGGTCATGAATCTTCCGGATTTCCCGACATCTTCGCTCAGATGGCGGTTCAGGGTTGCGACAATATCGCGGCTGGTACCCGAGTGCAAAGCACGCATGCGAAGACATGCCCTGGCACTTGACATCAACAGTGCTGAGTCGACACCATGACCTGATATATCCCCGACGACCACCGCAATCCTCTCATTTTCATTGCCGGGAGCCAGCAGATAATCAAAATAATCGCCACCAACTTCATCGCAGGGCAGGCTCTGTCCTGCGATATCAAGCCCCGCCACCGATGGTGCTTTCTCTGGCAGCAGACCTTTCTGAACTTCTGCCGCCAGCTGAAGGGCTTTCTTCTGTGCGGTCATATCTGTTACAAATGCCATGTTGCCTATGATCTCATGATTATCCGAGCGTAAGGTATTTGCATGGACCAAAACGGGGACCGTACGCCCGTCGGCTGTTGTTAAATCACATTCGAACTCACGATATTGTGGAGTATTGGAAATATCTTTCGCATCGGACCAGTATTGACGATAGAGCTCCGGGCCTAAAGTGAATGGCCGGTTGCCAATCACGTCTGCCCGGGACCCATTGACCATCCTGGCATACGCTGAATTGATGTCTATAACCTTGAAGGATTCATCCATCAGGATAAAACCTTCCCCGGCGGTTTCAACAATGCGCCGGTATTTTTCCTCACTGTCACGGAGTTTGATTTCAGCTATCTTTTGTTCATGAATGTCAATTAAGATGCCCTGGTGGTATCGTAGGCCGGTATCCGATTCCTCATATATTGAGGTGCGATCTTCCACCCAGCGGGCCTCTCCCAGGCTGGTTACGATGCGATAGGTCTGTGTATAGGTCTCGATACCCTGCTCGACATAGGCCCGTATTTCAGAGAGGGTTCTGGCAGAATCCTCGGGGTAAACAATATCGCGGAACATGAGGCTGCCACTTAAAAAATCCTCGGCTCGATAGCCAAAACGGGAAATGTTCGGAGACACATGGACCATCGCGCGCTCTTCGGGGTTATCTGCTGCGAGTCGGCGGAATAGGACGGCTGGACTGCTGTCTATAATCAGTTCAGCCAGCCGCAATGCCTGCGAACTTTCGCTTGAGCTGCGTTTTTTCCCAAGTAGTCTTTTCAGTGAATCAATTTCAATTCGCAGTGAGGTATTTTCTCGTTCCAGCTCATGTGGGTTCATTTACAGTTTCTCTGTTATCGATTGTACCTTGCTTGTCCCAGAGCAGTTTGGGACCCGTCGTGTTGTTAGTTGCCCAGGACAATTCGATATCTGGCTTGACCGCTGCGCAGGCGAGCAATTGCCTCGTTGACCTGGTCGAAGCGGAATTTTTCTATTATCGGTTTGATATCGTGCCGGGCGGCAAACTCCAGCATCCGGCTTATATTGGCCGGGCTCCCGACAGGTGAGGACGAGACCGAGCGCTGGCCCATCAGCATTGGGAAGATTTGCAGGTCGAGCGGTTCAAGGGTTGCGCCAACGAGGTGCAGTCGACCCCGGGTCTTCAGGGTTTCCAGGTATTTGTTCCAGTCAAGCTTGACGTTTACGGTGGACAGGACCAGGTCAAACTGGCCTGCTGCGGCCTCCAAGGCCTCAGGATCACGGGAGTTTATGGTCCGATCAGCTCCCATTTCCAGGGCCTCTCTGGTCTTGCCCTCACTGGACGTAAAGGCGGTCACCTGACACCCCCAGGCCTTCAGAAACTGCAGCGCCATGTGCCCGAGTCCACCGATGCCGATCACTGCAACACTATCCGTCGGTTTGATTCCGAACTGGATCAGCGGGTTAAAAACAGTGATGCCGCCGCAGAACAGTGGGCCGGCGCTTTCTAGGTCAAGTCCCTGCGGCAACCTGACGACACTTGCTGCCTGGGCGTGAACCTTGTCGGCGAATCCACCGTGGTGACTGACGATGGTCGACTCTGCATTCGCGCACATGTTGTGGTCACCTTCCATGCAGTTCCTGCAGGTCATGCAGTAACCGGCATGCCATCCGAGGCCGACCGTGTCGCCGACTTCAAGACTGGTAACATGTTCGCCCCGGGAAGCGACCGTTCCGACAACTTCATGTCCGGGCACCAGCGGGTATGTTGCTATGCCCCACTCGTTATCAATCATGCTCAGGTCTGAGTGGCAAATTCCACAGAAAGACACATCGATTTCCACGTCGTTATGGCGCAGTTTTCCGGGATCGTATTCAAATGGCCGAAGTTCACCTCCAGCCTCAAATGCTGCATATGCCTGTATCATATCATTTCCTCTGCTTGTATATGTAATTGGTACGTGATTTTGAACATGTTAAAGATGACTCGTGCCACTATGTGGCGGTAATCGTATAGTGATAACTACGTTATCTTCTCATGTCAAAGA
>CBDUGK010000188.1:0-3658 GCA_965366875.1 uncultured Desulfobulbaceae bacterium | reverse complement strand
CTCGCGCGGCGACAAACTCTCCGTTGCCATGAGCCGCTCCACATTCTCGACCACGACGATCGCGTCATCGACGAGAAGACCGATGGCCAGCACCAGGCCGAACATCGTCAGGGTATTGATGGAAAAGCCAAAGGCGGCCATGATCCCGAACGTACCGAGCAGAACGACCGGTACGGCGATGGTCGGAATAAGCGTGGCCCGGAAATTCTGAAGAAACAGCAGCATCACCAGAAATACCAGGGCAATGGCCTCAAGCAGGGTCTGGGCCACCTCCTCGATGGAGATTTTAATGAAGGTCGTGGTATCGTATGGATACACCACCTCAACACCAGTCGGGAAATAGGGCTGCAGCTCGGTCAGCTTGTCGCGGACCGCCTGGGCCGTATCGAGCGCATTGGCTCCGGTAGCCAGCATGATACCCATACCGGCAGCCGCCTGACCGTTGAAGGTGGTGAGCGCATCATAGCTCTCGCCACCGATTTCAACCCGGGCAACATCCCGCAAACGCACCTGCGACCCATCGACATTGACCCGGAGAAGAATATTGGAAAACTCCTCCGGTGAGCTCATCATGGTCTGGGCCATCATGCTTGCACTGACCTGCTGCCCGGCCACAGAAGGCACCCCGCCAAGATCTCCGACGGCAACCTGGTTGTTCTGGGCGCTGATCGCCGCTGTGACATCAGCGGGAGTCAGCTGGTAGCTGTTGAGCTTATGCGGATCAAGCCAGATGCGCATGGCGTACTGACTGCCGAAAATCTGAATACTGCCGACACCTTCGGTCCGACTGAGAGGATCACGCAGGGTGGAGACCAAAAAATCAGAAAGATCGTTCTTATCCATACTGTTGTCGGAGGAAATCAGTCCGACCACCATCAGGATAGTCGAGTTTGCCTTGGCAACCTGCAACCCCTGCTGCTGTACCTGCTGGGGAATCTGGTTCGTTACCTGCTGAAGTTTGTTCTGCACCTGTACCTGGGCAATATCGGGGTCAGTCCCTGCCTGAAAGGTGAGCGTGATCGTGACACTGCCGGAAGAGGAACTCTGGGAAGTCATGTAGAGCAGGTTGTCGATACCATTCATATTCTGCTCGATCACCTGGGTCACGCTGTCCTCAACGGTTTTTGCCGACGCTCCGGGATAGCGGGCGGTAATGGTTACCGAGGGAGGGGCGATCTCGGGATACTGGGAGATCGGCAGGCGGGCAATCGACAAAGCGCCGGCCAGCATGATAACGATTGCAATAACCCATGCGAAAATGGGACGTTCTATAAAAAAATCGGCCATGATCTACTCCATGTCTGCAACAGAGGCGGCCTGCTGTGCTTTGCCGGAGACCAGCCCAATTAACCCGTTGCTGTTTTCAACAGCATTGACTACTGCTCCGGGCCTCACCTTCTGCAAACCGGCTGTGATCAGCACTTCACCACCTTTGAGACCATCATTTACCATAACCTTGTCCCCAATAGTTCGGCCGCTTTCGACAATCCGGTCCTCCACTTTCGAGTCACTGTTTACCAGCATAACCATCGCCTGGCCTTTACTGTTGCGGCTGAGGCTTGCTGCCGGAATCAGAATACCATTAGCTTTCAGTCCGCTGACCACACGTGTCCGCACAAACATGCCCGGCAGCAGATCGCGGTCGGGATTGTCAACAATCGCCCGCAGGGTAACCCCGCCTGTCGTCTGGTCAACGGTGACGTCGGAAAATTCCAGCAAACCTGTTTCACTATATTCAGAGCCGTCCTCGAGTAGAATCGTGACCTCCTGCTTTTCCGTGTTGTTTCCACCATCCGCTGCAGGCGAGAAGTCTTTTTTCAACTTGAGCAGTTCCATGCTCGACTGAGTAAGATCGACATAGAGTGGGTCCAGCTGCTGGATAGTGGCCAGAGCGCTACTCTGCTGGGCAGTCACCAGGGCACCCTCGGAAATCATCGACTTGCCGATGCGGCCGCTGATTGGAGCGGTCACCCGGGTATAGTCCAGATTGATACGGGCACTGCTCAGCGCCGCTTTGGCAGAGGCTACGTCGGCGACCGCCTGTTTCCAGCTCGCCTCAATCTCGATCTGATCAAGTTCACTGACAGATTTTGTCTTCACCAGAACCCGATAGCGCTCGGCCTTTAAGCGGGCAGACTGTTCTACCGCCTGGGCCCTGGCGAGAGCTGCCTCGGCGCTGTCCACCATGGCCTGGTAAACGGCCGGATCTATCTGGTAGAGCAGCTGACCGGCGCTCACTTCGCTGCCTTCCGCAAACAGCCGTTTCTTGATAATGCCGTTCACCTGGGGCCGAACTTCAGCAACACGGAAAGCCGCGGTCCGTCCGGGCAATTCCACTGCAAGCTCTATCGGCTGAGGCTTGATGGTAACCACATCGACCTCGACCGGCTTCGGCACGCTCTTTACCTGCTGCTCCGCCTGCTGGCAGCCCCCAAGCAGCATGCCCGTAAATATCACCACCAGGGCCATATGAATTCTGTTTTGTAATCTCATTCGCTTTACACCTGCTTTATTTTAAAATTGCTCGTTCACTAACGTCTTTCCAGTCACTGAATTATCAGAGACGACACTTATATATACATTCACGAATGTATGCAATGTTTATTTTCATATTCCGGTCAATGTTTTGATTGATAATTCAGGAATAATTCATACAGAATCTCTGTAATACAGGGAACACGCGAAGAATCTGGAGAAAAACGTTTTTTCGCAAATAATGGGAAAACCGGAAGCGCATTTTTGCTATGGCTGTCTGCAGCAACGTTCATCTGCATGAAAGCAATGGCAGAAGCATCCATAAACCATTATCTTATTATGGCAGATAATGGATCAATTGAGGCAATTTTATCCGGAGGCAGGCCATGAGTCCATATGATGAAGCCCATCTGTTTGTTGCTGCTATCAGAATTCTTCTCCACCAGAAACGCTCACCGCCCACAATCGATGACATCTGCACGCTGCTCAACACGTCTGTAGAAGCCGGCATGTCAGTCTGTCGAGCCCTGCAGAAAGCTAAAATCGTTGAAATGTCGCAGGACCCCTTCTCGACCAGACTTACCATCACCAATCATTTGAAAATAGAAGAACTGCCGAGGACAACAGGTGCCCATGACAGCCTGGCAAAAGAGCTCGAACAGTTTAAGAACAAAAAGCAGGCCTTTGACAAAAAGGTTGATGAAATCAAGGCCGATATAGAAAAGAAAAGGCAGCAGATGCACAGCGGGATCGAGGAAAAACTCAGGCGGGAAATGAAAAAAATGAAAGGCGATCTCTAAAGATAAAAACCGGGATTACCACGCTGTATGATTGTCGCGGAGGTATGTAAGCGTTACTATCCTCTAAACGACTTTTTTCGACAACCTGCATTCAAGAGAAGACTTCATGACACCCTCACTGACCTTTGAAAGGTTCTACAACGGCTTTAGAGACATCATCTCCGTCGTCCACTCTTCCACACGCCTGGAAGAAGTCATGGATCTGGTTGTCTGGAAAGTCACGGAAATTATCAACGCAAAGGGTGCGATCCTCCGCCTCCTCAACATCGAAACAGACGAGCTTGAAACAAGCGCCGCCTACGGTATCGGCAAAAACTACCTGCAGAAAGGCCCGACGTTTTCCACGAAGGTCATAACGGACATCTGCCTCCGGAACAAGGTGA
>CBDUGK010000187.1:0-3703 GCA_965366875.1 uncultured Desulfobulbaceae bacterium | reverse complement strand
CAAAGAGGATTCTGAACGTCCTGATCTCTATAATCTTTTAGGGGTCTGCTATTTTAAAAAGCACAATTATAAACAGGCCATTAGCTGCTTTGAACGGGCCGTTGCGCTCAACCCGGCGTCTGCAATGGATTATGCAAACCTCGGCGTCAACCATAACAGACTCGGTAACAGTGAGGAAGCCATCAGGTATTTCACGCTGGCGCTCACTATGGATCCGCTGCTTCATTTTGCCCGTGAACAGCTTGATGAGCTTGTCCAGTTGTAGAGCGCAGCCCAGCGCAGGCCAACTCCGGAACAACGGTTCCGAGCCCTCACGTTTTAAAAACTGCGCTTCAAGGTACGATATGAATGTATTGGAACAAACGTGTCAAAAAATATTTCCCCAGGACTCTCAGGCAAGAGATGAAGCCGCATCTCGCCTCGACCAGCGTGCGCGAACGCATCTGGCGCTTGGCATTCTTTTTGATCTTGCCGTAAATCTCGCCGGCATGACCAGAAATGTAAAACCGCAGTTTGGCAGGAAAGCTATCGTGATCATGGCAGCAGACCATGGGGTGACAGCCGAGGGCGCAAGCATGTGCACACCGGAGGTTGCACCCGGGATGCTCCATACATTCGTTGACGGCGGTACAACCATCAAGGTACTGGCAAAACATGCCGGAGCCGATGTTTTTGTCGTTGACATGGGCGTAAACGCTGATCTTGACGATCTGGTTGCCGCTGGAAAAATAATTGATAAAAAAGTCGGTCATGGAACAAATAATAGTGCCAGAGGACCGGCCATGAGCATCGCCCGCGCACGGCAGGCGGTTGAAGCCGGTATAGAGGTGGCAGATTCACTCTGTCAGGATTATGACCTGATTGGCACCGGGAATGTCGGCAGAGGAGGCACCACAGCCGGCACCGCTATTGCCGCCGTTATAACCGGAACGTCTTACCAGCAGGCGGCGCTGACCGCGAGCTCCCTTGGCGGGGAGCTGCTCGCTGCCGGATTCACCGTCATAAAGAACATTCTCGAGGTCAACAAACCGGATAAAAACAACGGGCTGGACGTATTGTCAAAAGTTGGTGGATTTGAAATTGGTGGAACAGCTGGTCTTATCATCGGGGCTGCTGCTCACCGGGTGCCTGTCGTAATTGACGGCTTCATTTCAACGGCCGGAGCGTTGATCGCCTGCAGGATTGAGCCGTTTGTCAGGGATTACCTCATATTCTCACAGCACTCGGAAGAGCCCGGACACCAGGCCATGCAGGAAGTGCTCGGCTGCAAAAAACCGCTGCTTGATCTCGACATGCACCGTGACGACGGTGGCGGTGCTGCCGTGGCCATGAACCTCGTTGATGCCGCCGCCGCCGTTTTGAATGATTAACCCCTTCTAAGGATGGCAGCAGCAGGTTCAGGCAATGACGGTAACAATGAGAAGCGCTGAAACGTCCCAGAACCATCCAGCTGTCAGACATCCGGTCATGAGCGCGCCGGCTGCTGTCTTGACAAAATTTTATTGTAATGCTACAGGTGTTCGGTCGAGCCTTTTGCAAAACGCTCTTTTCGCTTAACCTCCGCGTTATGCAAAAAAAATTTATCCTCGGAATATCAATTATATGCCTGCGGTAAAATTTTTCGCATGTTTTGATTTTTAACGAAAATCAGCATTTTGCAAGAGGCTCGGTCATCTCACAATTATCCTAAACCAAGAGGGAGCGGAAAATGGAACGAACATTTGCCATCATTAAGCCTGATGCCTTCTCAGCCGGCAATGCGGGTAAGATTATAGCTCGCATTTACCAGGAAAACTTCAAGATTGTCGGGCTGAAAAAGCTCTTTCTGAGCAAACGGGAGGCTCAAGGTTTTTATTACGTTCACAAAGATCGGCCGTTTTTTGACGAACTGACCGATTTTATGAGCAGCGGTCCCTGTATCGTCATGGTACTTGAAGCCGGGGGAGCAATTAAAAAATGGCGTGATCTTATGGGGGCGACGAATCCGGCAGAGGCGGACGACAGTACCTTGAGAAAGGAATTCGGCTCGTCAGTCGGTGAAAATGCCACTCATGGATCCGATGCACCAGAAACAGCTGCTTTTGAAATCTCTTATTTCTTTTCTGGCCTGGAGCTTCTCTAAACCTCTGCAGGTCCGGAGTCGTCCGCCGTTATCGGCAGACTCCGGACCTGCAGACAATACCCCTTTGCCAGCTCAGGACTTTTTCATCACCCTGCAGGCAAGCATGCCTTTATGCAGACGGACATCGATGGAATCTCCATGGTTGACCTGCTTTTCATCAGTTATTATTTCACCACTCAGCGGTCTGCTTACAATCGAATAACCTCTTGAAAGAGTGGCCAGCGGGCTCACTGAATCCAGCACCGCAGCCGTTTCCTTGAAATTTGAAAGCTTTCTTTCCAGCTGGTACTCAATTCCTTTTCTTAAACGCTCGACACAATAGTTCAGCTCCACCTGGCGAATTCTTATGGCGCTGCGCGGTGACAGTTGCTCAAGGCTTTGTGTCTGGTCACGCAGCACCCTGTTTCTTTCTCTCAGCAGTAATGCCATTGAATCGATCAGTCTGATTTTGAGCGTGTCGAGCTGCATCGTTTTCGTGTAGAACGCGGTATCAAAGGTTGAAAGGAGTCGGCTTGCCCTGTCAATACGATATTGAACAGTATCCAATCGCCAGAGTACAGAACGCGCAATCCGCTGCATCAGCCTGCTGATGTTGTTTTTCATTTCCTGCGGGTGCGGTACCAGCAGCTCCGCCGCGCTTGTCGGGGTAGCGCAGCGAATATCAGCACAATAGTCTGCTATGGTGATATCAATTTCGTGGCCGATTGCAGAAACAACCGGTACCGAACAGTTAAAAATCGCCCGGGCCACTCGTTCTTCATTAAATGTCCACAAATCTTCGATGGAGCCGCCGCCGCGGCACAGGACAATAACATCGGGTTCACTCTTCTCGGCCTGTTCCAGTGCTGATACAATCTCATCAGCCGATCCTTCCCCCTGAACCCGCACCGGCAGGATCTGAATGGACAGGTCAGCGTTTCGTTTGTAGCAGACAGCGAGAAAATCATGCACGGCAGCTCCGCTGGGAGAGGTGATCAGGATAATTTTTTCTCTATGCTGCGGAAGGTTTTGTTTGGAGCCCTGATCAAAAAGCCCCTCTTTAAAGAGTTTTGCCTTTAATTGCTCAAAGGCAATCTGAAGATGGCCTGAGCCGCAGAACAAAACGGAATCAATAATGATCTGGTATTCGCCGCGCGGTTCATAAATCGTGATCCTGCCGTCGCAGATGACCTGCTGCCCATCTGACAGTGTTTTTTCCAGATACCTGGACTGGTTCTTGAACAGCACCGCCCGGATCTGGGCATTTTCGTCCTTGAGATTGAAATAATGGTGACCGGAATGAGGTTTGCGCAGATTTGATATCTCTCCCGAAATTCTGACGAATTGATATCGCTGCTCAAAAAGAGATTTGATCTCCCTGGTAACCTGACTGACCGATTTAATTCCTGGCTGATAATGGTCTGCTGACATTGATAGCTGTATGGATTGAGAATGAATTGGGAACACTTTACTGATAGACACCTGTCTGCTTTTATACTATAAATGTCTGCGCAGGTTTACACAAAAGAGAGAAATTTTAATAATAGTACGCTGGAGGCGATAATGTCTGAAAGAAGTGCCTTTGAAAAAATTCATGTTCCA
>CBDUGK010000186.1:0-3734 GCA_965366875.1 uncultured Desulfobulbaceae bacterium | reverse complement strand
TACGCGTAATCCGGGTGATCCTTTTTTCTTTTTGGCGCTGACTTTCATATTTCTTCCATATTTGCTGCTCAATTACCCCCTATCATTGTCTTAACAACGCAGCATAGAGAACTCGTCAGACGAGCAGCTGTAGAAAAACAAAGAGGCCAAACGGCCTGACAGGAGACATACGATGAATGTGAAAAACTGTATGAAAGCAATGGTAGTAGTAACACTTCTGGCCCTGATGCCGCTGACAGCCTGCGGCAAAGGAAACGACAGAGGAGATCGTCCCCAGGGACCACCTCCGGAGGCAATTGAGGCATGCGACGGCAAGTCAGCCGGTGACAGCGTAACCTTTACCGGAAGACAAGGAGAGTCGCTCAGTGCAACATGCGAGGAAATCGATGGTCAGCTCGCGGCGGTACCTGAAGGAATGAAGGGGGGGAACCGTCCGCAATAAGACTGTTTTAAATGGCGTGTTCTCCGCGTGGTGCCAGCCCCGGAGAACACGCTTTTACCATTCATTATCCAAATAACCACAACAGCACAGGATATCAACAAAATGGACTATGATTATCGCTTTAGATTGTCTTCAATACTTCCTGAACAGACGCCAATTAACCATTACCTGACAAATCTAAGGGCCTGGGCAGACTGGTTTGTCATCAGCCAGGGGGAGGATTACTTTTCCATGAGGCCTGACTCAAAGGAGAAGTTTTTCGGCTGTTTAGTACCCGGCAATATCCGTATTCTCGTTGTCGACGATAACAGAGAAGTGCGGGATCTGCTTGATACACTCTTCACACAATGCGGATTCATTGTCATCATGGCCAGAGACGGTCTTGAGGCTTTGCGAAAACTCGATGATAGCAATTTCGATATTGTCCTGACAGACATCTGCATGCCGGGAATAAACGGCAATATACTGTCCAGACAAATAAAAAAAATGAGCGCAAACCTACCGGTTATTGCGATTACCGCTTCCCCCGGGCTGGCCGAAGATTATTTCGATGAGGTTTTGACCAAACCATTTGATCTTGAATACCTCCTCGAAACAGTCCAGAATCTTCTGGCCGGAAACTCCAGTCACCAGTCAATGACAGGGCTGAGACACCTTAAAGAAAAAATTTCAAACCGAAAAATAAAAGAGCAATAACATCATGACAATAGAAAAGATACAGGGATGTATCGGCTGCGGCACCTGCATCCAAACCTGTCCGACAGATGTTATCCGTCTGGATTTGAAAACCGGGAAAGCGAAAATACAATACCCGGCAGACTGCCAGATCTGTCATTTATGTCGAATGTATTGCCCGGTCGACGCGATCACCATAACGCCTGATAAATCTATCCCGGTAATCGTGTCGTGGGGATGATTATGAAACAAGAAAATCGAAAGACTGTCATCTTACCGATCGCCCTGACGTTTATCGGGTTGCCGGTATTTTTCTATGCGACGGGTGATTTTCCCCGCCGCACGCTTCTCAAGGAATTAATTTCAATTTTGAGCATCCTCGCTTTTTGTCTGCTGCTGGCACAGTTTTTTTTAACCTGCAGCAACAACAGTATGCTCAACGGGCTAAAACGCGGCAAAATAATAAGGATACACAGGTTCATCGGGTATATTTTTGCAGCCGTTCTTCTCGTTCATCCGTTGCTGATTGTTCTTCCACGCTCTTTTGAAGCTGGAGTCGACGGCAGGGATGCATTGTTCACTATTGTTACGACCTTCAGCAGCAGGGGAGTTGTACTTGGCATTATTTCCTGGTTTTTGATACTTATCCTGGCTGCTACCTCTTTTTTCCGTAACAAGCTGCCCCTGAGCTATAAAACCTGGCGGATATCCCATGGAATTCTGGCCATTTCCTTTATTACCACTGCCTCCTGGCATGCCATTGACCTTGGCCGGCACACGGATCAACTCCTGTCCTGCTACATTATTTTCCTGGCAGCAGGCGGAGTGCTGCCTCTGTTGAAATCGTACGCTGTAAAATCACCTCTAAACAAGAAGGAATGAGAAAATGTCGAGCACACAGAACACAGCCAGCATGTCCCGCCGCCATTTTATGGCATTGGCGGGAGGTGTCGCGGGCGTAGCAGCCCTTTCAGCCATGGGTGCCCCAACAGGTTGGGCCACCAATCATTCAAAAATTGATCCCGGTAAGATAAACCGCCAGGAAAAGATAACTGATGTATTGGTTATCGGTGGTGGAATGGCCGGTTTATTTGCTGCCGTCAAAGCCCATGATGCGGGTGCAGAGGTAATGCTGGTTTCCAAGGGGCGGCTGGGTTCCTCGGGGCAGACTCCGTTTGCAAAAGGAATATTTACCTACGACCCCAGTGCAGAAAAAATAAGCCTCGATGAGTTTGTCGAAACAGTATCTCGCTCGGCGCTTGGAACCAATAACCCGGTGTACACCAGGCAAATGGCTGAACACTCCCTCGCCAGGGTCAACGAACTGAGAGACTGGGGATTTTTTGAATCTCCGCTGTATAACAAATCTTTCAGCAGACCCATCAAAGAACGCAATATTCCTGTGCTTGAGAGAATTGTCATTACCCACCTGATGGAAGAAGAAGGTCGGATTGCCGGAGCTGCGGGTTTCAGCCTTGATGAGGAAACGGTACATGTATTCAGGGCAAAAAGCGTGATTCTGTGTACCGGGGCAGGTGGTTTCAAGCCCAATGGCTTCCCTATCTGCGACCTCACCCACGATGGAACCGTAATGGCATATAATATAGGTGCCAAGGTTACCGGCAAGGAGTGGAACGACGGACATCCGGGTCAAGCGACCAATGCTGCAGCCTGCTTTGACGGATGGCACGGAATGTTCGAAAGGAAACCCGGCACAACAGGGGTTGAGGTGCACCACGACTTAGGGGTGGAGTTGAATTATCTGGCATACACGTCTGGTGGACCGCTTAAAGGAGGTCCTCCGGGAATGGACAGAGACAGTGTCGATCAGGGCGGGCCTTATGTACCGGCAGAGTTTAAACGAACCGGCCCGCCGGAGAGTGGCGGCGGACCGGGGGAAAAAGGCCGGCCGCAGGCTGCAAAGCGGCCAAAGGGCGGCGGAGCACCTCCGGGTATGGGTGGCAGTCCCGTTGGGGGCTCCTCTGCCGGTATGTCAATTCACAAAGCGGAAGGGCTGGTGCCTGTTAATGAAAAATGTGAATCCACTATCCCCGGCTTATATGCTGCCGGTGATGCTCTGGGTTCATACATGGCCGGAGCCATATATACCCAGGTAGGGTCGTCACTTGCCGGTTCTGCCGTGCAGGGTGCAATCGCCGCAGAGGCTGCCGCTGAATACTGCAAAGGTACTGAACATGTCGCTATTCCAAAGGAGAAACAGGAGAAGGTGCAGGAAGCGATACTGGCACCGTTGCGAAGAGAGTCCGGTTACAGTCCTGCCTGGGTTACGCAGACCCTGCAGGGAATCATGATCCCCAACTTCATCATCTACATCAAGAAGGAGAATCTGCTCAAAGCGGCACTGGCGTATATAGAAGAACTGAGAGATCACCATATGCCAATGCTGCGGGCAGCAGATATGCACGAGCTCCGATTAGCTCATGAGACTGCAAACATGATTGTCAGCGCTGAAATGAAACTCAGGGCCTCTATCATGCGTAAAGAGAGCCGCTGCAGTCACTATCGACTTGATTATCCGGATATGGACGATGAAAACTGGCAGGCATGGATCAATATCTACAAAGGTGCTGATGGAACGATGCAGCTCGAAAAGCAG
>CBDUGK010000185.1:0-3770 GCA_965366875.1 uncultured Desulfobulbaceae bacterium | reverse complement strand
GCGGGGATCCCCTGACACTCTTCTGGGAAGCAGGCGGCTTCTGCCAGGTAAACATTAACCAGAATTACAACCTGATCAGCCTTGTTCTTGAATGCTGTGCGCCGTCACGCAGGGACAAGCTGCTCGATCTCTACTGCGGAATGGGTAACTTTGCTCTTCCGCTGGCAAAAATAGCCGGCCATGTCCATGCCGTTGAAAACCAGGGTTCAGCGATCAGGAGCGGGCGCTACAACTGCGAATGTAACGGGCTGTCCAACGTATTTTTTGAAAAATCAGACGTGACGGAAGCCTGTAGAAAACTGGTCGGATCAGCAGAAGTATTTGACACCATCGTCTGCGACCCTCCCCGTCAGGGCATGAGGGGCATGGCACCGTTACTTGCCCGTCTGTGCAGGAAAAAGGTTGTCTATGTTTCCTGTGATCCCGCAACGCTCTGCCGGGACCTGGCCTCCTTGCAGCAGCAGGGATTTACCGTAAAAAAAATCCAGCCACTGGACATGTTTCCCCAGACTCATCACATTGAAACGGTAACCGTTCTGGAAAAAAACAGTCCCTAATCGCGTTTTTCAATAGTTTCAGTCAATGTTTTTGTTCATGCTCCCGCTCTGAAAGCCTTCAAGATCCAAAGCCACATAGAGGTAGCCGCACGATTGGAGCTTTTCAACCAGTCTGGTCCGCAGAGCAGGTGAGATAACTGCTGCAAACTGCTCAAGCGGGACCTCAACCCGGGCGATATCCCCGTGGCTTCGTACCCGTGAGCCGTGCAGCTGCAGATCAATAAGGACCTGATCGGCCTGGGATATGCGCTCCAGCTCCGCACCGGTTATCGGGGTGCCATAGGGCAGGCGTGAGAGCAGGCAGGCATTCGACGGTTTGTTCCAGACCTCAAGACCTAAATGTTTTGCCATTTCACGGATCTGCTGTTTGGTAATCCCCTGGTCAAGGTAGGGACTGACAACAGATAGTTCCTCAAGTGCCCTCAGGCCTGGCCGATAATCTTTCAAATCATCCGTGTTTGAACCTTCGATGACGGTCTCTATACCATGCGCCCCTGCTTCTACAAGCAGAGCGGCAAAGAGATTTTTCTTGCACAGGTAGCAGCGGTCCGGGGGATTATGGACCATGCTCTCAGGGATGGGAAGATCAATAATTGTATGGGAAATCGCATGCTGTCGGGCAAATGACACCGCCTCTTCCATTTCCCACCGGGGAATATAGGGGGTTCTAATGGTAATGGCGATAACCCTGTCTTTTAAGGCCTGGTGGGCTGCATAGAGGAGCAGGCTGCTGTCAACGCCACCGGAAAAGGCAACCACAGCCTGTTCCAGTTTCTGTAGATAGTCGACTAACCCCTGATAGCTGCGCGTATGTCCCATGCCTTTTCCCACCAAAAGTAAGATGTAACATCAGTAAATACCTTCGTTGTCTCCTCTACTATAAACAGTCATCATCAAGATGGCGGATCTTTTTTTATCCCGACAATTACGTATACTGTCCCCGGAACAAATCCTTGAAAAGCGTTGACAATGCAGAAGAATATCGGTAAACGGTTAGCTTGTTGCGCCTGTTATGATTAGAATAAAAAAAGCGGCATCATGCCGCTTTTTTTATTGCAGCCTGTTTCTCTTTTTTTTTATGAATCGGAAAAGACGGCGCCTCACCGATAAACATCGACATCAGGACGGAAGAATAATGAGTAACGACAACGAGCTTCGCAGGCAGCGCCGCGAGAAAGCAGACTCACTCGCCGAACTCGGCGTCAATCTCTACAGCAACAGTTTCAAGCCGCAGGACACGATTGCCGATCTTCTCCCGAAGGAGAGCCTGCTCGAGCCCCAGCAGACAGAAGAAGGCGGGCAGCTCTACTCGATTGCCGGCAGGATAATGGCCATGCGAAAGTTCGGCAAAGCCGCCTTTTTCACCATTGCCGACAGCAGCGGCATGCTGCAGGTCTATATCCGCAAAGACACCATCGGAGACGATCAATTCGCTATCTTCGCGAAATGGGATCTCGGTGATATCGTCGGAACCGAGGGACACCTGTTCAAGACCAAGACCGGTGAGCTTTCCATCCATGCCCGTTCGATAATGATGATATCCAAAGCGCTTCGCCCGCTGCCGGATAAATGGCACGGCCTCAGCGATATTGAGACCAGATATCGACAACGCTACGTCGATCTTATCGTTACTCCTGAAAGCCGGGAGACCTTTCGCAAACGCGTAGAAATCATCAGGCTGATCCGCAATTTTCTCAGCGATCGGGGCTTCATGGAAGTCGAGACCCCGATGATGCAGCCGGTTCCGGGCGGTGCCACCGCCAAACCTTTCAAGACCTACCACAACGCGCTGGGCATGGATCTTTACCTGAGGATCGCGCCGGAACTCTATCTCAAACGGCTCCTGGTCGGCGGCTTCGAACGGGTATTTGAAATAAACCGCAACTTTCGCAACGAAGGGCTGTCGACCCGCCACAACCCCGAGTTCACCATGCTGGAATTTTACCAGGCATATGCAACCTATCGTGATATGATGGACCTGACCGAAGAGATGATCACCTCGATCTGTCAGGCCATTCACGGTTCGCTGGAGATCACCTACCAGGGGACCAAGGTGAACCTCGCTCCGCCCTGGAAACGTCTCACCATGGAAGAGGCTCTGGTCGAAATCGGAAAGCTCGACCCTGCACTCCTTGCCGACGATGACAAGGTTTTTGCCCTGGTCAGCCAGAAAGGCATCAAGCTTGAGAAAAAGGCGGGCATCGGCAAGGCCAAGACGGAACTTTTTGAACTGCTCGTCGAAGAAAAACTGGTAGACCCGACTTTTATCACCTCCTACCCGACCGAAGTCTCGCCACTTGCCCGGCGTAACGAGGAAAATCCGAGCGTTACCGATCGTTTTGAGCTCTTCATCACCGGCCGGGAACTGGCAAATGCCTTCAGTGAACTCAACGACCCGATCGACCAGAGAAAGCGCTTTGAAAAACAGATCGCTGAACGGGGCAATGACGATGAGGTTCACCCGGTGCTTGACAGCGATTACGTCAGAGCCCTCGAGTACGGCATGCCCTCCGCCGCAGGCGAGGGCATTGGAATCGATCGGCTGGTCATGCTGCTCACCGATTCATCTTCGATCAGGGATGTCATCCTCTTTCCGCAGATGAAAGCTGAAAGCAGCGACAGCTCAACGGCTGACAGTAAAGAAAAGGATAACCAGGCGGTATAAGCTCTTATGTTCGAATGGTTCATCAGCCTCAGATATCTGCGCGCCAAACATCGCCAGGGATTTATCTCGCTTATCTCGCTGATCTCGGTTTCCGGGATCACCGTCGGAGTTATCGCCCTGATCGTTGTGCTCTCGGTATATGCCGGCTTCACCGATGGCCTCAGGGACCAGATTCTCGGAATTAACTCGCACATCATCGTCCAGCAGTCCGGCGGCGCCATCGAAGATTACACACTGATGCGGGAACGGATTCTCACCGTGCCCGGGGTCACCGGTGCAACCCCTTATCTCTACGCCCAGACACTGATAAGCGGCTCATCAGGCGGCTCAGGCGTCATACTCAGGGGAATCGACCCGGCAACGGCGCCCGGGGTCATCAGCCTCGGCGAGCAGATGGTCGCAGGAGCCATGGTCGACCTGACCAATCAACCGGACAGCCGCATACCGGGAATCATTCTCGGCAACCAGCTCGCCGGTGAGCTCCGTGTCGGGAAAGGCAGCAGGGTACGGCTTATTTCCCCCTCCGGTCCGCTGACCCCAATGGGTGT
>CBDUGK010000184.1:0-3890 GCA_965366875.1 uncultured Desulfobulbaceae bacterium | reverse complement strand
TGAGTTCCAGGATAAACTTGCCCTGCTTGCCGCTCTTTGAATTCCAGTTTCTAAACAGCCCCCGCTGGGCCTTTCTCGCCATTTCACTGGTCCGTACCTTGAAAAGGTAACGCTGACCCTGAATAATCGCCCGGGCATGAAGCCCCTGATAGCCGGTCGGTTTCGGGTTGGCGATAAAATCCCTGATTGTCCTGGGAATCGGCCGAAATGTCTGGTTGATAACACCCAGGGCACTATAGCAGTCGGCAACTGAATCCACCCTGACCAGGACCTCCATTGGTGTCTCGATCTTCTTCAGCAATATCCGGTTGGTGGTATCGAAATAGGCCCAGAGTTCCTTCAGCCTCATTGAAATATCTGCCGTTAATTCAGCATCATTTGCTGCGATACGCAAACGTTCGATAATAGTGCGGGCTACACTGGATTCTCCAAGCTGGCGGATATAGTTGCCGAGCTTAATACTCTGCCTCGGAAACTTATAGGAAAGCGCCAGATTATACATTTGCCGCTTCATATTGAACAAGCCGAATACTGTCGCCAGCGGAGCATAGATATCCAGGGTTTCGTCGGCAATACGCTGCCGCTTGTTTCGCGGCATCGCACTCAATGTTCTCAGGTTATGAAGCCGGTCGGCGAGCTTCACCAGCATAACCTCAGGACGCAGGGCAGCGCCTGAAAAAATTTTCCGGTGGACCTGTTGACTATGCGCCTGTTTGCTCCCGGAGAGATGGGTTACTTTTGTACAGCCTTCAACAATGGCCTGAACATATGAGCCGAAATTTTTCCCGACAACTTCAGATGTGACTTCCTCTACATCTTCAACGGTATCATGAAGCAAGGCGGCAGCGAGGATTTCCGGGTCGGTTATGTCCATTTCTTCTGACAAAATCTTGGCAACTGAGCAGGGGTGCAGAATATAGGCATCACCGGAACGCCGCCACTGATCATCGTGGGCATCTGTTGCAAAATCCAGCGCATCCCAAAATACCTGTTCAAACGGTCTGCCGCTGATATATTTACGCATCTGGGTGCGATAGTGTTCCAGATCAAACGGGATTTTGGTCATAACGTTTCTACTTTTCAAACAGAGGGGATAATGAGCAGAAATCAGCAGTATTTATTCATTTTCCTCAAGCCTCACTTGTGTTACATTAAGCTGCCGGTAAAAAATGGCAACAACTTGTTCTCCTTGACCACCACTGCCGGAAACGTCGCTGCTCTCTGAACATTCCGGAAAAACCCAAATAACGTATTAAATTCAAAACACTTAACAAACCTGGCGTAGTCTATTCAAGCGCATCCGGTGGTCATAAAAAAATGGCGAGCTGTTCCATGAAATTCAATCATCTAAAAATCAAGCAGTATCCAGCGTGCAGACATATTTCGACTGATTATCGATCCACAATTTTTAGAGGATAAAAAGACGATGGGAAGAAAGAGGACATCACGACACCCCGGGAAAAACAAAACCCGCCGTACCAAGAGAAAAGAAGATCGCTCGTTCTCTGGAAACCGTCTCAATAGAGATATTCTGGTACGTCTCTACCTGGAAAACAGACCACTGACCATCAGCGACCTGCTTGTATCCCTGAAGCTTCCACGCTCTGCCCGATCGGCCGCCGAAGCAGCCGTGGTAGAACTCAGCCGCCATGGCGATATTTTCAAGGCCGGCAGAAACACATTTTCACTTGGCAGGAGTCTGCTCTTTGTTGAAGCAACAATTGAAAAGAACCCCCGTGGCTTTGGTTTTGCCAGCGATTTATTTTTCCGTGAACATGAACAAATCTTTAAGAAAGACCCCTTCATCGCCGCTGCAAAAATGGGTTCTGCCCGCCATGGTGACCGGGTTCTCATACGAGTATTCAATGTTCGCAGGGACGGCAGACCCGAAGCCGAGGTGATACACATAATCAGCAGAGGCAAAAGTCGGCTTGCAGGCTTTTATCAATCCGATCACCTCCATGGCATCGTTCATCCGGAAGACCCACGTTACCCGCATTCCATCGTCGTTTCACAACCGGTTCAAGTCCCGGTCAATGATGGAGATGCCGTCATTGTAAAGCTCGTTGAACAACAGGATTCGGCCGGCAGGATGAGCGGAGAGATTATCAAAGTACTTGGTGATCCGGCCTCAGTTGCCGTGCAGGCAGATCTCGTTGCCGAAAAATTTGAGCTGATCACCGTCTTCAGCCCTGAAGCCGAGCAGGAATCAGCTGTTGCCAGACCGACACCGGGGTTCGACAGCCGAGAGGATTTGCGCGAACTTCTTCACATCACCATTGATGGCCCGGATGCAAAAGATTTTGATGATGCCGTATGCGTGCAAAAAACACCTCATGGTTTTCGGCTCTGGGTTTCGATTGCAGATGTCGGAGCCTATGTAAGGCCGGGCAGCCGGCTTGATCTTGAAGCATACGAGCGCGGTACTTCTGTTTATTTTCCGGGAACGGTTATCCCGATGCTCCCGGAAAATCTTTCCGATAACCTCTGCAGCCTGCTGCCCGATAAGGAGCGCCTGGCAGTCACGGTCAGGCTCGATTTTGACCGTGCCGGAAACCTCAGGAACAAGAACTATTCCAGATCGATAATCAAGAGCCGCCAGCGCTTTACGTATGATACCGTCAAAGAGATTATAGTAGACAAGGACCCTGAGGCTCGAAAAAACCATAGCGCCTTTCTTACGCCGCTGAACTGGGCCTCAGAACTCGCCAGGGAATTGCAAACCAGGAGAACGGAGCGCGGCTCGATTAAATTTTCAATCCCTGAACCCGCTATCAGCCTCAATAATGACGGGACGCTGAAGGCGATAACAAGAAGCAAAACTCATTTTGCTCACCAGATCATAGAAGAGTTCATGCTGGCCGCCAACGAGGCGGTCGCCGAAACCTTTGCCCAGGCCCGTGAAAAAACCCTTTTCCGCATCCATGAAAAACCCGACCCGGAAAAAATTTCAGATTTCATTCGCTTTGCCGCAACCCTTGGCTTTACCGTGAAGCAGCCGGATAAAAGTCTATCCTGGTACAACGAGATGATTGATCGTGTTGCGGGAACTCCCCATGAATACATCATCAACACCTTGCTGCTGCGAACCATGCAGCAGGCCCGCTACAGTGTCGACAACGCAGGCCACTTCGGTTTGGCCGCCGACAATTATCTCCATTTCACCTCCCCGATCAGGCGATATCCTGATCTGGTTGTCCACCGGCAGCTCTGTCGCTTAATCGAGGCAACACCTTCTCATTCGCAGAAAAAAGAAACACGCAGTGCACCTGCTCCCCTGAAAGAGGCCGGTCAGTTTCTTTCAACAAAAGAAAGAACGGCAATTGATGCCGAGCGTGACATGACAGAGCGTCTGAAGATCCAGTTTATGTCCACTCAAATCGGCAAACCATTCGAGGCGGTTATCTCGGGCGTTTCCGAAACATCGCTTTACATTGAGTTGATTGACACCTTTGTCAACGGTATTATCAATCTGTCAACGATGACGGACGATTATTATCTTTACGATGAAAGACGCCACAGAGTTGTTGGGGATATAAGTGGAAATACCTTTCAGATCGGGCAACTGCTGCCCGTTGAACTGCTTGCTGTCGATACGCGGAGCAATAAGATTTTTTTCAAACACCTTGAGCCAAAATCAGCAGCAAAATTATAATCTCAGCTGGCCGATAATCTGTTTATAATAGTCTGTTTTGCATCGGCAAATCAACTCCTTGCAAGCACCAGTGACCGAAAAGAACTATTGTCGGCAGACGAATGCCTGTTTTGTCGCTTGACTTGATCCCCGTTTTATCCTATTTATTCCTGAATGTGAAAATTCCTTTTAATCACAAAAAATCCTTTCAACCAGATCCTATGGAGGATATCTAATGGAAGAATCGAGCTGGTTT
>CBDUGK010000183.1:0-3962 GCA_965366875.1 uncultured Desulfobulbaceae bacterium | reverse complement strand
GCTTGCCGGTGATATCGATATGCCCCTCCCCCAGGGAAAAATCCGAAGAGACAATATTCAGCCCGGTCTCAGTGCCGTCAAGAATCAGTTCTCCGAGTACATCTTCGCTTAAGTTACCAAATGTTCCAATGAAATCTGACAGTTCGACATGATAGCGAAGGCCATCGCTATAACTGCCATCAGCTCGCGCCGTCAGGGACACCTGCCCGGTTATTTCGGGATCAAGGGCCGACAAGTCGAAATCATCTGTTCTGACCAGGAAATTCCAGAGGAGATCGCTGCTCCAGTCTGCCCCTGCCGACACGGTAATTCTACTGTTGCCGAGATCCACTGCAGACGGGTCTATGGACAGGTTCGACGAGGTGCCGGAGAACAACAACTCAAAAGCCGGCTTGATATATCCACCCGGATCAACAGCAGCTTCGATCCGACCGCTGTATCTGTCAAGTGTCCCGGCTGCCTCCACTTCCGCAGCAACAGTTAGCAGGGGCAAATCAGCAGAAAGCCGGTGCGGATCCAAACCTTCCGTGTCTGCCCGCAGCTGCCAGGAAAACTGGCTGAAAGCATCCATAATGCTGCCTTCCAGGTTCACCTGAAAAGGATCTGAAACCGATAGCTCAAATCCTGGGTTTTCAACCGTTCCAGACAGTGCCAGGCTGCCGTATATGGGCGAATAGTCCGCGGGCCGTACCTCCCATTGACCCTGCAATGCAAGCGGCCAGCTGCCGGAAAACGACACCTTCCCTTCCAGCGTCGTGTCAATTTCCGGACTCCTGAGCATCAACTCCTCAACAATCAGCTGATCTCCGCTCGTCTCTGCCCGCAACATCAGTTGATCAATGACAAAGATCGGCGCCGGCGAGCCGGCATGCCTGACAATTCCGCCATCAACAGTGAGCCTGCCCAGCTTCATGGCCAGGGGAAAAACAACAGGGGGCGGCTCAAACGGTAAACGGCTTGCTGCCGGCTGCTTCTGGTCTGATTCCTGGACAACGATTTCGAGTTTCTCCATTTCTATGGCGAAAATATGAAAATTTCCCAGAAACAGATCTCTCAATCGCCAGTCAACCGAGATTTTTTCAATCGAGACGTCGGCGGCGTTGTTGCGGACGTTCAATCCCGATACCCACCATCCCCCGGCGAGGCGCCCGCCTGAGTCTTCTAGACTGAGCGCTCCTTTGGAGAATTGAGTTACAGCGCCCAGAACAAGGTTAAACCCGGTGGTGCTGTAGAGGATGAAACAGATCAAGGCTCCAGTCACAGCAGCGAGAGAGCTCAGCAGGAGCAGCCACCGTTTCATCAAAGGTCGGCCCCCACCGTCAGGTAAAAATACTGCGAGCTGCCGTCATCGGAGAGCGGGTAGGCAAATTCCACGCTCACCTGGCCAAACGGCAGTACCAGCCCGACGCCGGCGCCGACACCATGCGCCAGGTCAACCGAAATATCGTCCATGGCATTGCCGACATCGTAAAACAGTGATGCCCTCCAGAGCTTTGTAATTTCCCTCTCCAACTCAACGCTCCCGGTCAACAGGAAGGTGCCGCCGATAACTGTATTCGAGGCATCCTCCGGGCCGAGTGTTTTGTAGCGATATCCCCGCACGCTGCTGGCGCCCCCGGCATAAAATCGAAGGGAAGGCGGAATACTGTCAATCGAGTCGACAAGTATCCCACCGATACTCCCCCGTCCAATAAGCCGCCACTTGTCAAGGGGACTGAGAATAAGTTTGCCGTCCCCGCGCACTTTCAGGAAGGTGGCATCGGATACCACCTCATCACTGCCGCCGGTAAGAAAGACAGATGCCCGCAGGCCGTTTGTTGTGTTGACAATGTCGTCGGCAATTGCCCAGGAGGCCTGCACCTGGGGCAGTAAAAGAAGACTGTGCCCCTTGGTATCCCCTACCCGGTAATCTTCATCTCTTAACTCCAGTGAGTACGCATAATGAAATTTAGGCGTGTAATATTCATAGGCAGTGGAGAACGAGTAGAGCTTCGTGGTTGTATCGTCCCATTTCTGCTGATCGACCAGCCCGTTAAGAACGATGCTGTTGTAGCGGGGATCAGCCGTGGGAATGGTATAACCGACAAGAAAGTGTTTCTCCAGTTCTCCAAACAGGGCGCTTGTATTTACGCGGTGGCCGTACTGGTTGAACAGCTTGTTCTTCCATTCAAAAAGGGCATGGGCGCCGGTATCTGTCGCATAACCGACACCAAAACTATAGCGGTTATAGTTTTCAAGCGGCTCGACCCGGATCGTGACCGGGACCTTGAGCCCATCGGGGTTATCTGTCTCACTCTCGATTAAAACACTTTTGAAAAAGCCGGTCTTGTAGAGGTCACGCTGCAGATAGAACAATTTCTTGCGGCTGAAACTGTCGCCTTCCTGATATGACAGGTAACGACGCAGCAGACCATCGCTGATAATCTCCTGCTCACTGGTCGTCCGCCCGAATTGATACCGGGCTCCACAGTCCATCAGCAGCTCTATTTCGGCCACATTCTGTTCACGGTAGATGCGCACCTCATGGGTCGTGAAGGCGGCGTCAAGATAGCCGCGGGAACGGGCCTGCTTTAGAAGGTTAGTTTTCCCCTCTTCATAGAGCGGTTGTCTGAGAATGTCGCCTTCTTTGAGGGAAAAAAAAGATTGGCCATCTCCCAGTTCCTCAACCCTGCACTCCGCAGGTGTAATAGCAAGGGAAAATGATCTGAGTCGAACCGGCTCACCGGGACTGATCTGGTAGCGCGCCAGCCAGGCTTCATCCTGTTTTTCAAGACTGGACGTGACTGATGCTGAATAGTATCCGTAGGGTAACAGTGCTCCGGTGATATCCTTTTCTGCAAGCTTATGGAGCCGACGAATCTCGTTTTCCGTCAATTGACTGTCTTTGCTGTAGATATTTATGCGCAGGCGTGCCATGACATTCCGGTATACTCTGCCCTTGACTCCAGTCACATCAATGGCAAGCCTGGTCTCGCACCAGCCGGTTCCTGAGGCAAAAACAACAAGGAGAAAACAAAAAATTACGGTTCGAGATAACAAGGATAATGTAGTATGAAATGGAACTGGTTTATATGAGCTAACCTGTTTTGGGAAATTAGCGCAAAATAACATAATCAAGGCACCGGATCATTATAGTCTGTTCCACTGATGAACCCCAACAAAATCACGACGGCGACCATAAAAAAAATTGTCAATGGCGGTTACGGACTGTGTCGTGCCGAAAACGGCAAAACAATCCTGGTTCGCCATTGTTTACCGGGTGAAACCGCTGAAATCCGCATTGTTGAGCAGCAAAAAGACGTCGATTACGGAATCGTTGAGACTATCCTCGCTCCTCACAGCAGCAGAATCGCAGCCCCCTGCCCTTACTACCCGGGCTGTGGCGGGTGCGATCTGCAGCATGCCGGTTACCGGGACCAGTGTGCTCTCAAAGAGGATATACTCAGGGATCTTTTTGGGAGAAACCAGTCACGATCAGTACAGGAGCTCACCCCGTTAATCAGCCCGGTGCTGCCATCTCCGCTTGAGTTTGGCTACCGGCAGAGAATTCGTCTGCATGTCGGGAAAGACGGTCCTGGCTTCAACCGTTTCAGATCGCGGGATATCGTTCCGATAGATCATTGCCTGCTGGCCCCGAAAAAAATCAACTCAGCGCTTGAACTGCTTCCACACATGTCCGCATTTCGTTCCCTTTCAGGGCTAACGGAGACAATCGACATACTGATGAACCCTGAAGATTCCAGCCTCTGCCTGCTGTTCAACCTAAACAGAAAGCCACGCCCCGCCGATCGGCAGGCTGCTCGCGCCATCGCCAGGGGGCATGGAGCCGATACCCGCGTATTTCTCAATGGCCGACACTTTTCCATGGAAGGACCGTTCGTCCCAGGACACGAGAAGAGCAACTGCTCTCTGAGTATGACCATTCCTGGGCAGGCGCCTCTGACCCTTTTCTGGGAAGCAGG
>CBDUGK010000182.1:0-3971 GCA_965366875.1 uncultured Desulfobulbaceae bacterium | reverse complement strand
CTGGAAGAACCGTCCGCCCCGGCAGATAACCCATTTCCGGGTAAACCGCAGACGTGTCGAGCGCATTATAACGCGGCGGTTGCGCACCAACCGGCTGATGATCGGCGAGGTCAAGGGCAAGGACGTGCTCAATGCCTATGGCTTCAAGATACCCGCCGGAGCGCTGGCCGCCAATACGGAAGAGGCCATTGAAATAGCCGAGCGCATCGGCTATCCGGTGGCGCTGAAAATTGTTTCACCACACATCATACACAAGAGCGACATGGGGGGCATCCAGCTCAATCTCAATAATGCTGAAGCCATCGAAGACGCCTATGACCTGATGAACTTGAAGATCAGGAAGCGGGCGCCCCAGGCCCAGATCGACGGCATCTACGTGGAGCAGATGGTCAGCCGCGGGCTTGAAGTCATTCTCGGCATGAACCGTGATCCCCAGTTCGGACCGATGCTGATGTTCGGACTCGGCGGCATTTTCGTCGAGGTGCTCAAGGATGTCACCTTTCATCTTGCGCCGATTACCGAATCCGAAGCGATCCAGATGCTCAAATCGACCCGCTCCTACGAGATGCTCGAGGGCAGGAGGGGACACCAGGGCGTCGATCTGAATGCAATTGCCGTCGGCCTTCAGCGCATCAGCCAGCTGACCACGGATTTCCCCCAGATTACGGAACTTGATATTAATCCCTACATCGTCGGCGGTGCCGGAACAGAACCGGTTGTCGTCGATGTTCACATGAGGCTGGCAAAACCGTGATTGATGGTCTGCCTGAAAAGGACGTGCGATGATAGAGTATGATGCTGACTGGCAGGAAAAATATCATGATATGATCATGACCCCGAAGAAGGCGTTGTCCAGGATCAGGTCCGGGAACCGCGTTTTTCTGGGCACCGGCTGCGGGGTGCCGACCGTGCTCGTCGAGGCACTGGTCAACAACAGCCGAAATCTTGCCGATGTCGAGATCCTCGAATTTTTGACCAAGGGCGATGCACCCTATGCGGACAGCGGTTTTGCTGATGCGTTCAAGATAAATTCATTTTTTATCGGCGAAAATATTCGAAAGGTGTACCAGGAAGGACGTGGCGATTACACCCCGATGCTGATGTTTGACATCCCCGCCCTGCTGAAGTCAGGCCAGATGCCCCTTGACGTCGCCCTTATCCAGGTTTCCCCGCCTGACCGGAGAGGGAAAATGAGTCTCGGAATTTCTGTTGATATTGTTAAAAGCGCCGCCGAGAATGCCTCCCTCGTTATTGCCCAGGTAAATCCGCAGATGCCCTGGACGCGGGGAGACAGCCTGGTAGATGTGTATGATCTCGATATCCTCGTTCCTGTTGACGTGCCGCTGCTGGAACGGCTTCCCGGTGAAATTTCGGAGGTAACCGCGAAAATTGCCCAACTCGTTGCAGCACTTGTACCGGATGGGGCAACGATCCAGTTCGGTTTTGGCAGAATACCCGGATTTGGCTGTATTCCTCTGGCGGTCACCTCCTACCTGAAAGAAAAAAAAGACCTCGGTATCCACACCGAGTTGATTTCTGATGAGATCATGGAGCTGATGGAGGCGGGTGTCGTAACCGGAAAGCAGAAAGTTAAGGACCGGGGCAAGGTGATCGGCAGTTTCTGCATGGGCAGTCAGAAACTCTATAAATATATAGACGACAACCCCCATTTTTCCCTGCGGCCCAGCGAATATGTCAATGATGCGAATGTGATCGGCCAGCATAACAGGATGGTCACGATAAATATGGCCCTGGAGATTGATCTGACCGGCCAGGTAAGTTCGGATTCGGAAAACGGCCACTTTTTTTCAGGGATTGGCGGGCATGTGGATTTTAACCGCGGTGCCGCCAGGTCAAGCGGCGGTCGGCCGATCCTGGTGATTCCGTCAACCACGGCAGACGGCATGTCCCGGATCAAATCGCGGCTGAGTCCGGGTTCAGGTGTCGTTATTTCACGCGGCACCGTCCATTACGTGGTGACCGAGTACGGCAGCGCCTACCTGCATGGTAAATCAGTGCAGGACAGGACCCTGGCGCTGATCTCTGTAGCCCACCCCGATCATCGGGAACAGCTGCTCAAGGAGGCGGTTGCGGCAAAATATGTACGTGAAGAATTTGCCGATGTGGAAGGCAGATTTGTGATTGCTTCGCAGAGCTACATGAAAACCAAATGTCTGTTAAAAGACGGTACAGAAATAAATTTCAGACCCATCCACCCAACGGACGAGCCGAGGATGCGGGATCTTCTCTATGATCTTTCCCAGGAGACGATCTACTATCGTTTCATGAGCCACCAGGAACGCTTCGGGCAGCGGCAGATACAGAATTTCGTCTACGTTGACCACCGCAAGGATGTGGCAATCATCGGGACCCTCCCGGAGGTTTATGGCGACGAAATTATCGTGGTCGGACGCTATTATCTCGATGAGCACACCAATCGAGCCGAAGTGGCTTTCGTCGTCAGGGACGAGTGGCAGAACAGGGGGCTTGGAACCTTTATCTTCAAGCATCTTGTCAACATCGCCAAGGCCAACGGGATTACCGGTTTCACTGCCGAGGTGCTGCGCAACAACAATCGAATGCAGGCTATTTTCAACCATTCCGAGTGCAATGTCACGAGCACGATTGAGGAAGGTGTTTATAGTTTCACCATAGATTTTTGATGACTGCACCAATGCTGGCTGACGGAACAGGGGATGGCTTATGAAAGAAAACCAGAAGGAATGTATTCGCTGCGGGACCTGCTGCACAAGCGGCGGACCGGCCCTTCATTCCGAAGACCTTCATCTCGTATTGGAAGGGGAATTGCCCCTTGCCCAGCTCATTACGATCAGGTCCGGCGAACTGGCTCACAATCCGTTAACCAACAGCATCCAGTCGATAAAAAGAGAACTGGTGAAAATCAGCGGGGTCGGCCGTGATTGGAACTGCTGCTTCCTGGATCTTGAGGACAAGAGCTGCACCATCTACGATAAACGACCCAAGGCCTGCAGGACCCTTAAATGCTGGGACACGACAGAGATAGAAGCGCTCATTGAAAAAGATACCATCAGCCGCCTTGATATCATCCCCGGAGATGATCCGGTCAGGCCTTTTGTTATCGAGCATGATGCTGCCTTTCCCTGTCCCGATATGCTTGGGCTGTCATCCGATCAAAAAAAAGTTCGAATCGACGGTCTCGAGGAGCTGGTCAACGAGGAGATCAGCTACCGAACACGGGTTGTCAGCCATTTCGGTTTTTCCCTGGGGGAAGAGTTGTTTTATTTCGGCCGGCCGCTGTTTCATCTCCTGGTCTCAATCGGCGCGGAGATTAATGAAGTTGACAGCCGGCTGCTGGTAGCCTGGCCGGATCGGCCCCTGGTGCGCTGAAATTTGAAAATCTGCGGTAGCAAGGCCCGGTATTCCTGATGAATCCGGGCCTTTTCTGTATGGAACGGTCTGCCACTATTTCTCCGCTGCAAAAAAACGCAGGATTACCAGGCAACCCGCTGCAGCTCCTGACCCCTGGTGGATATCGTGATCTGTTCCACCGGCACCTCGGTGCGCGCCCTCTGCAGCGCTTTTTTGAGGATGACGTTCATTGCCGAACAGCAGGGCACTTCCATGATAAGGATGGTGATGGATTTCAACCCGCAGCTGTCGATGATCTCGGCGAAACGGTCTATGTAGGATTCCGCGTCATCAAATTTCGGACATCCCATCATGACCACCTTGCCGGCAAGATATTTCGTCTGAAAGTCCGGTGCGGCAGCAGCGCAGCAGTCAGCAGCGATCAGGATATCGGCTCCCTTGAGAAAGGGGGCTGACGGTGGGATCAGCCGGATCTGTATGGGCCAGTGGCTCAGTTGCGAACCAGCGGCCTGTGCTGTCTGAAGTCCCGCCGGCCTGGCTGCTGCCTGAAGTCCGACCGGCTTGTTTGCTGACTGGCAGGGTGTATCCTTTTTAAAGCTTTGAATATGTGTCGATGCACA
>CBDUGK010000181.1:0-4045 GCA_965366875.1 uncultured Desulfobulbaceae bacterium | reverse complement strand
TCCCTGGGTCTGGCTCTGGATGAGCCAAAAGAAAATGACAAAGTATTCGATCAGGATGAGCTGACATTTTGGTAGAAGAAAGCCTCATCGATACCTGCGGTACCATCAGCGTCGAATATGTTGATGCCGGACCCCGCTCCGGATTTGGTATTACTTCCGCCAATCCTATCGGCGGCGGTGGCTGTTCTTCCGGTTCCTGCGACTCCGGAAGCTGCGGATAACTAACAGCCATCTCATTGGTTTTACAGGCGGATTTGCGATGCAAATCCGCCTTTTCTTTTTCCACGCCATTGTTGTGTCAAAAACTTGACACCCCCTGCATCCCTTCTTATCTTCTGCACAGAAACAGACAGAACAAAAGCATATTTACCGTTACCATAAAAGAGAGGATATCATGCAATTTGACAAGTTTACACTCAAGTCACAGGAAGCGGTCCAGGCTGCCCAGCAGATTGCCGCAGAGAAGGGACATCAGGAGATAAAACCGGCCCACCTGGCTAAAGCAATCCTCGAGCAACCGGATGGCGTCGTTGTTCCGGTCCTGCAGAAGATGGGCATTGACCCTTCGCGGGCCCTGATGACAGTAAATATAGCTATCGATGAATCGCCCCGTGTTTCCGGTTCAGGCGCCGGGCAGGTTTACGTTTCTTCGGAACTGCGGGCCATGCTCGACAACGCCTTTTCTACTGCAAAACAGATGCAGGATGAATATGTCAGTCAGGAGCATATATTTCTCACCCTGCTCCGGGAGCAGAAATCCAGCCTCGCAAAAAAATTACGGGATCTCGGCATTACCGAGAAGGCCTTCCTGCAGGCCCTGACAACAATTCGCGGCAATCAGCGGGTTACCGACCCATATCCTGAAGAAAAATATCAGGCTCTGGAAAAATACGGTAAAAATCTCACCGATATTGCCAAACAGGGCAAGCTTGACCCGGTTATCGGCAGGGATGAAGAGATTCGCCGCATCATCCAGGTATTATCTCGCCGTACCAAGAACAACCCCGTGCTGATCGGGGAGCCGGGTGTCGGCAAAACCGCCATCGTTGAAGGACTTGCCCAACGCATTGTCAACGGTGATATCCCTGCCACGCTTGAGGGAAAACAAGTCATTACCCTTGATCTTGGGTCGCTGGTCGCTGGTGCTAAATATCGTGGAGAATTCGAAGACCGCCTGAAGGCCGTTTTAAAAGAAGTTGTAAGCCGGAGCGGGGAAATCGTTCTTTTTATAGATGAAATCCATACACTCGTCGGTGCAGGTGCAGCAGAGGGATCAATGGACGCATCCAACATGCTGAAACCCGCTCTTGCCCGCGGAGAGTTGCACTGTGTCGGGGCCACAACCATTGATGAATATCGCAAATATATCGAGAAAGACAGCGCCCTGGAAAGACGTTTTCAGCCAGTGGTCGTCCAGGAACCCAGTGAAGAAGACTCCATCGCCATCCTTCGTGGCATCAAGGAAAAATATGAAATTCATCACGGTGTCCGCATTCAGGATGCGGCAACAGTTGCAGCCGTCACGCTCTCCAATCGTTATATCACCGACAGATTTCTGCCTGACAAGGCAATCGATCTGATCGACGAGGCGGCATCACGATTGCGTATAGAAATCGATTCGATGCCGACCGAAATTGATACCCTTGACCGCCAGCGGATTAAGCTTGAAATCGAGCAGGAAGCTCTGAAAAAAGAAAAGGACAAAGCCTCAAAAGAACGTTTGTCAGAGTTGCAGAAAAAGCTGGCAGACCTCAATGAGCAGCTCAACAGCATGAAAGCACAGTGGACACTTGAACGTGAAATCATCCAACATATCAGAACCATTAAGGAATCGATCGAACAGGCGCATGTCAATGCTCAGCAGGCTGAACGAGCCGGAGAGTTGAGCAAGGTTGCCGAAATCAGATACGGCACAATTGTTGGTTTGGGAAAGGATCTGGAACGTGAAAACCTGAAACTGCAGGAGGTTCAGGCCAACCAGCAGATGCTCAAGGAAGAAGTAAGCGCCGAAGATATCGCTTCGGTCGTGGCCAAATGGACATCAATACCGGTAGATCGGCTGCTGGAGGGAGAAAAAGAGAAACTCCTCCTCGCCGAGACAGTTCTGAAAAAACGTGTCATTGGCCAGGAAAAAGCGATCACCGCCGTTTCCAACGCAGTGCGCCGAGCCCGCGCCGGCCTGCAGGACCCGGATCGACCGTTGGGCTCCTTTATCTTTTTAGGACCCACCGGAGTCGGAAAAACCGAGCTCGCCCGAACGCTGGCCGATTTTCTTTTCGACAGTGAACAGGCGATGATTCGTATCGACATGTCCGAATTCATGGAGAAACACTCGGTTGCCCGGCTCATTGGCGCACCTCCCGGATATGTCGGTTATGATGAAGGCGGCTACCTGACGGAAGCCGTTCGCCGTCGTCCTTACTCGGTCATTCTTTTTGACGAGATAGAAAAGGCGCACCCTGATGTCTTTAATGTTCTGCTCCAGGTTCTTGATGACGGCAGGATGACCGATGGAAAAGGGAGAACGGTTGACTTCAGGAACACTATTTTGATCATGACGTCCAATCTCGGCAGTGATATGATTATGAAGATGACTGAAGAGCGGGCAGACGCTGCAACGATCAATAATCAAATCGAAGAAATCCTGATGCACCACTTCAAGCCGGAATTTCTCAACAGAATAGACGAGTCGATCATTTTTCAGACGCTGTCTCAGGAGAACATGATCGGCATTGTCGATGTTCAGTTGAAACGACTTGCAAACAGGCTTGCCGACAAAAAGATGACCCTGCGTTTCAGCCAGAATGCCAAAAAGTTTCTGGTTTCCGTCGGCTACAATCCACTCTTTGGAGCGCGTCCGCTGAAACGGGCAATACAACGGCACATTGAGGATCAACTTGCCAGGGAACTGCTGGAAGGAAAATTTGGTGAAGGAGACGTCATCCTTGTCGATGCTGACGCTAACGGAATCTTTTTAAAGCAGGCCTCGACTGAGCCGCCGGTTATTGAAGCAGAACTCGTTGACTGATCAGAGGAAGAGGGGTTGACAGATCGTTCCTTGATAGATTGAGCGCTTTATTCTTTACCTTTCAGGATGGATATGGTTGCATTGGCCCAGCCTAACGTTGGGCCAATGCACTGCTGCCAGGAGGCACAAATGTCGGAATATAGTTGCCAGGTTGTCATGTCACACATGATGCTGCCAAACAATGCCAACCCGGACGGCAACGTACATGGTGGTGACATTATGAAATTTATCGATGATGCCGCCGGTGTGGTTGCTATGAAACACGCGCGCGGCACAGTGGTGACAGCTGCAATTGACCGTCTTGATTTTCATCGACCCGTTTATATCGGTAATTTGCTTATCTTAAAAGCATCACTTAACTCAACCGGCAAATCATCCATGGAAATCGGCGTGCGGGTGGAAGCCGAAAACCTGAAAACGGGATCAACGAGTCATATCGCCTCGGCCTACCTGACCTTTGTTGCTCTTGATGAAGAGCAGAGACCGACCCCTGTCCCGCCCTTTATGCCCACTGATTCCGAGGCTCTAAGAAGGCGGCAGGAGGCAGCGGAACGAAAAGAATGTTATTTCAAAAATAAAAACTAACCCCGGTTACACACTATGACAGCGTCAGCAGATGACATAACGATAAATTACGAAGAAGACGGCCTCTTGATCGTCAAGGAACTGGACAAGGTCATCCTTTCAAAAGGAGCCTGGACCACAATTCTCTTCCGATACCAGAATTACAGCAAATCAGCCGGAGAATACGGTAAAGACATGTATACAATCCGGCGCTATCAGAAACGACAGGGAACGTATATTCCCAAATCGAAGTTCAATATTTCAAGTGCCGAACAGGCGAAAAAGATTATAAAGACGCTTCAGCACTGGACGATTGACCTGTAGTAGCTAACACCGGTTACTATTTTTTTTTGTGCTTTTTATGATTTCTTCTTAAAAGCTATTGACAAGCCCCTGCTGATCAAGTAGTTTGCCGCGGTCCTTGGGTCGCCTGAGCAGCGGTGATTTTCGGGG
>CBDUGK010000180.1:0-4348 GCA_965366875.1 uncultured Desulfobulbaceae bacterium | reverse complement strand
TCACCGGAGAAAATAAGTTTCAGGATGCAATGGACCTGCTCCAGACCATTCCCGAGGATATCATAGGCGCAGACAAAATGCAGGAAGTAAAAGCCAGGATCGACGAGTTGGTGCTGGCCGAAGCGGTTGAGCGCGAAACCCTGAAAATTGAGAAAATGCAGGATCTGCAACGCCGCTGGAACGACGGTATGCTGCTTGCTGATCAGGGTACTTATGACGATGCCATTTTGATTTTTACGGAACTTCTCGATTCCAGCTATCAGGCAAAGGCCCAGGTGAAGATCGATGAATTATCCTCGCAGGCCGCAAAAGCAGACAGGAGAAAAGCCGCCGAGTTGTTTATCCGTTTTACCAAAACCACCGATATTGAAGGAAAGAAACGCTTGCTCATCGAATCTCGAAAAATCCTCAAGGATATACTGGTCAAATACCCGGAAGTGGAGATCGCCAGAAAAGTGCTCGGCAATATTGATCGTGTCGAAAAGGAGATGAACGAACTTGATCCGCTGCTGCTTCCAGCCATCGAAATGGAAGAGCGTGAAAAGTCGGCGCAACAGAACCCATCACCCAGCCTGCCTTCACCCGGGATGGATGCCTTTGACCTGCCGGCACCAAAAAACGAACCGCAAGTGAACCCCTTCAACTCGCCTTTGCCGGTTGTCACCCCGGAGAATCTGCAGTAGCAGCGCCATACCGGCAGAAACAGCACTCCTTCGTCGGCAGGGCTCCGCTCTGCCGACCCCTTTCACCATAGTTCCGCAGTATCATTTTCAACTCCGATTCAGGTCAGCTGACATTTTATCAGCTCAATTCCGCATAGATTTTTTCGGATAGGTTTTCTTTCCTGCCCAGGTTATTGGCGAAAAACTGCTTATGCCTGCTCATACATCATACTAACAATAATTTGAGATCAATGTTCTCGTTTGAATGATTATCAGGCGGGCATTGACTACGCTTTTGTTGGTGATTAATTATTACATAGGAATACATTCCTAACAAGGGACGATTATGGTGATCAGGAACAAAGATGTAGCGCAACGGGTGAAACACTTCGAATCGGTCTGCCGTGACCAGGGAATCAAGCTGACACACCAGCGCATTGAAATTTTCCGTGAAGTTGCTCAGACAACCGATCATCCGGATGCCGATCAGGTTTTCCACCGGGTCAGATACCGTGTACCCACCGTTTCTCTCGATACCGTTTACCGGACACTCTGGCTGCTGAAGGATCTTGGACTGGTCGTGCCGCTTGGTTCGAGCCGCGAACGGACTCGTTTCGATGCCAACCTGATGCGTCACCATCATTTTGTCTGCGGACAATGCGGATTCACTCGCGACTTCTACAGCAATGATCTTGATAACATCAGACTCCCTGATACGGTCGGCTCCTTTGGCGAGATTGAAGCAACTCACGTCGAGGTGCGCGGCGTCTGTCGGGAATGTATTGAGAAAGGAAGAGAAAAGAGCTCTCTCCCGTAATCAGGATACATCGTCATGGCTGGCGTTTATGGGAAATCTGCTGGTGCACGGTTGGCGGTTGAGGCAATCTCCTTGCAACATGGGTTGGAAATGTCTGGAATGTGAAGCCCTGGATTCTGCGCATCGACAGAAGATAAATATATTCAGCCGAGCCGTCTACTGTATACAGAGCACTGCGCTGAATATGTAAAAAAAAACAATTGGAGACAACAATATGAGTGATGAAAAGAAGTGCCCGGTAACGGGAAGAGGCGGCAAGCACGTCGTTGGCGGCAGATCAAATCGTGAGTGGTGGCCGAACCAGTTGAATCTGGATATTCTGCGCCAACACTGTCCCAAGTCAAATCCGATGGGCGAGGATTTTAATTATGCCGAAGAATTCAAGAGCCTGGATCTCGCAGCAGTGAAGAAGGATCTTGTCGTCCTGATGACCGATTCGCAGGACTGGTGGCCGGCAGATTACGGCCATTACGGACCTTTTTTTATCCGCATGGCATGGCACAGCGCCGGCACCTACCGCACGGCAGACGGACGCGGCGGTGCAGGGACAGGCAACCAGCGCTTTGCACCCGTCAACAGTTGGCCGGATAACGTAAACCTTGACAAGGCGCGCAGACTGCTGTGGCCGATCAAGCAGAAATATGGCCGCAAAATTTCCTGGGCCGACCTGATGATTCTTGCGGGTAACGTCGCTATGGAATCCATGGGATTCAAGACCTTTGGTTTCGCCGGCGGACGTGCGGACATATGGGAGCCGGAGAAAGACATCTACTGGGGTGCCGAAGAAGAATGGCTGGCTACCAGCGACAAACCCATGAGCCGCTACAGCGGTGAGCGCGATCTCGAAAACCCGCTGGCCGCCGTGCAGATGGGCCTGATCTATGTGAACCCGGAAGGCCCCGACGGCAATCCGGATCCAATCGCCTCAGGGCGGGATGTTCGGGAAACGTTTGCACGGATGGCAATGAACGACGAGGAGACAGTGGCACTCACCGCCGGCGGGCACACCTTTGGCAAGTGTCACGGCGCCGGAGATGCGGCGCTGGTCGGGCCTGAACCCGAGGCTGCCGGTCTCGAAGAGCAGGGACTCGGCTGGAAGTCCAGCCATGGCAGCGGCAAAGGTGGCGATCAGATAGGCAGTGGCCTGGAAGGAGCATGGAACCCGACCCCGACGAAGTGGGATATGAAATATCTGGACATGCTGTTCGACAACGACTGGGTACTGACAAAAAGCCCGGCAGGTGCACAGCAGTGGACGCCGAAGGAGGCGACCGACAGCAATCTTGCTCCGGCGGCTGACGATTCGTCGAAGCGGGTCCCGATCATAATGACCACCGCCGACATGGCGATGCGGATGGACCCGATCTATGAACCGATTGCCCGGCGCTTCCATAAAAACCCGGAGGAGTTCGCAGATGCTTTCGCACGTGCATGGTTCAAGTTGACACACCGTGACATGGGCCCCCGCGCACGCTATCTCGGCCCTGAGGTTCCTGACGAAGATCTCATCTGGCAGGATCCGATCCCTGCTGTCGATCACGAACTGATCAATGACAGTGATATAAAGACGCTGAAGCAAAAGATCCTCGCTTCAGGCTTGCCTGTTTCGGAACTGGTTTCAACCGCCTGGGCAGCAGCTTCGACCTTCCGCGGTTCAGACATGCGCGGCGGTGCGAACGGCGCCCGTATCCGACTGGCACCCCAGAAGGACTGGCAGGTCAACCAGCCGGATCAGTTGGCAAAAGTGCTGAAGACACTGGAGCGTATCCAGAGCGAATTCGGCAAGAAGGTCTCTCTTGCTGACCTGATCGTACTGGCAGGATGTGCCGGGATCGAGCAGGCGGCGAAGAATGGCGGCCACGATGTGACGGTGCCCTTCACTCCGGGCCGCATGGACGCCTCGCAGGAACAGACTGATGTTATGTCCTTTTCCGTAATGGAGCCGGAGGCAGACGGTTTTCGTAACTATCTGAAGACCAAATACAGCATACCGGCTGAGGAAATGCTGGTCGATAAGGCCCAATTACTGACGCTGACCCCGGCTGAGATGACCGTTCTCGTCGGTGGCATGCGCGTTTTGAACACCAACCTCGGAGGGGCCAAACACGGCGTCTTTACCAACCGTCCAGAGGCGCTGACCAATGATTTTTTCGTGAATCTGCTCGATATGGGGACGGCCTGGAAACCGACCTCGGCAGACGAGGATGTCTTTGAAGGCAGCGATCGCAAGACGGGTGCAGCGAAATGGAGCGGCACCCGTGTAGACCTGGTGTTCGGTTCAAACTCCGAGCTCCGCGCCCTGGCTGAAGTCTATGCAAGCGCGGACTCGCAGCAGAAGTTTGTTCATGATTTCGTGGCGGCATGGAACAAGGTGATGAACCTTGATCGTTTCGATCTTGCCTGATCGCACCAATACCATTTTCGAGGGCTCCTGAAGCCATCGAAAACAGCTAAGCGCACCGTTTTCAAGGTAGTCTGGAACGGTGCGCTTTCTTTTAATGTTTGTGCTTCTTGACCACATAATACATGACCGGAACCGCCATCCTGCTTACCAGTAGCGATGCTATTTCACCAAACATCAGTGAAATGGCTAATCCCTGAAAAATAGGGTCGGCGAGGATAACCGAGGCTCCGACGACGACGGCAAGCGCCGTCAGCAGCATCGGACGAAAGCGTACCGCACCTGCTTCTACCACGGCCTCGGCAAGATCGAGGAGGGCCGAAGCCTGCTGATCAAGGACTTCGTGGATCGAACGACCGGAACACCGCCGCCCTCCTCGTTGTGGGTCCGCGGTGCGACAAGGCACAAGCGAGCCTTGTACATCTCATCGCCGATCGGCCTCGGCCACGCCCGACGAGACGTCGCCAT
>CBDUGK010000179.1:0-4351 GCA_965366875.1 uncultured Desulfobulbaceae bacterium | reverse complement strand
GCACAGGCGGTCGTCATCGCAAAGAAATTATTGATCAGTTTCAGCGTATGCCCGGCGCCGATCGGGCCGACATGGAAAACATTCTCTCCCAGATCATCAAGTATCGGTTTGGCTCTGTTGAAATCGCTCTCCTTGCCGGCTGCCATGATGTTGAGCAGGCCGTCAACCGCCTGCACCGGCGTCCTGCCAAGCGGTGCGTCCATCATTGCTGCGCCTTTTGCCTCGCATTCCTTGGCCAGCGCCCGGGTTGAACCGGGAAGTGAGGTCCCAAAATCAATGACCAGGCTGCCCGGCTGAAGCTCTTCAAGTACCCCGCTTTTCCCGCGCATAACCGACTCAACGGCGACCGTGGTATCAACGCAGAGCATGACAATCTCACTTGCCCCGGCAACCTCTCCGGCGGTCGCCACTTCTGTCGCTCCCCGCGCGACAGCCTCTTCGATAGGTTTTCTGTTTCGGTGAGCAACGGTCGTTATCGTGTAATCGAGACTCTGGAGCCTCTTGACCATTGCCGAGCCCATCAGGCCCAGCCCGATGAAGCCGATTTTTGGTTTATTCTCTCTGCTCATGACAATCCTCTTTTTTAGGGTTCTGATGAAACTTCACTCAAAGAAAGAGCGGCTTGATATGCCGCTCAAAAAGATTCTCTGTTACATTTTTCGATACCACCGCCTCATTGTTTGCCAGGGCTTTCAAGTAGATCTCGCCCATCTCGGCGGCAACCTTGTAACCGACATGGAGCAGCTGCCTGAGATTGACGTTGTAATCGGAACATGACTGATCGTGGCGCAAAGCCCTGACGTACTGCTCACTGCTCCAGCCGTTCAGATCGTCAGGAAGGGGCAGTGCCGGGCGGTCGATATCGATAACCGAACGGTACGGTGCGCAGAGTTCATCATAGCGGTCATACGAGCGGGCATAGATCTCCCTGGCAATCTGGAGCCCCTCGCCACCCGACTCAGCCAGCCCAATCAGCTCCTCGAGCCAGGTGGTCCCGGCCGTTTTAACGTGGATGCCTGCATCATGTTTCCTTATCAATTCCCGGATAGGACGGTAGATGGAAAATTTGTCGCTTCCTGAGTGGACGCTGAGCTTGAGATCCGTCGAGAGCCCAAACGTCTGTACACCATAGGCCAGCACGCAGAGGTCCTTTTCGAACTCGTCCCTGAACTGTTCAACGTCACCACGATAGTCCACTCCCTTATTGAAGCGTCCTGAGAATTTGGGGGCTATGGTCTGAACGGGAATGTTTTCATCCGCAAGAGCCGCAAGGATGAACAGGAGTTCCAGCGGTGTCTGCGGCTCGGGGGTTTCGTCCATCGATACTTCTGTAATGAAGTCTGCGTTTTTTTTTGTCTTCCTGATGTATCGATAGATTTTCCCGGCTTCCTGGACCGCATGGAGGTATTTCCCACCAATTTCTTCCAGCAGTTCTGCACTTATCCTCAAGGGTTCTTCGATACCGGGAACATTCAGCTCCCCGATAAGATGAGCATGTTTCTGCACGTACGCCTGAAGATGAGCCTCGTCCGCTTTTTTGTCTATGAAGTCAGCGACATCGAGCGTAAAAAAGTCGCTGCTCTCCATGAAGAGGTCAACATTGCCGAGCCCGATATGATCCGCATCCACGAGATACTGCCCTTTCCAGCCGGCCGCCAGTACCGCCTGGTCGGCCTCTTTCCTCACTTCCTGCTGGCTGGTCTTGACGATGATATGCTCACGGTGGGATTTATTCCAGATGATGGCCAGCTCAACACCGTGATCACCAGCCTTCTGAACAGCGGCAAGCTGAGCTTTTCCCTGGAGGCCGAAGCGGTCACCGGTTCCTATCGAATATTTCGCAAGTTTCATAACAGACCAGTGCTCTCCGGATTATCTTGTGTAGGCCGAAGAGGTGGTGTCGCCTCCCTCGCCGGTCCAGTTGGTATGGAAAAACTCTCCCCGACCCTTGTCCAGCCGCTCATAGGTGTGGGCTCCAAAGTAATCACGCTGCGCCTGGAGCAGGTTTGCAGGAAGCCGGGCGCTGCGGTACCCGTCATAGTAGTTGAGCGCACTGGAGTGACATGGTACGGGGATGCCATGCCTGATGGCGGCAGCCAGTGTGTTGCGCAGGCACTGTTGGGCGGCAACGATCGTCTTTTGGAAATAGGGCGCCAGAAGGAGATTTGCCAATTCCGGGTTCTGCCCGTAGGCCTCCGTTATTTTATCGAGGAACACGGAGCGAATGATGCAGCCGCCCCGCCAGATCCTGGCAATCTCTCCATAGTTGAGATCCCACTTGTTTTCCGCAGATGCTTCCTGCATAAGGCTGAATCCCTGGGCATATGAAATGATTTTTGCAAGATAGAGGGCTTTTTCCAGATCATTCAGCAATTCCTCCCTGGAACCAGCAAAAGCGATTCCCGGTCCATTGAGAAGAGACGAGGCGGCAACCCGCTGATCTTTCTGCGCGGAGAGGCAGCGGGCAAAAACCGATTCACTGATCAGGGAAAGCGGGACTCCCGCATCCAGCGCGGCGATGACCGTCCATTTTCCGGTGCCCTTCTGCCCGGCGGTATCAAGAATCTTGTCGATAAGCGGACTTTTGTCAGCATCCCTGTATGCCAGGATGTCACGGGTGATCTCGATCAGGTAACTGCTCAACGCTCCTTCGTTCCAGCGGGCGAATACCCGGTGCATTTCATCGGCCGACATCTGCAGAACATCTTTCATGATGTGATATGATTCACAGATCAGCTGCATATCGCCGTATTCGATACCGTTATGTACCATTTTCACAAAATGGCCGGCGCCGCCTTTTCCCATCCAGCTGCAGCAGAAGGTGCCGTCCTGGACCTGCGCTGAAATTGGTACGAAAATCGACTCAAGATCTTTCCAGGCCTCAACAGAGCCCCCCGGCATGATGGATGGTCCCTTCAGCGCACCTTCCTCTCCCCCTGAAACCCCGGTACCGATAAAGTGAAGTCCTTTCGTCTCCAGGTAGGCGACACGTCGCTCACTGTCATGGAAATTTGAGTTACCGCCGTCTATGACGATATCGCCCTGCTCGAGATAGGGGAGCAGCTGTTCGATAAAGACGTCAACAACGATTCCCGCCTTCAGCATCATCATGACTTTACGGGGCCGCTCTAGCGACTGCACAAAATCTTTCACCGCATGAAAGCCGCTGATCCTTTTATCTTTGGCACGTCCTGCCAAAAAATTGTCGACTTTGGAACCGGTCCGATTGTACACGGAGACGCTAAATCCCTTGCTTTCCATGTTCAGTACCAGATTCTCTCCCATGACGGCTAACCCGGCGACGCCGATATTTGACAAATTACTCATCTGAAATTCCTGTCGATATCATTTTTGATTGACTCTCTATTTTTCAATAAGCGCGGCAACGATGAGGGCACTCGTCTCTTCGGGAGTACCGGAAATATCAACCGTCAATCCGGTCATCGGCTCCTCAAGCGTCCGCAATTGACTCTCCAGCAGATCTTTTGCCATATATTCGTGTGATCGATCCTCAATCCGCTGCTGCAGCAATGTTTGTGATCCTTTCAAAAAAACACTATACACCTGTTTCTGGTCAACACCGAGAAGATCCCGGTATTTCTTTTTTAGGGCAGAACAGGCAAGGATCATATTCCTGCCGCTGGTTAGGTGTTTTTCTATCAGCCCGTTGAGTATTTTCAGCCACGGCTCCCTGTCGGAATCCTCAAGCGCGACGCCCTCACTCATTTTCTTCTTATTGGCTTCCGGGTGAAAATCATCACCATCATAAAACGGCCAGTCCAGCTGCCTTGCCAGGATATGACCGATTGTCGTTTTACCGCACCCCATCGGACCTACCAGCACAATAACCATCAGGGACTCCTCCTAGTCAACATCAATACCAAAATAGTCGCGGGCGTTGCCAAAGCAGATGTCGGCAATCGTCTCGCCGATCAGCTCGTGATCATTCGGCAATTCACCGTTTTCTATATCGTTTCCAAAAAGGTTGCAGAGTATGCGGCGAAAATAATCATGCCGAGGGTAGGACAGAAAACTCCGTGAATCCGTTAACATACCGACAAACCTGCTTAAAATACCCATATTTGACAACGAATTGATCTGTCTTTCCATACCATCTTTCTGATCATTATACCACCATGCCGAGCCAAACTGCATTTTGCCGGGGGTGGAGCCATCCTGGTAGTTGCCGACCATGGTGGCAAACAGTTCGTTATCCCGTGGATTGACATTATAGATAATGGTCTTCGCCAGGTTGCCCTCGATGCAGAGTATATTGAAAAATGCTGCCAGCGGCCGGCCGATTTCAAAATCGCCGATAGAATCATAACCGGTATCCGGGCCAAGCTTTTTC
>CBDUGK010000178.1:0-4377 GCA_965366875.1 uncultured Desulfobulbaceae bacterium | reverse complement strand
AACCAGGTCCGCCTGCTGATGCGTAACCCCGACCTGGTCACTGAGCGCATGGGCAAGGACCCCGGCGTAGCAGGGGTGAGACTCGGGCAACATGCCCTTTGCCATCGGAGTCAGGACAACCGGAACCTGAAATTTTTCCAGAATTTTGATCACCAGCTCCCGGACATCCGCCCTGATCGAAGTTATTCCAAGCGCAATGACCGGCTTCCGGGATCGGGAAAAAACCTCCACCATACGCTCAAGCGACGGGCCATCCGCTCTCGGTGTCATTTCTGCAGTCACCGTTTCCACAGTTTCAGCAGCAGACTCATCACGGCCGATACCTGCCGGCAGGCCGATATGCACCGGTCCCGGCACCTCGGCGGTGGCAATCGATACTGCTTCGTGGAGCGTTCGCCTGACCGTGCCTGCCTCAAGACGTGTACTCCACTTGGTAATCGGTTTGAACAACGTCTGATGATCGATATTCATCTGGGTGATTCTCGGCCGCATCATGTCATTCATCTCATCAGAAAAAGCGATCATCGGGGAACGATCGAGATATCCGCCGCATACTCCTGTGGTCTGGTTGCAGGCTCCCGGGCCAAAGGTACCGAAACAGGCGGCGATTTTGCCGGTAAGTCTCCAGCAGACATCGGCCATGAAGCCGCCGCTGCCCTCATTGCTGATCAGGATGAAGTCCAGCCCCTCAAGTTCTTCGATGGCGGCCATGTAATCAACCCAGTTGCCGCTCGGTACCCCAAACACATATCTGACTCCGAGTTCCTTGAGTGTTTCAGCCATTACCTGCGCTACTGTTGCCATATTTTCTCTCCATACCCCTATTTATAACCATCCGGTCAATGTAAAAAGAATTCCTGCCGTAGTTCTTTACATGCTTTTAAGCAATTTAACATCCAGAATTTACCTCAAGAGAAACAGTCCAGGCGCCGGTAGTCAACCCCAGGCCAGTTATGAATGAGATTGCAGGCGGGCATACACCTGTCTGGCAAAGAAGCGGTAGTATGGTAGGGAAGATACAATTGGTTTACTGCACGTTTCCGGCATCACGGGTGGAAACAAGCTCCATTCTGCCGGCGCGGGGGGACTCTCTGCCGGCCCGAATTATCGTTTCCGCCTCGCGATGGCGGGCAGCAGGCTGGTCGGCAATCGAGCAGGATGGAGCGGGATCGGGACAGGTTCAACGTCAATTCGCCTCATTTTTTATATGATTGATAACGTCCCAGATCTCCTCGCCTGTGAGCTCTTCCTCAAAAGAAGGCATTTCACCCCTTCCTGTCTTGATCTTCCAGAAGAAATCACCATCAGGATGCATGCTGATTCGCTCTTTCAAGTTTGGTGGACTTTTTTCAAGCCCAACAGCCTGGGGATCGAGGCCCTCGGCGTTTTCACCATGGCATGCTGAGCAGTTCTGCAGATAAATCTCTTTCCCCCTGGTTATCGAATCGGCTTCTGCCGGAACTGGATTTTCAAGATGAGCCTCCTGTTCCGGAGCCATCCACATATCCGGTGCCATTGCCTCGTGCGTCAACCCCTCGCCAACCAGCAGTCCCATAACAATGAGAACAGCAGCCATGCATCGTGCAGTTATTTTCGAAATCCTCACTGTCGTCCCCTTCTTTTTCATGTCATCCGTCCTTTCGTCTTTGAACATTAGAACCGTATCTGGAGCCCGACACCGACGCCATATTCTGAATGCCAGTTGCCAATTATGGAGATATCTTTTGAGACAAGATACGATAAACCGACTTTTCCCTCCCATTGGGTATGGGTATCATACTGGACCTCTCCATGCAGTCCCAGTCGCGGTGTAATCTCCAGTTCCTTTTCGAGATAAACTCTGGCGCCGCCATCACTATCAAGCCAGGCGGCGGTGTTAAAATTCAGTGGCAGCAGGTATCGTACCCCCAGAACACCCCGTATCTCATCACTGGCGGAACCTTCTCCGAGAAAATCAGCTCCCACAAAAAATGAGGTGAAGCGGTTTACGTGATAGTCTGCCGCAAGCAGGCCTTCCCAGTCAGTTTCATCGACGCCCTGCCAGCCGACCTCCCAGCTCGCCTCAAGGCTGTAGCGACTGTTCGCCAGGGTCAGCGCCCCTTCAGTCATATTGCTCGAGGCATCGGCAAACCCGTAAAAAGAGAACGGATCCCGGTATAGCCGATTACGCACCGCAGCGACATCTTCAGCTGGTGTAAAATCCTGGTAATGCACCAGGCGGGCCATTCCGGATTTCATATGGTAGAGCAGGTGGCAATGAAAAAACCAGTCACCATTCTCGTTGTTGTAAAACTCGATCACCGTCGTTGACATCGGCGCGACATCAACGGTGTGCTTGAGCGGCGAGTAGTCGCCCTGTCCATTCAAGACCCGAAAAAAATGGCCGTGAAGGTGCATCGGGTGGTGCATCATAGTCCGGTTGATCATGATGAAGCGCGTTGCCTCACCCTCTTTGATCTCGATTGAATCAGTCTCGGACAGCGGTTTGTTGTTCAGGAACCACGTGTAACGTTCCATATCGCCATCAAGGGTCAGCCGTACCTCACGAACGACTGTATCCGAAGGTACGGTCGTCGGGCCAGCAGCCCTGAGGAGTTGGTATGGCGTGCCTGGCCGCTCTGGGCCTCCTTCTTTTGCTCTATCCGGTCGTGAGGCTATGTCGGTCTCAAGAAAACCAAAGGCCCCACCAAACGATCGTGCCGAAGAAATTGTCTCACTGGCTTTTTCACCTGATGCGCTGCCCTGCTCCACAGCGGGCATGACATGCGCCCCGCTGTGACCCTGGGGTATCGGGTCCTTCTTGTGCATATCATGACCGGAACCGCCGGGAGTATCAGTCTTCCCCATCCGGCCGTGTTCCATCGCCATATTTTCAGCACCCTGCGTTTTTTTCTTTTCCGGGCCTGCCGTTTTGTCCATCGCCATGGCTCCATGCGCTGCGTGGCCATGTGACATCGTCGTATCACGGGCTCCTTGACCGCTCATCGAGTGTTCCATTGTTTCACCAGTCATCTGGTGCCCCATTCCCGGTTTATCAAAATCACCCTGCTCTACCTGTTGATCAGACATCCCCATGCTGCCGGCAGGAGTTAAGGCAAACACTGAACCCATTGCTCCATGTGCCATCATCGGTTCATAGAGCTCCGGCCTTGGAACGGCCCGAGCCGGGTGCTCTTCACCTGCTCCCAACCATGTCGAAGTGAATCCTGAGCCATCATGAGCCGTCGCCCGAAACTCATATGCTCCTCCCTCGGGGACGGTAACCAGGACATCGTAGGTTTCCGCGACACCAATCAGGAAGAGATCCTGCTCGACAGGATTGACCAGCTGGCCGTCAGCGCTGATGATGGTCATCGGCCCGCCGGAGAAATTGACATGGAAATAGGTTGTCGCTGAACCATTTATGATCCTGAGTCTGAGCCTGTCGCCGCCTTCTGCTGCCAGGTTCTGTACTGGTTTTCCATTGCTCAGAAAATAATCGTAGGCAACATCGGCCAGATCCATCGGCGGCATGCGCTGCAATTCCATGGTGAAGTAGTCTCCCAGTTTCCCGGCCCTTGCTGCCCCGAGAATACTTTGGGCTGAGCCTTTCTGCAGGGAATACCACTCACTGCCGCGCTTGAGCGTCCTCAGCACAGTTTCCGGAGAATCAGTGGTCCAGTCTGAGAGCAGGACAACATGGTCCCGGTCGATGTTGGTTTTGCCGTCTTCGATAACAATTGAGCCATAGAGGCCGCTTTGCTCCTGCAGCTCAGAATGTGAGTGGTACCAGTACGTACCTGTCTGCCTGATCGGAAACTCATATGTATGGGTGCTTCCGGGCGCGATAGGCACCTGGGTAATAAACGGTACACCATCCATCTCCGGGGGAACAAGAATTCCATGCCAGTGAATTGATGTGCTTACCGGCAGCATATTGGTAACCTGTATCCGGGCAAGATCTCCTTCCTGAAAACGCAGGGTGGGACCGGGAATAGCGCCGTTGATGGTCATGCCAACCCCCGTTTTGCCCTGGATGGTGATGTCCTGCCGGGCGATGTTCAAGTGATACTCGCGAACTGCTCCAGAGGCTGCCAGAGAAAAGATCAGCGAGCATGTCAACGCTATAAAACCCACAACTATTTTCATACGATTCTCCTTGCTCTCGAGCTTCTACGCAGAAATACACCGCAGCTAGTACCAGACAATAAGGAGCTGATATCTGCATTGCAACCCATAGGCAGGGATTGCACGCTCCGAAGTTTGGGTGCGCGCCCCGATTTTGATCGTGTTTGTCTCATGGATCTTTTATTACTGTTTCGCTCCCAAAACCTGGAGGGAAGGGGCGGGCACAGGTATCGTTCATTGGCCTGCTTTCTTTTCAATCAGTCTGCTCCC
>CBDUGK010000177.1:0-4384 GCA_965366875.1 uncultured Desulfobulbaceae bacterium | reverse complement strand
CCTTCCCCCGGAGGAAGGCACGGATTTCTGTAAAATGGCCAAGCAGAAGGGTATTGACCCGATTCTCATTTTTGCACCGACATCGAGCGAACCGCGCATGAAAACACTGGACGCCTGTGCGAGCGGCTTTATTTACTGCACCGCCCGCCGGGGTGTAACCGGCAGGCAGTCCGAATTCGGGGCGGATTTTGCCAGTTACCTTGAGCGCTGCCGAAAAGCCACCTCCCTGCCCCTGGCAGTCGGATTCGGTATCCAGCAGCGATCTGACATCCTGGAAATAACCGGCAAGGCTGATATGGCTGTCATTGGTTCAAAAACCATAACCCTGGTTGATGAACATGGGGCAGAGGCGGTAGCACCGTTTATTAAAGAATTACTGGGTGTTTCCTGATGACTGAGGCAGAAAAGCTCAATAGTGAACTCGGCTCAGAAAAAATCATCTGGAACCTCAGCGATCTCTACGAATCTCAGCAGAGCAGTGAATTTATCAATGATTCCCAGTGGTGCGAGCAGGAGGCAAAAAACATCGGCGAAACCTTTCGCGGCGCCGTTGCCGGTCTGAGCGCAGGCAGGCTCCAGGAACTTGTCAAAAGACTCGAAACCCTTGACAGCCGTCTTGGCAAACTGGCAACCTTTGCCTTTCTCAACTTTACCACCCGCATTGACAACGAAGCAGCAGGTGCGCTTTTCCAGAAAATACAGGAACTTGTCAGCAGGTGCGAAAAAGAGACCGTTTTCTTCGTACTTGAATGGAACAATGTTGACGATAGAACGGCCAGCTCCCTGCTCGAAGACAGCCTGCTTGCAGGGTATCGCCACTATCTCAAGATTTTGAGACGCTACCGGCCTCATCAACTGGAGGAAATTGAAGAGCGGCTGCTGATTGAAACTAAAACGGTGAGAAGAACCAGTTGGAACACCCTGTTTGAAAAAGTGATCGGCAACCTGCGCTTCGGAGCGGCAGAAAGAACGGAAGAAGAGGTCTTGAGTGATTTATATCATCCGGATCGAACGGTCAGGGAAACGGCCGCCGGCGAATTGACCGCCGGCCTCGAAAGCCAGAATCATATTCTCACCCATATTTACAACACCCTGGCTGCTGAGAAGATGATCAGCGACCGGCTGCGGAACCACCGGCAATGGGTGAGTTCCATGAACCTTGACAACCAGATTCAAGACGAAACGGTTGATGCGCTGATTGGTTCAGTAACCGGCAGATACGATATCGTCGGACGCTACTACAGGCTCAAGGCAAAACTCCTCGAGCTGGACAGGCTCTACGATTATGACCGTTATGCCCCGCTTCCGGCGCTGCCGAAACATTCAATCAGCTGGCAGCGCTGCTCCGAGATGGTACTCGCATCGTTTTTCGAGTTTTCAGAGCAGTCCGGACAGATCGCTGAACAATTTTTTGCCGGGTCCTGGATCCATGCACCGGTGCTAAACGGTAAACGCGGCGGTGCCTTTGCCCACCCCTGCGTACCTGAAGTTCATCCATACGTGATGGTAAACTATACCGGTACACTGCGTGATGTCTCAACCGTTGCCCACGAACTCGGACATGGCGTCCACCAGGTGCTCGCTGCGCGAAACGGCTACTACAACAGCGACACACCGCTTGTTCTGGCCGAAACAGCGTCAGTCTTTGCCGAGCTGCTGGTTTTCAAATCACAGCTTGAGATATTGCAGGATAAAAAAGAGAGGCAGGCGTTTATCTGCCAGAAGCTCGAATCGATTTTTGCCACTGTATTCAGACAGGTTGCAATGAATCGTTTTGAACAGCTGATGCACGAAGGCAGAAGGAACCAGGGTGAGCTGAGCAATGAACAGTTCTGCACATTCTGGATGCAGACCCAGCAAGAAATGTTTCAGGATTCGGTTACCCTGCGCGAAGACTATCGGCTGTGGTGGAGCTATATACCCCACTTTCTCTCAACACCAGGCTATGTTTACTCATACGCCTTCGGGGAGTTGCTGGTTCTGGCCCTGTATGGAATCTACCAGCAGGAAGGAAAATCTTTTGCGGACAAATACCTTGGACTGCTTGCAGCAGGCGGATCCGGCTCGCCCTACGAACTGCTGCAACCATTCGGCATTGACCTCAACAGCCCCGAATTCTGGGAAAAGGGGCTAACACTCATCGATTCAATGCTTGCCGACGTCGAGCAGATGTAACACTATTACCGTCCTTTGTTTCTGCGCCAGTGCGGATGGGTGATGCCCCACTTGCGGATCTTGTAATTCAGGGCCCGGGGGCTGATGCCAAGTTTTAATGCGGCGCTTTTCTGAACCCAGAGGCACTCTTCAAGGGCATGCACGATTAACTCCTTTTCTCGGCTGGCAAGCGAAGCGTCGCCATCTGCCCCCAGCCTGTCGCTTCTTCTGCGCTTTTCCAGGAATACCGGGGTATCGGATTTGGCGTCAGCCCGCTTTCTTGGCGGCAGAGCCAGATTACTGTCCTGGATCAGGTTACTTTCCTCAAGTATCACCGCACGTTCAATGGTATTGGCCAACTGTCGGATATTGCCGGGCCAGTCATAAGCAAGAATAGCCTCGGTCGCTTCTCTGGAAAGTCCTTCAATCGTCCTGTTGACTGCCTGACAGTACCTGCGGAGCAGCCGATTAGCCAGTGGCATAATGCACTCATGGCGATCCCTCAGGGGAGGAAGCGCCACCGGCAGCACATTGATCCGGTAATAGAGATCCTCTCGAAACAGCCCGAGCTCAACCTGCCGCACCAGGTCTTTATTGGTTGCGGCTATAATTCTGACATCCGCGATGATTGTTTTATTGCTTCCCACCCGCTCAAATGATTTTTCCTCAAGGACACGGAGCAGTTTAGACTGCAGCCCCAGGCTTATTTCACCTATTTCATCGAGGAATATCGTGCCACCGTTTGCCTGCTCGAATCTGCCGATCCGCTGCCTTTCAGCTCCGGTAAACGCACCTTTTTCATGGCCGAAGAGCTCCGATTCAAGAAGATATTCCTGGATATTGGCGCAGTTGATTTTGACAAACGGTTTCTTTTTCCGCGGGGAGTTAAAATGAACGGTGCCGGAAAGGAAGCTTTTCCCGGTACCCGTATCGCCGGTTATCAGAATCGTTGAGTCTGTTTCGGCGAATTTTTTCAATGTTTTCAAAACCGATTTCATCCGAACACTGTTGGCGATGACTTCACGAAAATCATAGACAACGTCCTGGCGATGCCGCAGGTAATCAATTTCATGCCGCTGACTTCTCAGCTCGACAGCCCGCTCAACCGCCATCATGATGCGTTCAGGGGTTATGGGATGGACCAGGAAGTCACAGGCTCCTGAATTCATGACTTTTACGACAAACTCCGGCTGTTCAACAGCACTGGTGACGATGATCGGTGTATAGGGACTCTGCCGATTGGTTTTTTCAAGTACTTTCATCAACGCTCCGCGAAGCGCATCAACCCCAAAAATAACAAGGCTGTATTCCCTGCCGCTCATTTCTGCTTGAAATTCTTCGACACTGTCTTTAATTATCAGAACATGGTGTTCCGACAAGGCCTGTTCGATTGTTTTTGAACTGCCTGAACAGGAATCGTACATGAGTATGGCATGTCTTCCTGGCATTACGACACCGTATCTGAGATTTCGTAATTGTAATTCCCCCTTAACCTTTATACGTCAGCAGGAACAAAAATGCAAACAAAATTGTATATTTACCATATTTGCAAAATAAAACCACCATTACCAAAACTAACTATATAATTGTTATTATTATGTTTTTTTCCAATGAGGACAGGATGTGGATGAAGGCAGCTCTGAATGAAGCCTGTAATTCCAGTACCTTCGGTGAAGTCCCGGTCGGGGCTGTCATTACTGACGGCAGTACATTGCTTGCAGCCGCCGGCAACAGACCAATTTCAACCAGCGACCCGACCTCACATGCGGAAATCAATGCTATCAGGCTTGCCGCCCAGAATCGGGGTAATTACCGATTAACCGGCGCAACCCTTTATGTCACGCTGGAACCGTGCATCATGTGCATGGGAGCCATTATCCATTCCCGGATAGAGCGTTTGGTCTTTGGCGCAGCCGATCCCAAAACCGGCGCAGCCGTATCGCGGTATCGGATCGGTTCAGACGGCCTGCTCAACCACTCGCTGATCGTAGAGGGAGGCCTCCTTGAACAGGAGTGCAGTGCAGTCCTGAAAACCTTTTTCAAAAATCGGCGGGATAATTCTACAGGATAACCAGGCAGGATTGTTTTTTGTCCCTATTTTCACTTTTTAATTGATAAAATCGAACACAGCGTTTATGTAATACACCCTGCCCGTAAAGGGAGAAAAGAGCTTGCCGGAGAGGTGACCGAGTGGCTTAAGGTGCACGCCTGGAACGCGTGTGTACGCAAG
>CBDUGK010000176.1:0-4393 GCA_965366875.1 uncultured Desulfobulbaceae bacterium | reverse complement strand
CCACCGCATTGGTGACAAGCTGAGCCATTGCCGGGTTTTTATCCGTATAGCTGATAGAGACGATTTTTGTGTCCGCCAGCGGCTCGACGCTAAGCCCTCCGCTTATCGTCCAGGCGATTATTTCCTCGTCGGTGATCGTTTCAACATCAATTTTTTCCCCTTCCGGGCTGACCGCTGCACTCTCCACTTTATCAGCGCTCAAGAAAAAACGAAGCGTTCCCGCCAGCCAACTTTTAATCTCCGTTTTGATTGACTGCCACAGGCTAGTCTCTGCAACACCCGAATCAAAAAAATAGTGTCGGTACTTGGTGCTCAGATTGAGATTCTCAACCACCCGTGCCGCGACATTGACGCTTCTGATAATTTCAGATTGTGTGGCCAGGAACTCGGGTTCGTAGGAATAGTAATAACTGGTCTCCAGGGCGCGGTTGCCCCTGTTTCTTTCAACCAGCACATCTGATGAAGCGGTGTAGAGCGGTATTGCAGTGAATGTTTTTACAACGGTCACCAGCACGGTAAAAAAGAGGATGGTGATAATGAGGAACTTCCTTTTGAGCATCACCTGGAAATAATCGCGCAGATGGATTTCGCGCTCATCAGGTTCATACTCTATTGTTTCGAAGCGTTCAGACATAGATGCAACCAGAGCAGTATCGGGATTTCGAAGGGAGCAATAAATGAACCATAAATAGAGAGATTGTTATATTTGACAATCTCGTAATAACACAATCGATGGCTAAGTAAAAACTTCGATAAACAAGAAGTGGTGTTTTTTCAAGTGTGAAGGCATACATAGGTATGTCGAGTGCTTTAAAAAATGCCACGACGCAGTAGATCGGACTTTTTACGACGCCATCCTATTTGACAATCTCGTAATAACTCAATCGATGGCTAAGTAAAAACTTCGATAAACAAGAAGTGGTGTTTTTCAAGTGCGAAGGCATACATAGGTATGTCGAGTGCTTAAAAAAATGCCACGACGCAGTAGATCGGACTTTTTACGACGCCATCTTAGAAAAAACTTTCCGGGACCACGATAACATCGTTGTCGAAAACGACGGTTGAATCAAGGTCCACATCCTTGAGTATCTTTTTCTCGTTATTGACAACCCGTACGATCCGCACCTTTGATTCCGCAGCTTTTCCGGTAAAGCCGTTGGCCAGCGCAATGAGTTTTAATACGGTAGAGCCGTCCCCACACGGATACGATCCCGGTTCCTTCACCTCTCCGGTAACATAGCACATGCCCGATTTGGAAACGACAACCGTATCCCCGTCAAGAATTGGCACGTTCTGAGTAAGATCGCCGCCCTCGAGCAGGGAAACAAGGTCGACAACGATCAGGTCATCCTTGTCATTTACCTTTCTCTTGACGGTTGCCGTATCACCTGCATCCTTTTCCAGCCCGCCGGCCTTTGAAACAAGCTCAAGAAAACTGATGGGCCCGCTCAGTTCAATGAGCCCCGGCACCCGCACCCGGCCAAGCACGACAACCTTCTTGCTGCGAAACTCCTTCATAAAGACATTGACCTGGGGATTGACCAGATAACCATCGGCGAGCAGCCGGGAAATTTTATCACCCACCTGCGAAATACTGAGCTTGCTGACCTCGACCTGGCCGAGCAGCGGGAAAATGATCGTTCCATCGGCCCCGACCCGGACCATGGTTTCCAGGTCAGCATTATCATAGACCGTGATATTGAGCACATCCCCCGGACCGACAACATATTCGGCAGCGCACGCGTAGCCCGGAAGCAACATCGCAAAGAAAAGAATCAGCCAGTATGAGGAAAAAACCTTCATGTCCTGTCACAAATCCTGCGTCATCAAACGAACAAAATTACAGGGAGAAGTTAAAATTCAACATCACCGTGTTTGAGGTGTAGTCAAACAGGTCGTCTGTTGACACCCGCTTGTCAAACATATAGGCGAGTTCCATCATGAACCATTCCCGAAAGTAATACTGCAGGCCTGGTCTGAAATAGTAGCGGTCATCATCCCGGCTGGTATCTATTATCTGGGAATAATCAGCACTTTCGTAGATAAAATCGATCGAGCCGTTGAGCTTTTCGGTAATGTTCTGCCGGTATCCGAACATGGCCCCGAGAACAACCTTGTCAATGGCCACAGCGCTGTCGGACTCCTCGCTCTTCCGGTACATAGCAAGTTCAAATTGAGTTTTCTCCGTCCAGCGGTAGATCGACTGCAGGTCGAAGGCAAAGCCGTTCCAGTCATAGTTGCCCGCGACCAGATCATTCTCATAATTCCTGTCCTGATAGCCGAGCTTGAACAGAAGCGAGAGCTTTTCGGTGGTATCCCAGGTGATTCCGCCATACCCATAGTTCTGTGTATTGTCCTTGTCGCCGGCAGTATCATAGGCGACATCGGTATAGCGATACTGGAGGAAAAATGAGGTTTTCAGGCTATAGCGGTAGTACCCGTAGAAATCGAAGGTATTGTCGCCACGGTCCAGGGAATCGTTGATTTCATCATCGTAATCAAGCAGAAAATTCGAGTAATCGAACCTGAAACGCACCTTCTCCGTGACATCGTAATCAGCCGTACCCATGAACAGGTTGGAAGTATAACGCCTCAGATTGCTTCGGGTGGAGGAGCCGATCTCGAAGCGATCCTCACCATAGGTAAAACGGTCAAGAACCTGCAGCGAGAGACCGCCGCGCATGTTGTACCGGTACAAACCTTCCAGCCGTGCATCGGTGTCATTTAAGTCGGAATCCTCTGTATAGAATTTGAAGTCAACCCCGCCGAGGGCATAGGCCTGATAACGGTCGGTCCCTTCGTAATCCTTGATCTGGAGCTGCAGTCCGCCGGGCGAGGTATTGTGCGGCTCAATGGTTACCGGGATCTGTTTCGTACGGGGAAGCGAGAACCAGATCCCCGGAGAAATCCTAGTCAGGAAGTTGGAGGTCTTGTCTTCCTTGAGATTATAGAGGTTATCCGTATACTCACCGGCAAAGGTGATATAGGGGTGTATGTAACCGCCCTTGATTCCAAACAGATCTGAATCGTCATCTTCCCCCCCCCCGGGAAGCAGCGATTCTCCACCTTCAGCCTCCTGCCCCATCGGCATATCCGGAAGCGTCTGGGCATGCGATGATAACACCATAACTGCTGCGACTAAAAAGAAAGAGAACAATAAAACGAGCGTACTTCTACCTGTTTTTTTCATCTGCTGCATCCCCGGCTTTTTCCAATATGTCATTTTCATATAACGATCTGATTAAATAGAAAAGGTCAGCCCAGAATAAACTGGACTGACCTTTATATAATACAATTCCAACAACCTATAAAGGTTTATTCAGGTGTGGCTGCTAATTGGTAGTGGATGATGCACTGGCAGTAGTGCCGTTTGACAGGGAAGCCGGCCCGGTGAAGCTGATCGTCGAAGCAACCGGAGTATAGGCCTGGGTATCGACTACCTGATCACCGCACTCTTCAACACTCTTTTTATATCCGGCAACGATAATCAGATCGGAGACATTATACTTCTGCCCGGCTGCATGAATATCATCCCCGCGGATGCCCCCGCAATACATGGCTTTCACCAGGCTTTGCGGGTTAAGATCTATGAACTCAAGCCCTGTAGACATGATTGCGTCCGGGGTTGCCCCCAGCTTTAGAGCCCTGATAACAGCCTCATCAATACCTGCTCTTTCGTATGTACTTTTAAACTCATCCAACCAGGCTGCAGAGGCATACGTGGCAACAAGAACCAGACTCGCAGCGACCAGAAACATTTTAATTTTCATCACACCTCCCTCCCAGGAAAGTAGAATCATATTTATACAAACAATTATAACACATGTACTCCTAAAGATAAACGGTGATAAGGACCGTTTATGCAGATTGTCATTTCATCACCCTCCTGCTGAAATACTCCCATCCCAGCCGCACGGGCCGCAGAAGATACCTCAAAAACCTCAAAGCTTCCGGCAGAGGGAACACCCTCAGATCAACTTTTGTAGGGATAAACACCACCCTGCCGACATAGAGAACCTTATCATAAAGCCGATCCTTAACCTTCAATTGCAGCAGATCAAAGGTGTCTGGGACAACCATGCCCGCCCCATAACCGGAAAACAGATCCTGACTCAACTCTTCAACCAGCCTTTTCATCCTGGGTGAGCTGTCAATCCCCTGCGTCAGGTACTCGGGTATCTCAGCCTGCATAAGTTCACGGGCAAGACCAAGTCCCAGAAGAAGCACGGTCGTGCAGTGAATCCTTGCAGCAAAATGCCAGGCTTGCAGCCACTCAATATCTTTACAGGTGCGAATCAACTCGGACACACAGCAGACTAGGTCAAGATAGAGCCAGCGGTGCCGTGTTCCGTGAATACATAGATAACATAACAATTCCTCAACAGGCAGACTG
>CBDUGK010000175.1:0-4468 GCA_965366875.1 uncultured Desulfobulbaceae bacterium | reverse complement strand
GGTTGCCTCAACAGCATCAGCGACGGAGTTAGACTGAACCATGTTACCGATACCAAATGCAGCTACCGCTGCGAAAACAGCAAAAATTGCACCAAGCCAGGGAAGATTCAAACCTTTCGATATGTAATACATCGGCCCGCCGCTCATCTCACCGTTTTCATCAACCACCCGATATTTAACGGCAAGAACAGCCTCGGCGTACTTTGTTGCCATTCCGACGAGTCCGGTAATCCACATCCAGAAAAGAGCGCCAGGGCCGCCGATGGCGATAGCTGTTGCAACACCCGCTATATTTCCGGTACCTACGGTGGCAGAAAGAGCCGTCATCAGCGCCTGAAAATGGGTGATATCACCAGGTTCATCACTATCTTCCTTACGCTTGATAAAGGCTAGATATAGGGCGTGTCCCAATTTGGTAAACTGGAGTCCACGCAGTGAAAAAGTAAGCCAGAACCCTGTGCCGACCAAAAAAATCAACATTGGCGGTCCCCAGGCAAAGGCACCGATTTTTCCTACTAACGCATCAAAAGCTTCCATAGATCACCCTCCATGTAAGATATTAGAACACTAGAAAAACCAGGTGCCCCCCCACCTTTAAGAGAATTAACGACCACCTTGTTACTCTTGACGGCTGCAATGAATGTTCCCATTGCTAAGATAGCGATCGCAAAAAACCGCTCCAATTAATTTAAACTGATCATTAAGAATAAGCAAACTGTCATAGAATTGCGAAACTGGTTAAATCAGAAATTGATAACGCCGCCACGGACTTTGGTAAAGCGACCGAAGAAGCGATGAAGGATTCCGGAAAAACAAATGAAGACGTGTAACAAAAGATAATCTTCTCAATTATCTGTTATCAATGGGCTTACTTGAAATAGTTTCGACTTGACCTGGCGCTCTAAGTGTTCCCTGAGTGTTTCATACAAACAGAAAAGCCCCCTATCACTTTTCAACAATAGAGGGCTTTTCTATTATTCCAGTGGTCATACAGACAACTTCCTTTTATGTTAGGCGAGGCCGGGTAAGAAGCAATAAAAAGCTGGACGTACTACTGCAGCGGGGGGCCCTCTTTTATGCAGTTTATCGTGAGATCACTGACCTCAGTTATCTGCTGCTCTTTGAAACCCAATTTCCTGAAGACCTCGCCATTGGGCACAAGGCGCCTGATAATGTCGTTGACACGGTAGACTTTACGGTCAGACCCGCGGATCAAAAATGCGGTCTTCGGCATACTTTCGAACTGCTGCTGTGAGATTTTCGCTTTTGGAGTCCTATCCTTCCACAGCCCCATGCACTGATATACCTCAGGTGAAGGGATAAGCGCAGCATAGCCGTTGACATAGAGATAATATGCCGGGGACCCTTTTACGTTGATCACCGTGCCATTTTCCAGACCGGCCGCATTGGCGATACCGGCAGCAAAAACGCTTAAAACCAGTAAAAATAATCCTTTTTGCAACATTTTCATAATGGCATATCTCCCTTCTTTAACGTAGAACTCCTAAAACGGAAAAACAATAAGACCAGGAAAATGGTGGGCGAGGCGGGATTCGAACCCGCGACCTTCGGCTTCGGAGGCCGACACTCTATCCAGCTGAGCTACCCGCCCGTGATGAGGAGTATAGAAATCTTAGGAAATTAGTCAACCAGTATTTAGTATGGATTCACTAATTCACCGTCTTCATTAAACTTCATCTCCGCCAATTCAGAAACGACCGCAAGATCTTTATGTGTTGCCACTTCCTCCAATAATGTTTCAGAAACAAACATCCTGTCGAGCCTCATGGTATTTCTGATCCAGCAGAGCCTGACGGTGTCTGCCGTAACCGGACCGGCTGAGGCAAAAGCGTAGTCAACGGCCATGCGGTCTGTCTTGCCGATAATCGGCAACCGTGCTTTTTCGGGCGCCACTGCGGTGACACAGTTCAAATCGGTGATATCACGGTTTAGCTTATCAACCAATCTCTGGGTTACAAAGTCGGCAAGGCCTATGCCCAGACCGTTGCCGTGAGATGTTTCGGTGAGATCACGCAGCACAATGCGGGTGATATAGGGATGATCGAGCGGCGGTTCGTAGATATTCATTATCCTGCCGATGACCTTGGTATCCATGCAGGTCCCGCTGATCTCTTTACCGCCTTCGTCGACAACCAGGATATCGAGTCTGTCAAAAGGCAGGTGAGGACAGGTTTTACGCGCAAAGGCCAGCAGTTTTACTTCTTCTTCAACAAAATTCTCCGGGGTTACCGCTTCGATTCTTGCAGCCTGCCCGAGGCCGTTTTCAACAATGCCGATACCAAGGGTAATCGGGGCCTTTTTGATGATGTGGTTTCCGGCTGAAATGAGTGTTCTTTCATAGCCAAAACGCACGGCCCAACTGTGGGCGAGAACGGCTCCCCGGTGCTTGCCGAGGCCGACAACCATCATTTTTGTCAGGCCACTCTCGATTTTACCGTGAAATTCTGTGTGTGCTTTTATGCGATTGACAATGATAATATTATCGCAATCCATAGCATCCCGGCTGAGGACAACAGGAATACCTTCTTCTGTTACTCCGAGATCAACAACATCCATGGATGAAACGACCGGGATGCCGAGGGTCTTCCGACTTACTCCAAGCCCTTCGAGCATTTCAGCCTGGCCTTCTGCTGTCGCCCCGCCATGGCTGCCCATCGACGGTATGATAACAGGGCTTGCCCCTACTTTTCTGACCTCGGCTATGATTGCCTTCAGAACTGGGATCATATCCGTAATACCGCGACTGCCGGCAGTAATTGCCACCCGGGAGCCTGGCTTTATGCGTCCGGCTAAATCGACCCGCTGCATCTCGTCGGCAATGACCGTTTCGGTATTGCCGACCCGGGTAGTATTCAACCGCTGACTGATTTCTGCAATTTTAGGATATTCCACTCGTTCCTCCTAGATAACCGGTCCGACGACATAGATGTCCATGGCTCTCGTGTAGCCGGTAATCTCTGCGCGCGTTTTTTTACCGGAAGCAACATCCATGATGGTATTGAAAAGGCGGTCACCTGCTTCAGGAAGGCTTTCGGAGCCGTCGATGACACCGGCAACCGAAAGATCCATGTGGTCCCTCATCCGCTCCCAGGTCAGCGAATTTGCCGTTATCTTCACGACCGGCACAAACGGAAACCCCTGGGGGGCTCCCCTGCCGGTGGCAAAGGCAATCATATTGCACCCTGCCGCCGCCAGGCCGGTCAAAATTTCAGGCTCACGCCCCGGTGAGTCCATCACGACAAGCCCCTTGACCCCGGGCCTGACACCATAGTCATATACCGCCTGAATTTTGGCAGCACCACCCTTGGCAAAGGCTCCCAGTGATTTTTCCTCTATGGTTGTCAGGCCGCCCTTGATGTTGCCTCCGGTCGGCTGCCCGCCCCGCATGTCGCAGCCAACCGCTTTTGCCCTGCTCTCCATGCGTTCGACCAGCTCAAGGATCTGGTTTCCGACCTCGGTGCTGACCGCATGTTGGGCGGCAATGTGCTCTGCACCAATGAATTCGGTAATTTCACCAAGAATGGATGTTCCGCCCGCCTCAATAATTCGATCAGAGACAACCCCAATTGCCGGCGTCGCCGCCAGTCCCTGGGTAGTATCCGAACTGCCGCATTTGAGCCCGAGAACGAGATCGGCCGCAGCACACTCCTCTCTAACGAGAGATGAAGCCTCGGCAACCATATTCTGGACGATAAGCGTTCCTTCCGCCCGCGTTCTCGCCGCCCCGCCTATCTCCTGTATGGTGATAAGTTCAACGGGCTTTCCGCTCTTGCGAATCCCGCTGATAACCTCCTCCAGTGCCGTGCTTTCGCAGCCAAGGCTGACGAGCAGAACAGCGGCCAGGTTCGGATTGCTTCCCAATCCGATTAGCACCTCATTCACCCGCTGGATGTCCACTGGAGTCTGGCAGCACCCCTGGTGATGGGTAAAACTGACGGCCCCGTCAACCTGGCGGGCGATATCCTCGGCCACCTCATTGGCACAGACGACCGTTGAAATAACGCCCACATAATTCCTGGTTCCCACCTGACCATCGACCCTTCTATAACCGAGAAACTTCATCTTTTCACCATCCCTGAATTATTGCATAAACCCATCAAGCCAGATCGCCGCGGCCGCGAAGGCTCTCTATATTCTGGATATGGGCATGAGCTCCGGCAGCGATATCAGCCGTCGCCCTGCCGATAACTTCCCCGTACTTGATAATATCCTGACCCCGGTCAATACTGGTGATGGCAAACTTGTGCCCGAATTCAACCGTTTCGACCATCATAACTGAAATCGTCCTGTTACCGATCCCGACCGATGCTTTTTCATTGCAGCTCAAGCTGCGAAGAGCTGTAGCCACATTATCCTCTTCCCTGATCACGATAGCATCTCGTTTCATCGTTTTCCTTTCTGAATAAAGAAATCATCGAAAATCTGTTCATACCACAAATGTCCAGAC
>CBDUGK010000174.1:0-4471 GCA_965366875.1 uncultured Desulfobulbaceae bacterium | reverse complement strand
ATACCTAACAGGACTGTCAACTCAATTAGAGACATGGCTCGAGCAGCGACGACAAAAAAAGTTACCCGCGCGCCTAAGCGAAAACCAAAGAAGAAAAAGCAGGCAGGTTTTCTTCAGCGGATCAGTCTTCTCAAACTGCTCTATTTCCTGGCCTTGTTCTGCCTGTTCATCTTTTCCATTTTCATGGTCGGCTATGTAATTTTTTTTCGTACGGTTGTGGCTGCAGAGCTGCCGTTCGAGGAGCATGATATTCCGTTCGAAGAGCTGCACCTCCCGGATTGGCATGCAACCAGGGACAGTGATCGTGCTGATGATGCTGAGAAGGATCCGAAGGTGGCAATCATCATCGATGATATGGGGTACCACCCGGATGAGGGCAGGGGGTTGATTGCACTCGATCTTTTCCTGTCGTTTTCATTCCTGCCCCACGCACCCTTCACGCCGGAACTTGAAGAGATGACCTACCAGAAAGGAAATCCGATCCTTCTCCATCTGCCCCTGGAACCGCGAAGCGCAGCCTGGGACCCGGGTCCCGGAGCATTGTATCTTGATGATGACTCAGAAACGAGGAAACAAAAATTTCACGAAAATCTGCAGCATGTACCGCACGCGACAGGCGTGAATAATCACATGGGCTCGCTTTTTACTGAAAGTCGTCCAGCGATGGAAGAGCTTGCTGAGCTGATCGGTGAGCAGCAGCTTTTTTTCATAGACAGTTTTACCACGTCTGCCAGTATGGGAATGGAGAGCGCCCGCAAGAAACGGGTACCGACATCACGGCGACACGTTTTCCTGGACAATGTTCAGGAAAAAGAGGCTATCTGCCTGCAGATCGAAAAACTTGCTGCGCTGGCGGAGCATCAGGGGTCTGCGATTGGCATTGGGCACCCCTATCCTGAAACGCTTTCTGCACTGCAAAGCTGTGGACATGAGGTCCTGGGACGCGTCAGGGTTGTCGGTATAGATGAGCTGGTCGAATAACGGAGTTATCCCATGAGAATCGGCATTATCGGTACAGGTCGGCATGGAAGCAGATACGCAAATCATATTGTGAACGATTGCGACACGCTGCAGCTGACCGAAATAGCCAGACGTTCGGAGGAGGGTCGCCGGCAGGCTGATTCATGGGGGACACAGTATCGCAGAGACTGGCGCGAGCTGGTTGCCTCAACAGATGTTGATGCGGTGATCTGTGCGGTGCCGCCGGTGCTGAATCTCGGTATCGCCAGGGAGTGCAGTAAATACAAAAAACCGTTGTTGATCGAAAAGCCGTTGTCGGTGAACATTGCTGAAGGTCGGGAGATCGTCACGGTAATGAAGCGGGCAGGAGTGCCCTTGACCGTCGGCCATACACTGCGCTACAACCCCGTTGTCCGGAAGCTGCGTGCTGAACTGCCGAGCCAGGGCAGGCTGTATACCGTCTATGCCAATCAGCGTCTTGAACCGTCCGATATCAAATGGCTGGAAGATCCGCAGGAGGCTGGAGCTGGTATTACCTTTCATATAGCGGTGCATGTTTTCGACGCGCTGCACTATATTACCGGTTTAAAAGTTATCAGGGTATCGGCAATGTGTCGAAGCTGCAAGACAAAGCATCTGGAGGATCTGGCGCTGATCCACCTGGAGATGGAAAATGGTGTCGCCGGAATTGTCGACGTCAGCAAGCTCAGCAATTCGCGGAGCGGACGCTACGAGTTTATCTGCGAGAAATCACAGCTCCACGGTGATCAGGTTCACGGTTATGTAGACTGTATTTCTGCAGGTGTTGAACGCCGGCTTGAAACATTTCCAGCGGTTCCGACCGTTCTCTGCCTGCTGGAGGATTGGCAGCGGTTTCTGTCAGGCGAGGGTCCGAATCCTGTCAGCGGTGAAGATGGGCTCTATACGCTTCGGGTCAGCGAGGCAAGCCTGGAATCATCGGAGGACACCAGATGGGTCAATGTCTGAGCGGCAGGCGGCCATCAGCCGGACATCGCTTCCGCCAGAACAGGCCGGGCTTCTGGGAGTTGCGGCTTGTCAGTGCTTGAATGAGCGTTGACCGGTGAACATCATGGCCACCGGCGGATCCGCTTCATTGCAGGCGTTGATTGTTTCAAAGTCACGCATCGAACCGCCCGCCTGCAGTATTGCACTGATTCCCTGCTTTATCCCGACCTCGGCACCATCACGGAATGGAAAAAAGGCATCAGAAATCATAACAGATCCGGCCAGACCGGCACGGTCGGCACGTACCTGGCGATCAATTTCCTCTTTCTCTTCGACCGGTCGCTGCCCACCGGCAACAGCCTGAGCGAGATCACCATAGGGCAGATTGTAGCGGTCAAAGCAGAGGATGTCAGCATATTTGATATAGGCCTTGTGAACCGCTATTTCGGCTACACCGACCCGGTCCTGTTCACCGGTACCGATACCGACCGTACAACCATCTTTGACGTAAAGCACTGAATTAGAGGTCACCCCATGCTCAACGGCCCAGCCGAAAATCATATCGTCTATTTCCCTGTCTGTCGGCTGCCGCAGGCATCGATACTCTTTGTCTTTCCAGGTCGCTGCTGCAGGCTTGAGGTCCCTGGCTGATCTGATCGAGTTAACCGCTGACTGCTGGACGATAATACCACCATCAATTAAACTCTTGAAATCCACAAAACGATAGCTTTCAAAATCTGCTAATCGGTCAATACGGGAGATTCTGATTACCCTGAGGTTTTTTCGCTGTTTAATTATCTCAAGGCTTCCCTCTTCGAATTCAGGAGCGCAGACCACTTCAAGATAGTTATCAGCAAGCAGCCTTGCCGTTTCCTTGTCACAGGGCCGGCTCATAACCACCGCTCCGCCAAAGGCTGCAATTCGATCGGAACGGTTTGCCCGGTCAAAAGCTTCGGCGGGTGTGCTGCCGTAGGCAGCGCCGCAGGGATTATTGTGCTTGAGGATAACGGCGGCCGGCCGGTCAACCAGGTATTTAAGGATGTTGAGTCCGTTATCGATGTCGGTCAGGTTGATTTTTCCGGGATGTTTCCCGACCTGCAGCATATCTTCAACAGCAATTGAAGAAACCAGGCCATTGCCCGGATCGATGAAGGAACAGGCCCCAAGTGTCAGGTTGCCGTTTACCAGCTCGTAAAGGGCCGCCTCCTGGTCGGGGTTTTCGCCATATCGTATGCCACGTTCATCAAAATTACCGCCCTCCTGCGCTATTTTCCAGGTTCGCTTGCGATAGACCAGTTTCTGGTCGCCGAAGGAGATGGTCATCTCATGAGGAAAGTGATCACCAAGGATTTTCGAGTACATTTTCTTTAAGTCGCTCATGGAAGACCTCTTTATTCAGGTGGCTGGAAGGTTTACTGCTGTGGGGCCGCCGGCTGCGCAATGCTATAGGCCGTTGACAGAGGCATCATAATCATCTGGGCTGCGGTTGCCAAGCCTAAAACGAATTCCAGTGTTACTCTTTTTCAGGGATCCTGGAAAGCGGGGGGATGATGACGCCACCCGCTATAGACGCGTCAGAGATGACGCTGTTGGCACCAACACGAACGTTTTGTCCAATAGTGGCGTTGCTGATGAGAACGCCCGGTTCGATTACACTGCCGCTGCTGATGACCGAGCTTCCCGATATGGTGATATTGGCGGTCAGGGTGCTGTCGGGCGCCACGACTGCTGTCGATGCAGCGCTTATGGTCGCCGGATTATGCATGGTTGTTCCGGAGCTCATGAGCTCGTTGTTTCGTCTTGCCTGGAGTTCCCGGTGTGCTTCTGACAGTTCAACGCGAGAGTTTACCCCCAGCACATGATCCGGAACGGGATGTTCGTATTTCTGCACGCTGAAACCGCTTTTTACGGCTATTGCAACAATATCGGTGAGGTACATTTCTCCCTGGCTGTTGTCGGTTGTAACCTGCTTGAGTGCACTGAAGAGGAATTCTTTTTCAACGCAATAAATGCCGGCATTGATCTCTTTTATGCTGCGTTGCCTGTCGGTAGCGTCTTTTTCTTCAACGATATCAGTTACATTTCCGCTCCCGTCGGTGATGATTCTGCCGTAATTCGCCGGGTTATCAAGTAGAGTCGTCATGATGGTCAGCACGGAGTCCCGTGAAACATGCACATCAAGCATTTCTCTCAGGTGCTCTGCCAGCAGCAGCGGCGAGTCCCCGCAGAGAATGAGGATCGTGCCGGAAAAGTCGTGAAGGGCCTCCTCGGCGCAGAGTACTGCATGGCCGGTGCCGTTCTGTTCTTTCTGTTCCACGCAGATAAGGTTGAAGCCGCTCAGTGCCTCCTCGACGGTATCCTTCTGGTGGCCGACCATGACAATTGAACGGTCTGCTGCCAGCGGCTGGACAGCCTTGATGACGTGATGGATCATCGGTTCAAAAAAAACCTCATGAAGAACCTTGGCCTTGTCGGACTTCATTCGGGTACCCTTGCCGGCGGCAAGGATAATGGTCGCCAGTGATCGCGGTGTTTTCATGATAGT
>CBDUGK010000173.1:0-4547 GCA_965366875.1 uncultured Desulfobulbaceae bacterium | reverse complement strand
ATGATTCTATCCCTTATCACATCCCGCCATGCCCTGCTGGTCTCTTACTTGCAGTTCTGCTGATGTGAGAATTAATTCCTTTGGTTTGCACGATGCCAATTAAACGTCAGCTATCTGGCAGGAGCCAATACACCCACCACATTGAAACCGAACTGAGACATTATCTGAATATCTTGCTCGCCAAAAAAATCTGTATAGACATTGGTTTCAAACTTTTTAATAGCATCAACGCCTGCTTACGCTAAAAGATGCTGCCTCACCTGACCCTCGCTGACAAATTCTCCTCCCCAACAGTGTCCATCCCATGTCAGCCACCCTTCGACCTTATCCCATTCTCCTGATTGGTGCGCAGATCTTGGGTGTTCAGTCCTGGTTGCTGGAATCCCCAGGACAGGACGCTTGCTCCGTTTGTGGTGTTGATCGTCAGCACTACTTCCTGGTCAGGAGCAATCCAGTAGACTGATTTTGTAAGACGATCACCATTTTGTTCCTCCTCCTCTGCTCCATGATGAAAAACTGATGTGTAAAATTCTTTAATACGATGGTACAGGCGACCAGCTGTATTGTGATCAAGTTCTCGCAAAAAGAAGAAGTAACTGTAGAGCCGGCCGTTCTTAAAATTGAATTCCATTGATGTTTCTGTATCAAAAAGTTCTGTCGAAGCCGTTGCTTCAAATAACCCGAGAGCAGCCTGCAACGCGGACCCTCCCTCGGGTGTCAGCTCACCAAGTCCGTGGACACGTTCATGAACCTCACCGTAAGTAGCCCCCAGGCTGATTACATTGTAAAGAGTCAGTGCGTCCCGCTCTGCTTGTTCAAAATCGAACAGATATGATCCGCTACTCTCCGCCCTGAACCCCTGGCAGTTGGTCTGCAATAGTCCGAAGATGACTATGAATAGAGGTGCTAAAAGACGCATACTTTCTTTCTTGAACGCGAGCTTGTGTTTCCCTTATTGGTCGTAATTTCCAAACACTATTTCTCGGAGGCAGCCCCCTCTAAAGCTGGGAATAAACTCCGACTCTGCACGCAGCCGGAGTCTTAATGAGATAAACCCCTGCCTGCGATGAAACAGCTCATCCCGATAAACGTGTTTTTTTATACTATCATCCATGAGCGTTGTTCTGTTAGGCATAAGTGACATCACTAGATGAAATTTGCTGGGCAAGACGCCAATTCAAGCCTTCAGGGGCGCTCTGAAACGTGAGTGCCGCAATCCCAATCGGGCGGCACGTGTTTGAATCACCAGAAATAAACCGTAGCACGTGCGATCGATAAATCAAAACTCCTGGCTCAATACTACGAAAACGATGCTGTTGGGTGTCGGTGAGCGAGAGCTGCCCGTTATAATGCCTAGCCATCCTGCATCTGGAAATCGTAGATCCCTTCTCTCAATGGCAGAATGAGGGGTGGTATCTGGAGAGAAGACTTAGACTCTTCCCGCTGAAATGAGTGCGGGAGCAGTGGAGATTATTCTTATCTGGACATTTCAGCCCAAGATAGTTTGAAAACTGATGGTTTTAATACAGCAGCTCTATAGTGCCACGTTTACTTTACCACATCAGCAACGAGAGCATAGTACCTGCTCAAACGTCACCAGCAAGGCAAGGCACCTCTGCTTCAGTGCTAATGGAGGTGTAATGTCTGGATCAAATATCCCCCCCCTTCAACACCCAACAACCTGTTCAGTATCAACCGGTCTCTTCTATGGATTTCATATTTCGACCAACGGTAAAAAAATCAGATTCTGGTTCTTTTGTCGCACAGGGATTCATAAATGCTTTGATATTCTTAACGATTGCTTCAGAACGTGCAATCCTGGCAGTTGAGACAATGTTTGAGATATCTTCATAGGAGAGATCAACCTGTGACATAGCGTTACCAAAAACGTTTTGTTTTGCAGAGAGTTTACGCTTCATAACTCCTCCTTAGCATTTATCTGTATTCATGATGATTGATTTGCAGGAAGAATAAATACCTCCCTGCCCAAAAACCTGCAGGTATATGAAGGGCTGAAGCGAGTCCTGGATTGCTTTTCCCTTGTGTTTGTCACCAGCGAAAAATATGCCAGAATGAACTTTCGAACAAAGTTGTCAGGCAGATATGTCTTACCATATGATTTTATATGTTTTTTTGTGACCGGTATGTATCACGACAAGATTTTTTTTACAATCGTCCACCGCCCAGTCTGTACACTTGTTTGACAACAAATTGGGTTGCCGTACACGATGTGTACATACCCGTTATTATAGATAGATGCAGATTCCACATTCCGCGCAGTGGAAATCTGACAAGATAGTTACAGAAGCTCAACTTCCAGGTGCGAACCAGCGAAAACCTGGAACAAAAAGGGAAGAAAAAGGATCTCAGGCGTCTATAACTGGACGGACAGCAGCAGGCGCGAATTTTCGAGGCGGCAGGAGATTATAAGGTACCCTGAGGTGAGGACAGCCACCTGACCCGATATCAGTATGCAGCAATGTGACCGCAGACTGAAGCAATGATTCATGCCTTTTCCCCTGCCAGACATCCGTGCTGATTATAGGAAAAAAATTGCTTCCGGTACATTTCGAGGATAGGATGTGCCGGGATGAAACCTGGAAAGACCGAGGTGAGGCTGGTCCTTCCTATGGAGGCTTGCCTGAATAAATGCCTGGCCATCACCTGTAACCATTTCGTATGGATAGATTATGCCCGCAACAAGTAGCATTAATCCTGAGCATTTGACTGAATTTGCCACCGCTGTCTATGTTGAAGCCGGTATGCCGGATGCTGATGCAAGGCTGGTAGCCGACACCCTGGTTCAGGCCGATTTGTGGGGACACCAGTCTCACGGGGTCCTGCGGCTGGGCTGGTATCTTGATCGTATTCGAAATGGCGTCATGACCCCTGTCACTGATCCGGAATTTGTGGTTGATGCGGGTGCAGTGGCCGTGATCAACGGGCGCGATGGTGTCGGACAGGTGCTGGCAGAGCGGGCGCGCAAAGAAGCAGTGCGCCGGGCAAAAGAACACGGCATCGCCGTCGTTGGGGTGCATTCGTCCAACCACTTTGGTACCTGCATGTACTACACGCGCCTCAGTGCCCTTGACGGCTGCGTGATGCTGCTCACAACCAACGGTGGCCCGGCTATGGCGCCCTGGGGGGGCTGCAGGAAAATAATCGGCACAAATCCATGGTCAGTGGCTGCTCCCGCTGGAACATTTTCACCGCTGCTGGTGGATATGGCGAATACCGGTGTCGCACGCGGTAAGATTTATCTCGCCCGCAACAAGCAAATGCCCATTCCGCTTGGCTGGGCCCTCAACAGCCGGGGAGAGCCAACCACAGATCCCACGGAGGCCATCGACGGTATTATTCTGCCGATGGCAGAACACAAGGGATATGCGATTGCCCTTATGGTTGACATGCTCTCCGGGGTGCTGACCGGCAGTGGCTTTCTTTCCGGGGTCAACAGCCCCTACAAGACTGCAGAAAAAAGCAACTGCGGGCACTTGATGGTTGCCATGAACATTGCGGCATTCCAGCCGCTTGAGCAGTTCGAGGCACGAATGGAAGCGTTTATCAATGAGATAAAATCCGTACCGCTGGCGAAGGGGCACAGCGAGGTGTTTTACCCCGGTGAAATTGAAGCCAGAAGCGATGAACGCTGCCGCAGGGAAGGCCTGCTGCTTGCCTCAGAGACACTCGCAGACCTCAGGCGCATCGCCGGGGAAACGGGGTTACGTGCAAAGCTTCCTTTTGAATAAATGAGGGAGACGACCGCAGGCCTTCACGTCCTTTTCCAAATCTCATCTCCAGGCCACATCGAGGAGTTGATAGTTTCCAGACAATTCATATAGTAAAGAGATAGAAAACAGATGAGATAGTCAGCTCTGGTTTGTTTAATTCCTCAGGTCGGAGAAATGAGATGAATATCCTGTTTCCCCAACGCATTGTTCTGTCAGGCAGTATCCGCATCGTCATATTTTCTTCACCATTCCATGTTACTCCAGGCGCCATTGGGCGTTTAGAAGTGTTCGCCAATCCGGGATGCATGACCCAGCAAAACATCTTAAAAAAAGGAGGATAAGAAAATGTATAAAAAAATCATGGTTCCTCTTGACGGTTCAGCACTCGCCGAGTGTGTTCTGCCACACGTTGAAGCGATAACCAAAGGATGTGCCGCTAAAGAGCTGATTTTACTTCGTATCGTTGAGCCGGAACGGGTCTATACGGTTTCCAGTTCCCCCCTAGATCCTAATATTGCTTCAGCTCGAGACTCCGAGCAGAGAAAGTTTGCTGAGGACTATCTCAAACAGATTGCCAATAGGCTTGCCGCAACTGGGGTGGCATGCACGGTTAAAGCTATCGTGGGACGGGTCGCCGAAAGTCTTGTTGATTATTGTGTCAAAAACGATATTGATCTGATAATTATTGCCACCCACGGCCGGTCCGGGATCACCCGCTGGGTAAGGGGAAGTGTGGCCGACAAGATACTCAGATCCTCAAGAATTCCGGTAATGATGGTGCGAGCTCCGGGGACTGAAAGCGGCGTCTAGAGATTA
>CBDUGK010000172.1:0-4590 GCA_965366875.1 uncultured Desulfobulbaceae bacterium | reverse complement strand
CGATAGCCCAACGCTCCCGGAACTCGCAAAGAACCGGAAAACCGCCTGTATTCTTATCTGCGATATTACCAGGCCGGTACCCAACGGCCTGATTCTTCCGCCGCTTGTCACCATGCTCACTGAGGCAGGAATAAAAAGAGAGGACATCCTGATCCTGGTTGCCACCGGTCTGCATCGTCCGAATCTTGGAGAAGAACTCCGGGAGCTGATAGGCTCGGATGAAATCTATAACACGGTCAGAATCGAAAATCATTTTGCCAGGGACCGTTCGGCCCATGTGGATCTTGGCTATACCTCCAGTGCGATTCCAATTGGAATCGACAGGCGCTTTCTGGAAGCCGATCTGAAAATAGCCACAGGCCTTGTTGAGCCGCATTTCATGGCCGGCTACTCAGGCGGCAGGAAAGTCGTCGCCCCGGGAATTGCCTACCAGGACACGATTCTCAAGTTTCATACCGCCCATGTCCTCGAACATAAAAATTCCGACAACTGCATTCTTGAGGGCAACCCCCTTCACCAGGCACAGCTGGAAATTATTCGTGCCATAGGTGATATCTACGCGGTGAACACCGTTATTGACGACCGGCGACGGCTCGGTAAAGTGACCTTCGGTGACATTGAAGCAAGCCACCTGGAAGCGGTTGCCTTCATGAAAAAATACGCAGAAATCCAGATTGATCGCAAATTCAAGACGATTGTCACCTCGGCGGGAGGTTATCCGCTGGACAAGACCTATTACCAGACGGTCAAGGGAATGGTCGGACCGCTTGGTATTCTGGAAAAAGGGGGCACCCTGATTATCGCCAGTGAATGCTCTGAAGGAATGGGCAGCCCGGAATTCGTCGCAGCTCAGAAAATGCTCTGCAGCCAGGGAATGGAGCAGTTCATGACAACACTCTATGACCGCGAGGAAGCGCTCATAGACGAATGGCAGACTGAAATGCTCCTCAAGCCGCTCAGGCATGGCACCGTCAGACTCTATACGACCAACCTGTCGGAATCGGAACGGAGGCAGACCGGTGTCGAGCATGTCGAATCCATTGAAGCGGCAATTGCGGCAAGTGTCGAGGAACAGGACAGCAAGGATATTGCTGTTATACCGGAAGGCCCCTACGTGATCCCGCTCCCGAAAGAGCCCGGTTGAAGACAGAACCGGGTCAAGACCGGCCGGCAACGACGCTGTTCACTTCGGCCCCATCGCCCTGTCAGCCGATGAGCTTGGCAATCGTTTCAAGCGCACGCGGCAGGGCCGTTTTTACCTCCGGACTGAGCCCGGCGCCGATCTTGTCAAAACATGCACCCTCGACGCCGACCAGATAAATCTTTTCCGGCATTTTTTCAGGATAGAGTTTCCGGCACACCTGGAGCGCCTCCCTGACCCCGATGCCATGCCCGCTGACCGGCCTCATCTGGGTTGCCGGAATCTGGTCCCAGGCAAGCACATGAACACTCCCCGGAAGGGCACCGAACTGGACGGCATCAACGACGATCAGCAGCTCTTCACCAGCAAGTTCATCAACCACAGCCATGCCGCCGACACCGAGCAGACAGAGACGCACATCCTTGTTCTGCAGCGTCTCCTGCAGAAGATAGTACAACCTGTGCCCGAACGCATCGTCGGCCACAAGGTCATTGCCGATACAGACCACAAGGCTGCTGGCCATTATCCTTTCAGCCCACTGAACAGCAGGGTGAAACGGCAGGTCTCACCTGCCTCGATTGTCTTCGGCCTGGCCGGGCTCCCCGTCAGTTCAGCCATGATTCCAGCGATATAATAGTGAAACATCTGGCAGGTCGAACCATCTATTTCAAGATTCCGTTCCCTGCAGACGGCAGAGATGGGGCAGCGGTCAATGCGAACCGTCGCCTCTTTGCCCTCAAAGGTTCCTGTAATGTCAAAGCCTTCCGAAAAGACCCTGACAAGTTCCTCAAGCGCAACCGCACCGCCTGCTTCTTCTTCGAGGTATATCGGCATGTTCTGAGCCATCTTCCGCCCAGAAGCAACCGCCAGTGCAGGGGTAGACTTGCCGACAAATATTTCGATGGTATCGACAAACATGTCGAGCAGAAATGATACCTCGATAAACGCCTTGTCATGATCCTCCATGGTCTGTTTCAGTTCACTGCGGTCAATCATAAGAATTTCTCCATTCGCTGGCTGAAATGGAGGTTCCGGTAAAAATTTTTCACCACCCGATGACCTTTGTGTATTATTGCCCCTGAGGGACAGAGGTAGGCACAGCTCAGGCACTCAATACAGTCGTCTGCTGATTTCACCATCGCTTTCTGCGTCACATCATCAAACGCGATCGCTTCGGTAGGACATATATCGACGCAAAACCTGCAGCCACGGCAACCCTTCTCACGGATGATTATTTCCAACATGGTTAATTTCTCCTTACTCTGCGGATGGTCTCTCCACCACTGGCGACTTCCACTTCAAGCTCCATCCTGCCAAGCGCATGCGTCGCGCAGGCGAGGCAGGGGTCATAACAGCGGACAACAAATTCCAGCCCATTGAGCAGTTTCTCGTCATCGCCGCCGTCGAGCAGGTTTATCGCTCCTTCCTTCAACGATTTGTTGATCGCGGCGGTATTCTGCTGGGTAGCAACAATCATATTTGCGCCGCGGACAATGCCGCCCTCGTCAATCTGATAATCATGCACGAGGACCCCTCTTGGTGCCTCGACATGACCGACCCCACGCCCCCCCTTGAAGCGTGCGGGCACCCGGGATTCTCCGCGCAGCCCCGGATTATTCATGATTTCATCAGCTTTCTCACAGGCATAGACCAGTTCCACCAGCTTACAGTACATCTGGACAACCGCATTATGGCACGGTCGGCCGAAGCGGCGGCGAAACTCCTCAAATTCCTGTTGGGCCCGCTCCGTCTCCATACCGTCTGCAACATTCATCCGCGCCAGCGTACTGACCCGGTACATGTGTTCGCTTTTATCGACATCAAGGTACACTTCTTTTGCATAGGACCGGGAAACGGCGCGCTCCACCAGATAATCACCATACTCAGCCGTCGCAAATTCCGCCCTGATCGTGCCCTGTTCATCCATTGCCCGGAGTGTACCGTCATAGACATTGAGTTTGCCGTTATTCACGCTCCCCAGGTACCAGCTTGGGACATTGAGTTTTTCCAGCAGGACCGGGTTGTTATCGAGCAAGCGCAGCAGCAGCTCCTTGCTGACCGGGACGAGCTCGGCGGCCAGCTTGACCGCCTCGGCGGTGAGTTCCTGCAGCCGGGAATACTGGGCATCACTCAATTTCACCGCAACACCGCCGGCAATCGCGGTAACGGGATGGATGCCCCGTCCGCCAACGACCTCGTTGATTTTTTGACCAAGCGACCTCATCCGCAGCCCTTTCCTGGTCAATTCGGGATCCTTTTCCACCATCCCGACCACATTCTGGGTTGCCGTATCGCCGTCAAGGCCGAAGACCAGATCAGGTCCGGCAAGAATATAAAGAGACAGGGCATGAGAGTGAATGAAGTGGCCCATGTACATCAGCTCACGCATCAGCTTTGCTGCCGGAGGCGGTTCAACACCAGCCGCATCGTCAAGCGCCTTTGCCGCAGCCAGATGGTGGGCTGTCGGACAGACACCGCAGATTCTGGCAGTTATCTGGGGCAGTGTATGGGCCTCCATGCCGACCAGGATACGCTCAAAGCCCCGAAGTTCATTAACGATGAAAAAGGCTTCTTCGACAGTGCCGCTGTCGCTGCATTCGAGAAGGATACGGGCATGGCCTTCTATCCTGGTGACGGGGTCTATGTGTATTGTCTTGGCCATCTCAGCCTGCCTCCACATCTGCAATCCATTTTTTTATCAAAAAGGTCGGTTTGCTACCGATCATCTTTGTTGCCATCGCATAGGCATACTGGGTTTTAGCAGTCTTCTCCATATACGTCGTTATGGTTTCCCGCTCAATTGCGGTGAGCCTGGACATGCGCTCACTTATCTCAGAACGTATGTCACGATAGGGTTCCGCGAGAATCTGCATTGTCGGCCCCGCACAGCCGGTGCAGGCAATTCCGTGATTCGGGCAGGGAGACATGCAGCGATCAAGCGTGACGGAACCGAGGCAGATATACCCCTGGCTCAAAAAACAGATGTTTTCATCAGGCACACCGTCAAGGCTGTTCTTGATTGCCGGGGCATCGCCCTTGATCATCTGCCTGGTACAACGGCCACAGACCGAATCCTGGCTTGCAGCCGGTTCCCGGTTTTCAATCAAGGCTTTCAGGCTCTCAAAAATATAATGCGCATGGGGAGGGCAGCCGGGCAGGTAGAGGTCCACATCGATCTCTTCGTCTACCGGTGTGACCATTTTTGCAAGTTTGCTGACACCCGTGTCCGGGATGGTATCTGTTCGGGTTGTCGGGCTTTTCCGGTAAACATGATCCATGATCTCTTCTCTTGAATGGGCCAGGCCGGCACCGTGCAGACCGCCGTAGACGGCACATGTTCCAAAGGCTATGATTGTCTTGCACTTTTTCCGCATTTCGCCGGCGGCATGCCGGTCATGCTCGGTTCGGATAGAACCGGTAAGAATGCCGATGTCTGCCTCCGGGTAATC
>CBDUGK010000171.1:0-4702 GCA_965366875.1 uncultured Desulfobulbaceae bacterium | reverse complement strand
TGATATACTCTTCCCACTCCACGGGAAGCATCGTCTTTTTCTTGTTATTACAGCTTTTGCAGCATGGGACAAGATTATCCCTGGTGCTGCGCCCGCCCCGCGCCAGCGGAATCAGGTGATCCATGGTTAATTCCTTGTGGCTGAAATGTTCACCGCAATAGTAGCACGCTCCCGCGGCGGTTTTTCTCTGCCACCATCTCGTCTTTCTCAGCTCGCGGGCTTTTGCACGCTCACGCCTGATTTGCTCTTCACTTACTCCGTCCAGCCAGAAAAAATCGCCCGTCACCCTACCACCTCACCCATCAGCAGTTTTCGAAATTCTCCAATCAGGTAGAGTGATCCGGCAACCACCACCAGATCGCCTGGCAAGGCCAGCACTTGTACCCTGGCCAGAGCATCGGCAACCGTAGACAGGCACTCAAACTGTCTGGTTTCCCGGCTGTCAAGGGCTGCTGCGAGCTGTTCGGGGGTGGCCGCTCGTTCGCTGTCCGGACGGGTCAACAGCAGGTAATCGGCTTTACGGGCAATAGCATTAAGCATGTCAGCATAGTTCTTATCACCCATTGAAGCCCAGATGAGCAGTATTCTCTTATAGCCGGCAGCGCTTTCAAGCATTTCAGCAAGGAGACGAACGCCTGCCTCATTGTGCGCTCCATCAAGCAGGAAATGAACAGATTCAGGCGGTTCAACCGGTTTCGCATTCTCGCTGCCGCTCACCGGAACGTCAACCTTCAGCAGCTCCATCCTGCCTGGCCAATACGCTTTTCTCAAACCAAGCCGGATTGACTCATCGGTTATCTCAAAGCCGCTGTCCCTCAGCAAAACTGCTGCAGCAATCGCCGAGGCACCATTTTCAGCCTGCCAGACGCCACCTGCCGGCAGGCTCAGGCCGTCTATGATCCCACCACCCGAATCTCGCCAGAGCCAGCTGTTTTCTCCAGCAGATTCGAGGAAAAAGTCGCGATTACGGGTAAAAAGTGGCACCCTGAGATTTCTACAGGTCTGCTCGATCACTGCCTGCGGAGTGCTGTCAAGCACACCTGAGATTACCGGTATCGCTTTTTTGATTATCCCCGCCTTTTCATGAGCTATCGATTCAACGTTGTTTCCGAGGTACTGTTCATGGTCCAGACTGACCGTCGTTATCACCGAGATCAGCGGATTCAGGACATTGGTTGCATCGAGCCTGCCGCCCATTCCAGTCTCGACGACGATAAGGTCACAACTCTGTTCGGCAAACCAGCTGAAGGCAAGGGCCGTTGCACACTCAAAATAGGTGATTGTCCTGCCTTTCAGTGCGCAGCGTATCCTTTCCATCAGCCGGGCAAAATCATCTTCTGAAATATATCGGTCGTTAATACGAAATCGCTCCCGCACCGAGCTGAGATGCGGCGACGTATAGAGCCCGGTCCGGTACCCCCCCTGCACCATGATCGAGCGAAGCATCTCACAGACGGAGCCCTTACCGTTGGTGCCGGCAACATGAACTGCAGGGCAGCTCTTCTCCGGTGAGTCGAGTTCTGCGAGGATATCCTGCATCGCTTCGAGCCCAAGCTTGATCTTGTGCATTTGCAGCTGGTCGAGATATTCCCAGGCGTCCTGATAAGTTGTAAGGGGCTTATTGACACGAGTATTCATCATAAGGATAATGGCTCAGCCGACGATGGTGAGCTTAGCGTAATCGAGATGTAACGTTTTTATGCCGTGGCGGTCAAAGGCAATATCAAGGGTCCGCGGCGGCACTTTTTTCTGAACCGTTCCGGAACCAAAAAAAGGATGATTCACCCGCACCCCTTTGGAAAAATCCTCAAGGGCCAGCTTTTGCCGTTTTTTTGAGGCTGCTGCCCGGGGGCGAACCGGCGGCGAGATGCTTTGAAAAGAGTCAAAGCGCTCAGTCTCTGCTTCCACCCGCTGGTAGCTGCCCGGACTCAGTTCCACAAGAAACGGCGACATGCCGACACGCTTGAATTTGCGGTCAGGCGTCATCAGTTCACGGGGGTAGGTCAGGTAGAGATGCTGCTTTGCACGTGTGGCGGCGACATAGAGCAATCGCCGCTCCTCCTCCCACTGTTCACCGGCAAAAGCCGAAGCATGCGGGAATCTGCCGTCAGCAAGTCCGATGACAAACACGGCTTCCCATTCAAGCCCTTTTGCCGAATGAATCGTCGACAGGACCAGTGTTTCAACGTCGCCTCCATAGACCTGCTGACTACTCTCCGGAGGATCAAGCGTCGTATCGTCTATGAAAGGCTGCAGATCTTCATAAGGCTCAATGATCGTCTTCAACTGATCGAGATCTTTCTGCCGCTTCGGGTAATCGTCAGCGTATAAACGCTCAAATACCGGCTGATACCAGAGAAGCGCAGTCTCGCAGAGTTCAGCTGGTTTCTGCGCGGACTTCCGTAAATCATCAAAGAGTTGTGAAAGCCTGATAATCCCTTCTTTCCAGTTTTTTCCCGCCGGGTACCGGGAAAGTGCCTGGAAGGGATCTGCTGCAGCCGAGATTGTTGCGGTAATCTTCTGGGCGGTTTTAGGACCGACCTTGTCGATACTGAGCAGCAGACGGTTCCAGCTGAGGTTATCAAGCGGGTTTACCAGCAGCCGCAGAATAGCCAGCACATCTTTCATGTGCGCCGATTCCGTCAACTTCAGCCCACCCCGTTTCTCGAATTGGATCGAGCGGCTGCCCAGTTCCAGTTCAAGCTTGAAAGAGTGGAATCCGGAACGGAACAAGACAGCAATATCCCGTAAATTGATGCCGTCATTTTGCAGATCCTGAATCTTCCTGACAACAAAGTCCGCTTCGGAGCGCTCATCCCTGCTGCCGAGCAGATACGGCTTCAGGTCACCCTTTATCCTGGTAAACAGGGTCTTGGTATATTTTTCCGTGGCATTGCGAATAATATCATTGGTCAGGCTCAGGATCGGTTGCGCTGACCGATAATTTTCTTCAAGTTTTATGATTTTTGTTCCGGGAAATGTTTCCGGAAAACGCATGATATTATAAAAATCTGCGCCCCTGAATGAGTAAATCGACTGCGAGTCGTCGCCGACAACCATCACATTGTCATGGCGGTAGGCGGCAAGCCTGACAATGTCAGCCTGGATAAGGTTGGTGTCCTGGTACTCATCGACCATGATATATTTATAGCGAAGGGAGATCTCTTCACGGACATCGACCACTTCCGCCAGCAACCGTTTCCAGTTGACCAGCAGGTCGTCGTAATCCATCAATCCGTGATTAACCTTAAACTCCTGATAGTGTTTTTGCAGAAGCAGTATATCATCGGCAAATTCACTGAGATGAGCGTATTGATCAAAAATCAGATCCTCCAGCGGCCGCGCCTTGTTCACCGAGCCGCTGATCATGTTTATTACTGCCCTTTTGGAAGGAAACTGCTTTTTCGGCCCTGACAGCTCGAGGGAGGACTTCAACAGGTTGATGATCCCCTCCGCATCTCCCCGGTCTATAATGGTAAAGGATGAGCCGAATCCAAGATAATGCCCGTAGCGCCTCAGCAGCATGTTGGCCACACCGTGAAAGGTTCCGCCGGTCACCCGGCTGCAGGAATCATTGAGGACCACCCCGGCGCGCCAGAGCATTTCCTGAGAGGCTTTTCTGGTGAAGGTGAGCAACAGGATTGATTCCGGATCGATCCCGCTGTTGATCAGGTGTGCGACCCGATAGACCAGCGTTCTGGTTTTCCCGCTGCCGGCACCGGCGATAACAAGGACAGGACCTTCAGTAGTGGCGACCGCCTGATATTGCGCGTCATTAAGGTCCTGGCGATAGGCTGGTTGATTTTTCATAGGCCGCAAATGTACCACAGCCGCTGATACACCGCAACGCCAGTTGACAAAGAGTTATCGGGAGCTATATTATTTCTGCTAACAGTCATCTGGCAAGATATTTACTACACAATTACCGGTAGTTAAACGAGGAGATCATGAATAACGACAATTTCGCCCTGCTTTTTGACGAAAAGGTATGTGCTGAACTGCTGCCGCCCGGGAAAACCAATGATTTTTTTGAGGCACTATTCGGTGATGCCTCTGAAGGATCGTACGATATCGAACTCGTCTATAACGGATCCGATGGCAGCAATCTGCATTTTAACCTGTTGCTGCATGAACGGTCCGGACATTGCCTTGCCTGCAATCTCACCCAGGGACTGCCCCAGGTATTTTCCCGGCACCCGGTTATTGATATTTCCGGCATTGTTGAACAGATCAACACACTTCTTGAAGACCGGGCCCGAACCACCGACTGGCACCTGGGTTCAACCGAGCAGCGCAGCAGCTCCCTCCACCTGATCCCCTTGAAAATTACGCTTGGTTGAGGCGGATACGCACAACAGAAAAAAGGCCGACTCGTAACGAGTCGGCCTTTTTTCTGCTGCAATTTCTGAAAAACGTCTCAGATAACCGCTACCCGCGCCCGTCCAGCGGCCTTCGCGTGGTAGAGGATGTCGTCTGTTCTCTCCATCCAGGCCTGCAGGCTTTCCTCTTTCCTTAACTGGGCCAGACCGATCGAAACACCCAGCTTGGTATTCTCATCTGCCCAGACACCGAGCTGATCAACCTTTTTTACCAGCCGTTCCGCGAGGATCTGGGCATTCTTTTTACTGGTATTGTCAAGGATGATTAAAAATTCATCACCGCCCATCCTGTATAATTTTTCGGACTCCCTCAGTGTGTTCTG
>CBDUGK010000170.1:0-4775 GCA_965366875.1 uncultured Desulfobulbaceae bacterium | reverse complement strand
GAAACTGGGGTCTGCCTCCAGTTTCCAGGTTTACAGCCAGACAGGTTGGACCCGTAGAAAAAGAATGTGCTCAGGATTTTTAGAATTTTGCACCATCGAGCCGTTCAACAGGCAAGATTCTCAACCCTTGGTGAAAATAGTTGGGGATTAGTTACCGCCGTCATCTGGTAGGAGCCATTTTTCCGCCTCCTCGAAAGAGCGAAACAGTTTGATCGGGGTGGCGGCCTCCGATGCAAATTTGAACATATTTGTTAAGCCATACTCAAGGTCTCTCTGAGTCAGGAACGCAACTTTTACATCGTTAATTCCGGCTGGATACCTCTGAGTATGCTTTGTCATTCCTCGAATCGTGTCTGACTTGAGGCCGGAGAGGTCCACATCTCTGAAGTCCCACAACCTTCCCATACCAGTTTCATGCTGATCGCTTGAAACTGCCTGGTCAAAAGCGTTTAATATCATTTCGCGGTCCACCGGACCGGTGAGCCTGATATGGACAAAGTTTTTTTCTTTATACCATTTGATATTCATCATCGATACTCGCCCTGGAAAAGTCCGTTTCTATGATTTTCATTTTCTCAAAAGAAAACAACTCCGTGATTGTCATTGTATTATACGGTTTTTTGCAACGATTGACAGGTCTGATATCTTAAATCAGGATGTGAGCCCATCCAGTTTCTGTTCTGATTTGTGAAACACGTCCACGTATCGCCGCTTGTCAATAGGAAATGAGACTCATATTGGGATGAGGGTACCAGCTCTTCTCTGCCATGGCTTTTTTCAAGATCGACTATTCAACGGTGTTAAAGCTGGCTCCATTGCAGCTGAACTGGAGGAGATTGGCCGGCCGCGCTATAATTCTATCGAGATATTGGGGTAGAGACCCTCCATTTCACCAAACTGAAAGGGTTGTATGGTATTGAGAGACAGGTTCTGGTTCCGCTGGGCGTGGCCCTTGTTGTTTTTCCCGTCAAAAAACGCACCATTGGCATCAAGTATATGCGCAATGCGATCCTTGAAAGCTTTGACAAAAAGCTCACCATCTCCCTCAAAGTGCAGTCTGCCTTTGCTGAACCCTCTCTTGATATCTTTTAATTGTCTGAGGGAAATGCTGTTTTCTTCAAGATCCGCCTGATGTCTGATCAGTCCCCAGACAAGATAGCCATCAGGAATTTTCAACGGTTCCTGTATATCGATAATGGTGTGTGGCATAACCACGCAATCTCGTCCGACATGCAGTCTGGTATCGGATTTACCCTTTAAAAAGCTATTGAACCCGACAAACACATCCCGTTCAATATCCGCCTCGATAATTTTTGCGCCATGTGCTGTTACATTAAAACCCTCGAGGGTTGAGTTTATGATGTAGCAATTTTCCTGGGCATTTGAACCTTTACCAAGTGACGAGTTCTGCAGATAAGCCCTTTGAGAAACAAGGACATTATCAGCTATCCTGGTTCTGGGCAGGACGACAGCATACCGATCAAGAGAGGCTGTTTTGGGTACTGTCTCTATTGCTTCAAGCTTTACAGCATCAAAGAGACGCTGGAATGCATCTTCATGCTCAACGATAAAGTCAAAAAGCAATCCGTGCGGGAGGTCGCCCGGAACCACACTTGCGTAATGACGAAGCAGATCCGGGTCATGCCGATAATAAAAGTTAAAATTTCCAGGACTGCATACCCATATTGTCCCGGGGGCAATTTTCATATGGCTGATTTCACCTGCCTGCACATAAGAATAGGTCCCGATGACACTGTCATGAACGGTGGTAAAGTCAACTGTTGCAAACGGACCAAGGAAGGCTCCTTCTGTGGGCGCACCATGTATATTTGCATAATCCATTGCCAGCGTGTCCTGGATGAAAAAGACCTCTGGTGTTTCCGGATCATGGGAATAATTATGCACGAGGGTTTTGACCAGGGCACTGCTCTTAATGTCAACCACCTCGTCATTCTGGAGAGTTATGTCGAAACCCTGACAAGCAAAAGAGAAACCTTTTCTCTTGAGCTCGTCTCCCCTGATATCCGTTTTATACAGCAGTGAATCTGTCACTCTGCATTTTCCTAAAAAGTAGCTGCCGGCCAGACCGGAATTTCTAAAAACCAGGTTTAGCGGGTGATCTGTTGTTATTCCATAAAAGGCGTAAAATTTATTCATCTGTTCAGGCTGAATAAGTCCTGCGGAATATTGCTCAGCATCAAAATCAAGCTCACGCAGGTTTATATTTACCCGCTGGATGATCCTGTCATATAAGTTTTGTAACTCGCGCATAGCAATCCTTAATCGTGATCGAAAAGTTCTGTCAATTTGCTGGGAACGTTCAAATCGTATTCCACAGTACCGGTAGAGCAACAAAAGCCATTATCATGCAGTGGTGCGGGTCAGCCGCATTTCATGAAACACATATGCGAATACGTCAGCTATTCTCAAAATTCCAACAATCTCCTCATTCCTGGTGACCAGTAAGGAGAGGTGCGTTCCGGCTACCAATCGGTGAATCGCAACGTCGATTGAACAATCCTCTGAAACAAATTCACCGGGAGTTGGTTTCTGCATAAAATCCTCAACTCTCTTTGCCGTGGCTACCTGGAGAGAATCCCCATCAAGCACAGGGGTCTTCAGCCTGTGCTGCTCTCGTCTGCCGGCAACGTACTCATCGCTGAACCTGAAATTGCTCAGAATTTCTATGTCATTGTCGAGAGCATACCGTTTCTCAACAGCTTTCAAAATCCGTAACTGGCCTATTTTACCGATCACTTTATTCTGTTCATCCATTACCAGAATAGCCCTGTGCTGATACTTACTTCCCGTATATGCCTCCTGGGCCTTCTCAAGTTCCAGAACAGCATCAAGCAAAGAGGCTCCAACCTTGACCGTGGCATATTCGTTAATTGGCACCATGAGATCTTTGACGCGTGTTTTTTCCATTAATTGCCCCGTGAAATTGGATGATATGATTGCATGGGCGTATTGCGGCAATCAGCCCTGCTTTATTCTGTCATGTACAGGTCTGTGAAATATTGAGCCCAGCATAGTTGTCGTCATTTCTGATCAAACTTAAAACATTAAATTGATTACCTCGCAAGATTTAGTGATGAACAGTGCGGTAGATCATCGATTTTCCTAACGTTTTAGAGTGCGCCGGGTGATGTGGCAGGGTTTTAATGATCACTCAGGAGCTGTTCAATGATCAAGCAAAAACAGCACAGTTATACACGGGTGTTCAAGGAAGAAGCGGGAAATCGAAGGAGATAGTCTCAGTCATCTCTCATTTTAACAAATATTATATTATTCTCCTTTAGTATTAAAATAGTATTTGACACACGTGAAAGATGATTTTATATTCAAAAGCGTGAACAGGATTACTATTATAGTAACGATGGTGCAATATGGTATCAGACCCCAACGTTTATTTTTCGAAGACACTCGAGAAGGGACTCGCTATCCTCGGTCTCTTCGACAAGGACCATAGTCGCCGCACGCTGACTGAGATATCACGGTTGTCTGGAATCAATAAAACCTCCACCTACCGCCAGATCAATACCCTCGTTCTTTTGGGATATTTGAGCAAGAACGACCGCAGCAAGGTTTTGCGGCTGGGGCCGAAGGCTCTTCTCTTCGGCCACACTATCACTCAGGGCTATGAATTGCTTCATATGGTCAAGCCGTTGATCGATGAGGTACACCGTTTGTGCAATGTCACCATAGATTCGGCCCTCATCGATGACCAAACGCTGCTGGCCCTCTATCGGCGGGAGGCGAGTTCAACGCTCTTCTTCCGGCAACCTCTGGCTTGCGAAGACCTCCATGCACGTGCCATGGGCAAGGCAGTCCTTTCCAGGGTGGATCAAAGCGATCTTGAAACCTTTCTGGCTAAGGCCCCATTCAAAAAAATCACCCCCAATACCATTGACCAGGCGAATGTCCTTCTCCGGCAGATCGAAGAGGACCGTAAACGGGGGTATTCAATAAACAACGAGGAGTATTTTCAGGGGTTGATCTGTATTGGTGCCCCGCTGATGAATTTCCAGACAAATAAAGTTGCCGGAGCAATCAGTTTCGACCTGCCGGCAAGTGAATACAGTGTTGAATCGTTAATCAGCACCTATGCAGGACAGGTTACCAAACTTGCGAATGATATTTCCGAGTTGGTGACCATGAATGAATCGTGAACTTGCTCTCTCCGTCTCCTCAGGGTAGGCCTATGGAGATAATTATGACAGTAAAATTTATTCGGGAGACTTCGGTATTATAAATCCTCAGGAGGAACAGCGTATGAAAATGACAAAAAGATTAGGAGTTATTCTGGCAGCACTGGTCTTGGTAATGGGAACACTGGCCGGCAGCAATGCCGCAGATCAGATCACCATCAAACTTGCCCATCCCAACGTTCCCCAGCACCCCATGGGAGAGGGTTATGAACTTTTCAAAAAGGATCTGGAGGAGAGATCGGGGGGCCTCTTTAAGGTGGATGTCTACGACAGCTCAAAATATGGCAATTTCGATGCGGTGGTTCAAGGGCTGCAGATGAACATGCTGCAGATGGGGTCAGACGCAACCAATAACCTGTCTGTATTCAACCCGCAGATGATGTTTATGGATATGCCGTTCATCGTCCCGAGTTATGAGGCGTCGGACCTGATCACTGATGGCCCGATCGGCACACGTTTGGCTGAGTCCCTGGAAAAAAATGGCATCATGGGTCTGGGCTATATCGAAATCGGCTTTCGGCAAATATTCTCCAGCCGGCCAATCCGAACCCTTGAGGACGCCAA
>CBDUGK010000169.1:0-4804 GCA_965366875.1 uncultured Desulfobulbaceae bacterium | reverse complement strand
AGAAGATATTCAGCTTTCTCCCTGGCGCCGCCGTCTTTTTTCAACTCGGCAGGAAACATGACATTCTCAAGGGCATTGAGAGACGGGATCAGATAGAAGGCCTGAAAAACAAACCCGATCAACTCGTTGCGCAACGGTGCCAGGTCATCCTCCGTCAAGGAGGTAATCTCCCGGCCTGCAATTTTTACACTGCCGCGGCTGGGGCTGTCTAATCCCGATAAAAGGCTGAGCAGCGTTGTTTTACCGCTGCCGCTGCTTCCAGCAATGACGACAAACTCCGCACAATCTATCTCCAGGTCAATTTTTTCCAGGACGGTTATGGTCCGTTTATCTATCTCGTAGGTCTTGGCAACATTCTTTGCTTCAATCATTTTGTCTGTCATGGTGCTTTTCTCAGAATTAATCCCGTTTCATCAGCCGGCGTCGGAGATAGACTATAATCACGAAATTGTGAAAACCTTTCGGAACATTTCTTCTGAAAGCAGACGGCGGGCAGACAGTCATACACTGGCACACAGGTTACAAGAGGTGGGAGGCAAGGAAGCGGGCGGCATGTTCAGCCCCCGCCAGGTTGACCCCAGCCCCGGCCCCCCTGGGTCGATCTGCGGCAAGGAGTGCTGATAATTTTTGCTCAAGAAGCGCAGGGTTGTTGAGACAATCCCTCTCATCAACAGCAAAGAGGCTGTTCGGCAAGGCAGCCGTAAGAGCTAAGAGGTGCTGCTGCTGCTCCTGATCCTGCATGTTCCTCATGACAACAACAGCGGGAATGGCGGATGCCATAATATCTACCAGGGAATTATAACCGCCATAGATTACGGCTGTCTGAGAATTCCTTAGGATTTGCAGGTAATTGCTGCCAAAGGGATAAACCGTGCAGCATTCAAGCGCTTCAAAGTTTTCGATGACCTTCAAAGAGATATCACTGCCGACAAAGAGGCTGAATCTTCCATGCCGGCTGCCGGCAGCGTGCAAAAAAGAGGCAAGCAGTTCCAGGAACCGCTCACTCTGCTCACCGGCCCATGGTACAGAAATGGTGCAGCAAAAACGGGATGATCTCTGCAGCTGATCGCCGCCGGTTTTTTCGATTTCCGTCAACCGCGAGACATACCCGCACTCCTCTGCAACCGTTGAAAACGTCCTGTTAAGGCTCTGGCAGTGGGCAGAACCAAGAATTGTTGAATCGCCATACCACAGTAGACCGGAATAGTACTGTTTGAAGAGATCAACCGCCAGGTCGGAAGCGGTCTGTTTTACCTTTCCGACCACGCCTCTGATCCCTAAAATCCAGGTGGTATTTTTCTTGATTTCGCTATCGTGAAGGGATGGCAGCAGCTCTTTGTGTTTGCCCTGCGGTGAATGATCAGCGAGAACGATTCGAGGTCGGTACAGCCGGAGTATCCGGCGGATCTGATCGCCTCTGATCAAACCCAGTTCATGGTCACTGTAGGCTGACTTGCCGTGTATGCCGCGAGACCTGCCATCGACGACGACCGTCTGATAAGCCGGAAGCTTCAACCAGTCCAGCGGCCCTGGCCCGATCAGCTCCTGGGTCTGCGCACCGCCGGTAACCAGGAGCAGGCGCAGTTCCGGAAACAATCGGCGCACGGCAAGGCCGATCGCCACTGAACGGCTGATATGTCCAAGTCCCCGGCCGTCATGGGCATAGAGTACGATGTCAGCCGGTGGAAACCGTGCTTCAATGGATTTCATCATTGTATGATTCGACGAGCCTGCCAGAAATGACCATTCCAGTAGTCATCATCCAATCGAGACAGGGTGACTCCTCTCTTTGTAGAGGCATGCATAAAATGTCCGTCGCCTCTGTATATGCCGACATGTCTGTTAAACAAACCGGTTCTGAAAAAGACCAGATCCGTCGGTTTCAGCTCTGACTGGTTGATTTTATTTCCGGAGCGTGCCTGCATCTTCGTCGTCCGCGGCAGTGGGATGCCGAAAAGCGCAGCATAGGCCTGCTGGACAAATCCGGAGCAATCGATACCCCGCCGGTCGCTGCCGCCCGGGCGGTATGGCGTTCCAACCCAGTCATTGAAATACATTTCGAGCACTCTTGCGGCCTCAGCCGCATCTGCGTCGCCATCAAAGTGATGCGCATTGTAATCTCTGCTCGGCTCCTGGTATAATACCGTACCCGAGCAGCCGGCCAGGACGGGGATCATGAAAATCAGGACAGCATAACGCAACATCATCGCGATTACCCTCTGTGGAAAAATCATCTCATCACTTTTTTTTTCAACTGTCTGGCAAAACAACGGCTCCATGGTGCAGTCACGCCCAGCCGCCACTATACCGACATTCAGTCTCAACCGCCACTCCTGGAAATATTCGCCGGATTTTCTTCACAATTCATCCCTGATGGGTTAGAATGAGAGGTCCGCTCGAATTACTATACGCTCTGCTGTTTATCTGGAACAGAGAACTGCCCGGTTCATATGAAAATTGCCTTCTATATGCCTTTTAAGCCTTTTGGTCATAAAAATCCATCAGGTGATCTCATTACCGGCATGGAGCTTCACGATTTCCTAACTGACAACAACCATGAACTTACTATAGCCAGTAAGCTTCGCAGCCGCTGGCTGTATCTCAAACCGTGGCAGTTTCTCCATCTAGCCCGTGAACGGAAACGGGTTGTCAACAGGTTGAAAAAGGCTCCCCCCGATATCTGGCTCAGTTATCACACTTACTATAAAGCCCCTGATCTCCTGGGCCCGGGATGCAGTGCCAAGCTGTCCATCCCGTATGTAATTTTCCAGGGGATGTACTCGACAAAAAGACGAAGGAGCCTGAAGACCTATCCCGGTTTTCTGCTGAATCGCCACGCACTGCAGGCAGCTCAGGTGGTTTTCACCAACAAAAAGACAGACGAGCTGAATCTCAAACGGATCCTCCCTGAACAGCGGGTAAAATATATTGCTCCCGGCCTCATCCCCGACCAGTTCAATTTTGATCTGGTTTCACGCAGGGCCCTGAAAGAGCAGTGGAATGTGGGAGATCGAACGGTAGTCATGACCACGGCCATGCTCAGGCCCGGGGTAAAGACCGCCGGAGTCATCAAGGTGATAAACAGCTGTGCCCAACTGCGGCAGAGAGGCCATTCGATCATTTTGATCGTCATTGGTGACGGTGAAAACAGGACCATGATAGAGATGGAGGGCAGAAAGAAACTTTCCGGTGATATTCTCTTCCTGGGGAAAATACCCCGCCACGAACTCTATCGCTACTATAGTGCGGCAGACATCTTTGCTTTCCCGGGCATCCAGGAAGCGCTCGGCATGGTGTACCTCGAAGCCCAGTCCTCCGGCCTGCCGGTTGTCGCCTTGAATAATTGGGGAGCAAAGGAGGCTGTGGTTCACAATGAGACAGGGCTTCTCTCAGCTGCTGAAGACCCGGACGCCTTCGGACAGGACATTGAAACGCTGATTGTCGAACGGGACAAAAGAATTACAATGCGCGATGCGGCCAAGAGACATATTCGAGAAAAGCACAATTCGGCAAAGAACTATCAGCAGGTCAACACGGTATTACAGGAGATCGTCACCTCATTCCCCCGTTCCGGCTGATTGCTGTTCATCATGGTCAGGTTCCTGGATTCAACAGGGTCTTGAGTCTGGAGGATTCCGGTTATTTCTTGACAGCCTGCGGCTTCTGTTTATAATCGCACACATCTGCACTGAAAGGTCCCTTTTTTAACTGGAATTGAGACAATCGCTGCTGTCATTATTATCGGATATCATTAAAAAATGAAAATTATCGTTTCAGGATCAATGGCCTATGACAGAATAATGGATTTCCCGGAATATTTTTCCGATCATATTCTGCCGGACAAAATCCATGTTCTCAATGTGTCTTTCCAGGTTAACGGCGTAACCGAAAATTTTGGCGGCACTGCCGGCAACATCGCCTATGCATTGCGGCTGATGGGAGAGTCCCCTGTTATTTCCGCGACAATCGGTCACGATACGACCAGATATTTCAACTGGCTGTCAGAAAACAGGATCTCAACAGAACACATAAAAATTATTAAAGACGAATTTACTGCCGGAGCCTATATTACCACCGACAAGGCCAACAACCAGATAACGGGTTTCAATCCGGGAGCGATGAAATACAGTTCAGGTCTTGACTTTAATTCCCTGGTTCCAGAAGACACATTGCTGATTGCCTCCCCGGGCAACCTCGACGACATGATCATCTACCCGAAAAAATGCAAAGAACGCGGGATCAGGTGTATTTTTGATCCAGGGCAGGCCCTTCCTGTATTGCAAGCCGATTCGCTGACTGAAGCAATTGCAGAAAGTTCCATGCTCATCGTCAATGATTATGAATTTGATATGATCATGAACAAGACCGGATTGTCAAAGGCAGCGCTGCTCAGTCTTGCCGGCACAACCATTATCACGCTCGGAGAACATGGTTCAAGGCTGTACAGTGAGGAAGGCGAAACAGACATCGCTCCAGCCAGGGCCGAAAAGGTAACCGATCCGACCGGTTGTGGAGATGCCTACCGGGGTGGCCTGATCAGCGGTATTGTCTCGGGAAAGAGCCTTGCTGAAAGTGCTCGCCTGGGGAGTGTCTGCGCCTCATTTGCCGTTGAACACTACGGAACGCAGGTGTATTCCTTCACTCCCGAAGCCTTTAGCGACCGGCTGCACAACGGCTTCTGACACGTTCTCCGAGTCCTGCCCCAGACCCGCCACCGTGCGCTGATAAGTGGCAAACGCTGAGATTAGTTTTTTTCCAGCAGCGGGTAGATATCATCGAGTTGTTCCTTGACACTGATATAGCC
>CBDUGK010000168.1:0-4882 GCA_965366875.1 uncultured Desulfobulbaceae bacterium | reverse complement strand
AAAGGTGAAAGTCTCGCCGACTCGACCCGGATCATCAACGGTTACGCCGATATCATCGTTATGCGTCACAGCGAGGCGGGAAGCGCCGCGCGGGCAGCAGAGATTTCTGCCATACCGATAATTAATGCCGGAGATGGCGCCGGCCAGCACCCGACGCAGGCACTGCTCGACATCTATACTATCGCCGACGCCTTTCCTGAAATGTCCAATCTCAGGGTCGCCCTTGTCGGCGATCTGCGCTACGGACGAACCGTGCGCTCATTGTCCTACCTGCTCAGTAAATATGAAAATATGGAGATTATCTTTGTCTCACCGCCAGTCTGCAGGATGGAGCGTGATATCAAGGAGTACCTGGACAAGTACAACGTACCTTGGCGAGAGGAAACGGACCTTGCAAAAGTTGCCAGCGAGGTGGACTGTGTTTACATGACCCGAATCCAGAAAGAGCGCTTTCACTCCGCGGAGGATTACGAGGCGGCTGCAAGCAAATACATTCTCTTCCCGGAGATCGTTGAAAAGATGCAGCCGGATGCGATAATCATGCACCCCCTTCCCCGTGTCGATGAGATTCCCGAAGCAATCGATTCAACACCGCAGGCCCGTTATTTTGAGCAGGCCCAGAATGGCTTGTATATCCGCATGGCGCTGCTCTACCTGCTGCTGAAAAACAACTAGCTCCGCCCGCTTTCGAGGGGTGTTCCACTGCGTTGGTGGAATTCACCCGATGCCTTGAGGGCGGGGCAATGCGTTCTTACAGCCGCAGCTCGGTGCTAAATGGTTAGATATTAACACGATAGCATGTTATAATTGTGCATAGCTGGCTCTGGGTCCTGAGACCTTTCGATAACCCGCTCTACGCAACCGGAGGATGAAAAGATGGAGACAGGCAGCAGTCACCAGCCGAGAAAACATTCTCGACACAAACCCGCCAATACCTTCATCGTCAATAAACAGGGGGTCTGCCGTGTCTTCGATCTCAGCCGGGGAGGCCTCTGCTTCGGATGTACCAGTGATACAGAAATCCCCGACACCTGGACTGTCGACATCATAGACAATGCCGGTACCCATCTCCCCGATCTGTCATTGAGGACCGTCTGGACCACAAAGAATCATGATCTGAACAGTGCCTCCATTTATGAAATCATTGTCGGCGCAGCCTTCAATGAGGACTTGTCGCCGGAAGAACAGTCCGCCTTCGACCATCTTTTCGCAGACTCCTAGCCCCCCAAAAAAGCCAATAATGATTTGCCCCCTTGCGCCCCAAGGCTGCAAATCAGCTACCTGTGCCGCCTGAACTGTTTAGGGTCTCTGACGCTGAAGACATGCACCGGTGAATGTCTGAAAATCTTTTCAGCGGTACTTCCAAACCGGGTTCCCAGAACATTCCCGCGGCCTTTGTTTCCCATTATGACAAGATCAATGTTTTCCGATTCAATAATCTCCAGGATGGCTTCAAAGGGGACACCGACTTCAACAATGATATTTATCCCGGAAATGGTTTCTGAATAGTGCTGATCCAGGAATTCCTGAACCTGCTGGTGGCGAGCCTCCTTTGCCCGCTTTACGTAATCTTTGACATCAATCTGCTCAGGGTAAAAGTGGCTTGCTGTTTCTACGGCATTTATATCCCTGATATTAATGACACTGAAGATGACAAGCTCTGAGCTGAACTCCGCGGCAAGCGAGAGGGAACAATCCAGTGTCCTTTTTGAATAGTCAGACAAATCTACACAAACCAGAATTTTTTTAAATTTCTCCATCTCACTCTCCTGCCATAAAATGGCTGATAAAATTAGTCACATCCTCTATCGCAGCGCTACCTGTTAAAAAAACCACAATACAATACTTCAGACGCGTTACTGATCGGTAAGCCAATAGAACTGGTATGGCGGGATAACCAAAGCTTCCTTGAAAATAGCCGGCCTGTCCCCGGAATACAGATCATAAACAGCTTCGTAACTGATATGTATGCTTGAACCAACTTCCTCGATATTGAGATGCTGGGGTTTGCTGTCAAAATTTGCGATAACCAGGACTCTGTTGCGAAGCTGACTATATTCCAGTCGTGAAAAAACAAACAGGTGGGGATTACCGACATCAATCAGTTCGCGATTATTAAAATCGGCAAATGCTGGAATTTCCTTGCGGATGGCGATCATTTTCTTTAAGGCGGAAAAGATCCGGTACTCAACCGTTCCCGGCACCTTGCGAAGCTCAGCCTTCTCCCAGTCAATGCGGGGACGGTGCGCCCAGCGGCTGTCGTTTGCCTTGGCAGGGTCGTTGAGATAACTGCTGTCATTCATGGTGCCGATCTCGTCGCCATAATACAGCAATGGAATTCCCCCGAACGACATGATCATCGAGTGCAGCAGCAGAATGATTTTTATGGAATCCTCGATTGCAACAGGATCACCAGAGTTGATTGCCGCCTCAAGCCCGACCAGTGAGGCAAGTGATCCGGAAATCCGGGAATCGCCGGTCTTGCTGTTGTGACCAAAGGGCAGTCCCCGGGATAAAGATTCATCAAATTTGCCGGTAAAATAATCTATCAGGAACTGGCGATGGGCGCGTGGTTCATAGCCGACAGCGACAATATCCCTGTCATCATAGCCCAGACCAATATCATCGTGGCAGCGAACGTAGTTGAGCCAGGTAGCCCGGTCAAGTTTGTCGGGCAGGCTCTTGAGCCCCTGGTTCAGCAGCCTGGTATTCTTGGTGGCAACCGCATCCCAGAGAAGGGCCATGAAACTTGCATTATAGGCTATCTCACATTCTTTGGCGTTGATCGCATCTTCGCCGAAATATTTTATGATTTCAACCGGCGCGACAATAGCTTCCGCTATGAACAAAACACCGGGGGAGGTCACCTGACAGCAATCCTTCAGAAGTTGCAGGATCAGGTGTGCCTCACGCTCATTCTGGCAAATACTGCCGATCTTCTTCCACAGAAAAGCAACGGCGTCCAGCCGCAGAATGTCAGCGCCCTGGTTGGCCCAGAACAGGATAATATCGAGCATCTCAATGAGCACCGCGGGATTGCTGTAATTCAGATCCCACTGGTAGTCGTTGAAAACCGTCATGACCCATTTTTTCATCACCTCATCCCAGGTAAAATTACCTGCTGCAGTTTCCGGAAAAATTTCTGGCATGCTGAGTTCAAACATGTCAGGGATCTCGCGATTATCAAAAATGTAATAATAATCCCTGTATTTCGGATTCCCCTCCCGTGCCTGCCGGGCCCATTCATGTTCATCAGAGGTGTGATTGACGACAACGTCAAGCGTTAAAAGAATACCGTGCTTGTGGAACGTCTGGGCAAGAGATTTCAAATCGTCCAGACTGCCGAAACGGCTGTCAATCTGGCGGAAATCACTTACCGCATACCCGCCGTCGCTGGCACCCCGGGGACAGAGCATCATCGGCATCAGGTGAACCAGGTTCACCCCCAGTTCAAGATAGTAATGGACGTGCTGCTGCAGTTCCGCCAGGTCTTTGGCATAACCGTCAGCATACTGTGCCATGCCGACCCATTCCTGGCTTAAAAACCAGTTGTGATCATTTTCACGCTCGATATCGACCTGTCTGAGATAGTCAGGACGCCTGATGTATTGCTTCGCCATTTTTTCAACGAGGCACTGCATCTGCTCTTTAAAATCGTCGCGCTTCCCATAGAGAATGAAAAACAGCGAATAGATGGAGTAAAAGTTTGCCCCGAGTCTCGTATAGAAGTGGCGCAGGTCTTCCTCATGAATTTCAGGTTTGAGCTTGGTGAGTATTTCGTTGAGGAGGGAGTGTGATACCTGTTCGTACATGCAATAATTACCTGACAAATAAATTACTGGACAAATCCGTAATGATTCAACCCATCAATAATTCCAGCGGAATATTCTTTCCGGCTGAAGTAAATATTCTGTTTTTCTCTCAGTTTTTCAAGCTCCTGGCTATAGTTGCCGACCACCAGCCCTCGAGATTTGCCGGTGAGCATGTCGGCATCATTGCCAGAATCTCCTGCAACCATTACATTTCTCGGGGAAAATTCATATTTATACATGATGTAATCAATCGCTTTTCCCTTTGAGGCACGAACAGGGAGAATATCGAGAAACCGCCCGTGCGAAAAGATAGACTGGCACTGCAGACCTTCCTGCTCGATCACATAGTGAACCCAGGCCAGATAATCATAGTCATCAGCCATATAGTAACTGATTTTATGGCTGCGCTGGCCCTCTTCTTTCTGCAGGTTTAAAAAAGGTATCCCCCCAAGCGCCTCTTTGATCGTCTCTGGTTTCCACTTATAGGAAATATGATTCTTCCAGCCTTTATCCCTGCGAAGATCAGGAGCGTAATATATCTCCGTACCGACCGAGCAGATAGCAATATCCGGCATTGGAATACTGTAGTCGGTCATCGCATCAAGCGTCAGCTCGAGGCTTCTGCCGGTAGCGACACCCCAGACGATATCGTCATGGTGTTCATCCAGAATTTCGAAAAGCTCTTGCATGCTGCTGTCATCACCTACCAGCGTGTTATCAATATCCACAATCAGCAGCTTGTCAATACCCTTCAACCTTTGACCAAATGACTGTTTTTCTCTGCCGTTTTCAACATGGGTGGAACTGTTGCGTGTCTGTCTGGCAGCCGGCATGATTTCATCTAGCGCCTGCAATGTCGTTTTGCTGTGACTCTGCCATGAATAATAATTACGGACACCTTTAATCCCGTTGTTCGAGTATGTATCCCATATCTCTTCATCAAAAAGGATGTCAGAGATTGCCTGCGCAATCTCAGTCGGTTGGGTCGCGTCAACCAGTATGCCGTTCTGGCAATTGGAGACGATATCAACCGGTCCCCCGTCATTGGTTGCGACAATGGGCAGGCCGCA
>CBDUGK010000167.1:0-5154 GCA_965366875.1 uncultured Desulfobulbaceae bacterium | reverse complement strand
CAAAAAATAACGTCCGCAGGTTGCAATTCCACACACCAGTTCCGGAGTTCCGGGGACAGTATATACATCTCCACGGTTATCTATAATCACGTCATGATGTCGGTACATTCATACTTTTGCCGGCCATGGCCTTCAATTTCGGCCCTGGGAGCAGAGGCAGCCGGCGGCAGAACCTGTCCTGAAATAAACGCTGCTGGTAGGTATCGTACGTTTCTGTAATGGTACTGTTCGTTGACGGCCGCTTGCCAAATGAATGTTATGGGTGAAATGAAATCAGGGAAAGCAATAATTACGTATACTGTCCCCCGAACGAGAAAGGAGGTCATCCGTGGATAGATTTGATGTCATCATTATTGGAACTGGTACCGCGGGGCAAACCGTTGCATTTGATCTTGCAGCGGAAGATTATCGTGTGGCAATTGTTGAGGGCAGTGGTCGTCCCGGCGGCGTTTGCGCCCTGCGCGGCTGTCAGGCAAAAAAGTGGTTCTATGAGGTATCGGAACTGGTTGCCCGCAGTCGACACCTCCAGGACATTGGAGTCTCTGAACCTCCGCGGGTAAACTGGCAGCACATTTTACGAGAAAAAAACAAATTCACAGCCGGAGTGCCCGAAAATACGGTAAATAATCTCAAAGGAAACGGAATCACCTACATAGAAGGTGAGGCATCGTTCAGCGATGAGTCAACCGTCGTTGTCAACAGCAAAAAATATACTGCCCGAACATTTATTATTGCCACTGGTGCCCAGCCGACCCCCCTGCCCTTCGCGGGCGGCAGCTACATGATAACAAGTGACGATTTCCTCGAGCTGGATGTTCTGCCGGAACGAATCGCTTTTGTCGGCGGCGGTTTCATATCGTTTGAGTTTGCTCATTTCGTGGCTCGTCTCGGCGACAGTAATGCAGAGATAACAATCCTTGAGGCCACTGACCGCGTGCTGTCGCCGTTTGACCAGGACATGGTCCAACAGTTAGTTGAGGCGTCAGAGCGCGAGGGAATCAAGATTCAGACAAACGTCTCTGTCCAGTCGATAAAAAAGAATGGCAGCAGCTATTCGATTCTCTTTGAATCCGCTGACGAGCTGGAGGTTGATCTGGTCGTCAACGGTGCCGGCCGCGCGGCCAATATAGAAAACCTGAATCTACCGGATGCCGGTGTTGATTTTTCAAAAAGGGGAATCACGGTAGACAGGAATATGCGAAGCTCAAACAAGCGCATTTTTGCCATCGGCGATTGTGCAGACAGCGTTCAGCTCGCCCGGGTGGCTGACATGGAGGCACATGTAGCGGCAGAAACACTTATTGCTGATGAAAATGGAGGATCACCTGCCGGCATTGATTACCGTGCGGTACCCGCCATACTCTTTACCTATCCCCAGCTGGGAATGGTGGGAAAAACCGAGGAGCAGCTGAAAGAGGACAAAATCACTTATTACAAAAGCTCTGATACAAACCTGGGCTGGCCGACCTATCGTAGAGTTGGTTTGAAGCATGCAGCATACAAGATTCTTGTCGACAGACAAGACCGCATATTGGGTGCACACGTTCTCTCTGACAACACAACGGGTCTGATCAACACCTTTAAACAGGCAATGATTGATGGGACGCCGGTTACCGAGCTGCACCGGAACAACATCATGGCGCCCTATCCTTCACGGGAAAGTGATATCCTCTATATGCTGGCCCCGCTTATCGAATAAAAAGAAATATCGGGTTTTCCAGGAATCCGACGATGACCACATACTATTTTTACCCGGCAGAGTTCAAGACTCTTGCGGTGATTGAGTAAGTCAGGCAGCTATTTTCCAGTGATATACACTCCGCAGGGCAGAAAGCAACCGCTTCCTCAACGCACCCCCACAGCCAATTGATGAGAGCGGGCGATCCTAGATTTATTTTGTAACAAAAAAATAGGGAACGATGATAACTAACACCAGAATAATCAAGGGGATAACAGCACCAGGCTGGAAATAGAGGGTTACGACAAGGATACCGAGGAGAACAGCCAGGGCGACGCCCACCTGATAACCGGTAAAAATAGAGAGAAGACTCTTCAACCGCTGCTGATCATCGTTTTTCATCGCCGCCTCCCCGTGTATTATAGTATAACCACTTTAAATGATCCGTCTGGTTATCTCCCCTCACTGTTTCGATGTTTAATAAAGGTCTCATCCCGCAATTCTCTGAAAGCCTCTTCAAGTTCCAGCTGAGTGTTCATGACGATCGGACCTCTCCAGGCAACAGGTTCTTGCAAAGGCTTTCCAGAGAGCAGCAAAAACCTCAGCCCGCTGCTGCCATCGGCCGAAACCGCCAGCTCGTCGCCGTCCCCAAAGAGCACGAGCGTCCCATCTGAAACAGGAGTCTGTGCAACACTGCCTGTTCCATCAATTACATAGAGCAAGGCCGTGTATCCCCGTTTGGTTTCATGGATAAACCGGGCAGCAGGCGGGAGCAGGCAGTCAAGATATTCAGGGTCTATGACGATATCATCAACAGGCCCCGAAACCCCGGATACCCTTCCGGCGATAATTTTGATCTGTATTCCATTTTCAAGTTCCACCTCCGGAATGTCCTCTGCGCCGATATCCCTGTATCGGGGATTCATCATCTTCTGGTTCGACGGGAGGTTGGCCCAGAGCTGAAATCCATACATCGAACCATTACCATCGCCTTTTGGCATCTCCTGATGAATGATTCCGCTGCCTGCTGTCATCCACTGCACATCACCCGTTGATATGACACCCGTGTTCCCCAGGCTGTCACCATGCTCAACATCACCTTTCAGGACATAGGTTATTGTTTCTATCCCCCTGTGCGGATGCCAGGGAAAACCACTCAGAAACTCTTCCGGTGAATCGGAGCGAAAGTCGTCCAGCAGCAGAAATGGGTCGAACAGTGCTGTATCCCGAAAACCAAAGACCCTGCGCAAATGTACTCCGGCGCCCTCAATCACCGGTTCTCCGGTGAGAACCTTCACCACGTTTCGCCTGAGAGGATGTTCCATGATGTGTGCTCCGTTGTGAATTTTTAAAACCGCTTTAACCCGGACGGGTTCTCCCGGAAAACCACTTCGCCTCGGCTCTGTAACCAGTCCCTTTCACCACTCGACATTGCCTCTGCACAAGTACAGATCTGAACTGATGCTAATATATTCCTGCCTTTCCGGCAAACAGATTGCTTGCCAGAGGCCGACTGTGGGTCTTACTGCTTATTTACCAGCAACTTGAGGACGGCGAGCACATCGAGAATATCGACATTGTGATCGTAGACGATATCACCCTTTTTTCGCGCATAATCTGAGAACTCAGGGGACCTGAACTCGGACACCACCTGAAGGATATAAATGATTTCGGCAAGACCGAATCTCTCATCGCCATTAACATCAGCAGCTCTATAGTCAGGAATCGCTTCTCCACCAATAATCGAATCGACTATCTGCGGGTCGCCGCTGCCAAGGTAGAATATTCCCGGATAACCGGCCGTCTCGAATCTGCCTTTCGGATTATTTGACAATACGGAGCTCTTTATCTGCAGGGTACCCGTCCGGTTGTTACTCACAAAAAATATGGCTGAACCACCTTCGCTGGCCAGATTGTCATGTATTGCGGTGCCGCAGAGGCTGAGGGTAAAGGTGTTGCCGTCATTGTAGATCGCCCCGCCGCTTCCGCCTCCAGGTGTCCCGGCTCTTGCCGGGTTTGCCCCGTAGCCGATCGCCCTGTTGTGGCTGAACAGGCTGTTTATCACATTGTAGGAAACGCCGATACTGCTGATTCCGCCACCATTTGAGCAGCTGTTTCCAAGCCCCTCGCCGCCACCGAAAACGCTGTCAACAATAGAGACCGGCTGGTTGTTGTATTGACTGAACACCCGAATCGCAGCACCGCCGACATCAGGCCCTGTAGGGTCACAAACATTATTGATAAACCTGCTGTGCAGTACCTTGAAACGCCCACCTCGGACAAAAATTGCCCCACCGCCCCCCGGATCCGCATCGCTGGCCAATCCCGTCGCATTGCCGTCCCTGAATATCAGGTTCTGAACGGTAAGTCTTGGGTGATCCTGATTCTGACAGTGGGACGTGGTCCAGACCTGGTTCGGATCACAGGTATTCATATAGAGAATCCGGACAAGGCCGCCACCGCTCAGGGTAATTTTGTTTTCACCGTCGATGACAATATCCGGCAAGGCGGTATTGTTGAAAATCTTTGCCGTTTCACTCAAGGTGATGGTCTTCGGAGCGGGTCCGCAGTCAAAGGTGATAACCCCGCCACCCGCAACCGCTTCAACAAAAGCCTCCGCCGTGCAACTCTCGGGCGTACCATTTCCGACAATGGTATCGGGATGAGAAATATCCTCCGGAAGAGCTTCCGGCGGAATAGTACAGCTAGAGGCAGCCGCGCTCAACGAACTGCCAGACAATAAAATGAGGCAGCACAGTATTTGCAAAAAAACGAAACGAAGCATCATCGGATCCAGGGGTTTCAAGATAGTTTACTATGAAAAAATTTAATACACTCTTTATACCTGTTCCTTTCATACTATGCTGTGAGCCGGAAGAAATAAAATGAAATGTACCCCGGCCTCAGCGCAGATCATCCGCCGAGCAACTGGTCTCGTGCACTTCCATGAACTTGCATTCCGTTTCATTTAGCAGTAAAAACAGAAACATAATCTGTATATTTCAGGGGTGCCAAAGCATCTCCTGACAACACTATTTCAACCAGGACAGGTAATGTTTTTCTCTATATAGAAACAGATGATAACGTGAATATGATTCTAAAAAGACTCAACGTGGTCGATGTCGTCAATAATCGAATTGAAAGCAACCGAACCTCGTGATCACTGATGGCACTTTTGTGGATATTTTCCATTATAACGCTTTACTTACCCAATTTGGCCCAATGAAGAAAAAATACTCAGGATGGATTGTGGCTGCAGGATTATCTGTATTCAATGTCACTTTTCTTCAAAAAATGCCTAAAATTATAAAAAAAACATGAACCATTTTCCTGGTTTGTAAACCATCCCTGATCTGCTGGTTGAGGGAAAAAGTACCAAAGCAAATTTCAAAACAGGCTGAAGGACAGCAATGAAAAAGAAAAAGAACATTCTCCGTGAACGCCTCGATGCCGGACAGCCCACACTTGGTACCCAC
>CBDUGK010000166.1:0-5264 GCA_965366875.1 uncultured Desulfobulbaceae bacterium | reverse complement strand
TTACCGCCGGGTATGTTTTTACCGCAGCAGTCCTTACCAGGATTTTCCTCTATATTTTCGGCAACAAGCAGGAACGCATCCTGGAGCACCTGCCGGTAACTCCACGCAACATAAAGAATCTCTTCAGCACCCTGGTGCAATACAGCTATATAAAAGACAATCATGACCCGAATCGACTCGGTCACAACGTTCTTGCTGGTATGACATATGTGATTACCATTATAGTTGCAGTCTTTCAGTTGGTGAGCGGTTTTTACATGCTCTATCCGGAACTGGCAATCTGGGAAGGCTACGGGCTGGCAATTTTTGGAAGCCAGCAGTGGGCTCGTTACATCCACCACCTGTTGATGTGGTGGTTTATGATTTTCACCTTTATTCATATTTATCTGGTTGTCTGGAACGATGTGCAAGAACCAGGACTTGTTTCTTCAATATTCAGCGGTAAAAAATTCACGCACAAGGCGTAAGTCTCTTCACAATGGGGTCGAAATTCTCGTCCGGGGCACGGTCCAGGGCGTCGGGTTTCGGCCCTTTATCTTTAACCTTGCCAAACGCTTATCCATCACCGGTACAGTGACCAACACCGGTGATGGTGTTGCCATAAAAGCCTGCGGCCGGGATGAGGACCTCTATACCTTTCTCGACACGATCTCTCTTCAATCCCCGCCCCTTTCAAGAATCACCAGTCTTCTCTACCTCCATCGTGAAGAGCCCTTTTCCGCCGACTCTTTTACGATTATCGCCAGCCAGTCAAGCGGCTCCGCAAGGGCGGCGATTCCTCCTGATATCGCGGTCTGCTCCGACTGCCTGAAAGAATTGTCGGACCCGGATGATTTCCGTTTTAACTATCCGTTCATCAACTGCACCAATTGCGGTCCCCGGTTTACGATTACGGAATCAATCCCCTATGATCGGCCCAAGACGTCGATGAAAGTTTTTCCAATGTGCGACAAATGTGGTGCCGAATACAAGGATCCGACCAACAGGCGTTTTCATGCGCAGCCCAACGCCTGTGCCGAGTGCGGGCCCGCTGTTTCCTGGCATGACCGCCACGGAACAGAGATAGAATGCGGGGACGTTCTCTCTGCGGCGGTTTCCTCCCTGGTTGAAAATGCAGTCGTTGCTCTACGCGGTCTGGGAGGCTTTCACCTCTGTGTCAGCGGCTGCTCCGAGGCCGCGGTAACCATGCTGAGAAGCCGCAAACACAGACCGGAAAAACCGCTGGCCATAATGATCAGAGATATTGGAACTGTCAGAAATTTCTGCCACCTTTCCACGGAGGAAGCAGAGCAGCTGAGCTCTCCTGAACACCCGATCGTTCTGCTGAAAAAAAAAGACGATACCGTACTTGCAGCAAATCTCGCTCCCGGGCTCAGCGACCTCGGGGTAATGCTCCCCTATACACCGCTCCATCACCTTCTTTTCAGACAACCCCAGTGCCCTGAAGCACTGGTCATGACAAGCGGCAATTTCAGCGGGGAGCCAATCTGCACCGCCAATGAAGACGCACTGCATCGACTCGGTTCGATTGCTGATTTTTTCCTCCTGCATAACAGGGATATCGTCACCAGGGTTGATGACTCAGTCCTCAAGTTCATCGGCCATGCGCCCAGGATGTTCAGGCGCTCACGCGGGTATGTGCCGTCGCCCCTGCTGGTACCGTATGAACTGCCGGAGATTATCGGCTGCGGCGGCGGACTGAAGTCGACATTCAGCCTTGCCCGGGAACGGACAATTTTTCCAAGCCAGCATATCGGCGACCTGTTTAATCTTTCCTCGTTTGAATTTTTCACAGAATCCGTCGACAATTTTAAGAAGGTCTTTCGAATCGAACCCGCTGCCGTTGCCTGTGACCTTCACCCGGACTACATGAGCAGCCGATATGCCAGGGAACTCGACCTGCCGCTCTATGAAATCCAGCATCATCACGCCCACGGTGTAGCGGTTATGGCCGAACATGGTCTCACCGATCCGGTACTTGCGATTATTTTGGACGGGACCGGATTCGGCACCGACGGAACCATCTGGGGCGGGGAAATCCTTCTCTGCGAATTGACCTCGTTTAGCCGACTTGGCTCCCTGGAGCCTGTTCCGCTTCCAGGAGGAGACAGCGCAGCAGCTGAACCCTGGCGGATGGCCCTTTCATTTCTGCACAAAATACACGGTGCCCAAGCCGCACAATCAGAGATCCTTGGCACAATTGAAACGGAAAAGCGTAACATGATCGTGCAGATGCTCGAAAGCGGATTCAACGCTCCGCTCACCTCAAGCTGCGGCAGGCTTTTTGATGCAATGTCGGCAATTCTTGGTCTCAACATGGTTTCCAGTTTTGAAGGGCAGGCCGCCATGCAGCTTGAGGCCTGTGCCCGCAAAGCGCTCACCCGTGACTGGAGAAACGAAATCATCCACGCACTTGATGAACATCCGGCACATCTCCAGCAAGAAAATAACCAGAAATGGGAGATTATTTCCTCGGAAATTATCAGAAAAGTAGTATATGATGTTTCTTCCGGCAAAAACAGGCCGGAAATTGCACTGCAGTTTCACTCCTGGCTTATTGGTACCCTTTCCCGCCTTGTCAGCATGCTCTCCGAAGTTACGGGAATTAACACGATCGTACTTTCAGGAGGCTGCATGCAAAACGAGCTCCTGCTCGAAGGATTGATATTTTCGCTGACCGAGCTGGGTCTTACACCGTATAGCGGCTCTGGGATTCCTGCCAACGACGGAGGAATATCAGTTGGTCAGGCAGTTATAGGAGGTTTACAGCATGTGTCTTGCAATACCCATGAAAGTTGAAAAAATTGAAGGCAACCCTGACGATTTTACCCAGAACCAGATTGCCGTTGTGAACATGAATGGCATCAGCAAAGAGGTTCGCCTCGACGTTGTTGACCGCTGGCCTGAAATTGGAGATTACGTCATTGTTCACGCCGGTTTTGCGATCCACGCTCTGGATGAACAAGACGCTTTAAAAAATATCGAGCTTATCCGGGAGCTTGCATCTCACATGCCAGAAGAGATGCTGCTTTCCGGAGATGAGCAATGAAACACATCGACGAATACCGTGATACAGCACTGGTAAAACCGCTTGTTGCCGAACTCGCCCGGTCAGTCTCCAGGCCGGTCCGGGTCATGGAAGTATGCGGCACCCATACCATGGCGATATTCCGCACTGGTGTCCGTTCAGTCCTGCCGGAAAAAATGGAAATTGTTTCCGGGCCGGGCTGTCCTGTCTGCGTGACATCGGCTTCCCACATGGATGCATTCATCACCATGGCGGAACTGCCGGGTGTGCGGGTTGCCATTTTTGGAGACCTTTTCAGGGTTCCGGGCAGCAAAGGTTCTCTGGCTCAGGCAAGCGCAAGGGGGGCTACCATTGATATTGTCTACTCCCCGATGGACGCCCTCGACATTGCCAGGGATAATCCAGGCGACATGGTTGTTTTTCTCGGGGTCGGTTTTGAAACGACAACGCCGGCGATAGGCGCGACGATACTTGGTGCTCAGCGGGAACAACTCCATAATTTCTGTGTTTTTTCAACACACAAGGTTATACCGGGACCACTTGAGTTGCTGATGCAGGATCCGGATCTGAAGATCAATGCGCTGCTCTGTCCAGGCCATGTGTCGGCAATCATCGGTGCGGGTGCCTATCAGCCGTTCGTTGACAAATTTGGCCTTTCCTGCGTGGTCGCGGGGTTTGAGCCTGCAGACCTGCTCAACGGTCTGATCCTGCTGGCCCGACAGGTCGGAGACAACCACCCGCGCGTGGAAAACATGTACCCGCGGGTGGTTTCCTGGGAAGGCAACCGCCGGGCACTGAGAGTGGTGGAAGAGATCTTCGAACCGGTTGACATGGAGTGGCGGGGTCTTGGTGTCCTTCCCCTGAGCGGGCTTGCAATCAGGGAAAAGTACGCCCACTTTGATGCCGAAAAACGGTTGAATATCACTGTGCCAGCAGCAGAGGAGGCAAAAGGCTGTCTCTGCGGGCAGATTCTCAAGGGCAAGACCACACCGCCGCTCTGCCCTCTTTTTGATAAACGCTGCACTCCTGCCAATCCCGTTGGCCCCTGCATGGTCTCCAGTGAGGGTACCTGTGCCGCATACCATAGATACGGCAGGGAGGTTTGATCGCCACCTCTCATTTTTTACCCGCACAAGGCAGCCGACTGCAGTGAATAGACTGATAAAGCCAATTCTTTTACGTGGATGTAAACGATATGCCCGATAACACTATTCTGCTGGACCACGGAAGTGGAGGCATTGCCAGCCAGGATCTGATCAGCAACCTTTTTCTCAAACACCTCGACAACCCTGTCCTCAGAACGCTGGAAGACGCCGCGGTACTTGACCGCCAGCCCGGGCGCCTGGCATTCTCCACCGACAGTTATGTGGTTGATCCGATTTTTTTTCCCGGAGGTGATATCGGCAAACTCGCCGTCCATGGTACCATAAATGATCTGGCAATGCGGGGCGCCAAACCGCTCTGCCTGAGCCTGGGAATCATTCTCGAGGAGGGCATGGATATTGACGAGCTCGAAAAAATCGTCATCTCGATCGGCCAGGCGTCTCGTGACAGCAACGTGCCGATCGTCACGGGAGACACCAAGGTGGTGCCGAAAGGCAAGGGAGACAAGATTTTCATAAACACCTCAGGCATCGGCGTTGTTCCGGATGAGGTCGCCATCTCCTCCACAAACGGGCAGGCCGGTGATGCGGTTATTCTCTCAGGATCAATGGGAGATCATGGCATCACGATTATGACACGCAGAGCAGGGATATCCATGCACGGAAACCTCAGAAGCGATACCATGCCGCTGCACAGGATGATAGCGCTGCTGCTGGAGAAATTCCCTGGAAATATCCATGCGCTTCGTGACCCGACCCGTGGCGGGGTGGCCACATCCCTGAACGAAATCGCCGCCGGCAGCAACCTCTCCATCATCATGGAAGAGGAGCGTTTGCCGATTCGTCCAGAAGTTCGTGCCGCCTGTGAGATTCTCGGCCTTGAACCACTCTTTCTTGCAAATGAGGGTAAATGTCTGGCAATCGTTGACGGCAGTAGGGCGGAAGAAATTCTCAAGGTGATGCGTACCACCGTCGAAGGGCGGGAAGCCGTCATCATCGGCAGACTTGTTGACGGGAAAAGCGGCCGCGTCCTGATCAATACACCGGTAGGCGGCTCCAGGGTTGTCACCCCGCTGCACGGTGAGCCATTGCCAAGAATCTGCTGAAAGGAACACTATGGAACAGACGGAAAA
>CBDUGK010000165.1:0-5279 GCA_965366875.1 uncultured Desulfobulbaceae bacterium | reverse complement strand
CCGGACCCCAGATTTATGACCCCAGATTTACCCCTTGCGGCAATAATAGTATGTATATTTTTGCAAACTGAGGTATGATATCGATAACATGATTTTTGCATCAAGTGAATCTTGAGTTCTTTGTTAATTTTCATAAATAGATCGTGGAATGAAACCTTGAAGATGCGGGATTCTCTGTTGGCCGGTAGCATGAGAATGCGCTACTTTTAGTTTTGATCGTCTCGAACATTACTACCATTGTCGTTGTGCAGGTGAATTGTTTTGATAGTGAAAAAGCGTAACCCTACCATGGCTGATGTCGCTCGCCGGGCAGAAGTTTCGGCGATGACTGTTTCAAGGGCCTTGAACGGCAGCGAGTCGGTCTCTGCCGCGACCCGCGAGAAAATCAGAAATGTTGTTGAAGAACTGGGATATGTCCTCGACCTTTCTGCCGGCGCACTGTCGTCCCAGAAGACAGGTTTTATTTCTGTTCTTATTCCATCCTTTAACAATTCAAATTTTTCTGAAACGGTACAGGGTATTTCCGAGGCGCTTGCTTCCGAAGGCAAGCAGATCCTCGTGGGGTATACAGGGTACGACCAGCAAAGAGAGGAGCAACTTATCGAGACCATGTTGCAGCGTCGACCTGAGGGGATCATACTCACAGGTGGTGAACATACTGATCGAGCCCGCCAGATCCTGAAAAAGACATCGGTACCTGTTATTGAGATCTGGGATATGCCGGCTCAGCCTATTCATCATCTCGTGGGTTTCTCAAACGCTGCCATGATCGAAGATATGGTTGCCCGAATGGTGTTTCGGGGCTACCGCAGAATCGCTTTTATTGGTGGTGATGAGTGCGGTGATTTCAGGGGCATTGATCGGCGTCGGGGATATGAACGGGCAATTGAGACACTTGGCTTGCCAAGAGCTCATGTCATCCCCCTGGGGATGCCGCCCATTTCCATCAAGCATGGGGGTCCGGCAGTTGTTCGCCTGATGAAGGAATGGCCTGAGGTGGAAGCGGCCATCTGTGTTTCCGACCTCTGCGCTATAGGGGTGATTATGGAATGTCACCGCCAGAAATGGGATGTTCCCTCTCGCCTGGCCGTTGCCGGTTTCGGGGATTTCGAGATTTCCCGTTATTGTTTTCCGACCCTGACAACGGTATCAGTCAACTGTACCGAAATCGGACACCAGACAGGAAAACTGATGCTTCGGGCGACGGGAAAGGCGGCCGCAATAGACCCTCCCCCCGTCGAGCGGCTGGTCATCCCCCACTCGATTATCGAGCGGGAGAGCACCTGATACGGGCAAAAAGACAGTTTCAGCCGAAGGTTAACTGAACCTTCATGGATGTGGTTCTGTCGCCGGCAGCTTCAAACGCCTGGTTTACCTCAGAAACTGGGTAAACATCAGTAAGCAGCGCTGACAGCGGCAGTCGGCCTGATTCTATCAGGGCAACCGCCCAGGCAAATTCCTCATGGAAACGGAACGTGCCGCAATATTCAATCTCCTTGGCAACGATCAGGTTCTGGGGAATTGTCACCATTCCCCCCAGACCCAGCTGTACAAGGCGCCCCTGCGGCCGGATCAGTTCCAGTGCCGAGATGAGCGCCTGCTCGTTGCCGGACGCCTCTATTACAACGTCAAAGAAACCTTTCCCTTCAGCATATTTTTCCAGTTCCCGGGCGTGCTTGGAAATATTGATGGTCCTGTCCGCTCCTACTTCGGCGGCATACTTCAGCGGTTCATCCAGCACATCGGTTGCCACTACCTTGAGGGCTCCATGCATTTTAGCTACGGCGACGACCAGGGTACCAATAGGGCCGGAACCGGTCACAAGAACATTTTTGCCCATCACGCTCCCTCCGCGCTTAACGGCGTGAAGGGCCACGGCCAGAGGTTCGGTAAATGCCGCTTCACTGGGGGTGGACCCTGGTTTAAGAGGGTGGCACTGTTGAGCTCCGGCTACCAGCTGCTGGCGAAATGCCCCCTGTACATGCGGAAAGCGCATGGCACTGCCATAATAGCGCATGTCCAAACATTGATTGTACATGGCCTCTTTGCAGAACCTGCATGATCCGCAGGGGTGACTCGGGTTCACTGCGACAAGATCGCCAATTTTGAGGTTGTCGACATTTGAGCCCAGTTCAGCGACACGGCCGGAGACCTCATGGCCAAGTATCATCGGTTCCTTGATACGGACGGTACCAAAACCGCCATGGTTGTAATAATGAAGGTCGGAGCCGCAGATCCCCCCCGCCTCAATGTTGATCAGCACTTCATCCGGACCGGCAACAGGCGGCTCCTGGTCTTCGAGCCTGATATCCCTGGGTCCATGACACACGACCGATTTCATGTTCAACTCCTCTAAATTACCGGGGTAAGCAGCTCCCGGCCGCCAAAATATGCTTCCATATTTTCTCGAACCAGACGTCCCATTTCTTTGCGTGTATCGACGGTGCCGCTGGCCTGATGAGGTTGCAGCATAACGTTGTCAAGCTTAAGAAAACGGGGATTTAAATTCGGCTCACCGTCAAAAACATCAAGTGCGGCATAGCCAAGCTTCTTGCTTTCCAGAGCCGCGATGAGCGCTTCCTCGTCAATGTTTGAAGCCCTCGACACATTGAGGAGCATGCCTTCCGGTCCCAGCGCCTCGATCACCGCCTTGTTGACGATGTGGTGTGTTGCGGATCCACCGGTTACCGTGACAAACAGGTAATCTGAATGCTCGGCAAGTGCCCGTGGATCCTGGATGTAGGCCCACTCGCCGGCAAAGTCTTTCGCTCCAAGGTCCGAATAGGCAATATCCATCTCGAAGGCGGCGCAGCGCTTGGCGATCTCGTAACCGATCCTTCCAAGGCCGAGAATTCCGACTTTTTTACCGAAAACCCGGGTTTTAAGAGGGTACATTCCTTTTTGCGCCCAGTCACCGGATCGGACCCAATGTTCAGCAGCGATGATTCCACGTGAAGCTGCAAGCATCATCGCGATGCCAAAATCGGCGACATCTTTGGTCAGGACATCAGGCGTATTGGTCACGCGGATGTTGCGTTCCCGGGCTGCATCGAGATCCACAGCATCATAGCCAACGCCATAAACCGAGATGATCTCCAGGTGGGGCAGGGCCTCGATGAGCTTTCTGCTCAGGCCGAGATCTCCACGGGTTGCCACCCCACGGATGCTGTCACCACATGCGGCGATAAATGCGTCTTTGTCTTTTGCTGCATAGTAGGGGTGAAGAATGAAGTTTTTTTCCAATGCTTCGATATCCCATTCGGGATATGAGCCGATCTGTAAGATGTTCACTTTATCCATGAGTCTCTCCTTGCGGATAACAAAATAACTTGACAGTGACGTACTGTTGCACGTAATGTTATCGATAACACGCCGTAAGCGCAAGCGAAAAATCACCAGAACATCTCATTCAGAGGGTATATCTATGAATAGTTTAGATTTATTTAATTTGACCGGACGCCGGGCACTGATCACCGGCTCAAGCCAGGGTATCGGTTTTGAACTGGCCCGGGGGCTTGCAGGCGCCGGGGCTGAGGTTATTCTCAATGGACTCGACCCAGATCGATTGTCAAGTGCTGCCAGAGCGCTCCAGGCAGAAGATGCGTTAATTCACGAACTCAGATTTGATGTTACAGAGCCGGATGCAGTCAAAGATGCCATTGACCGTTTCGAGGCTCAGACAGGTTCCATCGATATACTGGTCAATAATGCCGGCATGCAGTTTCGAACACCTCTTGAGGATTTCCCGGTCGATCGCTTTGACCAGATGATGCGGTTGAACTGCAATAGCGCCTTTTATGTCGGACAGGCTGTTGCCCGGCACATGATCAAGCGTGGGGCCGGAAAAATCGTAAACATCTGCTCGGTGCAAACCGCGCTGGCTCGTCCTTCCATTGCTCCCTACACAGCCTCGAAGGGAGCCCTCGCCAATCTTACCAAGGGGATGGCAACAGACTGGGCACAATATGGTATTCAAGTTAATGCTTTGGCGCCAGGATATTTTAAAACAAAATTAACTTCAGCCCTGGTTGCTGACGAGGAATTCACCGCCTGGCTCAGCGCCAGAACTCCAGCCAGGCGCTGGGGAGATGTGCGTGAACTCATTGGAGCCTGCGTCTTTTTATGCTCGGATGCATCAAGCTTTGTCAACGGACACATTCTCTATGTCGATGGCGGAATGACAGTTTCCGTTTAACCTTGGACCCACCGTGAATTTTCCTCCTCAGAAGAGGACTGGTATCCAGCGGTGGCACGCTCCGGGAGATGCCATACGGGTGGAAGCAGGGCGACGATCCTGAGACAAGGTCCTTCAGGCAGCAAAAAACTCTAAGAAAAGAGAGGAACATATGAAACAGGAATCAGTGAAAAAAGTCTGTGTGATCGGTGTCGGTATCATGGGCACGGCAATATCCAGCCGACTACTGGAATGCGGACAGGATGTCACCGTCTTTGACCTCGATCGTGAAAAGGTGCAGGTAATGGTCGGACGCGGTGCGGCCGCAGCTGGCAGCCCTCGTGAGGCAGCACTGCATGCCGAATTTGTTTTCCTTTCATTGAATAACGCAGCCATCGTGAGTAAGGCCGTCTTTGGCAAAGATGGTATTGCTGAAGCGGCTTCTGCGGACAAGGTGTTGATTGACATGTCTTCGATTGATCCGGAATCGACCCGGGAATTTGCTGCCCGTTTGCGGGATGAATACCAGATGCCCTGGCTTGACTGCCCTCTTTCAGGAGGCGCTCCCGGTGCCTTGGGAGGGCGGCTTGCAGTTATGGCCGGAGGCGAAAAAAGAGACTTTGAACATGCAAAAGAGATTATGATGCATCTCTGTGCCAACTTCACCCTGATGGGGCCATCCGGCGCCGGACAGACCACAAAACTTGTGAACCAGGTTCTCTGTGCGGTTGGTTTTCAGGCGATTGCAGAGGCAACCCAACTTGCTCTTAAGGGCGGTGTGGACGTCGCTTGCATCCCCCAGGCGCTTGCCGGAGGTCGCGCTGACTCCGCCCTGATGCAAGAGTTCATGGCAAAGATGGGTCGTCACGACTATTCGCCGACGGGACGGCTTGACAATATGCTCAAAGACCTTGAAGCAGTGCAGAGTTTTGCGAGCAAAACCCGTGTCGCCATGCCGGTGACCTCCCTGACCACGGAAATCCATCGTCTTTTCGTTGCAGCAGGAAACGGTGGAGATGATAACGCGGCCTTGATGAAACTGTTTAACGGACCACGTGATTGAAGCGGGGGTCAGATTGAAGCGGGGGTCAGGCTTGACAATTGG
>CBDUGK010000164.1:0-5459 GCA_965366875.1 uncultured Desulfobulbaceae bacterium | reverse complement strand
GCAAGCGTATTGCTGTTGCGGTCGTTGCCGCTGAGATAGACGCGACCGTCACTCTTCGGGCTCAATGCTCCGCCAAATCGGGCAGCTGCCTGAACGGTTTCCTGATCTCCAGCCCCGACCCGCACCAGAGTGCCATGAGTATCAGCTGTTTTCTTCGTGATAATATTGATAACGCCGTTGACGGCATTGGCTCCCCAGATTGTCCCACCCGGGCCGCGGACAACTTCGATTCTGTCAATATCCTCCAGCAGGGTATTCTGCATATCCCAGAATGTCCCGCTATAGGCGGGAGAGTAAACGCTGCGACCGTCCATCAGGACCAGCAGTTTGTTGGATGTATAGCCGGCAAATCCCCGAGAGGAAACAGACCATTTACTGGCGCTGATCCTGGCGACCTGTATGCCGGGCGCCATGGCAAGAGCCTCAGCAATATGAGTGACTCCGGATCGGCGAATATCTTCCTGGGTAATAACATAAACGGCAGCTGCAGCATCAGAGAGCCTTTGCTTCTTCTTGGAAACGGAGGTGATGGTGACATTCATCAATTGAGAGAGGTCCATGTCTAAAAATTCATTCTCAGGCGTGCTTGCCTCAGATGTTCCTCCGGGATACAACCCGAAACACAATAAGGACGCGGCTAAAACAACGTGTTTGTTGTACGATAAGGTCATCAAGTGTCTCTCCAGTATTCACCTTGAGATTTTTTATCAGTCAATGACAAGATAGTGATGCTGCTGCACCCCTCAGGCGCTGATTTGAGGCCATGCCTGCTGAGTCTTGTCGTTCGTAAAACTGTCCACCAGATAATGATATGAGAAATAGTTAATGAAATCAAATCAACAGCCGATATTTTTTTTCTCTGAAACGAAATATTTACAAAGAGGAGCCGAAGATTCCGACGCTGATGGTGCCGGTTCCTGGAAGAGGAGCGATGACTGACCGGAATGCAACTCATCCTGTGTTTCATAGAGAGAGATACCCTTCATTACATTCAGGTAATAAATATGGAAATCCAGAAACGCAGTGATTACCTTTGACGCGTCATTAAAATTTAACAGGAGGTTATCGCAATGAGAATCATTCTCTATCTGGCAACGAACCTGGCAATTCTGGTGCTGTTGGGAATTGTCATGAGTATTCTTGGCCTGGATTCGGGGTCAACGTCCGGATTGCTGGTCATGGCAGCGCTGTTCGGTATGGGGGGATCGTTTATCTCTCTGGCCATGTCGAAATGGATTGCTAAAAAATCCACAGGGGCGAAGGTCATTGACCAGCCATCCAATCAGACTGAAGCCTGGCTTATCAGCACCGTTCGCCGCCAGGCCGAGATGGCTGGAATCGGCATGCCCGAGGTGGCAATCTACAACGCACCGGACATGAATGCCTTCGCCACCGGTATGAAGCGTGATGATGCCCTCGTCGCGGTGAGTTCCGGACTCCTCCAGAATATGAACAAGGACGAGGTCGAGGGAGTTCTCGCCCATGAGATCAGCCACGTGGCCAATGGCGATATGGTCACCTTGACGCTGATCCAGGGGGTCCTGAATACCTTTGTCATTTTCCTGTCCCGTATGGTTGCCGGAGTCATCAACAGTTCTCTTAGTCAGAACAGGGAAGGCGGCGGGCTTGGCTTCCTGGGTTATATGGCGGTCACCATCTTCCTTGAGCTGGTCCTGGGCTTATTTGCTTCGCTGATCGTCATGTGGTTTTCCCGGAAACGCGAATTCCGGGCAGACAGCGGGGCTGCACATCTTGCCGGGAAACAGAAGATGATCAGCGCCCTGCAGCGCTTGAAGGCGCACCATGAACCGTCTCAATTGCCGGACCAGGTATCTGCTTTTGGAATCAAGGGCAAACAGGGGGGACTCGCGTCACTGTTCAGGAGTCACCCGCCGCTGGAAGAGCGGATCGCCGCCCTGCAGAACAGTTGACGGCGATACCAGGGAGCCGGTTCTGAATACTTCTCTGCTCCTGCCCCCTGTTTCAAGCTGATGTTTATTATAGCGGCGGCCTGGGCTCCGGAACATCGGGAGCCTTATTCTCGTCACTCTGCAGCTCGGGGGAGCGGCCGTGGTCTGCTGAGCGCTCCCCGGCAGTGATCAGTCCGCTGCGCTGCGCCCGTATCTGCCACTGTTTACGGGCGCGCTCCTGCATGTCGGCGACCGTATCCATCTCGTCAACAATTTCCAGGCCCAGCAGCGTCTCGATAAAATCCTCCATGGTGACGATTCCTTCAGTACCTCCATACCTGTCCACGACAAGTGCGATGTGGATCGCTTCGCGCATCATCCGCTCAAACATGACATGCAGTGTTTCGTCTCCGTCCATGACAACGATGGGGCGACAGATATCGGTGAGCAGTTTTTGCTGATCCTCCCTCGGAGTCTGAAAAATATCGCCTTTCAGGACGAACCCCTTGATATCGTCAAGGCTCTCTCCATAGACCGGTATCCTGGAGAATTGAAAGGAACCATGGGTGGTGATTGTTTCGGCTATGGACTGGTTGCCGGGCAGGTAAAAGACCACGGTACTTGGCGTCATGATGTCTCTTATCCTTATATCGCGCAGATAAAAAAGGTTCTGGAGGACCCGGGATTCATAGCGATGAAAGATCCCTTCCCGGGCGCCAAGTTCTGCCAGCGCAATGAATTCTTCACGATGCACCTGCTTCCTGGGCCTGTTTCCGGTCATCATTCCGGTCAGCAGTTCAGCCATTTTTACCAGCGGCCACATTGACAGAGTGGTAGCACCAAGCAGCTTCACGACGACTGGCGTCAGCCTCCGCCAGTAAGCAGCTCCGAGTGTTTTCGGTATGATCTCCGAGACAACCAGGATTAAAAAGGTGAGAACGGCGGAAATGACGCCGATGTAACCATTGCCAAAAACGGCTGCCGCCTGCGCTCCCGCTCCTGCAGCCCCGACGGTATGAGCAATGGTATTGAGGCTGAGGATTGCAGCGAGTGGCTGATCGATATTCTCTTTGAAATGTTTCAGCTTTGCGCCGAGCTCAGGATGCTCCTGCTCCTGTTGAGCGACAAAAGACATTGAAATGGAGAGCAGGACCGCCTCCATGATAGAGCAGAGAAAAGAAACACCGAGCGCCAGACAGACGTAGAAGATCAGTAATCCCATGTTATATCCCTGCGGGTCAGAGCCAGCGCTTCTTTTTGAAGAGTACCAGCACGGCCAGGACAATGACAAAGAGAAGGATGACAAAAATGGTAAAGGCGGATTTGCTCTCTGAACCCGGAATCCCTCCGACATTTATGCCGAACAGTCCGGTCAGGAAGCCGAGCGGCAGGAATATGGTGGTTATCACCGACAACACATACATCCTGCTGTTGAGCTGTTCAGACAAATTACTGACCAGCTCTTCATGAATAACGGTTGCCCGTTCCCTTGTAGAATCAAGATTCTCTATGTATCTCAGCAGGTGGTCGGTCACCTCCCTGGAGTGCATCCTGTCATTTTCCTTGAACCAGGACAATTTTTCCTCATAGAGCCGGTACATTGCTTCTCTTTGCGGAGAGAGGTATCTCCTGAGTACAATTGATTGCCTGCGGATCTCCGAGAGCTGGCGGCGGACCACAGGATTACCGGTATCAATGATACGCTCCTCGATATCGGCAAGTATTTCTTCCAGGTTTTCAATGGTCGGGCCCATTCTGCTTATCAGCCGATTGGCAAGATCGACTATAAATTCCGAGGAATCAAGCACTCCGCTTCCATTTTCCAGTGATTCGACGATATCGTCAATGGATGACAGTGTTCTTCTGACAGTCGTGATTATCATTGACTCGTTTGCCCATATCCTGACCCCGATCATATCCTCCGGGTCTGAATGCGGATTGAGGTTAACACCTCGCAAGGCAAGAAGAAGGCAGTTCTTGATTGTTGTAACTCTCGGGCGGGTATCCTCGGTCCTCAGGAATTGCTTTGAAACACTGTCCAGGTGGTTTTCGCTTTCAATCCAGTTTACCGCCCCGGGGGAGGTGTAATCAAAATGAAGCCAGAGCAGGCCTTCCTGCGCTACCCAGCGACTGATCTCTGCTTCCGTCAGTTTTTTTGCCCCGCCGGCACCGTCAAGAAGGAGTGCATGCAGTAAGCCTGATTTATTCATGATACCCGGTATCCTCCGATAAAAGTGATCTGCTCGCTCTGTCTTCTGACGGAACCTGCCAAGGTTTCGACAAGGGATGGATCAGGATGTATATCAGGTTGCGGGAGCATGATAAGCGTCTGGGTTCACATCAGCCTCACGTGATACAACCCTGTATTTCGCAATACACGTATGTTGCCTTTCTCAAATAGATAAAAAAAAGCTCGAGATAGCAACCGTAAAATGTATTCGTTTCAGGCATGTTTTCGGAAAAACTGATATATTGCTCCAATAATTGTTGTGAGCGTCGGTTTTAGAAATCTTTACAAAGGTGCGTGTATACAATGAATGATTTATTAACACCGTGGGAAACACTCAGCGAGTTAATTGCCGGTGGAACAAAAGCGGCGATCATCGATTTTCTTGACCTGCTGGGTGCATCAGAGAGTGCACGGGCAATTTCACGCCTTTCGGAGGAAGAGCAGCATCTCCTTTTTTCCAAACTGGGGCCGGAAGAGGCAGCCGACCTTATCGAGGGATTTACTGATACCCAGGCGGCAGACATTGTTGAGACGATGCCATTCGAGCAGGCGGCGGCAATCCTGGATGAGTTGCCGAGCGATCAGCTGGCAGATGTCCTCGCCGAGATGGATGACAGTGCAAGCGAGTCAATTCTCGCCAGTATGGAGAAAGAGGGCGCCGCAGAGGCCCGGATGCTGATGAATTATGCACCGGACTGTGCAGGTGGTCTGATGGTCTCTGAATTCCTGGCGTTCCAGGCGGAGGATACCATCCGGGATGTGCTCAAGGACCTGCAGGAAAATCAGGAAGAGTATAACAGTTACAATGTCCAGTATTTTTATGTGGTCGATTCCGACGATAAACTGACCGGCGTGATGCGCATGCACAATCTGCTGTTTTACTCGCGGGAGACCCGGCTTGGGGACATCATGATTCCTTCACCGCTGTCGGTGCCGGACTCGGCTTCTCTTAATGAATTGAAGAATTTCTTCGAAGAGCACAAGCTGTTCGGCGTACCGGTTGTTGACGGCGGGAAGCGGCTGGTCGGAGTCGTTCTGCCCAGTGCCGTGGAAGAGGAGTTCAACAAACAGAAAACCAAGGCTTTCCTGCGGTTGAGCGGCATAATCGGCGGCGAAGAGTTCCGGACGATGCCATTGCTGGCAAGGTCAGGACGGCGGTTGTCCTGGTTGAGCATGAATATTGTTTTGAACATTGTGGCGGCAAGCGTTATCGCCCTCTACCAGGATACGCTGGCAGCAGCCATCACCCTGGCGGTTTTTCTCCCCATGGTCAGCGATATGAGCGGTTGCTCCGGCAACCAGGCGGTTGCCGTTTCGAT
>CBDUGK010000163.1:0-5967 GCA_965366875.1 uncultured Desulfobulbaceae bacterium | reverse complement strand
AGTACGCCGAAATAATAGAAATTTTGCGCGCCTCGCTTATGAAGCTTTTTACTTAACCATCACAAAATTTAACTTTTTACGACGCCATCAACCTTTACTCTGGCGAAGAAATAGCTATGATAGCTTCACCATAGTAATCAACGCTAACTTTGTTACAGTCTTTTTCTTTTTCAGCAGCTCTTTATTACATACAATGATACATGACAGCATTCAAGCGAGGAAAGATCGCCTGCTCCCCTGGATACCCCTTTCATCTTCGCTCTGGTTTATTTTTCGCAGCAGCCGGCTGCTCGGCTGGTCTCTTTTTCTCGTTCTGGTTACCGCGGCGCTCACCTGGGGCGGCTTCCTCCTGACAACGGATTTTATCGATACATTGACCGGTTCTTTTATTCACACCCAGCCGGCAACGGAATCGTGGTGGGGATGGATCAAATATTCGGGCTGGCTGGTGGCAAAATACCTTTTTCTGGTGGTTTCCAGGATCGTGGCCTTTTTTCTCGCATTTCTTGCGGCATACAGTCTTTCCGCACCGCTCTATGTCTTTCTCAGCACCTCGGCTGAAAAAATATATTGCGGTGACGCCTTCGAAGCTGATGACGGGCTGAGCCTCCCGGGTATCTGCAAAGACCTCTGGGAAGGCATTAAAATAGGAGGCTTCGGCATTATTGTCACGCTCATTGCCCTTTTTGTCAGCTTTATCCCGGTGCTTGGCCAGTTAGCCGTCTTTCTGCTCTATGCCTGCTATTCAACGCTGATGTTTATTGACTATCCCGCCTCCAGGAGACGCTGGAGCCTGGGCAGAAAGATACAATGGATTCGGGAAAACGGCTCGTTTTCCCTGCGGCTTGGCCTGATACCCGCCCTGGCCAGCATGATCCCGCTGCTCAATCTTTTTTTGATGGCGCTTATTTTCCCGCTCTTCACCGTGCACGCAACCCTTAACTTCTACATAATAGAACACAACAAGAGGGTATTGCAGCAAAATCCGCCGCCATCATGAGTGGTCCACACTAGACAAGCTCCGCCATCACCTGATTGGCAAAACGCCTTCCCCTGGCGGTGAGCCTGAGAGAGTCCCTGTCCTCTTCCAGGAGCCCCCTGCCGACAAGCTCTGTCAGGATCGAGCCGTACTGGCCATCGAGCGTCAAACCGAACCTCTCGAACAGCCTTCTCTTGTCAACCCCCCTGAGCAGGCGGAGCCCCATCACCACCGTCTCTCGAAACGAAGCCTCCGTATCCAGAAGTTCATCCTCCTCGACGACATCCCCGCCGCATTCCATTGCCAGGCAGTAACGCAGCGGGTCGGTGATGACCTTGTATCGTCGGCCGTTGGTAAATCCGGCGGCACCCGCCCCGCAGCCGACAAATTCCTCGTTTCGCCAGTAGCCGATATTGTGGCGGCACTGGTATCCCGGCCTGGAATAATTAGAGATTTCATATTGTTTTATCCCCCGGGAACCAAGGTATTCCCGGGTGAATTGTTCCATAGCGATTATCTCCTCATCATCCGGCAATGCCAGCCGACCCGCACGATACCGATCATGGAATTCGGTGCCTTCCTCAATGCTCAGCTGGTATAGTGATAGATGCTGCGGCTGGAGTTTGACAGCCTGCTCCAGGTTTGCCCTCCACGACTCAAAACCCTGCCCGGGAAGACCGTACATCAGGTCAAGGCTTATATTGTCAAAACCGGCTTGATGAGCATCCTCAACAGACTGTATACTTTTATCCGCGCAGTGCGTCCGGCCGAGGAGTTGAAGATCAGCATCGTTAAATGACTGCACACCCATGGACAGGCGATTGATCCCGCAATCCCGAAGCATTCCAAGACTGGTCCTGTCAACGGTTCCCGGATTGGCCTCAATCGATATCTCCGCCTGCCCCGAGAAGGTGTAGTTCTCACGGCAGGCCTGTATGATTTCAACAAGTTTTTCGGTTCTCAGAGCCGTCGGCGTCCCCCCGCCGACAAACAGCGTGTCAAGGACGCTTTGACTCCTTTCGCCACCACTGCTGCTGATCTGGGTCACCAGTGCAGACACATAACGATCATGAATCTCCTGCATACCTGGAAAGGACGAGAACGAGCAATAGAAGCACTTGGAACGACAGAAGGGAATGTGGATATAGAGGCTAGTCACCTGGTTCGCCTGTCGTCATCCTGTCGTTTAGAACCGTTCGACACCAGCCCTCGAATTCTGTGATGAGGCCGTGATCGGCAAAACTGAAATGGTCATTGCCGATGATGATATGATCCAGCAGCCTGAGCTGCATCATTGAACAGACCAGGCAAAGGCTCCTGGTCAACATACGGTCCTGGGGGGAGGGCTCTATGGCTCCGGAAGGATGATTATGAGCCACCACCAGCGCCGCAGCATGGTGCTGAAGCGCCCTTTTGACAATCTCCCGTGGATAAACACTGTTCACATTGAGTGTTCCTTCCGCAACAACCTCCGTATCGATTATGCCATGAGAGGAGTCAAGGTAGATTACCGTAAATACTTCAACCTTGAGCCCTCTCATAGAGTGGGCCAGGTAGTCAACCACGCCAGAGGAGGAATGAAGATACGATTTGCTGTTTAAGCGCTGCCTGAGATAACGGTTTGCAGCTGATTTGACAAAGGAAAGGGCAAAACTGTTTTTCGGGCCGACCCCCTTTATCTCCTGAATTTCAACCGGGGCGGCATCAAGAACCGCTGCAAAGGTGGAGAAACGATTCAGCAAGGTGCGTGCCGGCTCTTTGCAGTCTTTACGCGGCGTTCCAAAAGACAGCAGCAGTTCAAGCACTTCCGCATCGCTGAAACCGTCGAGCCCGCGATCCAGGAACCGCTCCCGCAAGCGCTCCCGGTGCCCGGCCCCTTTCTGCTGCCAAAGCTCCTTATCCATTTTTTCCGGAAACCTTTTAATCCGATCCTGACAGCTCTTTTGCAAAGAGTTTGTTTGCCAGCTTCGGGTTCGCTTTTCCCCTGGTTTTCTGCATTAACTGCCCGACAAAATAGCCCATCAGTTTTGTTTTACCGTCACGAAAATCCTGTGCCTGTCCCGGATTTTCTGCGATGATATCTTTTACCATCTCCAGCAGCTCGGACTCATCGGATACCTGCAGGAGATTCTTTTCCGAAACGATAGCCTGCGGATTTTTTGCACTAATCAGCATCTCTGCAAAAACCGTTTTGGCAATCTTGCCGCTGATTGTCCCCGTTTCGACCATCTCGATCAATTCCCCGAGCTGCCGCGGAGAGACGAGACAATCGCTGATCTCCGCTCCCTTGAGCTCACGCAGCAGCTCGGTCATCATCCAGTTGGCGATCTTTTTCGGCGGAGCTCCCGCGGTTAGGGCAGCCTCGAAGTAATCGGCCAGCTCCTTGGACTCCGTCAGGATAACCGCATCGTATTCGGAAAGATCATAGTCATCCTGAAAGCGCTGCTTTCTCTGGTCGGGAAGCTCGGGGAGCGTGCAGCGGATCTGCTCGATCCATTCATCGCTGATCTCAACGGGAATAAGGTCCGGGCAGGGAAAGTATCGATAATCATGAGCATCCTCCTTGCCCCGCATCGGCTCTGTTTTGCCGGTGTCTGGATTCCACAGCAGGGTTTGTTGAACAACCTGCTCGCCCTCGAGAAGGATATCCCGCTGCCGCCGCACCTCATATTCGAGTGCAGACTGGACATTGCGGAACGAATTCATGTTCTTCAGCTCTGTTCTTGTTCCAAGCTCCTGCTGACCGACCGGCCTCAGGGAAATGTTGGCATCACACCTGAAACTGCCCTCCTGCATGTTGCCGTCGCAGACATCAAGGTACCTGAGGATTGCATGGATCTTTTTCAGGTAGGCAGAGGCTTCCCGGGGAGAACGGAGATCCGGTTCCGAGACAATCTCAAGCAGCGGCGTTCCCGTACGGTTCAAATCAACATAGGAAACAGGTTCCCGGTCATCATGAATCAGTTTTCCGGCATCCTCTTCCATATGCATCCTGGTGATGCCGATTGTTTTCCGCTCATTGTCAACATCGATCTCAACAGATCCCGATTCAACAATCGGCCTGTCGAACTGGGACGTCTGGTACCCTTTGGGAAGATCGGGATAGAAATAATTCTTGCGGGCAAACTGGTTCAGTTTATTGATTCGGGAGTTTGTAGCCAGTCCCATCTTTATTGAAAATTCAACGACTTTTTTGTTCAAAACCGGAAGACTTCCGGGCATCCCGAGGCATACCGGACAGGTGTGGGTATTTGGCGGTGAACCAAACGAAGTGGAACAACCGCAGAATATTTTCGAATCTGTTTTCAGCTGGGCATGAATCTCCAGCCCGATTACTGTTTCAAAATCCATCGCTTCTCACGTTTTAATGTAATTATGCCGCTTTACCGCTTGCCCGAACCCAGCCTCTGATCGACCCGAGTTCAGCTGACCATTCACCTGATACCCTCACCTTTAAGAACATCCGGAAAAGATCATTTACAATTCGCACCAGTTCCTCGAACAGAAACACCCGTTCAAGGATCATTCCTTCCAGCTCTTCATCGCTGTTTCCCGAACCCTGCTCAGTTGCCGCTGTCTTGGGCAGGCGGACATTTCTAAACTCAAACAGCGCGGCAGCAAGCGTAAAATTCCACTCATAGCTGTCCTTGACAACCTGAATCCGTGCCTGCTCAGGTTTCTTTCCCATCATCAGGCCCGTTCGCGCCTCCTTCAACTCCGTCTGCAGTCCGGTGCACACCAGTTTTTCGCTGGACTCCCCCTCGCCGTATTCCAGCAGCATATGTTTTTCAAAAACAACACTAATATCGCCATACCCCGGTAACTCGACACTGCCACCGCGCTCTTCGCTCTTCCACCAGAGCCAGGTAAGAAATTCCTGTCCGAGAAAGCGCTTTTCAACCATCAAGTCTACTAAATCCATACCAGTCGGTCTCCTCTGTTTCTCAGACAAATATTTCAGGTGTCACGAGCCCAAGCCGCTCAGCCTGTTCATCGGTTAAAAGATGCTCTGCAGTGACATAGGGGATCTGCTGCACCAGCAGCAGGCCAAAACAGTCCTTGAAAAAGTCTTCCAGCACCGCGTGTATTTTTTTATTGGTCGTAAAAAACAGCACCGTTGATTCTGAAAGATTCCAGCAGAGATCAAACACCGACGGGATCGGGATCGCCTTTCTGATAAGCTCCGTCTGAACCCGCTCCTTGATTTCAGCTTTCAGGGTTCTGCTCACCTGGGGAATCTGTTTCTCGGTCTTGATCCGCTCCTCTTCCTTCTGGACGAACTTCTTCAGGATCGCCGGAGAGACCTTTCGCTCATCTATCCGCAGCGTAAGCGTCACGTAGTCGCCATTCATAAATGATGCGTAGCGGAACCCGGCATCAAACATATTCATCACGGATACCCAGCCGATTGAGTATTCGTCCATGTTGTCATCAATATCCCTGAACGAAAACGAGGCGATTCTATCCGCCAGAAACTCCATCGTATTGGAGGGCAACTCCCCTTCCACCCCAAACCGGACAAAACTCGCCGAACCGCTTACAAATCCCATAAATCACCACACCTTATGTAAAAACATTGATTATTTTGAACAATAAAATCTGATCCTGAAGCAAAGATGAGAATCCTTTATATCATTCGCGCCTGGTTTCAACAATTCTTTTACCAGATTCTTTTCAATCTTCAGCTCACCTGCCCCTGTAAAACCTGCCCGTTTACCCAAATCATAATCTTGACCTGCGAATGATGTGATGGTACAGTCAGTTTCTGACTTTTTTCTTGACAGCAAAACATCGAGTTTGTATATAGCGTTGCTTCATGGGTCGTTAACTCAGTCGGTAGAGTATCTGCCTTTTAAGCAGAGAGTCGTTGGTTCGAGTCCAACACGACCCACCAGAAAGAATGAGGTCCCCATCGTCTAGTCAGGTCCAGGACACCGGCCTTTCACGCCGGCAACACCGGTTCAAATCCGGTTGGGGACGCCATATAA
>CBDUGK010000162.1:0-5968 GCA_965366875.1 uncultured Desulfobulbaceae bacterium | reverse complement strand
AAGTTCCCTGAGGATCAGTCACGAGATTTTTTAAGCCAGCCACTGTGTTCTTGCCGGACTGTTTAAGGGCTTCAATGGCTGTATCGTCGGTATTTATCTCTTTCATCGCAGCAATTGCTCCAATTTCCCGAACAAGAACGTGCAGAGAACTGGTACTAATTACCCTGAAATCACCAAACGAAGAATGAACATCATAATGGTTCAGCAAACCATCGTTATTCACTTGTTCTTTTATTGTATAGTGCTCGCCCTTGAGAAACTCAGGTTTGAGAAAAGACTGAGCCTTAAGTGTCCCCGGTTTTTCAAATTCAGCCAGCACAGAGTGTGGCAGCATGATCGAAAAGAGACAAAGGACGATGAAGGAAACTACAGAAGAGCTGCAACCGATAAACGTCTTGATGATTATAGTATGATTCATAGGATATCACCTTGAAATATATTAGTAATTTAATAGAGAATGTGGCATGGCAGAACATATGCTGTTAACAGCTTTCTTGATTACAGGGCTTGATTTTCCAGGATAATGATAGCAGACTCGCGTCATGCCTCGGCTTATTATAAAACGCTCTTCAAGAAGCAACATTGTCGCTCCGGTAACCGCTTGGTGGGCTCTGACTGGGCCGTTTCAGGGTACAGAGTATCTCTTCCATCCTTTTGAACTGCCTGTTTATCTCACCTGCTATTTCATCATGCTCCCGAACCTTATGCCAGAGAGCCCGCAGCGGTTCTGCATCGATTCTTCGGCAGAAGGCGTGTAAAAGAGCGAGACCGATCAACCAGAGCACGATGCCCATTGCCAGGGCAAGGAGAAATAACGCAGCTGGGGAGGACTTCAGAAAATAATAGATTCCACAACTCACATAGATGGAAATGACCGTAACCAGGTTGCCAATTTTCTGATAGGGAACAAAACGGATCACGTCCGTCAGCCTGAAAATCTGCCGCAGGGCAAAGGACAGTTCCTTCTGGTGATGCTCAGAGATATCGGCGATAAAGACGATTTTTTGCACAAGATCAGCGGTAATGCTCGTGCTGATCTGCCACCATAACAGCTGATTCAGGGCCCAGAACGGCAGCGAGCAGGCGATCGAAAGCAGCAGCAGGGTAAAGGGATTAAGCTCGCTCAAGTACTCCGGGCTGATAGAGACAATGATAACAAGCCCCGAGACCAATGTCGTACCAGCCCAGATGAGCAATTCCTCTCCACGGTCATGGACTGGATTGATAAGATCCTTGATAGAGGTGGAAACATTCACCGGAGTCCTCCACATACTTCACGTATTGTGCCTTTTTGCCGCAAACAAACTTCTGGCGCTTGCCGCGGTGAACCTGTCGCGCTACCGAACTTCACAGCACCGGACCAATCATGGCAATGGTATTGTTCCAGAGCCTGCGGCGCCAGGTCCAGCGATCAACCATTTCTGCTGAAACCCGGCCTGATTCTGCTATATAACGTTCCTGCCTTTGAACCATGATGGCCGTAAGCGGCTCGTCATAAAAGAGGATATTGTTCTCGTAATTGAGCTCAAAGCTGCGACGATCCATGTTTGCGGAACCTATCAGCGTCACCTCACCGTCAATGGTCAGGGATTTCGTGTGCAGCAGCCCTCCCACGTACTCGTATACATGAACTCCTGCAGCAATGAGACCCTCATAATAACTGCGACTGGCTGCACCAACGATCCAGGAATCGTTGCGGGCCGGAAAAATGATGTTCGTGTCAACACCCCGCCGTGCACTGGCACACAGCGCCGCCTGCATAGCCTCAACCGGAACGTAATATGGTGTTGAAATAATCAGTTTTCTGCGTGCGGCATAAATAAGTGTCTCAAATATTTCAGGCATGGCAGAATTGCGTACCGTTGGCCCGGTACCAATAACCTGGGCAGGAAAACCCTGTCCGGCTCCAGCAAAGGGTTCCGTCAATATATGATCGATGTTCTCTGCGGTTTCAGCTTCCCAGTCCCCTGCAAACAAAAGTTGGTTCTGGCGAACGATCGGTCCTTCAAAGCGCATCAGCGCATCTACCCACGGGGCAAATTTCGCTTTCACCCGGAACTCGGGGTCGGCACAATTCTGACTTCCGCAATAGGTGATCCGATTATCAATAACGACAATTTTGCGGTGATTGCGCAGATCGATTCGACCCTTTAAAGGACGCAATAACGGGTTCCCTATCTGCAATGCTCTGCCAAGGTGGACACCTGCAGAACTCATCTCCTTCCAGACCTCTGAGCGGATCATCGCCCGGGACCCGAGATCATCGGCCATGGCACGACAGGCAACCCCCCGAGCTGCGGCTCGCTTGAGCGCTTCGGCGACCTTCAGGCCATTATTATCAGTCAGCCAGATATAAAACAGCAGATGGACATGTGCCTTTGCAGCATCGATGTCTGCTACAATCGAGTCGATTCCGGTATTGGAATCTTCCATCAGGGTGGCCCGATTTCCGCGCACAGGATCAAAACCATTGACCGTTTTCCCCGCCTCAAACAGGTGGACATAACGTTCAGGAATGTCATCACCGACTCCTGCGGCATCGGCTCCTTCAATCGCATTGATATCAGGGAATTGTGAGACAACCTGTTGCAGCCGGGCAACGCGTTTACGGCCGATGTTTGTTTCACCGAGAAGGAGATACGCAAGTATGCCCGCCACCGGAACAGCCAGAATTACCACAATCCAGGCGATACGGGAGGCGGCCTCTCGATGCGGCCGCAGCAGCACCCTGACAATGAGTGCGATCTGGACGAGGATATGTACGCCCGTTGCCAGGACCGCTGAAACTGCTCCTTCATTCATGGTCTGACCTCTTACAAAAATTGAACCGGGAGACAGATTGATTTTTCTTTCCAGCTCGAGGGAACGGTGTCTCCGGCTTAAAACGCTAAAAGAACGAACCGACCGTCAGCAGCAGATGGTACTCGCACTGTCCTTCGATTCTTACAACCCTGCCCGGCACTCAGGTATCAGCGAGGTCAGTTTCATCAAGATTCGGACCAAGCAGCATGCCCAGCCAGGCGGTATCAGCATTACTGTCGAGAGCAATTTTCACCTTCATGGTGAGGATGACAGAAAGCAGCATGCCCACCGGGCCCAAAACCCAGCCCCAGAAAATCAGTGAAAGAAAGACCACGAGTGTTGACAGACCAAGTTTTTTCCCCATAAATCGAGGTTCGATAAAATTCCCCACAACAATGTTTATCGCCAGGTAACAGGTCGCAGCCAGCGTTGCGCCCAGCGGACCAAGCTGCACCAGTGCCAGCAGCACGGCCGGGATAGCGGCTATGATAGAGCCGATATTTGGGACAAAATTAAAGCCGAATGCCAGTACACCCCATAAGACAGGATAATCAACACCGAGCACCACAAGGGAGATGGCGACAAGCGTCCCGGTGAGCAGACTCACCATTGTCTTTATCAGCAGGTATTGCTGGACACTTGAGGTAAAGGCAGTTATCTTCGCCAAGCGCTTCCCGGTATCACCTGGAATTCTGGCCACTTTACCGGCAAACCCGCCTGATTCCGCCAGAATAAACATCACCGTCAGGATAACCAGGAAGCCATTGGCGGCAACAGCGCTCAGCCCGGATAAAAAAGAGCCGGTAAACTTCAGCGCAGATTGCGGATCGAGCATGTCTGCAAGCTTTTTATTCTCCAGGTGCATCCCCTTACTGCCGGTAAAGCTGACAACTTTTTCGGCGATCGATTTAAGTTTCTCGTTATATTCAGGGATATTCCGGGTAAAATCATGAATGGACTCTTCTACGAGCACAACCATAAACAGACAAACCAGGATAAAAACCGACAGTATCAATGTCGTTGCCAGCCAGCCCGGCACCCCTTTTCCTCTCAGCCACTGACTCGGACCGATAAGCATAATAGCGACAACGACAGCCAGCATGCAGGGAATCAAGATGGTTTTAGCAAACATCATACCCTGAATGAGGACAACAAGGCCCGCCAGAATCATGACAATTTGAAACACTCTGGTCAGGTTTGTGTTCGTATCTGTCATAGTATTTCCAGTCCCCCGGTTTACTTCGGATTTTCAATCAATTCAAAAAACGTTTCCACCTTGCAAGTCGATTCATTTTTTGGGAAGATCCGGGTTGACCCATTCTTTATCCAGCACGTTATCTGTAAGGATAATCGGCGCTTTACTGAGTTCAGGACTCCACTTTGACCAGGAATCCTCAGCCTCTTCAGAGAGGATGAAATGGTACCCCGCACCCACGGGGCCGCCCATTTTGCTCCCCTCCGGGGTGGCCAGAGCAATGCCTCCTGTCATCAATGAGTCAAGTGATTCGGTTGAAACACTGAGTCCTGAAAACACTCCTCCGGAGATATGGATACCGCTGGCATTCCAGAACTTCGTACCCTCACGGATCACAGAGGTGTAAGGCTGATAGATGACCGCGTTCATGTAAACTTTTTGAAATGACGGAGAAAACGCAAAATCGATCACTTCACCGACCTGGACTCGCCGGTAAAAAATTGGAGCGCCTGCTTTGAGCGAAAAAAGGTCCTCGGATTCCAGGATAATGGCGAGATCCTTTTCTCCGAAGGTCTTGGCCTCAATCTCACTGACCGCAGTAAACTCCGTGGCAAGCGTTCCTCCACCTGGTTCAATATCGATATAAGGCCCTGAAATGAGGGTATCAAGGTGTTGTGTCCCGGCCAGGCTGAATTCTGGGCGAACGAGCCAGAATCTGGTCCCAGTGCGCAACAGATCGACTGCTTCTTTGTCAACCATCGCTACCGTGCGAATCTGGGTCATCTTGTTCTCGTAGCCCACCTCGGTAACCGTGCCAATATCAATACCGTTGTATTTCACCCTGACACCTTTTTTTAGTCCCTCGGTATCAGTGAAATGGATGACGATCTTTTCACGATCACTATTGTCTGCAGCATCAAAATCATCATAGAGCTGATACTCGCTGTTCTGTTTTGCCGCCGCAGCCTTTTTTGTGGGGTTATAGAAGCTGACACCGCCTGCAACAAGTGTTTCCAGTGTTCCTGTGTGGATTTTCACCCCGCTTCCCAGGCTCGCTGTCACTTCCACCCCGCTGATATCGTAGAATCGTGAGGTCTCCTTGACAAGTCCGGCGTATTTCTTCAGCACCACACCGGAGAGCAGGACGTCGTCCTCTTTCTCCCTCAGATTGATTTTGGTGATCTCGCCGACCATCACTTTTTTATAGAGAATCGGTGAACCGACACTGACTGCACCAAGATTCTCCGCCTTGAAACGCAGAGACAGACCATCCCCATTTTTTCGAGCAAAATCACTCACCCCATCACTGTGGTCTGCTGCTGCGAAATCTTCATAAAGAGGGTACTGACTGCCTGCTTCCGCTGGCTTTCCTGTTGTGGGAGTGTAAAAACCGATACCGCCGGCTACTATTGATTCAAGCGTGCCTGTCTGGATTTTCACGCCACGTGCAAGGCTGGCAGTTACCTCTATCCCGCTCATATTGAAAAATCTTGACGAATCTTTTACCAGGCTTGCATATTCCTTCAGGATGAGCCCGGATACAAAGACGTCATCCTTTTCAGTTTCCAGCAGCACCTCGGTAATCTCTCCGACCGCAACTTTTTTATAGAAAATTGGTGATCCAACACTGATCGAACCCAGATCAGCCATCTTCAACTTGATCGGCAGACCATCATGGTGCTCAAGAGCAAAGGCATTGTCCGGCTTTATCCCCTGAACGATAAACTCATCCTGCGGTTCCCCCTCGCCCGGTATAAAGGTTATGTGGGCCCCGGTAGCGATGGTGTCGAGGTTGCGCACCCCTTTTATTGAGAATTCAGGTTTAACAAGATAGAATTTTGTACCTGATTTTAGAATCACAGCTGCGCGTGGATCAAGTGAGATATCTGCGCTAACCGTATGCAGCTTATTTTTCTGGATCGTTATTTTCTGAACATGACCAAGCTCCATACCCCGGTATATAATCTTTGT
>CBDUGK010000161.1:0-6071 GCA_965366875.1 uncultured Desulfobulbaceae bacterium | reverse complement strand
GTGTAACGACGCAGGAGATCGGACTTTTTACGACGCCATCAACGTATGATATCAGCCAGACGTCCCCAGCGTACAGAGGAGAGACGATCGATAGAGAACAGCGGTTTCTGGATATCCCAGGACCAGTAGATGATCAGGGCTTTGCCAAGCACATCCCGGTTCTCGACATATCCCCAGAAACGGCTGTCATAACTGTTGTCCCGGTTGTCACCCATGACAAAGAGTTTACCCTGCGGGACAATAATCGGCCCAAAGTTATCCTTCGGGCTCATGCCCGCAGGCAGATTGTCCGATGATGAAAAATGGGCATGAGGATCTTCCATTTTCTCGCCGTTTATCACCAGTGACTTGTTGATGATCTCTATCTTGTCACCAGGGACACCGATTACCCGCTTGATATAATCGATCTTGCGGTCCTCGGGAAAGCGGAAGACAACGACATCGCCATGTTTCGGATCTTTTATTGGAATCAGCAGCTTGCCGGTAAACGGCACCCTGATGCCATAGAGGAACTTGTTTACCAGGAGATGATCACCAATCTGCAGCGTCGGCAGCATGGACCCGGAGGGGATCTTAAAGGCCTGGATGACAAATGTTCTGATAAAAAGGGCGAGCAAGACCGCGATAATGATCGCCTCGGTGTATTCCCTGAAAACTGATTTCTTCTTTTCTTCCATGTCTACGGACGCGTCCCCATGAATTTCTGTCATATGTTTGTACCCTCAACCCATTCTTCCCGGCCAAGCTACTTGAAAATGGTGGATATTACAAGAGAGATCAGGTATCGTTTAGAGAGAGTGAATGTTTTCTCTTTTCCATCAGTAATTTACAGCGTTATGCCGCATGCAGACCACGGCTCGCTTACATGGTCGATTTATCGTGGTAATCCAGTTTCGAAATGGTTATTGGAACGAATAAATACCTGTTAAATGTAAGAAAATTTTTTGTACTTTTTTCGCGTTTTTCTTGACAATTGATTTATTTTATGTCCTAAATGTAATTTAATATGGAAAGTCTATTACTTACTGACTCTTCCCGCTCATTGTACAAAAATTGATACTCAAATACTGGTCGTTACAATGAAACTGCCGTTTTTATCTTCAGAGCAATTGGTTGTCGGGGTGGACATCGGTTCTCATGCAGTCAAGGTGTGCCAGCTCAAGCGAACGGATAAGGCCTATTCGGTCGTCAGTGTCGGAAGCGCCCTGCTTCCGGAAGGTGCCGTTGACGACGGCACGCTGAACGAACCTGAAGTTGTCGGTGAAGCCATTGCCGACTTGTTCAAGAACCTGAAAATCAAAAGCAAGAAGGTCGGTTTTTCAATTTCCGGCTACTCGGTGATCGTCAAAAAAGTAAATCTGGCCGTGATGGACGACAACACCCTTGAAGAGCACATCATGGCAGAAGCCGAACAATACATCCCCTTTGACATCCAGGACGTCTATCTCGATTTTCAGGACCTCAAGACGAGTACCGATGAAAATGAACGTACCGATGTCATGCTCGTCGCCGCTAAAAAAGATATCGTCGACGACTACCTCGAAATGCTTGAGAACATAGGGCTGCAGGCAACGATTGTTGATGTCGATGGCTTTGCACTGGAAAATACCTACGAATACAATACCCCGAAGTCAGAAAATGTTGCCCTGGTCGACATCGGCGCCTCCAAGATGAACATCAACATCATCTCATCGGGCATGTCGGTGGTAGCCCGGGATATCGTCGTCGGAAGCCGGCAGTTAACCGAGCACATCCAGAATCGATTCGATCTCGAATTTGATGAAGCAGAGGCGATAAAACTCGGACATCAGCCGGCCGGGGACAGGAAAGAGGAAATTGAGGCTATTTTCTCATCTGTCTGCACGCAATGGGTTCTCGAGATCAAAAAGGCTATCGACCTCTACCACTCCAACTATCCCGAATCGCCTTTGAAAAAACTCGTGCTCAGCGGCGGCGGTTCCAAGGTTACCGGACTCACCGATTTCCTGGTGAATGAAACAGGGCTTGAGGTTGAACTGTTCAATCCATTCGCCAACATGACGTCCAACGATAAGAAAATAGATCGCGATTACCTAAAAATTGTCGGACCGGAGATGGCCATTGCCTCAGGCATCGCCATCAGGCCGTCAGCAATATAGGAAATCCCTGAAACCAGGTGCCCTATGCTAAAAATTAACCTGCTTCCGATAAGGCAACTCAAAAAACGTGCAAAAGCACGCAACCAGATTGCTGCCGGCATCGTTGTCTTCATCAGTGTCCTTGTTCTCCTCGGTCTGGTCGGTCTGCTCCAGGCGGGAAGGATGTCAAATCTCAACGAGGATATTGCCGCCAAAACCGCAGAAAAGAAATCCTTCGACAAGGTTGTCCAGGAACTAGCCGAGCTCGAAAAGAAGCGCTTGGACCTGAACAACAAAATACAGATCATCAATAAATTAAAATCCGACTCTTCCCTGACGGTACGCGTTCTTGATGAAGTTTCAAACCTTGTCGACAACAACAGAATGTGGCTGACCAAGCTCAACCAGCGGGGCGGCAGTCTCCAGCTTACCGGCTATGCCCTTGACAATCAGACCGTGGCCCAGTTCATGGATGAACTGGAAACCTCCCCATTTATCCAGTCGGTGAGCCTCAACAACTCATCGCTCAAGCAGGTATCGGGCACTGATTTGAAAGAGTTTGGTCTGTCATGCGTCGTATCCATGCCGCAGCCCAAAGGGACGCAGGAAGAAACCGAAGCAGATTCGCCGTCATCATCTCCTGAAAGTGTCGACTCATGAAAAAGAGTAACTCAAAATTTTCAGCCTTCATCGACGAAAAATACATACCGATGGGGAAAAATGTAAAGATCGGGCTTCTCGCGCTTTTAGTGCTTGCCCCCATTGCGCTGTTCTTTTTCCTCTTTTATCAGCCCAACAGCGATAAAATCGCCGGGCTTGCAAAAAACCGTGACCAGCTGCAGCGGGAAATTCAGGACCTGAAGCAGAAAGAGCGGGACAAACCGATGCTGGTGGCCCAGGTTGCCAAGGTTGAGGAAGAGTTTGAGGAAGCGGCGAAAATGCTGCCGAAGGATCAGGAAATACCAAAACTTCTCAAGGACATATCAGCGCTCGGCCGCAATGCGGGACTTGACTTTCTCACCTTTGTGCCGCGTCCGGTCACCCCGCGAGATTTCTATGACGAAATCCCGGTGGACATAGATATCCGCGGTCCGTATCACTCGATGGGATTTTTCTTCGATCAGGTGAGCAAGCTTGATCGAATCGTTTCTGTGACCAATACCAATATGACGTCACCGGAAAAAGTGCAGGGTGAAATGCTGCTCAGCTCGAATTGTCAGCTGATGACGTATCGGTTTACCAATAAACCGCTGCCGACAGACGATACGAAGAAAAAGAAAAAGTAACCATTTATCCCGAGAAAAGACATATGTATACGACATCCAGACATAATAGGTTCAGGCGCACTCTTTTTACAGCCTGCTTATTTTTTCTTTTCGGATCACTCTCGGTATCTGTTGCACAGCAAACACCAGCAGAGAGTCAGGATGTAAATCAGGTGCCAATTGAAATCAGAAAAAGCGCAAGCACCTTCGAGTATCAGATCGAGGGTCGTCCCGATCCCTTCCTGCCGTTTATAACGGAACGCGTAAACACCAATGAGAACCCTGACGAGATTGTTGACCGGGACCAGATTCTGAGCGGCATGCAGCTTTTCGAGCCCGGCCAGTTGACCCTCGTCGCCCTGATGGTTGCCGGCAGCAGCAGGTATGCAATGGTTCAGGACTTCACCGGCAAGGGATATGTCATAGAAGAAGGAACCAAGATCGGAAGACGCGGTGTTGTCGCTGATATCATAGAAAACAAGGTCATCATAGAAGAACAAGCACTTACCCGTGGCGGAAAAACCTTAATCAACAAAATTGCCATGGTTTTAAAGAAAGAGGGAGAAGAATAAACAATGTATACTCGGCTTACCACTACATTCTTGACCATATTCTCCATCGTCTGTCTCACCTTGATCATCATGGCGTCACCGGTGCCTGCCCAGCCGGGAGGCACCTACATGGTTACGGCTATAAATACTGATATTCAATCAGATGGCTTTGTGATGACGATCTCCGGCGACGCGGTACCGGTCTACACGGTCACTGAACGGTTCGATCCCTTCCGGGTCATCGTCGATGTCGCCGGCGTTCAATTCAGCGAAACAGTTCAACTCGACAAGGTTTTGCCCGCCAACAAATTTGCCAGCCTGAATATAGCCGAGACCAGCGGCCAGCAGCCGCCAACCGGGCGATTTGAATTTACCGTTGCTGAAAACGTTGTCTACGACGTAAAACAGACCGACAACAACCTGCAGATATCCCTCAGAAGTCAGGCGGAAGCAGCTGCTTCCCCGGCGCCCGCCCCCACCGACAAGGTTGCCGAATCGGTTTTTGCGGTGCCCGATCAGGCAGCGAGCATGTTGAACCCCGAGGAACAGAAGAGAGCCGATGAGATGCAGAAACTCAAGGACAGCTTCTCCTTTTCCGGATACAACAATGAAAGAATCAGTGTTGATTTCTACAAGATTGACCTCCATAACGTCTTCAGGCTGTTCCGCCAGATCACCGAACTCAATATCATTGTGGACGAAGCCGTTAACGGTTCGATTACCCTGGCATTAACCGATGTTCCCTGGGACTTCGCCCTAGACATCATTTTAAACCTTGCCGACCTGAAGAAAGAAGAGCGCTACAACACCATCGTCATCTACCCGAAGGACAAGGAATTCCTCTGGCCCCAGCGGGCTGTTGACAATCTCTCATTTGAAGCCGATGTCGAAGTGGTCCAGGAAGAGGCTCTGATCATCGAGCAGTCGACAAACCAGCCGGCCGAGATCATGCAGGCAAAAGAACTGCTGCTCAAAGGTGCGCGGCTTGAGAAAAAAGATGATTTTGAAGACGCGGTCGCACTTTACGAAGATGCCTACAGGTTATGGCCCGAAAACACCAGGATATCAAACAGGATTGCAAACCTGTACCTGGGCCGGCTGAACCTCAATGCCAAAGCCTTTCATTATGCCCAGAAAACGCTCCAGAAGGATCCCGCCGATACCAAAGCAGCGCTTTACTGTGCCATTTCCGCTGCCAATATGAATAAAATCGCCGAGGCCACCGAATATTTCAGCCAGAGCGTCAGTGACAACCCGCCGAGGAAAGAAGCGCTGATCAGCTTCGCCGCTTTCAGTGAAAACAACAACAAGAAAGACGTGGCACTGAAACTGCTCGACTCCTACAGTTCCAATTACGGCGACACCCTGCATGTGATGGTGAGCAAGGCCCGAATATACGACAGCATCGGCCAGAAAGACAACGCCACCGCCCAGTACCGTGCGCTCTTAACATCCGGCTTCCAAATGCGACCAGATCTCAAACAATTCGTTATGGATCGAGTGTCTGCTGAATAATGATAACCATAGTTCTAATGGCAAATTAAATGCTCAAACATCAGCTATCATCTTTGCCGAAGAGGTTCTGAAACATGAAGTTAACCAACCGTTGTTCACGCTCTTTTGCCTTCCTTCTGTTCCTGGTTTTTCTAACATCCTGCGCACAGCAGCAGGCTGTCACCGAGAAGCCGATTTCACCCCCGGAGCAGCAGGCAGCAGCGATGCCGGACTTCAAAAAAGCGCCGGCAGCGCTTCCCGTCATGTATCAGAATCCTGCCTACATGGTTGATTCTGATGACCAGGACGAACTGTTCTCGGGCAGTGAGGATTCCATCCTCAAGGTAGGCGCTACCATCAAGTCGACCCGGGGACCCCAGCCGCTCTGGGATATTCTCAAACGAGTCGCCGCCCTGAAGAAGATGAACGTCTCCTGGGCAAGCGATGTCGATCAGAATGTCCTCGTCGATGTCGACATCAGCGCCGGCGATGATTTTTACGGGGCCATAGACAACCTGCTCCGCCAGGTTGACTATTTTCATGAAATGCAGGGCAATACCATCGTGGTCAAATACAAGGAGGTCCGACAGTTCCGCATTGCCATGCCGTTTGTGAAATCAAACTACAAGACCGGAACCGGCGGC
>CBDUGK010000160.1:0-6107 GCA_965366875.1 uncultured Desulfobulbaceae bacterium | reverse complement strand
TTGAGGGGGTAGAACCGGCGAAGCACATCGCTTCCGGATGCTGCCCTTCGGCCTTATCGCCGTTTTACCACGGCTGACAGACAGGCCGTCCATGGCCTGCTGTCAGTTGCGGACCTCCTGTCCGCAACCCTTCGGGCCTGATGTGGTGCCACGGCGGGCCTGCGTGAGGCATCCTCCAGCAATGGTCTTCGCCTTCTCGGTTGCAGGTGAGTACGCTTCATCCGGATGATCCTTTTATAATCCTCGGGTGGCATAGAGAAGTTCTGAGGGGAGTGCAAAAAGATTGAAAAACATAGTAACATGACGAATCATCAGATAGAATCACGCTGCAAATGATAATTCCTTGCGAGGTGAGGACATGGTTCGGGCAAATCATAACAACGTCATGGGAAAATACACCCTGCTGATACCCTTCCTGCTGATTACTGCAGCCCTTTTCACCTCTTCCGACGTTATCGGAGCAGAATGTACCAGTGAGACGTACAGCCAGGAATCGCCTGCCAAACAGCAGGCTGCTTTTTCTCCCTATGAGAAAATCTTTGTCAAGATACATTGCAGCGGACTGGACGCAGGCGATCATACGCTCTACGTCAACTGGGTTCATGGCAGGGTCGGAATCGTTCGTTCTGATAAGCAGGATTTTTCTATAAACGTCAGGGGAGGTAACCATGCTGCATATTTCTGGTTTAAGCTGAGCAGGCTGGGCCCGATAAAAAGCGCCATTACCAACCAGGATTTTTATCCTGCTCACCTGGGAGACTGGGCCGTCGAGGTATCACTTGGCGAAGTTCCGGTATCCTCGAGTTTGTTCTCTATTTCTGAAACCAATTAACGTGTCACGCACAAAAACAGAAACAGGGAATCGGGCAACTTGGATTGCCCGATTCCCTGTTTCTGTTTTCTGAGCGGCGGAGAGGAGAGAACTGCTATAATTTGCAGGTATCTTTCTGGATAGATGATACCGAGTATTCATCAGTCGGCTCATCCCAGAAAAAGACTATTTTGTAATAGTGTGGCATCGAGCCATCCAGTGTCGCGCAGTTCCATATACAGCTCTGGTATGGGTTGGTAACGACGCTCTTCTCGGCGTTATAGCAGGTTACCCAGTTGCCCGTGTCAAATAAATCCCAGCTGACTTCGGGGATATTTGCACCGGTTGATCCTCCACTGTCACCATTGTTACAGGCTGGGAGAAGAGCAACAATAGTCAACAGACAAAGGATAGAAAACATTTTTTTCATGCTGCACCTCGCTTGATAAAAATAATGGGCATCTGATAATTACTGGGTATTTATTGAATTCTCTCCGAAAAAACATGATATTGACAAAAGGTTATCATGTTCTCAACTCAAAAAGCAAGTAAAATCCAATACTCAGGCACCTGTAATAAAACATCAAAACCGCTGGTTCCGATTCGATAGCGCTGGCACCACTGTTGCCTGCTGATAAAATCCTTTATTTTCAAAAGGATATAGTCGTTGGGCAAGAGCGTTCTCTTGTTGATAAGACAATAATCTGAGATTCTAGCTATATAGATAATACGGAAAATTCTTAAAAGGGGGTGTCGGCAGTGCCCGCCCGGTTTGCTGAGCGCTATGCTGTCGAGTAACGCAGGTAGTTTTTTGATATCATAGAGATATTTTAAAACCACGAACCATCCTGCGTCAAAAAAGAATGGTTATACTCTTTACGGCGGATTATGGTGTTTAATGTTTTTCCAGGAAACGCCTTTATCCTTTTCAGCTACCCGTTTGCCGTTTCTCCTGCTGAGGTGTGCTTAGAATCGGCAGCGCCGTTTTATATTTTACCTGTTTCAGGGCAATACTGGACTGTATGTTCGCGACATTCGGTGTTCCTGCCAATCGATCGGTGATAAAAGTCTGCAGGGATTTCAGGTCTTTTGCCACAACCCGCAGCAGATAGTCATAGGTGCCGGTCATCAGGTAGCACTCCATAACCTCAGGATAACTCTCGATGTGTTCCTCGAAAATTTTCAGGTCGCTGATTACCTGGCGCTCAAGTCGAATTTCTATGAATACGCTTACCTGCCAACCAAGCTGCTCCGCATCTAAAAGGGTTGTGTAGCGCTGGATAACTCCTGAAGCTTCCAGTTCTCGTACCCTTCTCAAACAGGGTGCGGGAGAAAGATGAACCGCATCTGCCAGGGCGACATTGGTGATGCGGGCGTCATGTTGAAGCCTTTCCAGAATATTCAGATCGACTGAGTCCATAATTTTCCTGTTATTGCTCATTTACTCTAATTTATCTATTAACATTGCTATATATATCGTTTATTCAGCCTATAAAGCAATATATTTACGTTTAAAATTTGTTATATTGCTGTCATTACAGGTTGAGCGCGGTCTCTATTTTTTCAAGGAATCCACTGAAGGTCTAGCAACAAAAGGAGGGAGCTATGAAATATGAACTTGCCAAGCAATATTCGATATTTCTCGAGAATCGGGCCGGCGCCCTGGCTGAGGTATGCAGGATGATTGCGGATGAGAAAATCAATCTGCATGCGATATGCGCGATTGATACCATCGAGGAGGCTGTTTTACGTATTGTTCCGGAGAAGGGGGCTGAAACGAAAAAACTTCTCCAAGCACGAAATTTCAGGGTCATAGAGTCGGATGTGATTCTGATCGAGCTGAACAATGAACCGGGCGCCACCGGTGACGTGGCATCCATACTGTCGGAGGCCGGAATCAATATCGATTATGTCTATGCCAGTGCCAACACCGGCTGCGAGAAATCCACCCTGGTGCTGCGAGTACACCAGATTGAAGAGACCTTAAGCATTCTCGGGGGGGGCAACTGATGAACTCTTATGTCAATTGGGATGTCAAGCGTTTGAGCCTCAGAGAGATGGTTGCGAACAGAAATGACAGAATTCTTCTGGCTATCGGGGTGTCAAACGGCATAGAGGCCCGTCAGCTGCATCACTGCATTCATGATCTGTACGAGCAGAATGCCGTACCGGATTTTATAGGTGGTTTCATCACCTTTGTTTCCGGTTACCTTTGTGCGGCTACATACGGTCTTCCTGACATGGGCTACATCCTCCGACACGAAATCGTGGAACAGACGAATATAATTGAACAGGCTACCTGGCTGGCTGCCCTGGATACCGGCAAACCGGCTTTCCCGATCGGCGTTGACATCGACACCGGCTACGGCAACGAACCGTCCTCTATCGTCCTGACCTGCCGTCAGGTGCACAAGCAGGGTGGGCAATACGTCCAGATAGAAGACCAGTATGCGATCAACAAGACCTGCGGTCATATGGATGGTGCCCTGGGGAGCGGCAAGCAGACGATATCGGCCGAGGAAATGATCAGCCTCCGGCTCAGGCCGGCAGTAGATTTTGCGCGAAGCCAGTCGGACCTTATGGTCATGGCCCGGACGGATGCCATTGCCGCCGATGGCTTCAGCGAGGGGCTCCGGCGTGGTCAGCTGTATGCCGAAAACGGTGCGGAGCTCATCTTTATAGAAGCGCTGCTCGACGATCAGCAGCTTACCGATGCTGCCGCGGAATTTAAAAATTCCAATGCACTTCTGGTGGCCAATATGATCGAGGGCAGCCCCAAGACCCCGTACAAGAGTCCCCGAGAGCTTCATGAGATGGGGTTTGGCATCGCCCTCTATTGTGTCGGTCTCGGCCTCACAACGCGCGCTGCCCAGCAGCGCTATTTCAATATACTGGGTAAGGGTGAATCAGTGACTGCCGGCATAGAGCTTGACTCGAGCAGATGGTTCGAAGGATTCAACGTGATAATCGGCCGGCAGCAGACAGAAAAGCTCAATAGTATATTCCGGAAGGAGCCCTAAAAACTTCAGAATATCAGTATGGTGGCGGAAGCAGCCAACCAATAAGGGCCCATCGAGGACATCGTGATTTCATGGACATCGTAAGCAGCTGCTCTCAGGCAGCTTTTCGATGTCCATGAAACTGTCGGATTGTAAAAACTAGAGTGGATCTCCTGTGTCAGGAACGAGATCCACAGACAATATTCCAGCAACGGCGCAAATCTCGTCGTTTTCAGAGATATCTCCACTGATGCCGACCGCACCTAACACCTCACCGTTTAAACTTTTTACCAGCACTCCACCAGGAATCGGGATCATCCGACCGCCAGTGGCATCACTGATAGCACCAAAGAAAAGGGGGGACATTTTACCCGCTCGCCGCTGCAGTTCTCTCCCTCCAAAACCCATGGCTAGCGTGGCGTAGGCTTTACCCTCGGCTATCTCCCGCCTCGAAATGCTGGTCTTGTCTTCGCGCTGCATGGCTTTCATGTGACCACCAGCGTCCAGGACAACGACCGTCAACGGATGAAAGCCCATCTCCTTTCCTTTTTTCAACGCGTTTGTAATAATCTGATTGGCCTGATCCAGTGTAAGTTCATTCATTCATTAACCTCCATTACCTGCAGTTGCTTGAGTAGTAAAGTATATTTAAATCTGATAGGCGGACTGGCTCATATACCGAGTCTTTGCTTCCCAAAGACTGTAATTCGGATGTATCTCTGGACGTAAGAAGACCCCTGAGCATACATCCTATCTTTTGTGCCGGGCCCATTCCTCCATGATTGAGCATACAGAGGCCGTGTCCTGTTTTGCGCGGCCCTGAGCCATAGCAGCTCTGTAGAGCTGCGCGGCAGCGGAAAAGAGTGGCGTCGGACAATCAAGATTATTTGCAAAATCATTGATTATTTTTACATCCTTCTGCCAGATATCAACCTTCATGGTGGCCTTATCGTATTCTCTATCGTCGCCGCTGACCATCAAGGGACCGCGCACTTCAAACATTCTGGAACTGCCGGCACCATCACTGACCACCTTGTATATATCCTCTGCCGGAAGTCCTGCCTTCATGCCAAGCACAAACGCCTCAGCAGCGGAAACATTGTGTATAGAAACGAGCAGATTAGCGACATACTTCATCTTTGAACCATTTCCGAATTCACCCAGATAAAAATGTGATCGGGCGTATCCGTTAAAAACGGGAATACATTTTTCAAAAGCGTCTTTATCACCACTTGCGTAGATACTCAGATCCTTTGTTACAGCTTGTGCACCGGTGCCGCTGATTGGACAATCGAGCATTATAATTCCGTTTTCCAGCAAGTCAGCGTGAATTCTTAATTTATCTTCCAGAGGGAATGTGCTTGATTCAATAATAATGATATCTCTGCTACCGGAAGAAAGGATCCCGTCGTTGCCGTAAACCACGTCTTCTAATGATTTGACACTGGGCAGGCAGGTATTAATGATATCAGCTTGTTCCGCGACCTCCTTTGGGGAGTGGGCACCGCTGCCGCCCACGTTCTTTAATTCTATTATTTTTTCCCTATTGCTCCTTGGACCACCATAACCCACCACGTCGAACCCGTCTTTTACCATGTTCGCAGACATTGCGTGGCCCATTATCCCAAGGCCAATCATTCCAACAGTTGGCTTCATTTATTCCTCCAGTAAAATTCAAAAATTCAGCACATCATTCTATCACATAAGTGAGGGCAGCCAGGTACTCAATGATGGAAACATAATTAAAATAATCAGTGAAAGTATAAGCATAAATAGAAACGGTACTGAACCCAGGAATATTTCCTCTATCTGAACGTCATCTCCAAGTGCTGATTTCATTGAAAATATTACCATCCCGAAAGGCGGTGTCAGTAGACCAACCTCAATAGCAACAATGGCGACAATGCCAAACCATATGGGGTCATATCCAAGTTTCAGGATAATCGGAAACATGATGGGAATCGTGAGAAGAAGAATCGAAACGGAGTCCAGAACCATGCCTAAAAAAAACATGATTAAAATGAATGCAAGAATAATGACGATCGGTGGCACAGGAAGCGCTGCTGTCCACTCGCTCATGGTTGAGGCTAAGCCAGACAAGGTAAGCATGCGACTATACATCTGGGCGGTGATCAGCAGTAAAAATATGCTGGCTGTGGTCTGACCCGACGCCATGAGGACGGACCAAAACCCTCTCAGCGTGAATTGTCCTTTAAGCAGCACCAGGAAAAAGGCTCCAGAGGCACCTATAGCACCGGCCTCCGTTGGGGTAAAAAAACCTCCATATATGCCACCCA
>CBDUGK010000159.1:0-6223 GCA_965366875.1 uncultured Desulfobulbaceae bacterium | reverse complement strand
GGGCTTTCACCAGGAGGGTAGAAAATAATGACAACTCATTGGCATCCAGGAGAACTTTTAAGTACTTCAAGTGCATATTGGCGCGGTTGCACCCTGCAGGCCGCGGTCAGGTTGAACGTTTTTACCGGATTTTCAGATAGTCCGCTTTCAGGTAATGAACTGTCTAAACGGTTGGGAAGCTCTGAACAGGCGACTATTCTGCTGCTTGATGCCCTGGCCGCAATGGGACTTCTCACCAAGGAAGGTGAACACTATTCGAACACTTCTGTTGCCCAGCAGTTTCTTGTTGAATCATCAGCAGATTACCTGGGGCACATCATCCTTCATCACCATCATCTGCTGGACGGCTGGGCGCAACTTGAAAAAGTCATTCAAACGGGTAAATCACCAAAAAGACGGTCTTACGGCCAGGATGCAGAGCGCAAAAGTTTTATCATGGGGATGTTTAACCTGGCCATGCAGATTGCCCCGCAATTAGCTGTCCAGATCGATTTACAAGGAAGAAAACGTTTCCTTGACCTGGGGGGTGGTCCAGGTACGTATGCCATACATTTCTGTAAAGCCAATCATGGGCTAAACGCAGTTATTTTTGACAGGCCAACGACGGAGTCCTTTGCTCAAGAAACAGTCTCACAGTTTGATCTCAATGATCGCATAGCGTTTCTTCCCGGTGATTTCACAACAGATCCCATTGCCGGCGGACCGTATGATGTCGCCTGGCTCTCCCATATTTTACACAGCAACCCGATCGATGACTGTTACAGGATTGTGAAAAAAAGTGTTGAGGCAATGGAGTCAGGAGGGATAATACTGATTCATGATTTCATCCTTGACAACAGTAAAGACAGCCCTGAATTCCCGGCACTGTTTTCACTGAATATGCTGCTGGCCGACAATGGCGGCCGTTCGTATTCACAGGAGGAAATAGCGGACATGCTGAGCTCTGCCGGCGTTGGAAACATCGAGCATCATCCTTTCAGGGCCAAAAATGATTCTTCAATCGTTTATGGACTTGTCAAATAATTCTGGTTTATGGGAATTCACCGTTATTACTGACGTGACGACAGCTGAATTTCCCGGGTAAACCGATTTATCGTGATGTCAATTTAATTTCGATACGCCGGTTCTTGCGATAGGCTTGAGCTGTATCAGCCGGATCAATGGGGTGGAATTTACTGAAACCGGCAGCCGCCATCCGCGCCTCAGGAATGCCCTGGCTGGCGAGATAGCGGACAACAGAGACAGCCCGGGCCGTCGATAATTCCCAGTTAGAGGGATACTGCCCAGTACTGATGGGTACTTTATCGGTATGACCATCAACGCGCAGAATCCAATGCAGGTCGTCTGGAATACCACTGCTGATCTCCTTGAGGACGGTTGCGAGTCCCTGGAGTTCTCCTTTACCCTGATCTGAAAGAACAGCGGTTCCCGAGGGGAACAGTAACTCGGCCTGCAACAGAAAACGGTCTCCCTCAACCCGGACCATTGGATTGTCGGCGACAATTTCGCGGAGGCGCCCGAAAAACTCTGAGCGATAGCGTTCCAGGTCGTTGACCTTTCGCGCCAGTTCGATGTTGAGGCGTTTGCCAAGATCGCTAATCTGCTCCGTCTGTTCCTCGCGTTCAAGCTCTGAAATTTTCAGTGCCTTGCCGATTTGGGCAAGCTGGCTGCGCAGTTGATTGATTTTTTGGCTGAGAAGAGCGATTTCCGCCTGGGCATCAGCGGTGAGGCTGCGCTGGTTTTCCAGGGCCTGCTTTTGTTCACCAACCAAGGCATAAAGTGCCTGGATTCTGATATCGCGCTGTTCGATATCCTTCTGGGCGAGCAGGGTTTTTTCCTGCTCATCAGCCAACCGGGCCTCAAGCGTTTTGCTCCGGTCTCTCAAAGATTTCGTCAGGCTTTCTTCCTGGCTCAAGGCAGCCAAAGCGGCTCCAATCTGACTTTCGAGTTCCTGGCGCAGCGCCTGTAATGACTGAATATCGTGTTGAAGACTGGCGATGGTTCTCAGCTGCACTTCGATGATCTCACGATCTTCAATTCTCCTCTCCGTTAACGATTCAATTTCACCTTGCAGCGTTGAACGGTCAATCGTAAGTACCTCTATTTCTGCTGACAAAGTTGCGATCTTCTCGGTCATCGCTGCATTTGTTTCTTGCTCCAGACCGAGTAATCCGGATATCTCAGCGATACGGAGATGTAGATCTTCCAGTTCATTGTTCTGATCGGAAAGAATGGAACTCAGAATGAATTGCGACAACGTAAAAATGAGCAGCACAAAGATTATGATCATGATCAATGCCGAGAGCACATCAACGTACCCCGGCCAGATGCTGAACGACTCTCTTGAATGACGGGAGTTTGATGCCATAATTACTCTTTTTCCCCGTTTTCACTCGTGGAGCTGACATCCGCATGTTGCTCCGGACCCGATCTCATCAATAATTGTTCCATGTTGCGGTTGGTCTGGTGTAATTCTCTTATAAGCGTGTCAAACTGAATTTGATAATCGTGTCGTCTCGACAAATGATCGCTGCCCTCGATTTCGCCTCCTATTGTCCGATTAACCAGCTGGGTGACACCCGACAGCCACTCCTCGAGATCGTTAAAAAATCTGTTTTGGGCATGGTTTGCCTGGATGTCTATAAAGCCAAGAACCAGAGACCCCCCCAGACCAAAGAGAGATGAGCTGAATGCTGTCCCCATGCCTTGAAGCGGTTTCTGCAAACCAGCCTTCAGCGCCTGGAACATTTTATCGTAGTTTTGATCGCCCATCTCGAGTCCCCCGATAACGCCACCGACCGAGCTGATGGTGCCGAGTAAGCCCCAGAAGGTGCCAAGCAGTCCGAGAAACACAAGCAACCCTATCAGATAACGGGAGATTTCTCTTGATTCATCGAGCCGCCCGCGAATTCCCTCGAGTACGGTGCGAAGTGACAATGCTGAGAGGCTGAAGCGGTCACGATGCATGCCTTCGAGATGTTTGGCCAACGGTTTAAGGAGATCTGGACTGTTGGCTACTGACAAGCCGGACGTTCCGGTACGGAAAATCTTAATCCAGTTGATCTCCGGCTCAAGCGTCATCACCCGGCGAATGTTGAGCAGGATGCCAACAACCAGAGCTCCGACAATAATCAGGTTGAATCCCCAGTTAGACATGAATGCCTGCTGAAGCGGGATGTACAAAAGGGCACAGATCACCATGACAATGCAGATAAAGAGAAACATGATAAAAAGGTGGTAGCGTGGATTACTCATGATATAGTCCTTCAGTTTTCTCTTGAAACCAGACAGCCCAGCCGGTCTGACTTTTCTATTCTGACACTCTAAGCTGTCAGCCAGGTATAACAAGTTCAGTGACTGCTTCTGCCTGAGTCTTTGGTCAACAGTACAAACGATAGAGAGAAGTGATCAGATAAGAGTATCGTTTCTCGATTAATTTACAACCCTTTTCCATTGTGAACAAATCGGTTTTCATGTATTAAATCAGCGTTGTCTCATTGTTATCAGGATCCCAAACAATAGAGTTCTGTGATCATGTTAAAAAAACCTGATCGCTAATAGTTGCGCAGCCCGTTAAGAAAATGCATATAGTGTCCGCCATCGGTATATTTCTACCATGTTGGTTCCGATCACGACACTGCAGGAAACGAGAATTACTATAATCAGATCGAACAGAATAGACGATATGAAAACCTTTCTGGCTGAAACGCTCAATGAGGCAAAACTGCGCTTCACTCCCTTCCTCTCCTGGATTGGTGAACTCAAAGACCCTGCCATCGTCAAGGCGGATATTATTGCCGGCATAACCGTGGCCCTGGTTCTGATTCCTCAGGCTATGGCCTACGCGCAGCTGGCCGGCCTGCCCCCGCACTACGGTCTGTATGCTTCGTTTCTCGTCCCGATTGTAGCGGCAATTTTTGGTTCATCAAAGCAGCTGCAGAACGGGCCTGTTGCGGTCATCTCCCTGATGACGGCTGCGGCGCTGGCCCCGCTGGCCTTAACTCCTGAGCAGACCATTATGTATGCCGCCTTTCTGGCAATTATTGCCGGCGCTATTCAGTTGATTCTTGGTTTCCTGCGCCTGGGCATCATGATTGACTTCCTGTCGCACCCGGTTGTTATAGGGTTTACCAATGCGGCTGCCCTTGTCATCGCCGGCATGCAGCTCGGCAAACTATTCGGCATTACCGTCGAACAGGGGCATTATCTTCATGAAACGCTCTGGAACCTGGCGGTATCCATCCCGGAAAAGACACATCTGCTGACAATGCTCATGGGGTTTTCCGCAATTTTGCTTTTGCTTGTGTTCAAGCGCTTTACCCCTAAATTGCCGGGAATCCTCTTTACCGTCATCATCACCACTGTCATCGCCTGGCTGAGCGGATATGAAGGGAGTGGCGGAGCGGTTGTCGGGAAGGTGCCGGCGGGGCTGCCCGGTTTCGTATGGCCGGAGATCGACCCTGTCCATATCAAAGATCTGATGCTGCCCGCCGGCATGATCGCCTTTTTAAGCTTCGTGGAAGCATTTTCCGTCGCCAAGGCTGTCGCCTCAAAAACCCGTCAGCGTCTTTCCGCGGATCAGGAAATGGTCGGGAAAGGGTTGGCAAATCTTGTTGCAGGCGTAACCCAGGGCTATCCGGTATCGGGCTCCTTCTCGCGAACAGCAATCGCCTTCGATGCAGGTGCGAAGACAGGCTTCGCGGCCATTGTCTCCGGGATCATTGTCGCTATAACCTTGTTATTCCTGACTCCATTGATGTATCACCTGCCGATCGCAACCCTTGCGGCCGTGATCATTGTTGCTGTTGCAAGCCTGTTTCAGATTGAACCGCTGATACATTCCTGGAAAGTCAACTGGCATGATACTGCGGTCGCTTTTGTGGTGTTCAACACCACGATATTTTTTGCCCCGCATCTTGAAAAAGGCATATACATCGGCATAGCGATCTCCCTGGCCTTCTACATCTATCGGACAATGCGTCCGCACTTTGCCGAAGTGGCAATGTATGAAGATGGAACCTATCGGGATGCACACATGTTAGGCATGAAAACCAGCGACACCCTGGCACTTTTTCGTTATGACGGAGACCTGTATTTTGTCAATGCCGGCTACCTGGAAAAGCGACTGCTCAATGCCGTAGCAGACAAGCCCCGGTTGAAGGTAGCAATACTTGACATTGAGGCAGTGGAGCAGATCGACACAACCGGCGAAGAAATGCTGGCGCATATGTCGGAGTGGTTTCAGGAGGCAGGCATCGATTTTTACATCACCCGCCCGAAGTTCAAGGTGACGGATGTACTCAAGCGTACAGGGCTGTATGACAAGATAGGTGAGGAACATATTTTCAGCAAACGCCAGGACGCACTTGATGCCATCACGAAAAAATATGGCGACCGGATTGATGTAGAACATCTGCGACAGCATCTGCCTGCTGAGCAGCCTGCTTCTACTGTTACCGCCGCCAGAGCGATACCCGAGGGAGAGATTTGAAACATCCACTACAGTGGCCAGGCTGCAATCTTGATGGTCCAAACAGTAACTTCTGCTTGCTGGAAAGAAAATAAGTCATTACAATTTACGCTATTCGCTACAATAAAAAATTAACACTACAGGAGAATCCCATGGATTTATTCAAATTTTCGATTCAGATGGAAAAAGATGCTGAGATGCTTTACCGAAAGATGGCAGATGCTGCAACTGCCGACGGCGTCAAGAAAGTACTGCTGATGCTTGCCGAGGACGAGGTCCGCCACCGGGTTGCCATTGAAAATCTGCAGAAGAAGGTCGCGGCAGAGCCAGGTGACGGGGTTGCACTTGATATAAAAACCGTATTCGAGGAGATGAAGCAGGATAAAGGAATGACGGACATAAGCGTTGACGCCGTTGCTGATTACCAGAAAGCCGTCGAGGTAGAAAAACGCGGAATGGCGTTTTACAAGGAAAAATTCGCAGAGGCAACTGACCCTGCGAGTAAAAAACTGTTTGAAGTATTAATGAAGCAGGAAAGCTACCACCTCAAAACGGTAGAGAATCTTCTTGAATATGTGCAGCGGCCCGATTGGTGGGTTGAAAATGCCGAGTTCAACCCCCAGGGCAGCAGTTCTTACTAGCATCTTTAAACCCGTTTGCTGATGGTTTTAAAAGTGACAGATTTGAAAATAATCTGTCACTTTTTTTGTTTTAGCTCGTCTACATTTTCAGGCCTCCCAGCTCCGGCCCAGC
>CBDUGK010000158.1:0-6229 GCA_965366875.1 uncultured Desulfobulbaceae bacterium | reverse complement strand
ACATCTTCTGCATGCGGAATTCCGGTTTCGCAGTCGTTTCCGTCGCTTCTGTCGCGGTGCTTTTTTCAGTCATGTTTACTCCTCTTTGAATGTCTGTTGTCAATTTTGGCCTGATTGGTCGGCATTAAACTGTATATGGTGGCAAGGCGCAAGTTATTTACCTGATCAGCCGTTCTTCACCCACCTCTCCCGTGTTCAAGGATCTGCTTCAGAAACATGCCGGTATAGGACGTGCGGTTCCTGGTGATCTCCTCGGGAGTTCCAGTCGCCAGGACTTCGCCGCCGTCTTCGCCACCTTCAGGCCCGATGTCAATAATCCAGTCGGCGGTCTTGATCACATCGAGGTTGTGCTCTATAACCACGACGGAATTGCCCTGCTCAACAAGCCGGTCGAGAACAGCGAGCAGGTGTTTGATATCTGCAGGATGAAGACCGGTGGTCGGCTCATCGAGAATATAGAGCGTGCTGCCGAGGCTTCGGCCGGAAAGTTCCTTGGCAAGCTTTACCCGTTGCGCCTCACCGCCTGACAGGGTTACCGATGACTGTCCGAGCTTGATATACGAGAGGCCGACATCGTAGAGCGTCTGCAACCGGTTTTTGATGGCCGGGATATTGGCAAAAAAATCAAGGGCCTCGGCAACGGTCATCGTCAGCACCTGATGAATCGTCTGGTCACGGTAGCGGATATCGAGGGTTTCCTGGTTGTACCGTTTGCCCTGGCAGGTCTCACAGACCACGTAGACATCGGGGAGAAAATGCATTGCGATACGCAGGACTCCTTCGCCATCGCAGGCTTCACAACGGCCGCCCTTGACATTGAAACTGAACCGGCCTGGTTTGTAGCCTCGGGCGCGTGATTCAGGCAGTTTGGAAAACAACTCCCGGACCGGTGTGAAAACCCCGGTGTAGGTCGCCGGATTTGAGCGCGGCGTCCTGCCGATAGGACTCTGGTCGATATCAACAATCTTGTCTATCCTGTCAAGCCCGCTGAGCCTCACCCCGGACTGTTCGACAACCTTCATTTTCCCGGCCTTTCCAGCTTTTGCCAGTTTAAACAAGGTTTCCATCACCAGGCTGCTCTTGCCGGAACCGGAAACACCGGTAACCGCAGTCATCACATTCAGCGGGAAATCCACCTTCACCTTTTTCAGATTATTGGCAACGGCTCCGCTGATCTTCAGTGCCTTTGCCGAACGTCTGGCGACCTTTCTGCGCTTCTCCGGCACCTCTATCCGTTCCCGGTCGGAAAGATAGGCTCCGGTAATCGATTCCTCGCAGCCGAGAAGCCCTTTGATATCGCCGCTGTACACCACGTCGCCGCCATGGATTCCGGCACCGGGTCCCATATCGAGAATATGATCGGCTGCAAGGATGGTATCCGTATCGTGCTCAACGACGATCACCGTATTGCCGAGATCACGCAATTCCGTCAGGGTGTTGATCAATTTCTGGTTATCGCGCTGGTGCAGCCCGATGCTCGGTTCATCGAGGATGTACAGGACACCGGCCAACCGCGAGCCGATCTGCGAGGCCAGCCTGATGCGCTGGGCCTCGCCGCCGGAAAGCGTCCCCGAGGTCCGGCCAAGGGTCAGGTAGCCGAGCCCGACATCGCTCAGGAAGGACAGACGGTCGACGATTTCTTTGAGCACCGGCTCGCCGATTGTGCGCTCCCGCTCGTTGAACGGCAGGAGCGGCAGGCTGTCGAGCAGCAGGTTTATCGACATCCTGGTGAGCTCAAAAATATTATGGGAGCCGATTCGTACCGCCAGCGGCTCCGGCTGCAGGCGGGCCCCATGGCAGACCGGGCAGACCTGCTCGTTCATGTAGCGGCTCAGTTCGTCCCGGATCATCTGTGACTGGGTCTCATGGAACCTGCGGTCAAGCTGCGGGATAACACCCTCGTACCGCTTCACCGCGCTCATCTCCCGCCGCCCCTTGCGATAGTAAAAATTTATCTCGTCGCTGCCCGAACCGTGCAGCAGGATCTTCTGATGTTTGGAGGAGAGTTTTCCAAAGACTGTTTTCAGTGAAAACCCGTAATGCTTGGCTACCGCGGCGAGCATCTGACCGGTGTAGGTAGACTCGCTTCTCCAGCCCCAGGGAGCGAGTGCACCATTGATGATGGAGAGACTGCGGTCCGGGACAATCAACCCCTCGTCAAAAAACTGTTTCACTCCGAGTCCCCCGCACTCGGTGCAGGCGCCCCGCGGATTGTTGAAAGAAAACAGCTGGGTGGTGAGCGGCGGCATCGATATTCCGCAGGTGTGGCAGGCGGCGAGTTCGCTGAACAGCTGCTCCTTCTTCTCGTCCGGGAACAGGGCAAGCAGGAATCCTTCGGTGACCTTCACCGCGGTGGCAACCGAGTCGGCGAGCCTCCTGCGCACAGAGGGGTTCAGCACCAGCCGGTCAACCACGATCTCTATGGAGTGCTTTTTATTCTTGTCCAGGTCGACGATATCGTCGGTGTGCATGATGTTTCCGTCAACCCGAGCCCGGACAAATCCTTCCTTGCGAATCCTGGCAATGAGCTGTTCATGACGGCCCTTGCGTCCGGCAACCATCGGGGCAAGCAGGATGACCCGGGTTCCCTCGGGTCTGGCCAGCAGCGTGTTGACCATGTCCTCAACGGACTGGGAGCGTATTTCTTCACCGCACTCGGGACAGTAGGGTCTGCCGCAGCGGGCAAAGAGCAGCCGCAGGTGATCGTAAATCTCGGTGACCGTGCCGACGGTGGAGCGGGGATTCCTGCTGGTGGTTTTCTGCTCGATCGACACCGCCGGAGAGAGTCCCTCCAGGGAATCGACATCGGGTTTATTCATCTGGCCGAGAAACTGGCGGGCATAGGTGGAGAGCGACTCGACGTAACGGCGCTGCCCTTCGGCGTAGAGGGTGTCAAAGGCCAGTGTCGATTTACCCGAACCGGAGAGCCCGGTAAAAACCACCAGTGCATTTCTCGGCAGATCGACATCGATATTTTTCAGATTATGCATCCGCGCCCCGCGAATGCTCAATGTCTGTGGTTCCATGAGTCCTGTAAACAGTTGAAAACGCTCTTTTCCTGCTGATTTTATAGTGCCAACAGGATATAATGCTGATCGGCTGGACAAAAGTCAAGATTGCAATTATGATGGCGTCGTAAAAACTCTTCATCTGCTTCGTTGCCATCGTTACATCAGTTTTTTGGCTCATCCGGATAAAGCCTGCATAACCAAGGAAGCGGGGGGCATCGCTGGAAGACGCCTCGCGGAGGCCCGCCGTGGAGCGACATCAGGCCCGGAGGGTTGCGGACAGGACGTCCGCAACTGACGGCAGGCCATGGACGGCCTGTCTGTCAGCCGTCGTGCAACGGAGATCAGGCCGAAGAGCAGCGTCTGGAAGCGATGCCCTCCGCTGGTTCTCCACGCTCCACGCAAAAAATACGCATACCCCGGATGAACCGGTTTTTTTACAGGAGTAACAATTCTACAAACTGCACCACTATCTATTAGACAGCCTCGGCAGACATCAGTAGTCATGCTTGCCGGAATGACATAACAGAGGATCACCGCAATGAATTTTCAAGATATCATCTTAGAACTGAACAAATACTGGGCCGAGCAGGGCTGCGTCCTCCAGCAGCCCTATGACATGGAAGTCGGGGCCGGCACCTTTCATCCGGCGACCCTTTTAAAAGCACTCGGGCCCGAACCCTGGAAATCGGCCTATCCGCAGCCGTCCCGCAGGCCAACCGACGGCAGATATGGCGACAACCCGAATCGTCTGCAACACTATTACCAGTACCAGGTTGTCATCAAGCCCTCGCCTCCGGATGTCCAGGAACTCTATCTTGAGAGCCTCAAGCGCTTTGGTCTCGATCTGCTCGAACATGACATCAGGTTCGTCGAAGACGACTGGGAATCACCGACGCTCGGCGCCTGGGGGCTTGGCTGGGAGGTGTGGCTGGACGGCATGGAGATTACCCAGTTCACCTATTTCCAGCAGGCCGGCTCGATCGACCTGCACCCGGTGACCGCCGAAATTACCTATGGCCTTGAACGCATCGCCATGTATCTGCAGGGGGTAAACTCCGTCTACGACATCAAATGGAACGACGAGGTCACCTACGGCGAAATCTTTCACCAGGCCGAAATCGAGTTCTCGACCTTTAATTTTGAGGAGGCAAACGTCGAGAGGATGATCGATTTTTTCAACACCTACGAATCGGAAGCGCTCAAGCTGGTCGAGAAAAACCTGATCCTGCCCGCCTACGACTATTGCCTGAAATGCTCCCATACCTTCAACCTTCTCGACGCCCGCAAGGCAATCAGCGTTGCCGAACGGACCAGGTATATCGGCCGCATCAGGAACATCGCCAGAAAAGTCGCCGAATCCTATGTCGCCCAGCGCGAGGAAATGGGCTATCCGCTTCTCAAGCAACACCGGCACGCCAGGTGAGCTGTCCATGAAATAGAACAATTACCGGGGAACCTCCACTCACGGAGCACGTATCATTACGATCAGGAAATGCTTAACACTGCCTCTATGACGTGAATTACTACAAGCTCTTTCAGTTAACCAGAGAACCGTTTGCAAATTCACCGGATCCGGATCTGCTTTTTTATTCGATCCAGCACCACGACTGCCTCCAGAAGCTCGAGCTGGCCCTGCGGTTGCGCCGGGGTCTCAGCGTCGTTATCGGGGCGGTCGGCACCGGCAAAAGCACCATGTGCCGTGCCCTGCTCAAACTACTCGGCGATGGCACCGGCAGCGTTGAAGCCCATCTCATTCTTGACCCCGACTTCAGCTCCGCAGATGAGTTTCTGACATCCATTATTGCTACATTCGGCATTACGGAGAGCTGCAGTTCAGAGTGGCAGATGAAAGAGGCCATCAAGAACTATCTGATCCACCAGGGTGTTGACCGCGACGTTATAACGGCATTGATCATTGACGAGGGGCAGAAACTTCCGGGCTTCTGTATTGAAATTCTGCGCGAGTTTCTCAACTTTGAAACCAACCAGAACAAACTGCTGGAAATTGTCATTTTTGCCCAGCAGGAATTTACCGACACCCTGAAAAGCAGGCCGAATTTCAACGACCGGATCACCTCCTATCACACCCTCGGACCGCTCGGCTTTACCGAAACCCGGCAGCTGATCCGCTACCGGATCAGCCAGTGCCGGTCGGGACTGGCTGACGGCCCCGAGCTTTTCCCGCTGCCGTCGCTGCTGCTGATCTATCTGCTCACCGGAGGCTATCCGCGCAAGATCATCATGCTCTGTTCGAAAATTCTGTTGACCATGCTGGTAAAAGAGAAGACAGCGGCGACCCCGGGGCTGGTATGGAGTAGCGCTGCAGAGACCTCGATCGGGCGGAACAGGACCCTTCGCAGGATTGTCCTCGCCGTCGGCTTACCCGTTTTTCTCGTTTGCGGCCTGCTCCTGCTGACCTACAGCGGAGCTTTCAAAGAAAACGGAGCAACCGTGGTGCTGCAGGAACAGGCCGCCGAGTCCCCGGCAGAAACATCTGGAACGCTTCCCGAACCGGCGCTTACGGCAGGCACGGTGCCAGCCAGGGAGACCGCCGTCCTTCCTGCCCCTGATGAACTGGGCTACCTGACCGTGTTGCCGGGAATGTCGCTTGGCAGGATGGTCACCCGGATCTATGGCAGTTTTTCCGAAGAGAACCTGAGCGAGGTCCTCAGGGCAAACCCGTATCTCGACGATCCGGCCAGGCTGAAAGTGGATACAAAGATTTTTTTCCCCCGCCTCCCCGATTCGGCCACCAGCAAGCTCACCCCCGTTCTCGTCAGCCTCGGCGAGTTCGCCACCCTGCAGTCGGCCTACGATTTTCTGATAACAACCCTGGATACAGACGAAAAAATGCGCATCCTGCCGATCTGGGACGGGGTGTCAAACCTCTCGTTTCTCGTTGTCCTCGATGAGATTTTCCCGCAGCAGGATCAGGCCCGGCAGGCCATGGAGCGGCTCCCCAACCACTACCGACAGGCCGCCGTCATTGCCAGCGACCTCGATGGCGTTCCGCTCTAGAAACACTGTAAAAGATTCCAGTTTATCTCATCATGCACATTGCGGATTGCCCCGTTCGATGCTGGCGAGCAGCACAGCGAGGTGGGGGGCATTGCTGGAGGACGCCTCGCGGAGGCCAGCCGTGGAACGACATCAGGCCCGGAGGGTTGCGGACAGGAGGTCCGCAACTGGCGGCAGGCCATGGACGGCCTGTCTGTCAG
>CBDUGK010000157.1:0-6240 GCA_965366875.1 uncultured Desulfobulbaceae bacterium | reverse complement strand
TCATGGAACGGCCTGTTATTAATCCTCCAGATTACGCGGTAGCTATAAAGGTGGAAGAAATCTCCTGGCCTGAACCTGGTGTAACTCCTCAAAACAGGAAGTATGAGGAAGGCAAGAATTATTTGAAGACAGCCAATCAATTGATAACCTATTTTAACCTGAAGGGAAAAGATCTGTGGGGCAAAATGGGGTGTTTCCGCTCATGTGGTAAGCAAGGAGACCGGTTGGACGCCGGTAACCTATTTTACCGTGGACGCTCTGGTTTCTGGTGATTCGGGCTCAACACTGTCAGAACCACCGAATAACCAGCTGATCCCGCCGCAAATCCATAATCCCCGGGCCAACCGCACCTATACCATAGAAGAGAATATCCCGCTTAAAATAACCTATGATCCGGGTGCCGAACTAACCATTAAATACAGTTCCAGAGCTACCGGGGCGGCTTTGGCATCACTTTCACAGATACGTTGACACACCGGCCTGAACGCTGCTTGCGGGGTGCGTTAAGTGCAAAATTTTGGGTCAGGCGCCTTTCCACACTAAAGAAGTTTAAATACAGCTGTTGTGCCCGTTGGTTCTATCCTGACTGCCATAAGAAAAAAATGATTCAGTTTAACCACCACCTTAAAGAAGAGTTCCTCTTTCCTGCGCACATTCTATCTCTACGACATCATGCTGCTGGGCAAGCTCAGCCAATGTGCTTTGAGGAGCTTGACGAAGTTTTAAGATCACACCTGGGAAATAACTCATCATATCCAGGTGGGATTTGGGCCGGAAGATTATCCGAATTCAAACAATATGTATGACGATGAGATGCTCTATGCTCGCGTGAGAAACTGTGGCAGACTGCCACTCGACGGTACAATACGTGTAATACAGCAAGGGACATGGGCGATTACCGGTGACGGGTATCGGCACCCTGTATAATATCACAACTTGTTAAGGAAATCGCTGTCGGTAAGTCTCGCATTTGGACAGACCGCCGTGTTGATGCTCTACCCGGATGAGGTTGAAGACGTCAACAGTGAATTGCTGGTGGTTCTTGAGGGACAGATAGCAACGTTTGCCAACCAAAATCCCAGGACATTCACCATGACGGTTCCCGGTTTTTGATGAAAAGAGCGATCTCTGATTATCGATTGAGGAGCTGCTAAAAGGGAATTCCGCTGACGTCCATTTGCAGTGTCAGGTGACTGCACGAATATTTTAGTGAATTGAAATACTAATCCGTTACGTGCTTCTCGGCAAATTGCGCCATCAGCTCGTGGATCGTATAGGGGGGACGAACCTTGAAAAAATTATCGACAATCATGTGGCCGATTTCGTGGGCGAGGACTTTCAGCTTGGTGTCATCCACGGAGATGTAGATCGTCTTCTGGGTAAGTGAATAGTAGGCGATGTGGTCCACCTTTTTGCCGTAGAATTTGTTATATATTCCAGACACATCACGTGCAGTTGGCAGCAGCACCAGGGTGAAATGCAGATTTTCCGGAAACATATCGAGCGCCACTTCAACCTTCTCAACGATAATGTCTATTTTGGCTTCCACCTCGTCCTGGACGGTGATGAGATTCTTTCGCTTGATCATCCGCGAAAGGTTTCGCCCGAGATAGAGGTTTTCGTTGAATTCAGTTAACAGCTTCGGGTCATTGCAGATCAGCGTGGCATACCTGCTGCCGGCGGATGAAAACCCGGCTGAGCCCAGCAGGAGCATGAGTGCGACGAGGAAGGCTGCTGAGCTGCGATGATACCGGGGCGTCCCGGGAGGCAAGCCGACAGCTCTCAACAAAGTCTGGCCGGTTGGCTGCAGGTCATTCATTTCTGAGAGTGAAAAACTGCAGCTGGGAGCGGAGTTTATTGTTGTGGTTCCTGATTGCCTGGCAGATACTGGTGGCGTCTTCGGCGCTGACCTGGGCGTTATCAAGACTCTCGTACTGCCTGAGCAGATCGTTGATGGCCTCGGCGTTGCGGTCTATCTGTGCCAGCCTGGAGGAGAGGATTTCATTAAACGTGTTGATTTTTTGGGCCAGATCCTGGCCGCCGTCCTTTTCGCGCAGGTGAATCCTCTCTGTCAGGTCGCCTTTGGCCATATTGGTCAGGGCTCTTTCGAGCCGAAAGAGGGGTCCGGCAATCCGGTGGGTACCGACAATTGCCACCAGGACCAGGATGGTGCCGCCAATCAGCAGAAAGATCCAGTAAGCGGCAGCAGCGCTCTTGAACAGCATCCATGGCGTGCGGCCAAGCTGGAGATCGTTATTGTTGTAGCTGATGGTCATCGTGTCGGCCGAGAAAAATGTCAGCAGTGAGAGGAGCAGCAGGCAGCCGAGAATCGCCGCAACGAAGATGATGAAGGCAAACCGGCCCTGGTAGTCCTCTTTGAGAAAATAATTTTTTATGTTTCGCTTGTATCGGGCAGCCATAATTATTTAATGTCCTCATGTATTGAAATATCGGCGTCGGACACCAGTGAGTTAATCCAGCCGTAGAGTTTCTGCTCACGCTTGTGGGTTGCGATAATTGAACGCACCATCTCTCGTGGAATGCTGGTCACGTCTTCAGAGGTCTTCCCGCTCACACTCTCGAGCCGGATTGCAAACCATTCATTGCCGGTATCAAAAAAGGTTGTGGTCTCTCCGCGCTGCAGGCCGACAAGAAGCGGCTGCAGGGTGGTTGAAAGATCCTCGAAACGTTCGGTTTCTGTGGAGCCTGCCTCCCATACGATTTCGGGCGCAGCTTGATCGCCGGCACCTGGCGCCAGGGTAAATGTCACTGTTTTGCCGAAGTAGTCGAGGAACTGGTCGATTTCTCCTTCACTGACCGTCTCGTCAAGCATCTGGTTTTTTCTTTCCAGAAGTATTTTTACCAGGGACTGCTCATAGTGGTTTTTTATTGCTTCACGGAATTGGGGTTCCTGGTCAATTTTTTGACGTTTGGCCTCCTGGATGAGCAGCTGTTCGACCACGACCGATTTGAGAAATTCCTTGCGGTTTTCATGGTGGGACGGCCTGTTTTTTTCAGATTCCGCAAGCATGCTGCTGGTGATGCTGTTGTCGTTTACCTTCACAACCACGCTGCCTTTATCAGGGGATGGCGACGGTGAAATGATAAAAATTGTCACAAGTGAGAGTACTGCCAGAAAACAGACGATAGTGATCAGATATTTCATGAGCTGTCAGCGATGGTGGAATTTAATCTGCCTGTAGTTGCATATGATATAATTATCAAGCAGTTATAGAGATAATGCAAGAGAAATCAACAGGATCTGCACAGCGGAGGTTGCATTGCAGATTAATTTCCCGGTTCGGCTGCCGGAGAGATGAAGGACGCAGCATGAACCGGAAGGCTGATTACAGTTTTGAAATTGTGGTTGCAGAACGGTATTACAACTCAGGCGTACAGGTCGATTCTCCCCTGCCTGTCGGGTTCAACTTTTCTCACCTCAGCGGGTATTTCTTCCCGCTGAGTCTGTGCAGCTTCTTCTTTTTCTTCCTGCATTTTCTGGAGGAAATCCCTACCGACGTTTGCTTTGTTGACAGCGGTTTCTCGCGCCGCCAACGTTGCTGAACTTATTTCCATGGCGTCCCCTGATCGATTAAAATTGACAGTTACTTATTTCATTGCAAATTACGGGCCTGTTCGAAATGAAATGAGGCCGGGGTGGCTGCCCGGACGGCAATGACGGTTGGAAGATGCTGCTTAGCGGTTCAGGAAACTGTTTCTTTGGAGGAACTGTTCAAGAGATTTTCGGGACAGGATGACACCGCTTACCAGATCATCGCTGCAGCGGAGAGCAGGTACCATTTTTATCCCGTTTTTCCAGGCCTTCAGCGGATTGGCGGCAACATTGATTTCGGTAACGGAGGCTGCATAGGAGTCCCCGAGAAGATCCTGTAAATGCTTCCGTACGCGGGCGCACCGTGGGCATAGAGAAATATGATAGAATGATATCATTATTATTTATTTGTAATATGAGGGGGTAAGGCCTATATTGGCAGGAATTGCCAGCATGATCCCTGATTTTCGCTGCAGAACAGATTAGGTGTGGGCATGATGGTCGGCCGTAAGCTCTCGTGAGTTTTTACCTCTTTGGACACTCTTTTTGTTTGTAATTATTCACGGTGGTGCTGTCAAGCACAGGCAGGTGGGGTTTTTCTCCGGAATATTAACCATAAACAGGACCGATTCAGTTCGGCAATGGTGTTTTAATGTTCATCTCTGACTACATGACTGCCAACCCATTAACCATTTCCGCAGACATTTTGCTGCCTGAGGCCCGGCAGCTGCTTACCGAGTGTCATTTCAGGCATCTTCCGGTGGTTGACAAGGAAAACAGACTGATCGGAGTAATCTCCGACCGTGATTTGCGCTCGGCCTATCCGTCGACACTTCTCAGTGACAGCGAACGTGACAAGGCTTTCAGGAAGGTGGAGAAGGTTTCGGTCGGTGAAATAATGTCTCAGAATTGCTCCTGCCTGACCCTCGACTCGACGCTTGATGACGCCCTGACGGTTTTTGAACGTGATAAAGTCGGGGCCTTGCCGGTTGTCACTGAAGAGGACGAGGTCATCGGCATCTTTTCGATGCGTGATCTCACTTCAGCCTACAAAAAATTATTCGGTGCGACTGAAAAAGGGACCGAGCTCATCGCCATACTCAACGACGCCAGATCAAAAAGCCTGAACACTATCGTCGCGCTCCTCGAGGACAACAATATCAAGTGCAACCGCCTGATCAACATCGGAGAGGTCTCCGGTTTTGATCGTATCTATCTCCGCGTTGACACCACTGTCGTGCGTCAGGTGCAGAAGCTGCTCCAGGAGAGTGGGTTCACACTGTTGAAGCCATGAAACTGTTAACCCGCTGTTCCTGATCAACACCCCGAGGAAAGCTGATGAACCTTGACGTATTTTTCACCCCCCGGTCGATTGCCGTGGTCGGTGCCTCCCGCATACCGGGAAAAGTCGGCCACGATGTGCTTGTCAATATTTCTTCATCCGGCTATCAGGGAAAAATTGTCGCGGTAAATCCCGAAGCCGACACGCTGCTCGGCCTACCCTGTTACCCGGATCTCCATTCATACGGTAAGGAAGTCGATCTGGCAATCATCGTTGTCCCCAATGAAGTTGCTCTGACAACGGTGGAAGACTGCATTAATGCCGGCGTCAAAGGCATTGTCGTGATCTCTTCGGGGTTCAGGGAACTCGGGGAGCAGGGGCTCGAGATGGAGCGGAAGATGGTGGATCTCTGCCGTAAACGCGCCGTTCGCCTGCTGGGGCCAAACTGTATGGGAATCATCAACACCGATGTCGGCCTGAACAGCACCTTTATCGCCAGGAAACCGGAACCGGGCCCGATCTCGATTTTTTCCCAGTCCGGCGCGGTGTGTGCCGCAATGCTCGATATCTGCAGTTCACGGCACCTCGGCGTTTCCAAGATGATCAGCATCGGAAACAAGGCTGATATCAACGAGATCGATATACTGTCCTGGCTGGCAAAAGATGAAAACACCAGGGTCGTTATCGGCTATCTCGAGGACATCAGCGCCGGGGATGGCTTTGTAAAAGCGGCAGAGGAAGCTGCTTCAAAAAAACCGGTCGTTATCCTCAAGTCCGGCACTACGGCGACCGGACTGATGGCTGCGGCTTCGCACACCGGCGTTCTGGCAGCTGCTGATACGGCTTATGGAGCGGCCTTCAAACGCTCCGGCGTCGTTCGGGCAGACACGTTCGAGGCCCTGTTTGATTATGCAGCAGCCCTCGCCCTGCAGCCGCTTCCCAAGGGAAACCGAATCCTCATCATCACCAATGCCGGGGGCCCGGGAACAATGGCCGCTGACGCGGTGGAAAAAGCCGGAATGCAGGTGGCAATTCTCGAGAACAGGACCGTTACCTTTTTAAGAGAAAAACTCCCCAGAGAAGCGGCGGTCAATAATCCGATTGATGTGCTTGGGGACTCGGATCCAGAGCGTTATGCGACCGCCATCCAGGCGGCGCAGAATGACCCCGCCGTTGATGCCATCCTCTTGATCATGACACCCCAGACGATGACCAGGCCGGCGGACACGGCCCTGGCCATAGCCGCTGCGCTTGATGGTTCAAAACCTGTTGTCGCCTCGTTCATGGGCGGAGATGACGTGCTTCCCGGCAGGAAGGTGCTCTCCGAGGCCGGGCTTCCCGATTATGACACGCCGGAGCGCGCCGTTGATGCCCTGCGCGCCATGTACAACTATGGCCTCTGGAA
>CBDUGK010000156.1:0-6363 GCA_965366875.1 uncultured Desulfobulbaceae bacterium | reverse complement strand
GACGATCAGCAGGATCGCCGCTCAGAAGAAAAAAATGTTGGATTTGGAGACCTGACCCCGGCAGTTGCTTAACAATCGCCTGAATTGCAATGTAATTTGGCGATAGCAGCTTTTCCGCTACCGAGCAGATAGATTTGCGCTTTTGCGCCTTGGCGCACAGATCGTTCTGCTTTCAGGGCCTTTTCCTTTGGCATGAAGTATGCCTCGATTCCGTATTTCAGTAAATAGCCGTTTCTCTCACCTGCAATGCGCCCTCGAATGAAGACTTCTGACCCGGGCTTTTCGCGATGCAGTCCGGTGGCGATGAAGACACCTTCCTCTTCTTTCAGGGTCACATACCCCACTTCACCAGGTTTGAAGTCTTCTTTGGTCAAACTTTTATTGATGTTGGAGATGTCGTAACTGAGCCGCACATAGTTGCCGCGAAACAGACTTCGCGGGTCAATAGGCGCGGTCTTGAGCATAACGGGTGTGCCATACCAGAGGGGCCATACAGAACTCAGGTATTCCGTTGCGAGCACCAGCATCTGGGCGCTGATCGTTAGTGTCAGACCGATAACAAGGAAGCGCTTGTTGGCGGGGGTCCACATTCTAATTGCCTTAAACATCAACCACCTCCTTCTGCACCATGCGGGCGCGCCAATATCGTGCAGCCCCGAACAGAACTGTGGCAGCTATCATGAAAAGGATTGCGCCGCCTATATAGTCACCGATCAGATCAAAATAACGAAGCAGAGCAGTGAGCAGCAGCACGCCGACTCCGGTGTAAAAAAAGTGGGTAATCGCCTCGTCGATACCGCGACGGATAAGCCAGACCCCGGTGACCACCAGCATCAGGTTGGCGGCAATGGCCGGATAATCACCATTAGCCTTGTCGAGGTGGACCCAGAGAAAGGCCAGGAAAAAGAAAAGGGCGTTGCTGAGCAGCGGGCCGAAGGCATTGACGCCCGAAGGTCGAGCGAGGTAATATCCTGCCGCACCGCCAAAAAACAAAAGCGAAGGAGCGAAGAAACCGGAAAAATAATCTTCACGGGCCAACTCGCGCCAGATATCATCGAAGCTCAGTATCAGGAGTAAAATGATTCCTCCGCGCATCAACCACAGGTGCAGTACCCCGCCATAATCACGAAGCTGGTGATCGGAGTGACGCATAAGCCACCAGGCAAAGCCTGTGAGCAATAGACCCAGGGAAATTGTGGCAGGGAGCTGATCTATGATCGCATCGAACGTGTACCAGCTGCCGCCTATCCAGGCGAGGAGTAAATTGATCCAAAAGACCAATCCGGCAAGTCCGCCCAGAAAAAGCAGTGCTGAGTCTCTGCGAATCCAGGCAAGCCAGATCCCGGAAACCATGAAGAGCGGATAGCTTGCGGGGAAAAAATCGGTATGTGTTTCGACTATCGCCCAGGTGGTGGCAAGGACCAGGCAGAGAAAAGCGATGAGCCGGCTCTGAGTAATGAATAGCAAGGGCAGGACACCAAGGGCCCAGTAAAAGATGCCGTCTGGGAAGTGCTCGCCAAGATGGTAAATCTGGGCAATGAGCATGATGGTCGCACCGTAGCAGATCGAACCGAAAAACAGCCACAACACCCCGGCCTTCTCACGGCCGCAGAGCATCAGGCGCATTCCCTGCAGGTTGACCGCAAGGGTCAGGAAGAACAGGAGCAGCATCCTGGTTAAACGGGGAATCTCGTCCCAGTTGTTGGAGACAATCAGAATCAGGGCAAGGCCGACAAACAACGCGGCCAGCGCCGTCAGCACGTAATACCCCAGTGAAGTGCCTTGGGCGTCTTTAAACTGGATACTATATCGTGCCAGGATCGCTTCACCCTGGGCAGATTCGATCAACCCATCCCGGACCCAATCTTTCACTTCCTGGGCCATATCTTTTTTAAACATCCTGAGCAGCCGCATTTCCTGTCCTTAGAGTATCGGGGCACATGTCAAATGGTAAAATAGAAACGGTTTCCTTAAATAAAACAAAGTTCCGAATCTAAGTCCCATTTTCCTATTTCCTGGTATGACGAGGTGTAAGCAAAAACCGGATATCATTTATTCTATGATATTTAGAAACCAATTTGCAACCCTGGTCGCTTCAGGAGAGATAATGGTTGAGTTACTTCCTGCGCAAGCAAACGTTCAGCCCCTTTTTTGCGCACGGCGGCGCTCTGCAGGGTTGTCGTTCAGAAGAAAAATGTTGTGTTTTGAGACCTGACCCCGTTATTTTGCGTTTTTTGCCTGTTTGCGGAGGGCGATATAGCGGCGGAGTGCCAGGTTGTATTCGATCCAGTTATCGAGATAGGAGCCGAGGGCTTCACGATAGTGCCGTATGGCCAGGTTGTGCTCTCCCTTTGCTTCCGCCCGGAAGCCGAGGGCCGTGTAGGCAGTGAGGATGTTTTGAGGGTTCTTGCTGGCTGTTTCCATCAGGGCTTCCTCGGACTGCTTGCCCAGCAGGGTTTCGCAGATCTGTTGATACCACGCGGTGTTTGTCTGGCTGCAGAACTGGCTGAGCTTGAGCTGGGCCTTGTCATCTTCTCCCATCTGGTACAAAACGCCAGGTACGAGCAGGTTTGTTGCCAACCGCAAGGGCTCTTCCCTGCCGTTGAATGTGAGATACTCTTCGGCCGATTCCAGTGCGTTGGGCCAGTCGGAAGACATCGCCGCATAGAATGCTGCATAGGCGTGGAGGTACCTGTTCTCTGGTTGTGATGCCACGATTTCCATGAACAGCTCTCTCTGTGCTTCCTGGTTATCCTTGATCTGATCGAGTCTGGCAGTCAGCCGTGCTGTCAGCGCTTGCTGTTCCTCCCTTGTTTGCGCAGCCTCGTTGAGCTGCTCTCTGAAATCCTGCATCCTGGCTTGACCATCAGCCTGTGCTTTACTGAGACGATCCAGTTCCGAGAGTGCCAGGTAAAAAGACCACTCCTCTCTGTCAGAGACAAGGGCCGCCTCGCTGAAATGCTGCCAGGCTCTTTCCACATTTTTGTCATCAAGTTCGAGAAGTCCGAGGATATAGCGGATCCACGCTTTTTCAGCAGTATTGTTCCAGGCATCAACGGCGACGTCTCGATCCACAGCCGCGCCGAGCACCCTGGCGAGATAGCCGTAGAATTCTCCGCTTGAACGCCAGTCCAGGTTGATCAGGTGGCGCTGGTGGGCATTGCGCAGCCCGCTCCCCTGACGGCGATCGGCAAGATAGTGCATCAGGCGTGCCTGGTCGTTTTCAGCATCGATTGAAAGTGTTCTGTCGAATAACCTGGCTGCACTGCCAAAATCTCCGGTGCAGAGATGGATCATCGCAGCTGTGGTCAGGATAAACGGATCGTTGCTGTCTTCAAGACTCTGGTTGGCAAGGTCCAGGGCCTTCGCCCAGTTTCCGCTTGCTGCTGCCGCTTTTATCGCGTCAATTTTTGACTTGACGGAAAAATCGATGACGCCGTTCCATTTAACCTGGCCGTCTTTGAGCTCGTCGATAAAGAGTGCGGCCTTGGTGACCGGCAGGACCAGGCCAATGTCTGAAAGCGGGGTGATAACGGGCATTGGGGCCACGGCAACATCGGTCGCAACGGCCGAGGCGATGCCGATGACCATGCCCTCGCTGTCGATAATCGGACCACCGCTGTTGCCCCGGTATATTGAGGTGTCTACCTGGAAAAAATTTTCAAAGGTCCGGCGAATATGGCCCCTGGTGACGCTGACATTGATGGTGTCCTCCTGGGTGCGGCTGCCGAGAGGAAATCCCAGCGCAATAACCGGTGACAGTCGCTTCAGCCTGGTGATGTCGAGGCTTTTGTCAAGCGGCAGCGGCAGCAGCCCGCGGGGCAGCTGGTTGATCTTGAGGACGGCAAAATCATCGCCGAGCGGGGCCTTTATCCTCTGTCCGGTAAGCGTCGGTGCCTTGGCGACACCGGCGATTTTCACCCTGGGCTGCCCGCCGCGGCTGTAGGCGGAGAGAAGATCATAGATGTCTTCGAGCTCGCTGCTTGAATCGAGGCCAAGCAAGCGGTTAAAGGCGGTATCACCCTCAAACCAGAGGTACATCTGGTAATCGAATCGCGGCGTCTTGTTAACTGCCTGGAGCTGGCCGATAATTCCAAACAGCGTCTGATCTTCCAGCCAGGGACAGGCAACATGGCGGTTTGTCAGGAGATAGCCCTCAGAGTCAACCAGAAAAGCTGTCCCTTCGGTTCGCTGCTGGTAGATTGTCATCTCTTCAACCTTGACCGTGTACTCTACCACGACAAAGGCAACCGAAGGTGCGTAGCGGTTGGCATAATCAGACATCGCCGTCGCGATCTGAGTTGATTCCCGCTCAAACTGATAAAAAACGATGGTACCCGCCGCTGCCAGGACCGCAAGGATCAGCGAGATTATCACCACAGCCTTTTTCAGTCGCCTGACTTGCCCAGCGGTTGCAACAGTCGTTTCACCTTCTCCGCTTGCTGCCTCTTCCTTGATGCGGGTCAGCGCCTCGGCAACTTCCGCCATCGAGCGAGGGCGCAGGTCCGGATCATCAACAAGCATGGAACGGATCAGCAACTTGATTTCCTTCGGAAAATCATCTTTGCCGACAATTGGGTCGGGATTACACATGTCGAGGTCCCCGGACAGGACCTGGGTGAATATCCGGCCAAGCGACCAGATATCACTCTTGAAGTTCAGAGGCCGATTATTGACGATATCAGGGTGGCAGACGAGCAGGTTCTGCAGCATAGGACCCGGCTGGGCTTTCTTCTGATCAAGGAATCGGGAAAGTTTGTAATCGACCTTGACATCAATGCGCTCCGGCTCACCTTTGAGTATCAGGATGTCATTAAGTATCAGGTGAGGAATGAAATGGCCTGACTGATGGAGACCATCAAGGATTGTGGCAAGACGGCGGAAGAGATCGTAAGCCACTTCCGGGTTCCGGAGTCTGCCTGAACTCAGCAGATCGCCCCAGCTTTCAGCGTCGAGCCATTCGCTGACGCGGTACCACATGCCGTCGGCGGACTGCTGAATCGCGTGATGCTGGACGAACCACTCCTTTGGGAGTTTCTGCAGCTCTTCCAGCTCTTTGCTGAGTCGCTGTGCTATGGTTTCGTCGACCCCTGAATTGACGGTGAACAGCCTGAGCGCAACCGGCGTTTCATCATCTTCGCGGATGGCTTTACAGAGAAGGGATGCATGACCCTCATGGACGACATCAAGAATCCGGTAATTATCGACGTACTCAAGCCCATCAGCCACATCGCTGCCGCAGCTGGGGCAGTTCTTGATTCGTTGGGCCAGGGACTGACCGCAACTCTGGCAGATCTTCATCAAAGCCTCCAGTATATTCTGTTACGGCCATGACTCAAGGCGGGCTGGCACCTTCCAGAAAAACAAACAACTTACGCCCTTATATAAATTTAGTCATTAAATCACATTCTGCTCCGGGGACAAGATAATGTCAACGACAGAAATCTCCTCAAAAAATGCAAAAACCCGGGGTCAGGTCTCAAAATACAACATTTCTGAACCACTATAACAACGTTGGCGAGGCCATGAAGAATGCAAAAATACCGGGTCAGGCACCAGTATTTTGCATTCCAGCTCTACTTTCCATTCTGCTTTCTAAACGAGTGGGCCGGGTAGGTGCCGAGGATGGCGACGCTCTTGGCGAAGAAGTTGAGTTCCTCAAAAGCGAGTTTCAGGGGTCTCGTTTCTATGTGGCCTTCGACGTCTGCGTAGAATCTGGCGACGTTGAAATGCTTGTCAACATAGCTTTCCAGTTTGACCATCTGCACGTTATTGGTGGCAAAACCGCCGAGCGCTTTGTAGAGGGCTGCAGGAATGTTTCTCACTTCAAACACGAAGCTGGTCAGAAAACTGTGCTTCGTATCATTATCAGGGACCCATTTGTCTCTTGAGAGCACCAGAAACCGGGTGGTATTGTGGTCGCTGTCCTGAACGTCCTTCTGGAGAATTTCCAGCCCATAGATTTCAGCCGCAAGCTCTGAGCCAATTGCCGCCTGGGTTTTGTCGTTCCATTTCTTGATATCGGCTGCCGCCCGCGCCGTATCGCCGCCGACATGTGAATTGAGCCTATGTTTTTTGATAAATTCCCGGCACTGCGGAATGGCATGGACATGGCTGTGTACATCCGTCAATCCATCGATTGTTGCCCCCGGCAGGCCAAGCAGGCAATGGGGGATCGGCTGAAAGTGTTCCCCGATGATGTGCAGTCCGCTGCTGGGCATCAGAAAGTGCACGTCGGCAACCCGTCCGGCCAGTGTGTTATCTACAGGGATCATGGCAAGATCGGCTTTGTTTTCCCTGACCGCCTGAAAAGCTTCATCAAAAGAGACGCACGGCAGGGTTTCCAGATTCGGGTATGCTGCC
>CBDUGK010000155.1:0-6412 GCA_965366875.1 uncultured Desulfobulbaceae bacterium | reverse complement strand
ATAATAACCATGATAATCGGCTTCAACTGGGGCGGATGGGTGAGGGGCAGTACATCTGTTAGCATGGGTGAGAAAATGGCCCGAGCGGCAGTCGTTGAGCGTTTGGCCCCAATTTGCGTTTCTCAGTTTAATAAGGACCCGCTGCGAGAAGAGAATTTCTTGACTCTGAAAGGGAAAAGCTCGTGGGACCAGGAAAAATATATCAAGACACAAGGCTGGGCAACAATGCCTTCTGAGGATACGCCTGATAGTATGGTTGCGGCAAAATGTTCTGAATTGATTGCAAAAGATAGTTGATTGAACAGAAAACATCAGATCGGGCTTGGATTGTTAGATTACCAGGCATCATGTTGGTGGCCCATAATAGCATTCATCAAATACCAGGAGTAAAACCATGACCAAAGAGCAAAAAAGTAATAGGGAAGGAAAAAAGAAAGCAACCCTGACTCCAAAAGAAAAGAAGGCCGCGAAGCGGGAGAAAAAGCAAGCAAAGGGGGTATTTGATTTTGACAAGACGAAGGCAATGTGACTGACGGGTTTATCTTCCTGGAACGCTTTTACTGGCACATCTGATACTGGTTTTCCGCGGAGCGGTTCAGTTCCTCCTGAGCACCCACAGGTGATTAAGCAATTAATTTCATGATAAAGGTCGCATTGCCAGTGGAACTATCGATTAAACCGGACGGTGTCCTTCTTGACTTGGGCAGTGTAAATTTGCTGTCTGAAAATAGCCTGCTGAGACTTACCTCATCCCTGTGAAGCTCCCGATTGACAGGGACTGGACGATTTGCTGACAAAAAACCTGAGAAATACAAGAAGCATCTTGACCCGGATTCATTTTAGACGATCCTGGTGGCCAGTAACAGGATCTGGGTAAGCAGGAATTACCTTTTAAATGGCCGACCGAGACAAGACCATATCTGTTAATTGTTCGGCAGAAAGTCAGAGAATATTCTTTTTCAATTGGCTTTATCGGCTTCTACAGTGCCAAGTGCAAGTAGATCACTTCCCCAAGCAGTCATTTCTTGAGCGTTCCAAGGACCAAAAGTCCAACTTTCTACTTTTGTACTCGCCATTGTGTATTGAGGCATTAGGAAGAACGCAATCAAAAATAATTGGTACACGAGTGGCTTAAGGGGTTTCATGGCGTCTCCTCCTCTTCTTGCAGGGGGCTGACAATTAATTCCGAATCGGCTGCATGATAGAGCCTTCAGGACAAAACAACCATACTCCCTATCGAGTAAATGGAACAATATGGCTGTTAGCAGGACCGAAGTTGTTTCATATTCGCCCACTGATCGGTAGCAGCCCCTGAGATTTCCCATCGTCCTGCATATCTGATGCGAATCACTTTGGTTGTTCTTAATCTGAGGAGAGATACCTTCTTGACAGCATTCCTAACACGATTAATGTCTCTCACCATATATCAAACTGTGCTGTAAAATCTCTTCGTAAAAATCTTCCAAATCAAGTTGAAGGGATAGAGACCTCAGATTCTTGCACTTTGACAACCTTGATTATAGGCATAGGCGAAATCCATGAAACCCAGAGTGAAATTTGCATCACTGCTAATAACCACATTAATCATCTTGACTGTTCTTCTGCTTATGGGATGCGCTACGTCTAGAAAAGATCAATTTAAGCAATCTATGATGGCGAAAGGAATTGAACCTCTATCCGGCGCTCAGCTGAGAAAACTAATGTCTAATGCAAATCTGTATGAGAAACATCCGACAAAATATGAGGGTGAATTTCATTACTCTGCCGATGGAACGGCGGATGGTAAAATTTGGGGGTCTTTTGGCGAGAAAATCTACATAGGTACGTGGTATATCAATGATGTGGGAGCAATGTGCCAGAAGTGGGATAGTAAAGAAAGTTGTTACTTGTATTATCCCGGAAAGGGGCATAACGAATATACTAGGTTTCAATTATCCGGACCGCAATCAGTGTCTTGGCCTGATGGATTAACTCCAGTTATCATAACATCCTGGATGTAAACGTTATAGTAATTTAATGACTATGGCAGGGGCAGAAATGGCTCTGCCTTTTCTTTTGGTAGACTGAAGATTGTTCCTCCATCTCCCTATTAAGCGGGAGCTTCACAGTAGACATGTCAATCTGAAGCATATCTGCAACTGTAATAGATTTGTTCTGGCAATTTTCAAATTTTTGATAAGAGAAACACTTTCTGCTCTTCAGCCAAAGCTACAAATTGCAAAGATTGATCAAGGGCAACCGTTCTGGCAATGATCCGTTGCATCAAATCCATCGTGGTCTCTGGTCCCATCCTCCCGATAATACCAACAATCTTCTCACTTGCAGGTACTTTTGATACATTGTCCATTGTTATTGCCAGTCCTCTTCCTGCTGGAGGAATTGAGAATGCTGAACGTTGAGTGTTCTTCTCCCGAATATAAAATACCAGTAATAAGAGCTGTCTGTTGTGGTCTATTTCAAACTAGAATAATTACGGGGTGGCAATAATGTCACCCCGTAATCTGATACATACTAATGGCTGCAAAGGCCCTCGCCAAGAAACACCTTATTTTTGGAAAGTGTCGAGGTAGGCGTAGAGCGCGGGAGACCCACCGGTATGCAGGAAGACAACGTTTTGCCCCTTGGTGAACACGCCCTTGCGGACCAGGTCAATCAGCCCCGCCGCAGCTTTTCCGGAGTATACGGGATCAAGGAGAATAGCTTCCTCGAAGGCAAACAGTTTGACAGCCTCGACCATCGACTCTGTCGGCAAAGAATAACCAGGGCCCACGTAATCGTCATAACAGACAATATCCTCACGGGCTATGCCGCCACGAATGCCAAGGAGCTCAGCGGTTTTTTCGGTGAGACTATGTACGACTCCTTCCTGAACATCTTTGGGGCGGGAGACGTTCATGCCTGAAACTGGAATGTTGGAGTTGGTGCCGATCAAGCCGGCAACCATACCGGCGTGAGTTCCTGCTGAGCCTGAAGGGACGACGATATGGTCGATTTTCAGATGCATGGTGTTGAGTTGGTTCATCAGTTCTTCAGCACAGGCTGCATAACCAAGGGCACCGATCGGATTGGACGCGCCTCCTGGGATTATGTATGGTTTTTTACCAGCCGCTTTTAATTCGCCGGCAACTTTTTCCATTTCTGCCAGCATATCAGACCCGCCGGCAACAACTCGCTTGGATTTTACTCCCAGAAGTTCAAAAAGAAAGTTATTGCCGCTACCCTGGGGTTTATACGTACCTTTGACCCGCTCCTCAAGAACCAGGTGACACTCGAGACCCTCCTTGGCAGACCAGGCAGCAGTGAGTCGACAATGGTTGGACTGTACGGCGCCACAGGTGACAATGGTGTCAGCCCCTTTCTGCAAGGCGTCTGCGATACAGAAATCAAGCTTGCGGGTTTTGTTGCCACCTGCCGCACCGGGAAGAAGATCATCCCGTTTGATGAAAAGATTGACACCTCCACCAAGGACTGCACTCAGTTTTGCCATCGGTTCTATTGGTGTAGCTCCCTGCAGATACCCTCGTCGAGGAAATTTTGCATAGTTCATGTATAGCTCCTGTTTTGTTTGAAATTCTTCTTGCTACCGACCTCGTTAGTTGTGATATGTCGGCAAAGTGTCTTGATATATGTTTCTAGCCAAGTTGATCAACCCCCCATGGGGCTCCAGGCAGGTACCTTGCTGCTTGTTATTCTTTGGTGAAACGTTTCGTCATGGGTTATTTCTCTCAAGCAAGTCCGGGTAGAGAAGCTCTGTCCATCGCTGCGAGTTGAACGTTACCGATTGCCCTTTTGCGGAGTTGCTCGCAAGCTTCAGGAAGGCGGGTGTGAAGTATCCTGATCGCCTTGACAACAGTTTGCACGTAAATCTCCAGGTCATTTTCGGTGAGGAGGGGGATCTGATGGCGAGAAATATATTCGGTTGATACGGCAGATGAGAGAACGGCCGCAGTTCCGGGGAGTAGTCCTCCATGGTCAACAATATCGTTTACCCCATCACTCATGAAGACCACGCCACCCATATCATACTTGACCAACGTGGCCAGTTCACCGGTGATTGCGTTTTTCTCTCCGCAATTGCGTGCCTGGGCAAGGCGTTTGCCGAGATCACTGATTCTCTGGCCAATTTCCTGGGTTGACTGCATCAGTGCCCCCGCTTTCCTGGGATATGGATTTGGCGGCAGATAAACAGGATAACCAAGGGCTTCGGCCGCTTCAGCCAGACATTCGCCGACAACAGCGTTATCATGCTCATGGTTGGCGCGAACGATAAGTGTCGTCTCCTTAATCTTGTCACTCCAGAACGGTATATATGCTTTTGACTCAACAATGATGGTCGGGAGAGCATCAAGTCCCAAAATACGCATCAGCCGGCCCTTGTTGCCGATGGGGACGTTACCCTCAGTGTCCTCGTTAGGACCCAGGCCGCCCAACCCGGCGTTGACGGTGAGCATTGCTGAAACAGGTATTCCGTCGATCTGCAGAACTGTGCCCAGGAAGCAGCCACAACTTTGTGGTGTATCCTCTTCGAAAAAATGAAATCTCTCTGGATAGTTGGTCAGGAAGGTTGCCACGACGGCCCTGGCCAGAGCTGTGATGAATGTGGCGGGAATTTCGAGAACACCTTGTCCATGGACCCGGCCGAAGATCGTGGTGGCCAGTGTCTGGGGGGAAAGGCCGTTCTCCCCCAGAGCAGCCTGCATCAGGGCTACTTCAGCCGGGGTGATTCCACATCGGGCGACCGCGGTACCGGAACCTCCCCCTTCGAGAGTGACGGAGATTCTTCCCTGTTCAGCAGCAACCTCGACTTGGGCGATTCGTAAATCCACCGGGGCAGCCAGACGAAAAATGTTGCCAAGAACAGAAAATCCAGCCCCATCTTCCTGAACAAAACCCGAATGGCTGTGGGCATGACTTACCCCGATGTGTCCTGCCAGGCCGACTTTACCAATTTTTTCGAAAGAAAATGAAATATCCATTCTGTTATCCTTAGATCGTTACAAGAGGATGAGTACCATTTGCGGGATAAAGGCCAGGATAAAAATTCCACACAGGATTGCAGCGATAAAAGGAAGTACGGCATAGCTCAGTTTTTCAATGCTTATTCCGCTTATACCGCAACCAACAAACAAATTGACCCCTACCGGCGGGGTCAGAAAACCCAGGGAGACGGCGGCAATCATGACCACACCGAAATGCGTGAGGTCGATACCGGCCTGAATTACTAGAGGTTGAAGCAGGGGAGTCAGAATAAGGATGTTGGCCAGAGCATCCATGAAGGTGCCGAGAATCAGCAGCATGAAAATAATAACAAAAAAGAACAGGATCTTGTTTTCAGTAATACCAGAGAGGAGGCCAACCATGTCGTTGGGGACGTTGTAGATCAAAAGAATCTGCCCCAGTGCCGACGCAGTGGCAACCACCAGGAATATCGTCGCATTGGTTATGGTAGTACTGCGCAGAATCTGCCAGATCTTTGTCTTGTTCAGTCTTTTTAAAACGAATCCTTCAACAATGAAGGCGTAGGTAACGGCGATCGCACCTGCTTCAGTCGGGGTGGTGATCCCGCCGTAAATGCCACCGAGGACAATGATAGGAACTGCCAAGGCGTATTTGGCCTCCTGAAAAGCTTTCCAGGTCTGCTTAAAAGGGGCTTTCTGGCTTTTTGTCGCAAAGCCATGATACTTTGACAGGAAATAGCAGGTAAACATGAGAATAACGCCGATGAACAGACCGGGGATGATTCCGGCAATGAACAAGTCACCCACCGAGACATTCGCCGTTGTCCCGTAAATGATCAGCGGGACACTGGGGGGAATCATCACACCGAGACAGCCAGCAGAAACATTGGTGGCTGTTGAGAAGGATTTAGAGAACCCCTCTTTTTCCATGGAGGGGATCATTATCCCGCCGACCGCTGCCACCGTCGCCGGCGCTGAACCGCTGAGTGCGCCGTAAAACATGCAGGTAAGAACGGAGACCTGCGCCAGTCCGCCGGTGATGTGCCCGATCAGGCAGCGGGAGAGACGCAGCAGAGACTCGGCCATGCTCCCTTTCTGCATGATCTCACCAGCCATGATAAAAAAGGGCACAGCAAGCAACGGGAAGGTATCCAGAGAGAAAAACATCTTCTGCATCAGAAACTGCACAGGGATGCCGCCCGCGACTACCGCTATGACGACACTTAGGCCAAGAGCGACACCTATGGGTACGCTCAAGAGAAGCAAAATCGGCAGGAAGACAGCAATAAGCAGGATGGGAAGTTCCATGGAGTACTTCTCCTTATCTAAACGTAGATCAGGTTATGCAGCGGAAGCCGCTGATTTGTTGAGCTGCACGGGACGAAACCCAGCAGGAAAAGGATCATACGGGTGCCGCTCCGTTGCTTGCTGTGCCTTTTCCCAAAACAATATCT
>CBDUGK010000154.1:0-6435 GCA_965366875.1 uncultured Desulfobulbaceae bacterium | reverse complement strand
AATTCCGGTAATGATGGTGCGAGCTCCGGGGACTGAAAGCGGCGTCTAGAGATTAAAATTATGAGGATAAACGGGTCCTGTCCTGTTCCGCGGGAGCCTGTTTGCGGTGGCAGCGGAAATTAGGGAGAAACTGGGGCTTAGCCCCAGTTTCTCTAAGATCCACCCGCTTCTCATGGGCGATAGCGGGTTAGTTTTTGTTTTTTTGCTGAAACGCCAACTCCTCTTGCAGACGACGGGCAATGGAGCCTGGTAGTCCGGATCTTCTGGCCAGGAGACTATAAGCGACCGGGACCACAAAAAGGGTGAAGAAGGTTGCTGATAAAATTCCAGCTAATACGACAACGCCAATAACCATGCGGGTCTCCGCTCCAGCTCCAGAGGAAAAAATCAGCGGCAGCGCTCCCGCCGCAGTGGTAATCGCGGTCATGACGATGGGCCGCAAACGCACTTCAGCCGCATAGAGAACAGCATGATAAAAAGACATGCGCTGGGCTCTCATCTGATTGGTGAACTCAACAATGAGTATGCCGTTTTTGGCCGCCATGCCAATGAGCATGACCAGGCCAATCTGGCTATAGAGATTGAGCGTATTTCCAGTAATATACAGTCCTAAAAGGCCGCCGGCCATTGCCAGCGGGACCGTCAGCATGATGACAAACGGGTTGATCCAACTTTCAAACTGAGCCGCAAGCACCAGAAACACGACGATAATACCGAGCAAAAACACAAACAGAATAGACTGAGAGGAGTTCTTATAATCCTGGGAAATGCCTTTGTAATCAATGATAACTCGCTCCGGCAGATGCTCACGCGCGAGGTTTTCCATGTATATCAGCGCCTGGCCGAGTGCCAGGCCATCAGCAAGATTGGCCTGCAGCGTTATGGCTCTGATCCGGTTGTAACGGTTCAATGAGCTTGAGTCGGCAAACTCCTCGAGGGTGACAAAATTTGCCAGAGGAATGAGCTCACCGCTTCTATCCGATCGGACATAGATGGCCTGCAGGTCAGTCGGAGTTCGCTGGCTGCTGCGCTCACCTTCGATAATCACATCATATTCCTCACCTTCTTCAAGATAGGTCGTCACCCGCCTTGAGCCAAGCATTGTCTCCAGCGTTCGGCCGATGTTACCGACCGTCACACCGAGTTCAGCTGCACGGCTATAGTCAATGCTGACCTGCAGTTGCGGCTTGGTTTCCTTGTAATCCCAATCCAATCCGAGCAGACCTGGATTGTTTTCCTCGATCTTTTCGAGCAGGATGTCGCGCCACTGGGCCAACTCCTGGTAGGTTCCGCCACCGATAACAAATTGCAGGGGCTTCTGGATGGATGAGCCAAATCCTTGACGCATCACCGGAAAAGCCCGGACACCCGGCAGTCCATCCAGCTGGGAGCGGACGTCGGCCATGATCTCCCAGGCTGAACGTCTCTGTTCCCAGCTGTTCAGCACGAAGATGACAATCCCTGAATTGAAGCTTTCCAGATTACCAAAACTCCGGGGGGTACGAACCAGCAGCCTGGTGGCTTCTCCATTGTCAACAAACACCATCAGCCGCCGCTCAATTTCATCCATATACTCGCGCATGTAGTCATATGTTGCACCTTCAGGACCGTTGACGAGAACAAAGAACGCGCCCCGGTCTTCTTTTGGCGCATATTCCGTCGGTATTTCTTCAAATAGCCAGATCGAGCCACCAATCAGCACCAACAGAAAGCCGAGCACGACAGCCGGCCACCTCAAGGCGATCTTGAGAGCCCGCCGGTATCGTTTGCGGATTCCTCGATAGAAGCGATCAATCTGAGGCACTTTTACCAGGTCAGTCCGCTTTTTCTTCAACAAGATAGAGGCAAGCATCGGTGAGAGGCTCAGCGCGACAACGCTGGAGAAACAGACTGCTGCAGCCATGGTCAAGGCAAACTCTGAAAAAAGCCGCCCGACATCGCCTTCAAGAAAGGCTATCGGCACGAACACCGATACCAGTACCAGCGTTGTTGCAATCACCGCAAATCCGACCTGCCGGGTACCGGCAAAAGCCGCCACCAGCGGTGTCTCGCCTTCCTCGTCAATTCGCCGGTAAATATTTTCCAATACCACGATCCCATCGTCAACGAGCAGGCCAATGGCGAGGACTAGAGCCAGCAGGGTCAAAAGGTTCACCGAGAAACCGAACACACTGAGCGCTATAAATGACGCCAGGATTGAAACCGGCACGGTCACTGCTGGAACGATGGTCGCCCTGACGCTGCCGAGAAACAGAAAGATCACCAGGACAACAAGACCAATGGCAATGACCAGCGTTTTATAGACCTCGCTGATCGCTTCCTCAACGAACACCGAGGTATCATAACTTTGTCTGATCTGCATGCCGTCAGGCAGCGTGGAATTGAGCCGCAGCATTTCATCCTTGGTGCTGCGGGCAACCTCGATGGTATTCGCTGTTGATTGTTTCGTGACACCAAGGCCAACCATGGCCACGCCATTGCCACGGAAAAACGTCCGGTCCTCCTCTGTTCCCCGCTCGACCCGGGCGATATCTCCAAGTCGAACGAGATACCCGTCACTGCCCTGCTTCAGGACAAGTCGGGAAAAATCATCTGCTGTGCGAAATGAGCGGTCGAGCCTCACGGTAAATCCCCTGGTGGCGGACTCGATTGTTCCCGCGGGTACCTCGAGATTATCCGAGCGCAGCGCCTGTTCCACATCACTCACGGTTAAACCTCGGGCAGCCATATTGCTGCGATCGAGCCAGACACGCATGGCAAAGTTTTGCCCACCGCCAATTCTGACCCGGGACACACCATCGAGGATCGAAAATCGGTCGACAAGGTAGCGATCCGCATAATCTGTCAACTCCGGCACAGTCATTCGATCGCTGGTAAGATTGAGCCACATGATGACATCGTCATTGGCATTCTCTTTCTGAATTTCGGGCGGGTCTGCTTCATCAGGAAGATTGTCAAGAATTGCTGAAACGCGGTCTCTGATATCGTTGGTTGCACCATCAATATCACGGCCGCTGCTGAACTCGACCGTCACTTGCGATCGCCCGTCTTCACTGGAAGATTCTATAAAACGGATACCCTCTACGCCGGCAATTCGCTCCTCGATGATTTGCGTGATCTGGGTTTCCACCACATTGGCGGATGCTCCGGGATAACTGGTATCGATGGTTACGACCGGCGGGTCTATATCAGGATATTCACGCAATGGAAGCCTGGAAAAGGAAACCAAGCCAAAGACAACGAGCATAATCGAAAGAACGGAGGCAAAAACCGGCCGCCTGACAGACACATCTGAGAGAATCATTGGGCAGCACCTTCTTGTTTACCGGATAGCAAGTTTTTCAACTGGTCATTGCCGTTGTCGACCCCAAGGATGCTCAGCTCCTGCCCCGGCCGCACAAGCATTGACCCATGTGTCACGACGAATTCTCCGGCCTCCAGCCCCTGAAGGATTTCTACCTCACCAAAACGCCGCATTCCTATCTGCACTTCACGGCGCTCTGCTTTCACGGGTGACAGGGAAGGGTCAACCACCAGTACAAAATTTGTTTTACCCGAAGGAATCAGCGCCTCTTCCAAAATAACGATCGCATCCCGTTTGTTTTTCAATAGCTCAGCCGTCATCAGCAGTCCCGGTTTCAAGAGCCTTTCCTGGTTGTCAATAAGGGCCCTGACCGTGATCGAGCGGGTGACGGGATCAATTCTGCTGCCAATGCTGATGACCTCCCCCCCAAATTCACGACCGGCGTAGGCGGATGATCGCGCCTTGATGGGTATGCCACGCTCCAGACTAGCCAGGTGAATTGCCGGAACGTTGAAATCAAGCTTCATGACGCTGTCGTCATCCAGTGTCGTAATGACATCGCCAGGTTCGACGAGCGCTCCCACACTGATATTTTTAAGACCAACAACGCCTGAAAATGGCGCCTGAATCAACCTGTCCTGCAGGCGCGACTCGATTGCCCGAAGTCGCGCCTGTGCTGATGAACGTTCCCGTTCACGCTGATCGAGCAGAGATTTTGATGCTGCTCCCCTGGCAACCAGGGGGGGTAAGCGGTTAAATTGCTTTTCCGCTTCTGCAAGCGTTGAGAGCTCCTCTTCAAGCAGGGCATGCTCCTCCCTGCTGGTCATTTCCACCAGAATATCGCCACTGTTCACCCGCTGGCCATCTTCAAAATGGATGACTGTTATGGTATCGGTCACCGTAGCCGTGATATCAACGGATTCATTGGCACGAAGCGTTCCAAGCACTTCCACTCGATCATATAGCTGCTCGACCCGGGCCTCTCCAACGATGACTGATAATGGCTGTTTTGACTGGGCGCTGCTGACACCGCCAAGAAGAAGACAGATAATCAGCGTGCTCAAGGGTACCTTCATGAATGATACGGTTCTCATTTTTACGTCTCCTGAATAGACAGCTTCCTCAGCGCGGCGGCAAATTCCCGCCCAAAGCACGGTGTAATTGAATGCGAAACCCCAACAAAGCCCGCTCCTGTTGAACGATGACCCGCTCGAGCCGCTCGAGCTCCTTTACCGTATCAAGAACAGGCAAATAGTCCGTCAGGCCATTGGTATAGCGCTGGGTGGTCTCCTCAACGGTTCTTTCCAGCAATTGAAGACGGTTCGCCAGCCGTGTAAGGAACTCTCTTTGCTTGCGCTCCTGGTAGAGGGAATTCTCCACATCCTCGATCGCTTCAAGGTAGCGCTGGGTAAATTGGGCCACTCCTTCGACGTACAGGGCTTTATTCCGCTCAACTTCCGCCTTGCGGGCTCCCCAGTCTATCAACGGCTGAACAAAAGTCCCGATTAATGAGGCCACGGCTCCACTTGGCAGCAGACGGTCTTCGTAAAAAGTCGAGCCATCCAGGGTGAATTGGGGCAGGCGCTCCGCAATTGCCTGGCCAATCTGTGCATCTGCCGAGACGAGTTCGTTGCGCAGCGCTAGCAGGTCGGGGCGCTGGAGCAGCAAGTCTGCCGGCACACCAATGAATGGCAGCTTCTCTATATCGACAAAAGAATCCTCGTTGGAAACCAGATCGCTGCCGTCCGGTGGATAACCCAGCAGAACGTCAAGCCGGTTCTCCGAGACCCTGAGCGCCGCTTCCACTGCCGGCACCAGGCTTTCGGTCTCCGCCAGCTGACTGGATTGCTGCAGCATATCAACCGAGGCAGTCAACCCACTCTCATAGCGTAGCTGCGTCAGCTCAAGCAGCTCCCTGTCAATGACGATCTGTTTTTCCAATAGAGCAAGCTGATTACGCGAGCCGACGGCATCGAAATAGGCCCCAGCTATCTCAGCACTCAACCTGAGCCGGACCGCTTCAATATCGTTACGGCGGGCTCTTTGTTCACTTTGCCGGGCCAGAGAGATGGACTCCAGACGGTTAAAAACATCGACCTCCCAGGAAAATACCGCACCGATGCGAGTTAAATTTTCCCGGTCACTGCCCTCACGCCAGTTCTGCTCACCATCTGCCGTCAGTCCGATCTGCGGCAGCCGGTCGGCTTCGCTTTGCCTGGTCAAGGCTGACGCCTGGGCCAGACGGGCAACTGCCTGCAGCACATCGTAATTTTTCTCCAGGCCAGTTTCGATGAGCGTATTCAGCTTTTCGTCACTAAACGATTTCCACCAGCCATCTTTTTCCGACAGCGCTTTATCAGAACCAGCCACATTATACTCTTCAGCGCTGACAAGCGGTTCAGGAGAAACATTGACGGTGTGCACGCTGCAGCCTGCCAGAAAGAACAGGCTCACAATGGTCATAAGATAAACGCTGTGCGCAATTTTTTTGGTCATCACTCTCCCTGTTACATCTCATTTCAGCAATCGCTGTGGCCAGCTCTAGGGTCCATTTTCCTTGGGCGGGCACATGAAAAACTCGTCCAGTCAGGTGGATGTGCACTGTTATTACCCGGCTGTGCTGCAAGATAATAACCATCATTTGCTTATCTGTTAGCAATCTGCTGAAGCCATCCAGTGCAGCATGTTCCAGGACTGCCGGCCTGGGAAATGTTCCCCTGCCATGGAACGCCAGCAGCAGCGTGTGCAGTGCCATGCCGAATTATCACCGCCCATATACATGTTGTTAGTTTAAGATCGTTACAGAACAATACAATGATAGTAAAATAATAGGTTATTGATAAAATTATTTACTATCCGTGAATGATCATATGTCGTCTTGCAAGCCAATCATAGGTTTTCTGCACATGCTTTCCAATCAGCCAACAATTTCCAGCACTCACCTGTTCGTATCAATTCATGGTTTTCTGCAACGTATGGAATCCTTAACAGAGGCAACACTTGGTGGTACGGCAGGTCTTCACTGCTGGCAGAAAAAAAGCGCGAGGAAAGCACTCATGAGCGGTGCGCTGTTCGAGAAACTGGGGTCTGCCTCCAGTTTCCAGGTTTACAGCCAGACAGGTTGGACCCGT
>CBDUGK010000153.1:0-6449 GCA_965366875.1 uncultured Desulfobulbaceae bacterium | reverse complement strand
GTTGAAAACGTGATGAGAATCAGGACCGGAGAACAGGGGCCTGACGCCATCTAAGCAAGCAGTTCTGTTGTACCCTCCTCTCTCCCGTCAACACCCCCTTCCGACCGTTTATGGAAGGGGGTGTTGACTTTAACAGAAGCGTAATTGACACTCTGGCCAGTTCAAAACACGATCTTGTTGTACTGGCCTTTTTCGCAACCACTTACTGTTGGTCAAAAAGTTCCGAGTCAGTCAAAGAGCGCCCAAGGCGCCGAGCCTTTTCACGCAATCCGGAAATACTTGGCAGATGCATGGGTTGATCCGAAGCTGACAGACCAAGCTTCTCCAGGTGCTGGAGAATAGCCTTCCGGCCGCTCTTTGCTCCAAACAGGAGCTTTCTTTGCGCCCCAACCCGCTCCGGAGCATATGGTTCATAGGTTCTCGAATCTTTCTGCAAACCCTGGACATGGAGTCCCGTTTCACAGGTGAAAATATCGTCTCCAATCAATGGCCGGTTACCGGCGATGGTTTTCCCGGTAACACTGGAGACATATGTTGCCAGGGGTTTCAGGTACTCGGCCTGGATTGTTCTGCTTCTCATTACCAGACAGAGATATCCTGCAAGCTCTTCGAGACGCGCACACCCGGCCCTCTCCCCAAGGCCAAGTATTGTCGTGTCAGCCCACGATGCCCCCGCATCAAAGGCTGCTATAGAATTAGCCGAAGCCATACCAAAATCATTGTGTGCATGGATACCGATATCACGATCCGTCAGAGTGCGAACGTCTGCTATCAGACTCATAATGCTTTGGGGCGATCCAATTCCCAGGGTGTCTGCCAGCCTGATCCTCTGGGCGCCCTCATTGTGCGCGACCAGGACCATTTCATGTAAAAAGTCTCGATCGGCGCGTGTAGCATCTTCAAAGCCAACAGAAACCTTCATTCCGGCTTCTTTTGTTCGAGAAATAGCAGATTTGAGAGCTGATTTTATCCACGCTCTTGTTTTAGCCAGTTTGGTTCCGATATGGATATCAGAGACCGGAATAGACAGTGACAGGATATAAGGTCGCAAGGAGGCAGCGTGTTTGATATCCTCTTCACGGCATCTGCTCCAGAGCGATACCGGCATATCTGGATAGTGATCACGGCAATAGGTAATCAGGTGAGGCAGGCAGCTCGCCAGGGGCGACGAAATTCCGAGCTCTATTTCAGAAACACCAGTTGCTGCAAGCAGATCGATGATCCGAAATTTTTCCTTGAGTCCGAAAAAAACACCCGGTGTCTGCTCACCTTCTCTCAGAGTCGTATCAATTAGTTTGTGGTTCACTTCCATATGGTGCTCCATGAATATATTTTCTCTTGATGAAGCAATAGTGATGCCACCCTTCTGTGTTTTAACTCATGACGCCGTAATAATTATATTTTTTAGGCTATGATTAGATAATAAACTTGTTCTGAGGGAGGGAGATTGACAAACAGAGTGAACGATTCTTTCATTTTTTTCACTTTTGTCACGACAATACCTTTCCAGGCAAACGAAATAGAGTCTTTCGAAAACACTTCGATTTAGCGCTGCTTCGGGACCGCTCCAACACCTGTTGAAAAAGTCTTTTTTGAGATCTTGTACTTCCAGGGAGGTTCATTAAGCGCCCTTTCGAGTACAATCCAATACTGGAACGCTTCGGACTGCTCTGGATAATCAAGTATGTAGTGAAGCCCTCTGGACTCCTTCCGGGCCAGGGCAGACTCTACGATCATTAAGGCGATATGAGCGATATTACGCAATTCGACCATATTGGCTGATACATAATATTTTTTATAGTGATTTTCTATTTCTTCGGCGATATCAACTAATCGTTTTTGAGCAATTTTCAGACGCTGAGTTGTTCTGACGATTCCGACATAGTTCCACATCGTTCTTCTGATAAGGTCCCAGTCATGGTTAATGATGATCTCCTCTTCGAGATAATCGGCTTCTCCCTCACTCCAGGGATCAACATCATCAACCGGCTCAAGTTTTTCATTCTTCGTTTGATTATCAAAACAATACCCGGCGCCACGTTCTGCGTAAACTACCGCTTCCAGTAAGGAATTACTGGCTAGCCGATTTGCTCCATGCAGTCCGGTACAGGATGTCTCTCCAAGTGCCATTAAACCGGGTACAGAAGTATTTCCGAAGCTGTCAACCAGGACACCTCCACAAAGATAATGAGCGGCCGGCACCACAGGAATCGGCTCTCTGGTAATGTCCAGTCCAAATTCTTTACATTTTTGATATATACCGGGAAACCGCTTCCTGACAAAGTCCGCGTCTTTATGGGTAATATCCAGAAAAACACAGTCCTCTCCACTCTCTTTCAATTCCTTATCGATGGATCTGGCCACCGTATCTCGGGTGGCCAACTCACCACGGACATCATATTTGTCCATAAATCGATTTCCCCGTTTATCAACAAGAAGAGCCCCTTCTCCCCTAACCGCCTCAGATATCAAGAAATTTTTTGCGTTCGGGTGATACAGACAGGTCGGGTGAAACTGTACAAATTCCATATTTGCAATATTAGCCCCTGCCCGTGCGGCCATGGCCACTCCATCTCCCGTCGCAATATCGGGGTTACTTGTATACAGGTAAACCTTTCCTGCACCACCTGTACACAGTACTGTAACCTTTGAGACGTACGGCACAACTCCCCGGTCACTGCTCATCACATACGCACCAAAACATACCTGTTCATCACCGCTTTTTTTGATCAATAAATCAACCGCTACATGGTTCTCCAATAGCTTGATATTATGGGTTTTTCTTACTTTTTTCAACAGTGCGTTTTCAATTTCTTTTCCAGTTAAATCATAGGCATGTGCAACTCTTCTCCGGGAATGCCCCCCTTCTCTCCCCAGGTTCAGCGCCCCAGACACACTTTCCCGCACGAACGGTACTCCATAATCTACAAGATCTTCCACCCGCTCTCTTCCTGCTGACACTACCTGCCTTACAACAGTGAGGTCGCAGAGGCCAGCGCCTGATTTCAAGGTGTCCGCAACATGTTCGTCAATACTGTCGTGTTCATCAATAACAGCAGCAATCCCCCCCTGGGCGAGATTTGTCGCCGTATCGATATCCCTTTTTTTGGTGACGACGACAACGTCACCCCATAACGAAACACGCAGTGCAAAAGACAAACCTGCAATTCCACTCCCGATAACCAGATAATCAGTTTTCACAAGGAACCCCTTTTAATTGTTTCACGTGAAACATTAATGAAAGGTATCGAACCACTCTGCTTCTTTATACATGGAGGATTACTAATGGGCAACAAAAGAGCTAAAAAACGGATGCTTTTAAAGATTAACCTTGAGGTTGTTACCTTTCCTCGATTATAAGATATAAACATTCAAGAAACGGGAGACAACATTGTGGGAAAAACAGGGAGTGGTGTAATTATTGCGGTGGCCAACCAGAAGGGAGGTGTTGGAAAAACAACAACCGCTGTAAATTTTGCCAGCGCCCTTGCCCTAAAAAGAAAGAAAGTTCTTCTTGTTGACTCTGACCCCCAGGGAAATGCCTCGAGTAATGTCGGGTTAAAAAGTAAACAACTCGGCGAGCACCTGTATCATGCTTTCTGCTCCAAGATATCAATACATGACGCTATTGTTGATACTGCGGTAAAGAACCTTAAAATTGTACCTTCAAATATCGATCTCGTTGCTGCCGAGTTGGAGCTCATTAATGAGAACAGCCGGGAATATTTTCTGGACAAAATGCTTTCACAGATCAAAAATGACTATGACTATATACTTATCGACTGCCCTCCCTCCCTTGGGTTGTTAACCGTTAATGCCCTGACCGCGGCCGGTTCTGTCTTAATACCGATGCAGTGTGAATATTTTGCGATGGAAGGGCTTGCACAACTTATCAATACGATTCGCCAGGTGAAGAAAAAATTCAATGAAACACTCTATATTGAAGGTCTGCTGTTGACGATGTTTGATACAAGGAATAAACTTTCGCATCAGGTCTCAAATGAAATTACTCGTCATTTTGGTAGTCAGGTATTTAAAACCATTATTCCCAGGAATGTACGTTTGAGTGAATGCCCAAGCCATGGTCAAACAATCATGCAGTACGATAGTCGATCGACTGGTGCTCAGGCCTATACTGCACTCGCTGCGGAATTTCTAAAAAAACAGAGGTAAAGGCGTGGCAAAAACAACTGGATTAGGGCAGGGCGTCGGCGCTTTGTTTGGAAACAGTGAAGATGATGAGCGTTACTTTGAGTGTGATATTAAAAAAATTGTTCCCAACAAACACCAGCCAAGGGTTCACTTTGACGAAAGTGAACTGGAGGAGCTTACACAATCCATCCTGGAGAACGGGGTTATTCAGCCACTTATCGTTTCGTATGTAAAAGATAACAACTCCTATGAGCTTGTTGCAGGTGAACGGAGGCTCAGGGCTTGTCGCCTTGCTGGGTTGGATACTGTTCCTGTGGTCGTTAAAAAAATGGATTCAGAAGACGCATTTCTGGAACTCGCACTTATTGAAAATATTCAACGGACAGATCTTAACGCAATCGAAGAAGCAACGGCGTATAAAAATCTGATTGAGCGTTTTGGCTATACCCAGGAGGAAACCGCGAAGCGGGTTGGAAAAAATAGATCAACCGTAACAAACACGCTCCGTCTTCTGCTGTTGCCCGATTATGTAAAAGATGACCTCTTAGAGCGAACGATTTCAGAAGGCCATGCCAGGGCACTCTTGAGAATAACCGATGATCCTGCTACTCTTAAGGATATTCGTGATCAAGTTATTTCAAAAAAACTTTCTGTCCGCCAGACAGAACAACTGATCCGTCGTAACAGAAGGCAGCCGGTTCATTCCCACAAATCGGTCAAGCCGACAAAAGAAGAAACTGATACCCTGCCGCTCCCGTATCGAAAATCATTTGAAAATCAGCTCACGAATAAACTAGAATCAAAAGTAACAATTCACCCGAATGGGAGCAGAGGAAAGATCGAAATTGAGTACTATTCACTTGATGACCTGGAGCGCCTTGTCTCACTCGTAGCCAACACTAACTAAAAAATGCTTATGTTTAATAGATATATAATTATTTCAATTGCTTATATTGTTTTATTATGCACTCCTTTCTCAGCTTTCGCCCGTATGGTCTCTGTTTCCGGAGAAGATGTTAATTTAAGATCGGGGCCGGGAACACAGTACGCAATAAAATGGAAATATGGAAGCGGCCTGCCGCTTCAGGTTATCAAAGAGCAGGGTGACTGGGTCAAGGTCGAGGATTTTGAAAATGACAGCGGATGGCTTCATAAGGATCTCGTTTCGGATACCGGTCATATGGTTGTCAAAGTCAACAAAAACAAAAACCAGAAAATCAACATCCGCAGCGGCCCGGGAACCAAATATAAGATCGTTGGCAAAGCCTATTATGGTGTCGTTTTTAAAACCATAAAACAAGAGAAAGGGTGGGCACAGGTTAAACACGAAAGCGGCATAACAGGCTGGGTAAAACGTTCACTGCTCTGGGGCTTTTAGCTGGCAGAGACAACAAGAAGCTGTTATTCCTGCTGATGACAAAAAAAGCTCATGTCCCGGAAAGGACATGAGCTTTTTTTGTTTGGCGGAGAGAGAGGGATTCGAACCCTCGGTGGAGTTTTATCCCCACACTCGCTTAGCAGGCGAGCACCATCGGCCAGCTCGGTCATCTCTCCTACATTTTGTTTTGGCGGAGGGAGTAGGATTCGAACCCACGGTACTTTCGTACAACGGTTTTCAAGACCGCCGCCTTAAACCACTCGGCCATCCCTCCAGAGGCTTTTCCTTGTACCATTTCACAATTATTCTGTCAACGATATGTCTGTGCGAAATAGCGAGGGAAACACTCATTAAACATAATTGTAATACGGTGTAGAAAAAAAAATACAAATATGATACGCTATTACTTTTTGCTTGTCTGTATCAGTTTGAATTCTTGTTTATTCTTTTTCGAGGGTGTATGGCGAAAAACGATTTCGACAGTCAGCTCCGGGATCTGACGTGTCTCTATGAAATAACAAAAGAACTTGCCTCTTCTTTTGTGCTCAACGAATGCCTTGAAAAGGCGATGAAACTGCTCTTTGAAATAAAAGAGATGGAAAACGGCACAGTCACAATTGTCAACCCGATTACAGGAAAACTGGAAATCGAGGTTGCCCATGGACTGACGGCAGAGGGAAGAAAACGCGGAAAATATAAAATCGGCGAGGGAATTACCGGCAGAGTTGTTGCTTCCGGAGAGCCGATTATTGTACCGCATATTGCCGAAGAACCTCTTTTTTTAAACAGAACAAGGTCGCGCGGAGATATAAATGAGCAGAACCGTTCGTTCCTGTGCGTTCCGATAAAGGATGGAAAAAGGGTAATAGGAGCGCTCAGTATCGACAGAATCTACAGAGAAGGAATTGGTGACCAGGCA
>CBDUGK010000152.1:0-6480 GCA_965366875.1 uncultured Desulfobulbaceae bacterium | reverse complement strand
AAAGATCTGGCAAGGTAATCCTGCAGATCACGGAAGCTCAGGCTGAAATTCAATGACACGAGCCTTTTTACTGACAGAACTGTGCCTGCAAAAGCGCTTTTGGTAAACCCAGGGAATGATTTTAGGGCAAGCGGCAATACGTTTTCAGCCCGGTAGAGCGCTCCCTTATTCTCCGCCGCTACTTATTTACGCAAGGCTGTGATACAACTCCAGTTCACCCTCTTAGGGCAGGCTTCCGGGGGCATACTCCTTGCTTCCGAATTAGCATTCTGCTATAGTCCTGCAGTCTTTTCCTGCTGCACAGGGAATTGAAGAACGGTTGAAAATGTCTAGTCAAATAATGTTAGCAAGGGATCTTTGCATGAAAATACTTGTTACCGGCGGTACCGGATTTACCGGAAAAGCGCTCATCAAACGTCTCATCGACATGGGTCATGATGTTGTCAGCCTGGATTACAAAGAGGGGTTTAAGACGGACGAGATCGCTTCATGGGGCGCCAAGTTGGTTACCGGCAGTGTTACTGACGAGCAATTAGTCGAATCCTGCATGCAAGGTGTTGAGGTGGTTCATCACCTGGCCACAGCGTTTCGCGAGTTGAATGTTCCCAACAGCTATTATGACAAGGTAAACGTCGGCGGCACCAGAATCATGCTGGAGGCAGCCGCCAGGCATGGAGTGAAAAAGTTTATTTATTGCTCCACCTGCGGCGTCCACGGCAGCATAGATCATCCTCCCGGAGCGGAGACTGCTCCTATCCAGCCAAACGACTATTACCAGCAGACCAAGTATGATGCGGAACCGCTCGTCAACAATTTCTGCAAAAAGAAGGGGCTGGACACCGTCATTCTCAGACCGGCCGCAATATACGGTCCGGGAGACCCGGAGCGATTTCAGATGATTTTCAAGCAGGCCAAAAAGGGCTTTTTCCCAATGTTCGGCTCCGGCAAGACCTATTATCATCCGCTCTACATCGACAATGTGATCGATGCATTTATTCTGGCAATGGAGCTTGGAAAAGGTACCGGCGAAGCCTACCTGATTGCCGATGAGGAATATGTGGAGATCCAGACACTCGTCGAAAAAACGGCCAGGGCGCTGGGAGTGCCGGTAAAAATAATTCATTTCCCCATCATGCCCGCTGTTATTGCCGGCTATATCTGCGAGAAAATCTGCAAACCGTTCAAGATTCCCCCCCCGATCTTCCCCCGCCGCGTTGACTGGTTCCGGCAGAACAGGGCGTTCGATATATCCAAGGCCAAGAGAGATCTCGGCTATCAGCCAAAGATCGGCTTGGATGAAGGACTCAGGAGAACCGGAGAGTGGTACCGCCAGGAAGGACTCATCTAATCGAACAAAGACCGATTCAGGGAATCAGGGGGCAACCGGTATTAACCGCCAGCCGCCGGTACCCGTCAACTCCCGGGCGGCAAAAGTATAGATGAGTGCTTTTTTCCCTTTCAAATAATCACTGTCCTGTTTGGAACGCTGATAGAGTTTGATCCTGGCTGGCGTCGCCCCGGATCCGCGGACCCCGAGCAGATCTACAGCAAAACCGAGCTCTTCTGAGAGATTGTCAAACAGTCCGGCTCCTCTGGCATGCAGATCTCCCCCCGCGCTGAAGACCAGGGTGTGACTGTCCCCGAGCAGGATCACCGGGCTCGTTGGATCACTCTCAACAGGCTTTGCTGTTTCTTTATCGACAACGACATGCACGGTTATTTCCTCCCGCAGCTCATTTTCTCCTGCCATCCGGGCGAGATCACCGCTGATGCTCACTTTCTGAACTGAACGGCTCAGGTCTTTTCGGGCATGCCCTTTATACCATTCTTCTTTTTTTATCACCTCCGCCGCACGCTCTGCAAACAGCAGCAGACCGTCGCCAGAGAAGTGCGTATCGGTTTTGCAGTAGAGGCCGGGATTTTCTTTTGCCTGTTTCTGCAACTGAGGCAGAAGATCAATAACCTTGACCCCATTTTTTTCCAGCTGGCTAGAGAATTTCTCGTACACCAGGGATTCTTCTTTCACCTCGACGATGGCTGGATCGAGCTTGTCTGGATAAACAAGTGCTTTAGGTGGTACAACCATCAGGTAGAGGGTTATTCCCTTTGCAGCAAGAGCCCGGTTGAACTCAACAATGGCTGGAAGCGGATCGCCATATTCTTTTTTTGCGGCGCGGGTTGCTCCCGGTGCGGCATCACCCCAGAAAACAGCTGCGCCGATGTGGGCCAGCTCCTCCTTCAGAAAGAGCCAGCCGTCAATCCCCTCCACAACCTGCCGCCCATCCGTCTCTGCTGCAAGATTTCGAGCCAGTTCCTCAAGCGACGGCTCAGCACACGCCTGCCCAGCGCCTAAAACGGTGAAAATCGTTACGATAGCGAGTATTCTAGTTATCATTCAACACACCCCAGTTTGGCAGTTCCAGCTCAGTCATTTCATCATCGAGGGATGTCCGCCGGTAGCTGCCATATTCCGTCTCCTTCTCCACCCACGATAATAACGTCAGGGACACCCTGTCTCCAGGTCTCAGCGAGGCAAGCGGTGTCATGGTGTTGTCGCGCATCCCAAAGCCGTATACGAGTGCCTGGTTTTTGCTCTCAGTCACCTTGTCTCCCTGAAGGTCCACGACATGTATGGTTATAATATTATCACGATACGGGATCGTACCAGGACGAGGCGAGCGAGAGATCTCGGCAACTACCGCCTGCACCTCCGCGCGTTCCCCCGGGGCAAGCGAAAAAAACTCTGAGGGCTGCGGGTTTCCAGGCGTCATATCTATATCTTTCCAGTCTCCAAGGGACAGTTCCCGCTCGCTGAACTCCCAGACCACCACCCGTTTTCCCGCCAGCCGGTCGCGTCCGTGCCGGAGCTCAGAGGCCAGCATCTCGCGGGAGCTGAAGGCACCATCATCATTCCTGGCAAGCAGGTCAACCGGACGCTGCAACCGGGAACTGAGATGTTCCGCAAAGCCGCCGCCGCTTCCCAGCCCCAGCCCCGGTGACGAGTAGATATTGGTAAAGGAGTCTCCGAGGAGCAGTACCGGGCTTTTCCTGTCCGACTGCCAGAACGTGCCAGCCGGCGTCAGTACCTGTCTTATCGTTACGGTTTCAGAGGAAAACAGGGAATTCCCCTCAGCAAGCCTCAGCATGCGATGCAGATCACCCTTTCCGCTTTCTTCGAACTGGTGAAAGCGATACCCAACATTCCCCGAAAGACCCTCATAGCGCTCCATCAGAAAATCGCCGAGCCTGTCAGCAACCATTTCCATAGCCGCAGGCGACCAGTGTGTGTCGGTTGCCAGATAGGCATCCCCTGGAGATATCTCGTAATCATACAACTGTCTGCGGATGTCGAAAACCTCAAGGCCTGTCTCCTGAAGCTGTTTCACAAAATCATCCCAGGAGCGATTGGCAAGTGGGGCGTTCACTTTTTTCAGCAGCAGCGGAGCTGGTCTAATCGCCGCTTTCACCGGTACCGGCAGCAGGACCAGGCCAATATTTTGCGAACCAAGCTCTGCACCAAACCTCCGGATTGCCCGGACCGGGTCCGGCTGCACCGGTTCTTCCCACACCTCGTTCCCCTGCGCCCGCAGCTGCTGACGGTCCTTATCGAGAAACGGCGGCCCGATCAGGGTATCGACTGCCGGTCGGTAAAAAAGCTGCCCACCGCGGCCGGGAACTACCTTTTCATTGCCCTGGCCCAGATATTTTGTAAGCAGATACTGGAACGGCGGCAGGAGCGCGGAGCGTAAAAAACTTTTATCCTCAAGATCACGCTCCAGCAGGTCAATCGTTTTCAGCACTCCTCTGTTGGCGCGCGCAAACCTGGCGGTCCACGCACCATTTTCCTCGCTGCTGACCGGGGCAAAGGACAGTTCCAGGCCACGACCGCCATCAATCAGCAGTTGCGTGATCGGCACCAGAAAAACAGTGATCAGAAAGAAGAGGCTCAGCAGCTGCGACCACCCTTTTGAAATCAAGGTTACCCCGATTTCCCGCCTGGCGATTTCCTCTCTGCCCGGTTTACTCATCGTGTCTTTCAGAAATTAAAATAAATAAACGGGTTGTATGACTGTACACTGAGAACAGCCACGGCTAACAGGTATATGGTAAGTATCACCAGGATCTTTGCACCATTCAATGTTCGGCTCCAGTCCCAGGACTGCGGACAAAACCAGACAACCACGCCAGCGATGGCAACCGCAAGCATGTTGTAAGGCGTATAGAGCAGACCGCCCAGAAGCAGAGACGTCTCCGGTACCACAGCAAGACCGAACATCGACTGCAGGTAGGACACCGCACCGCCCAAGGTATCCGCCCTGAAAAAAACCCAGCCGATCATGACCAGGATAAAGGTGAGCACGACCTTCAGCGGATTCGGCAGCATGGAATAGAGCGGTCGTTTTCCCAACACTCGCTCAATTCCCAGATAGAGGCCATGGAGGCCGCCCCAGATGACAAAATTCCAGGAAGCCCCGTGCCACAATCCACCGAGCAGCATGACGATGCCGATATTGACAGCTGTCCGTGTCGAACCGCCCTTTCTATTGCCACCCAGCGGGATATAGAGATATTCCCTGAGCCAGGTTGAAAGTGAAATGTGCCAGCGTCGCCAGAATTGGGTAATCGATGAGGATTTATAGGGGGAGTCAAAGTTTTTGGCATAGACAAAACCGAACATCAGGCCAAGTCCGATTGCCATGTCCGAATAGCCGCTGAAATCGAAATAGATCTGGAAACTGTAAGCCGCTGCGCCGAACCATGAATCAACCACCGAAAGTGAGGATGCTGAAAAGGTGATATCGGCAATTTTTCCGCAGGGGTTGGCAAGAAGCACTTTTTTCGCCATTCCAAGGATGAAGAATGCAGCTCCTCTGGAAAACTTTTCCAGGGTATGCGATCTGCTCTGGAGCTGTTCCGCTATTTCCTTGAAGCGGATAATCGGCCCCGCCACCAGCTGCGGAAACATCGACACGAAACAGGCGAAATCAAGAAAGTTATTTATATATTTTGAATCATTGCGATAAACGTCGATGGTATAGCTCATCGACTGGAATGTATAAAAACTGATTCCGAGGGGGAGAAGAAAGTGGAGCACCGGTGCCGGTTCAAACCCTTCCACGCCGAGAAGATAAAAAAGCTGGTTATAACTCTCCACCGCAAACCCGCTGTATTTGAAGAAACCAAGCAGCATCAGGTTGGTGATGATCGACACAGACAAGGCCACCTTTTTTCGACCGTTCTGCCAGCGCTGCGCCCTGCCAATAATCAGTCCACAGCCATAATCAACAATCGTTGAAAAGAGCATCAGTAGACAAAAGAACGGGTTAGACCAGCCATAAAAAACATAACTGACCGCCGTCAGCATGATATTGCGCGCCCTCAGCGGCACGCTATAATAGAGAAGGAGACTGAGCGGCAGGAAATAGAAAAGAAATATGTGCGATGAGAAAACCATCCGGGTGATTCGTCTCCGGTAATTACCAGATACTAGTTAGCGAGCAGTGCCCGATGGAGAAAACCTCCGGGAGGGCAAAGAACTGCCTGGGCCCCTGTCGCCAGAATAATCTGCTCATTCTCATTTTTCTCGGACAAGATAACAAAAATATCATATATGTGGCCATTTTTCATGTACCGGTTAATGGTTACATCACTATTTTTTTCAACACCTTCGGAATGAAGCAGCAGACTAACCCGGTTTTTAAAAAAAATCCCAGTTGCGCAGGTGATGAGACCGTCGTTATAGGGAAAGTCGAGTAATTCAGAATGATTTGTTGCAATGTAACATTCATCGCTGAGCATGACGCAGCATGGAACGTTCAGCACCCGGTATAGAGGTCGGTAACCCGTTGCTGGAACAAGCGATTGAAAAGAGCTGAAATCAGCTGGTTCCCATATTTTTTCAACCTGGGCATGAAATCGTTATTGGCTTCGAGAAAACGACTGGTATACACAACTTCGACCTGGTCAAGACGTGCAGCCATCTCGGGCAGTGCCTCAGGAGGGTATTCACAGTCTGCATCAATAATGATTATTTTGTCATTACTCGAATGTGCTATACCGTCTATAATTGAGCCGCCATATCCTTCGTTGCTGTCATGCCTGACAAGCGTAACGGATTCGAACGCTTCGATTATTTCAACAGAGCGGTCCGCAGAACAATTATCGATATAAACGACGTTCAAACCCAGGTTAAGAGACATCAGTCTTTGATGAAATTCCGGGAGAATCTCTTCTTCGTTATGTACCGGAACAATCTATTGGCATTTGGGATGACATGAGATTTTCAGATCAGTAATTGTTTTTTTCTCACCAGTAAAAGCACCGGCCCATCGTCTACATTTCCTCTCCATTCGGGTATCTGGTTGCCTCAGATGGTGATTATGACCGACACATTGTTCTGACAATCTGCCCCGGGAGTCTCCTGCAACCAGAGACCTCTCCGCCTGTACTTAAAGAAAGTCATAAATGAGCTCTTGCAAC
>CBDUGK010000151.1:0-6522 GCA_965366875.1 uncultured Desulfobulbaceae bacterium | reverse complement strand
TGACAGGCCGCACAATTTGTTTCAAAAAGCTGTTCTCCGCTTCCCTGCGCCTTCACCGTGACAATCTCTTTGCCATGCAGCCCGCCGGCGATATAGGCTGCCAGAGCATCGACTTCCTCATCTGTTCCTGCAAACGGCGGCATGAAATAGCGGACCTGGTGAATTTTACTGATATACGAACGCAGGGCGGCGTAGCTCATCCCGGCCGTCCTGGAAACAATATCATTATTGAAGCCGCCAACAGTATGACAGGCATAACATTGATGAATAAAAATCTCCTCACCCCCCGTGATCTGATTCTCGGCGGAAAGATCTCTGGTCTGCACCCATTTTGCAGACTGGAGAAAGCCCTGGCGGGAGATCTCATCCAGCTGATCTTTGACGATCATGTTTGAGTAGATCAGTTCGTTTATCGCGTAGGGCCTGCGGGCCGCCTCACGGGTCCATTCAAACGACCCGAAATAGACCAGGCCGAAAAGCATCACCGCGGCAGCAACCCATTTTCTATTCAATGCTGGGCGATAAATCGTGGTGAGCAGAATGACAACCAGCAACACCAGCAACGATGCCACTCCCCATTCCAGCATGGTAACGATGGTTGGAGATTTGCCCAGCACGAGGTTTCTGGCCTGCTCAGGAAGCACTGTCAGATACCAGAGCCCTGACGGTACGGTCCCAAGCAGAGCGACCAGCGAGTATTTCCCGGAAAAACGGGTCATCGCTTCGCGCGTTGGGAGATCTTTTACAAAAGCGGCGCTCAAACAGCCGTAGATGCCGGCAAGAAAAATTGCGATAAAAGTCCGAAAGAACAGGGAAGGCAGAAAACTCGGGTTGAAAAAACCGATCCAGAAATCAGGTTTTTCAAGCCATGCCCCCGGCGTCAGCATAAAAGCGATGATGCCGTTAATAAGAAGAAGAGACATCCAGGCACTGATAAAATACACCCAGCCGATTTTCAGATGGGTTGATGAATCCATTCTGCCGAACATGTAAAAATAGATAAAAGCAGCTGTTATCTCAACCAGGAAAAAGACCCACTCTGCAGCCCAGCCAAAAACAAAGGTGTGGATCAAAAAGGACGTTGCTGCCGGGTTGACGAGGGCAATGATGAACCAGATGCCGACCCCGGTAATTGAGCCGAAGACCACGGTTACCAGTAAGAAAAACCTGGCATGTTTTCTGGTAAATTCAAGTATCTCATCGCTTTTTTCCCTGAGCCCTTTTTTTTCTGCATAAATCAGGTAGAGTCCCCCACCCACGGCAAAATGGGAAACAAAAACATGCAGGATGGCAATAAGTGCAACGAGAATTCCGCCACCGATGTCCGGTAGATACCACATGGGATAATTCATAGATTCTCCTTGAAGTAAAAATCGTATCGAATGTTCGAAAAATAACAACAATGAGAATCATTTTCAATTGCGACAGAGTCGTATAAAACCAGGATTACCGATAAAAATAGGAAAATATCCCCGTTCGTGAGGGAAACTGGATTCCCGGGATTATCGGGAAAAGAAGCGGGAAAAATAAAGGAGCAGCCGCAGGAACTCCCCTCTCATTAAAAGAGGAGGAAGGGGGCGCACGGCCCCCTCGACTATTGGTGCTCAGCTTGAACGCTGTTTTTCAGAATGCCGATATTTTCAATTTCAATTTCAATGACATCACCCGGGACAAGCGGGCCCACACCATCAGGTGTGCCGGTAGCGATGACATCGCCCGCTTCCAGGGTAAAGTTTTTTGAGATAAAAGCAATCATCTGGGGGATAGTGAAGATCATATTGCTGGTATTTGATTCCTGCACAGTCTTTCCGTTCAAACGACTGCTGATTGCCAGGTTCTGGGGATCACCAATATCACCGCTCAGAACAATCCGGGGACCGACCGGCCCGAAGGTGTCAAGGGACTTTCCCCGAAACCAGCCGGCTTTATCATGCTTCTGAAAATTCCGCTGACTGACGTCATTGAAACAGGTATATCCCATGACATGATCAAGCGCGTCGCTTTCGCTGATATTTTTGCCTTTTTTACCGATAATCAATGCCAGTTCACCCTCATAGTCAGTCCTGCAGGTCCTGAAGCCATAGTCATCAAGAAACGCAGGAATGACAATCGGCTCTCCGGATTCAACAAGCGTGTTCAACGTTTTCGGGAAAAGAATTGGTTCCCGCGGTGCCTCCTCTTTGAATCGCTCCGGCTCCGCCAGGGCACTTTCTTCTATGTGTTTCCAGTAATTGAGTCCCAAACAGATAATTTTCTGAGGTTTGAGCTGATACAGTTTTCCATTACTCATCGGTAAAGCGACAGTCATGATAATCTCCGAAGTTTTTTTTACGATCAATCCTATATTTAATGGAACTATAACAGAAGAATTATGGTTAATATAGAGAAAACACCTGCTCCTGCTCACCACTATTCACAAGCCAAGAGCAGATTTAAACAACTGTTATTCTTTTAATAATCATCCCGGAGAAATCATTCCGCCATGAAAAAAACCATCATGTTGTCACTCATTTCTCTCATCGCTGTCGTTGCCTCGGCGACCTGTGCAGAAGAGCTGAACTACAACCTCATCAATCTTTTCGGGGCAGCCGAAAAGGTTATAGATAATGATCTTCTGGCAGTAACCATGCAAAGCAGTGCAGACGCAGCTTCCGCCCAGGAAGCAGCAAAAATTGTAAACCAGGAAATGAGCTGGGCCCTGAATTTCGTCAAAGATATCAACGTCATCAGGAAACAGACGATAAACTATCAGACCCGGCCCAGATACCAGAACAAGGTAATTATCGGCTGGTCGGTAAGCCAGCAGCTCCAGCTTGAAAGTAGAGAAATTGACCGGTTGTCACAGGTCGTCGGCAGGCTCCAGGAAAAGCTGCAGGTCAGCTCAATGATTTTCAAGGTAAGTTCCAGCCAGAAAAGAGTTGCTACCGACGAACTGATTACCGAAGCGCTTGCTGCATTTGAAAAAAAAGCCAGACTTGTTTCGCAGGCTCTCCGGGCAAAAGACTTTCGCATTGTCACGCTGAACATTGCTGAAAACGCACCGGCAATTCCGCTCCAGCGAGGCTACGGGATGGAAGCCATGGCCATGGCCTCAGCTGATGCTCCGCAGCTTGAAGCCGGAGAATCAACACTTACCGTGCGGGTCGACGGCACCATTCAACTCATTTTTTAATTTTCTGCACAGGTAGAATTGAGCACCCCGTATCGCATTCCGGACATCCGGGCGCCAATTTCCGGACACACGGAAAAACCCCCGGACGACCCTGCCGACATCACAACAAACAACTGTTATTACAGTATTTTATTAGTTTAACTGACGCTTGTTCTCGCACGCTTATTGCAAGGTAAGAAGTACAGCTTCTCAGGCTTCTTTTTTCCGAAACAGATGATTCATCGGCAGATGTGCCGGGAGAGCCATATTCTGCGCTAACGGTCACTGGATTGTTCTCCCCGAAAGGAGGTGGCAACATGATCGGTAAAGACAAATTGTTACATTTCAAGGAGATGTGGACCTGGCTCAGCGGTCATCCGGCACATGATCGGGAATATTACCACAAGCACGTCGCAAAAATAGATCCCCCATGGCTGCGCAGCTGTCCGCTTGCCAACAAAGAATCAGAGGACTGCGATGGCTGTATTGCAATCTGGCAATCAGAAAACGGCTCACTTTGCACGGATCCTGATGCCCCGATTTATAAATGGCAGGCGACCAGCAGACACCACCCCGACTTCCGCTCCTATCATGCAAGCCAGGTTGTTGTTCTGGCGATGAAAGCCATCCACGGGCGGGGCTATGATGTCAGAGGCCCGGAGATATTTGGAAGAGACTATATCCACAGTCAGCTGCAGACCTGATACCGCATCGAAGCCCTTGTCTTCAAACATACGGCGCTCCGGACAAAATCGTCTGAGCGCCGTATCCCGACGTATTTCCTGATTTCCGGACATCCGCTCCAGAGCCGCCGGCCAACAAACCCTTGCGACCACACCGTGGTATGATTATCGTTGTTCGGTAACGTCATTTCAAACTCTACAGAACTCATAGCCTATGTATGCGATCAGCGAAAACAGCCCCCTTGCCGAACTGCATTTCGACAACTCCTTTACAAAAGAGCTCCCGGGTGACCCAAACCAGGAGAATCAGCGTCGCCAGGTGAATAATGCCTGTTACTCGCTGGTCAACCCAACCCCTGTATCCAGGCCAACACTTGCCGCTTTTTCAAAAGAAGCTGCTGCCCTGCTCGATTTTTCGGAAACCTTCTGCAGGGCACCGGATTTCACTGAAATATTTTCCGGAAACAAGGTCCCTCCCGAACTGAAACCCTTTGCCATGTGCTACGGAGGACACCAGTTTGGAAACTGGGCCGGACAGCTGGGTGATGGCCGGGCGATTAATCTCGGCGAGCTTGTCAACAGCTCGGGCGAACGCTGGATGCTGCAGCTCAAAGGGGCGGGGCTCACCCCTTACTCAAGGACAGCAGACGGCCTCGCCGTTCTCCGTTCCTCCCTGCGGGAATTCCTTTGCAGTGAGGCAATGCACCACCTCGGTATTCCAACCACACGGGCGCTGTCTCTGGTGCTGACGGGTGAAGACGTTGTCCGTGACATGTTTTACAACGGAAATCCCAAAGCCGAACCGGGAGCTGTCGTCTGCAGAATATCACCATCCTTCACGCGTTTCGGAAACTTTGAAATACTGGCCGCCAGAAACGACATAGAGCTGCTCCAAACGCTTGTAGCCTATACGATCAAGACAGACTTTCCCCACCTGAACCACACCCCTGCCATCGACAATTATCTCCAGTGGTTTGCAGAAGTATGCACCCGAACCGCCGTAATGATCGTTCACTGGATGCGGGTTGGCTTCGTGCATGGAGTGATGAATACAGACAATATGTCAATACTCGGGTTGACCATTGATTACGGCCCGTATGGATGGCTGGAAGGCTATGACCCAACCTGGACCCCGAATACCACCGATGCCCAGGGACGACGCTACTGCTTCGGTAACCAGCCCTATATGGCGCAGTGGAACCTTGCCCAACTGGCAAATGCGCTCTTTCCAATCATCGGAGAAAGTGAACCGCTGCAGGAAGCACTGGACGAGTTCAGGAAAACTTTCCAGCAGGAGTGGCAGCAGACCCTTCGTGCCAAAATTGGCCTGGTAACCAGCGAGCCAGAGGATGATAAACTGATAACCGAACATCTGGAGCTCATCAGCCAGGTTGAAACCGACATGACCATTTTCTACCGCCGCCTGGCTGAAACGAGTATGGAAGAAGATGACAGCAGCGCCTCTCTCAAACTCTTTAAGCCCGCCTTCTATAAAGAGGAAGAACTGACGGCCGAGTATGAGTCACGTTTGAGTAGCTGGCTCTCTGCCTACAGAAACCGACTGAAACGAAATAGACTCAGTGATGCCGAGCGGAAATCTCAAATGAACCTGATCAACCCGAAGTATGTTTTCAGAAACTACCTGGCGCAGCTCGCTATAGACGAGGCCGAGCAGGGTGATTTCTCAAAAATCGATGATCTCCTGGAGACATTGAGGAGGCCCTACGACGAACAGCCGGAGCGGGAGGCCTTTGCCGCCAGGCGTCCTGAATGGGCCCGGAACAAGGCTGGCTGCTCCATGCTTTCCTGCAGTTCCTGAACTATCCCGGCTAGAGAACCAGGGCGACAGAGAGCGAAAAAAAGGATAGAACCGTTGACACGACAATTGCCGCTGAAGCGAGTTCAGTATCGCTGTTAAGCTGGGAAGACAGGACATACAGTGCTGTTGATGTCGGCAGACAAAAGAAAATCATCCCCACCCTGAACTGCATCCCTTCCACCCCCATCAGCCTGTAGACCAGGAACCCTGTTGCAGGCAGTATCACGAGCTTGCAGAGAGCCGCAAGCAGGGAAAGATTCACGTTTCGGGACACTCCCTGGAAGGTAAGCGCACCGCCTATCGAGATAAGCGCAAGGGGCAGCGTCACCATCGACATCATCTGCAGTCCGTTGTCGATGAATGTCGGAAAGGAGTTGAAGACCCGGGCATACAGCAAGCCAAGAAGGCAGCCGATAATCAGCGGATTTGCCACAAGAGAGCGCAGGACGATGACGCTTTTTCTGCCGGACCTCGGCTTTTTTTCAGCAAACCAGATCAGCGTCCAGACAGCGCACACATTTATTATAGGAATGACGACTGCTATCAGGATACCGAAATAGGCAATCCCGGTTTCGCCCAGGCTGTTCAGAATAACAGCAACACCGATATAGGTGTTGAACCGATAGCAGCTCTGGGCAAACGACCCTGCCTGAAAAGAAGTAACAGGACCAAAAAAAATAATGACAAGACTGAGACTAATGACGATTCCAAGTGCCAGCAGCGTTGCCGAAATAAAGACCATGTCAAAGCCTGCTGCTTGAGAGGAGCCGCCTATTTTCCAAAACAACAGCACAGGGAAAAAAATATAATAGACCAGCTTGTCGGAGGTATTCAGGTAGGCTTTACTGGTATACCCGAAGTGATGGAGC
>CBDUGK010000150.1:0-6744 GCA_965366875.1 uncultured Desulfobulbaceae bacterium | reverse complement strand
AACAATCCCGAGATTGTCTATGGCATCTTTTCTGCCCTGATTGTTGCCAACATCGTTATGCTGATCATCGGCCTTTACGGCAACCGCCTGTTCATCAAGGTTGTCACTGTACCCGAGGCGATCATGTTCCCGCTTATTCTGGTAATCGCGATTATCGGCAGTTTCGCCGTCAGCGGATCAATGTTCGATGTCGGCGCCTGTATCGGTTTCGGCATCGTCGGCTGGCTTTTCAAGCGCTATGGCTTTCCAGTTGCCCCGATAGTTCTCGGGATCGTGCTTGGAAAAATGGTTGAAGAAAATTTTCGCCGGGCGGTAATGATGGACGGCTACGGTTCTTTCTACCGGGATAAACTGGCATTGATTGTCCTGCTTGTCGCTCTTTTTTCTTTTGTCTGGCCGCTCTATAAATCATGGCGGCAGCACCGGGATAAGAGGAAACAGGGGATGGAGTCTGATACGATATGAAGATATTACGAAATAAAATAGGGATTGAAAGTGAGATCGAGGAATTTCTCAACCACGTGAGCAGGTCGGGGTTGATCTTCCGCCAGGGATGCGACTATTATCTGGCCGGCAACCAGGAGGATTTTTCTAGAAAATTAAAAGAAATTTCCGAGTGCGAGCACGCCGGCGATCATCTGCGAAGAACCATAAACGAGCATCTCTATAAAAAGACACTTATTCCTGAATCCCGCGGCGATGTTATGGAGCTTCTGGAAAATTTGGACTCTCTGCTCGATCGTTTCAAGGGAGCACTGTGGCGCTTTGAAATAGAACGGCCCGACCTGTGCGAAGAATTTCATGATGATTTTCGCCAACTCGTCAACTCGGTACTCGAGGCGACCGAGGCAATCGTGCTTTCCTGCCGGGCCTTTTTTACCGATATATCCTCGGTTTCGACTCACCTTCACAAGGTTTCCTACTGGGAGTCGGAAAGCGACAAGATTTCCTCGAAGCTGCAGTCAGCCATCTTTAGAAATAAGGAGCTGCGCTTGAGTCACCAGATGCAGCAGCAGGATTTTGCCCGCCATCTCGATAAAATTGCAGACCGTGCAGAGGACATCTCGGACAGGCTCAACATTTACACGATAAAACGCAGCCTCTAGAGGCCCTTTCATGTTCTCTTTCTTTCTCTCAAGCGGTTTTTTCCTCGGCTGGTCCCTGGGGGCAAATGATGCCTCAAATGTTTTTGGGACCGCTGTCGGGTCACAGATGATCCGCTTCCGTACCGCAGCAATCTATTGCAGTATTTTTGTTATCCTTGGCGCTGTTGTCAGCGGCGCAGGCGCATCCCACACACTTGGCAAGCTTGGCGCGGTCAATGCGGTGGCCGGCGCCTTCATCGTCGCCTTTTCGGCGGCCATCAGTGTCTATCTGATGACCGTTGCACGCTTTCCGGTTTCGACATCACAGGCGATTGTCGGTGCCATTATCGGCTGGAATTTTTTTTCAGGCTCCGTTACCGATATGGGGGCCCTGACCAAAATCGTTTCCACCTGGATTGTCTGCCCTCTCTTGGCGGCGGGTATCGCAATAGTCTTCTACCTGGCAACCTCATTTTCAATCAATCGTTTCCGGGTACACATGTTCAGGCTCGATACGATTACCCGTTATTCACTGCTATTTGCCGGAATATTTGGTTCGTATGCCCTGGGGGCAAACAATATTGCCAACGTCATGGGCGTTTTTGTGCCGGTGGCTCCTTTTGACACCCTTTATATTTTCGGAATGAGCCTGTCTCCCGGCCAGCAGCTTTTTTTTCTCGGCGGTGTTGCCATTGCCGTCGGTGTTTTCACCTATTCCAAGCGGGTCATGGAGACCGTCGGCACAGGTATCTTTAATCTGACGCCGGTGTCGGCAGCGGTGGTTGTCTGGTCTCATTCAGCGGTTCTCTTTCTTTTTTCCTCGCAGTCACTGGAGGCATGGCTCCAGAGTCATCATCTGCCGACGATTCCGCTTGTGCCGGTGTCAAGTTCACAGGCCATCGTCGGTGCCGTTATCGGCATTGGCCTGCTGAAAGGGGGGAAAAACATAAAATGGAGAACGGTTGCCGGAATTACCAGCGGTTGGCTGACCACTCCTGTTATTGCCGCGCTTGTCTGTTTTGTCTCATTGTTTTTCCTGCAGAATGTCTTTCAGCAGCAGACCTTCAAGCCGGTTGAGTACAGTATTACCAAAGCAGCGATGGAGAAAATCATAGAGAGAGAGATTCCTCACCAAGGATTGGAGGAAATCCTCTGGGAAACCTACCCGAACAGCAGGGAGTTCGCCAGGGCTGTCTCCTCTCGGATAAAGCTGGAGAAAGACGATCTGCTTGCACTGTTTCAGATTGCAGAACTTTTCGAGGTCGGGATTTCAGAGCGCAGCATGGATTATTTGAAGTCTGAAGGACTGGCTATTTCAGACGAGATGTTTACTGCAAAGCTTGACGGCAGGACATTCATGCACAAATGGGAGATCCGGGATGCGCTTGCAGAAATTTCCGAACTGTTTCGATACAGGGATGGGGACGAAAAGTGGAACAACCGGGTAGACGAACGGTTCGATCGCTTTTACTCTGAGCTGGAAGATTGAACGTTCTGGAGATCGGTTTCAAATCGTCTGCTCTCAGATTTCCTTGGATTCTTTTTTGCTCAATGTCTGCCAGAGCTCATCAGCGGTATCAAAACATTTTTTTACCGGGATAACCTGCTGGTGGTTGCGTGCAATTGTTTTGATTTTACTCTCTGAGATCCTTACCGGGCGGTGATCCGGTAACACATATCCCCCCTCGTCAACGACCAGTTCAATACGGTCTATCAGGCGCAGGCAGCCTGCCGTGACTACCTGGCCGGCAACGCCTGCTTTGAGCCAGCCCCTGAAACGGCCGTCACTGCCCTGCATTCGGAGCCCCGTGCCGGCAAGGGCTCCGATCACGCCATCGCCGCTGCCCCCAAGTGCGGCGAGATGAATGCCGACTTTCTTCGCCAGGGTATAGGCGTCATTTTGTGAGAGGATAGTGGTTTTTGCCTCCAGCCCGAAGGTTACCAGCGCCTCACGATCGAGACCGTTCGTATCGACGGTGACGCAGAGGCCGGGATCTGATCCCCGGGCAGACTGTTCGCTGAGAAAACCACTTGAAAATCGTATCAGTTCATCGATGTTGTTACTGCCGGTTATGGCGGTAAAACACATTGAACTGTTATGCGAGGTGTAGGGTATGGCATCGTCAACATACAGCTGGTGTCTGCTTACCGAGGTCGCGTGGACAATGAGTCTGCCCCGTTTCAATTCCTGGACAAGATTGTCCGCGAGCTGCCCTGACCCCGGGCTCTCATGATTATCCGTGTCGTCGATACTGACGTAAATCGTTTTCATTGCATGTATCTGATAAAATTGATGAGCGAACTGCCGTGAGTCGTCCAGGGAAGATACTCTATTATATTGCATCTGCTAAGTGAAGATAATGGATAATAATAACGAGCGTTAACCTGTGTTAACCGGCTTGACACTCGATATATGTAAAGAAACCCGTATCTTGTCATGCATGAATTAGTACTTATAATGACTGGGCAGTCCGGCACGAAGGTAAATTCAATCAACAGAGCCTCTTGCAAAATGATGATTTTCGTTCAAGATCAAGGCATGCGAAAAATTTTACCGCAGGCATATAATTGATATTCCGAGGATAAAATTTTTTAGCATAACGCGGAGGTTGAGCGAAAAGGGCGTTTTGCAAAAGGCTCAACAATATCGGAGATAGAGCATGGCTGGAAAAATTTTTTATAGAGAACGGGTTAAATCAAAAGAGGGGCAGCGCACTCCCCGGTTCAGAATTGTTGCGGTCAGCGATCTGAATCTGAAAGTCTATGCCGATCATCTGCGGAAGAAGGAGCTTGTCCAGCTGGCCAGCGAGACGAACGCTGAACTTGTTGCCCTTGAGAGGGATCCGGCTCGCACGTCAAAGAAATAAGAATCCAAACGGTTATCATTTTCAGAGGGGGCAATTCATGGCACTGGTTCGGGAAAAAGACGGAAAACGGCTCCATGTGAAAAGTGCGCTGATGGGCGAAAGCCTGGTGAGCAGGGAGTTCATCGAGAAACTCGATATTGCCCCGCAGGAACGTCTTTATCCTGACGTCAAGGTAATGAAGATCGGCGGCCAGTCAATCTGCGACCGCGGGGTGAAGGCTCTGCCGGCAATACTCAAGGAGATCGTCAGAAACCGGCGGGATCACAAGATGCTGATAACTACCGGCGGGGGCACCAGGAGTCGGCATATCTACACGATCGGGCTCGAGATGGGAATGCCGACCGGTGTTATCGCCAAGTTCGGAAGCATGATCTCCGAGCAGAACGCCCTGATGATCGCCACGCTCCTTTCACCCTGGGGAGGGGTAAAGATTTCCCATGCCGATATCGTCAAGCTTCCCACTTATTTCTCAGAAAATATCATTCCGGTGATGCCCGGTATGCCGCCCTATGACTATTTCGCCATCAAGCCGAAAGTGGGCAGAATTCCGATCCATCGCACGGATGTCGGGCTGGTGATCCTTGCAGACCTGATCGGTTCAAAGACCATACTCTTTATCAAGGATGAAAACGGCCTCTATACCGAGGATCCAAAAAAGAATCCGGATGCCGAATTCATAGCGGAAATCGGAGCCCAGGATCTGCTTGATAAAGAGCAGGATGACCTGGTAATAGAGCGCCCCTGTCTTGAAATCATACAGAACAGTGAGGTGATCGAGAATATCCAGGTGATCAATGGCATGGTTCCCGGTAACATCACCAGGGCGCTGAATGGGGAACACGTGGGAACCATCATCCACAAGCAGTAGATGATGGTTCGATGAACTACATTTTTTCATTATCGAGAGGGCTTATGTTGAAAATTACCGTGCGCATGACGATTCTTCTTCTGCTGTTTGCTCTCAGCGCTGCTCCGGCATGGGCTGATGACTACAGCGAAACAAGGAAGATGTTTGAAGATGCGGGCTTATCGGAGATGTTCAACTCCGCCTATGGCTACGCGCTCTTCCCGACGATCGGCAAGGGCGGTTTTGTCGTTGGCGGTGCCTATGGCAAGGGGCGTGTCTATGAACAGGGGCAATACATCGGCGATACGTCAATGGCCCAGGCGACCATCGGTTTCCAGCTCGGCGGCACCGGTTTCAGCCAGGTGGTGTTTTTTCAGGACCAGCGTGCCCTGAACGATTTTATCGGGGGCAATTTCGAGTTTGGTGCCGAGGCACAGGCAACGGTATTGACCGCCGCCGCAGGTGCCTCAGCCAATACCGGAGGCAGTTCAGCGACTGCCAGCGGCGGCAAGAATAATGTTTCAATTGCCGGTATGGGCTACAATAAAGGAATGGCCACATTTACCATCACCAAGGGTGGTCTGATGTACGAGGCCAGTATCGGCGGCCAGAAGTTCAGTTTTACCGCTCGTTAGGCAGGGGCCGACGGTCTTCATACCCTGGCACGGTGCTGACGGCGTTTGCCGCTCCGGCAGCACCGCCCTTATTTTCGGCAGTATCCCATCCGTTTCTGCACACACCATAGGCTATCGTTACATTCCGGGTCCAGCGGCTTCCTGCACAATTCTTCTACACAATGAGCCTGTCTCCGGCCTGTCTGTCAGCCGTCGTGCAACGGCGATCAGGCCGAAGAGCAGCGTCTGGAAGCGATGCCCCCCAAGGGTTTTCCACGATCAACTTAAAAGTACGCTTAATCCGGATCACCCGAAAACATCATAAATAATGAGTTTTATCTATTTCCTTTTTAATTCTGGCTGCCTTGACAAGCGCTTCTCTTTTTTCATATCATGAAACTGTCGCTACGCTGTAACTACAAGATTATTTATATATTTATGCTTTTTTTGCTGTATCCGGGCCCGGACTGTCGTCAATGGATCAACTCACACATAACTGGCTGCACACCCTCTGTAACCTGATTCCCGGGGTTACCCGGGCAGTTGTCTTCTTGAAAACCGCTGAAAAAAACCAGTATGGCCTTGCGGCAATGTGGCCTGAACAACTGGTGGAGTATGACGATCTGTCGGAGGCTGCGAAGAATACCGTCAGCGGAAACAAACCGTTGCTGCTCAGCAACGCGGTGGCCGGAAAGGATACGGGCGAACCCCGGGACATTATCGGCTGCCCGATTTACCGGGATCAACAACCCTTTGGCGCCGTCGTGGTGGAGCTGTTCAACCGGGTTGCCGCAAAACAGCAGGTTGCCATGCAGCAGATCAACGCTGCATCCTACTGGTATGAAGCGATTCTCAAACAGCATTCATCCACCGAGAAGACGCAGCTGGTGACGATTGTGGAGCTTGTTGCCTGCTGTCTGGAACACGAAAAATTCCAGGAGGCCGCCACCGATGTGGTAACCGATCTGACCAAGCGGGTCTCTGCCGACCGGATCAGCATCGGTTTCCTGGATGGCAGCAGCGTCAGGGTCGAGGCGGTCTCTCACAGTGCCGGATTTGATGACAAATCCAACCTGTCTCGCGATATTGTCGAAGCCATGCATGAGGCTATTGACCAGAACAGCAGCATCAGCTATCCGCAGGCTGCAGATTCGGTCCTGCCGTGCCACAGCCATTCCAGGCTTGCGGAGGAACATCGGATCGGGGCTCTTTTATCCGTGCCGTTTGCAACCAACGGCAGGATCCTTGGAGCGGTTCTGTTTGAACGCCCGGTCGAGCAACCGTTTGATAAGGTTTCGGTAGAGTATTGTGAACAGATCGTGTCAATGGTC
>CBDUGK010000149.1:0-6812 GCA_965366875.1 uncultured Desulfobulbaceae bacterium | reverse complement strand
CAATAAACTCACGCCTCAGCTTCCTGGCGAGCAGCTTCCCTACAGTTGTTTTTCCCGTACCCATAAAGCCGGTAAAGACTATGTTTTGGGAATCGTTACTTTGCATGGCGCAGATTTAAATTAGAGAGAAGAGAGAGGGGCGATCCTTGACATTATGAAACTAGCCTGGACTGTCCCGATATCAGTAAGCCGATTGGAAGTGGACATTTAAAAAGCAACATAATAAATACCATCTTTGATTATTCGAAGCAATCTAAGATAGGCACAGAGAGGAGAAGACTTCCTCTGAAGCGGTTCTATTGCCACGTACAATTGTCCTGGAACCAATTTGAGCCACAGCAGTCTGAATCGTAAGTTCTGTTTATCTCACCAGTAGCTCATGGCTCCCGCAAATATCTCTCTCATCTCTTCTTTGGTGATCGGTCTTGCGGCATTATCGACAACACGGCGCTGCTTCCAGCCCTTGTCTGTCAGTGCATCGAGATCTTCCACCGTGTAACCTACGCCTGACAGACCGTTAGGCGCACCAACGGTATGCATGATATCGATGACAGCCTTCGCAAGGCTCTGACCTGGATTTTGACCAACATCGTCAACACCGAGAGCCCGGGCGGCTTCTGCATGTCGCTCAGGACACGTCGGCCCCATAAAACGAAATACCGAAGGGGAGCTGATTATCACCGCAAATCCATGGGGTACGAGTGCTTGACCACGGGGCCAGCCTTCAGCATGGTAGTCGCGCACCAGGCCTGAAACGGCATAGGACATACCGTGGGGCAGGTTGCAACCAGCCGTGCCGAAACCAATCCCGGCCAGTAAGCCGGCAAAGGATAATTTTTCGCGGACGGCAAAATCCTGTGGATCTCGGACGGCTTTGACCAGGTTCTTGCCGATCAACCGTATCGCCTCAAGGCAGTTAAGATCGCTGAATGGGTTAGCACCCTGAATCACCGGCCGGACTGCCGGGTCTTCCGGTGGAGGTCGATGCGTGAAAGGTCGGGCAGTAAATGATTCCACCGCATGGCTGAAAACGTCCATGCCATTGGCGGCGACTACCTGGGGCGGCAGAGTGCGCAGCGCCTCAGGGTCGATGATGCCCAGGCTGGGCTTGATGGCCCGATTGGAAATCCCGGCCTTGGTCCCTAATTCGAGGAAGTTAAAAATTGCCACATTGGTGCATTCACTGGCCGTTCCAAATGTCGTCGGGCAGGCGATATGCGGTTTGAGCGGCCCCGGTGCCGGCAAGGCCTTGCCCAGGGGCTGATTCACATAATCGAGAAAATGGGTCGGCGGATAACTGGCGTAGAGGCTGACGGCCTTGCAGGTATCCATCACAGACCCACCGCCGACACTGATGAAGCCGTCGAAATCGTCTTCTTCGGCAAAACGTATCGCGGCCTTGAGGGAGCGGTCTGTGGGCTCGATTTCCACATCATTGAAGACGGAAACCCCGATACCAAAATCCCGCAGAGATTTTAAAACCGTTTCCACTGCAGCAAGTTTGCTGATTCGAGCATCGGTGTAGAGCGCAACCCGGCTCATGCGAAGACTTTTTGCGTGTGCGCCGACTTCTGCCAGAGCCCCTGCGCCGAATATTTCCTTGTTCCCTTCGAGTACAAAGGCATGTTCACCCTGTTCAATTCGCTCAAAATAATTTGGATTAGTCATTATTTCCTCCATTTGATCATCATAAGGCTGGGGTATTGATCTCCCCAGGAAATGGAAATCGTCAAAGTCTGAACCGGCGTGATGCTGTCAGGGCAAAGGCAGGGCATCCCATAACATAATGAACAGGTGCCCTCGCGGTTCCATGTCGTTACGATGACTCTACTGCGCAGCAGAAAACCTATCACCTGCTCTTCCTTTTTCTATCAGCGGAAAAGGTTGAAACCAGCAAAACTCCAGCCAGTATCAAAGCTCCTCCGCAGATATGAAACAATTGCAGGCGCTCTTCTAGAAAAATGATTGAGATAATAGTGGTATACACCGGAATAAGGTATTGAAATATGGCCACCTGATTGGCCGATATCTTCGTCAGGGCGTGGTTCCAGAAAAGGTACGCAAGAACCGAGGGAAATATGTTGAGTGCAAGAATGGCCCATAGGTGATTGGGCCGAACCTGTGATACCCACCCCCAATCGCTGAGCCATCCCTCGAGTACAGCAAAAGGCAAGGTCACTGCCAATCCGGCCAGGATCATAATGAGAAAGATCGCCCGACTGCTGGCGAGGTACGAGTTGTTCTTATAAACAACGGTATGAACCGACCATATCATTATACTGACCACCATGAAAAGATCACCGATATTGGCCTGCAATGCCAGTAATCTAGAAACCTGCCCATTGAATATGATGATGATAACGCCAAGCAGTGAAATAGAGAAACCGAGAGCCTGCTTCCAAGATACCGGGAAGCGGTACATGATATAGCCGGTAACGGCAATCAGCAAGGGATTGAAGGCATTGATGAAAGATGTGTTTATCGTTGTCGTATAGGTTACGGCTTCGTAAACGCCTATGGAATTAAGACTATAGCCAGTCGCTCCCAGCAGCAAAACCAGCAAGGGATGCTTTCTCAACAGCTGGTAAGCCTCTTTCAGATTCCTGCCGTAATATATCAAGAAGAAAAAAAAGGCCGGCAACCATCTAAATAGAGAGAGTGTCGCTGGTGGAACCACGCCAGCAAGTACCTTTCCGATGATGAAATTCAGACTCCAAAACAGGCTGGTCAGGCAGAGAAGCAGATAAGGCGATACTTGTGAAGGCATGTTCTGGTTTGTTTAGTCTGTTCTGTTATCCCGCCAGCATGTGTCGACCTTTTAGTGGTAGTAAAAAGGTAAAAGACTCAGCTGATTACAACGGGAAGCCCTGAGCATGACGCCTCCTTGATTGCCGTGATTGTTTTAAGGGTCTTGATAGCATCCTGACCATTGCAGCGCGGGGTAGCGCCGTTGCGAATAACGGAGCAGAAATGTTCGAGCTGCGGAACAAGAGGAATCGTTCGTTCAACCTCTATGGGTTTGCAGGACATCGGCACACCCCATCCCTGCTCCCCCTCACCGCTGTAATGCCAGATTTTCATCTCTGGGAAGGTCAATGTCCCGTTAGTGCCAAAGACCCAGTAACAATCCTGACCGTTTGCATAGATCAGCGGATTTTCGCCTGTTCCCGATTCGAAGTTATAGGGCGAGGCAACAGTATCCGATATGACCATTGTACCCAGAATTCCATTGCGGAAACGAAGCGATATGGCCGCAGTATCCTCCACAGGGTAGTGGCGGACGGCATGGCTTGCCTCCGCATAGACGCGTTCAATGTCCCCGAAAAGATATCTCAGGTTGTCTATATCGTGAATAAGATTAATAAGCAGCGGACCACCGCCGGATTCACGACGCCAGTCTACATCAAAATAGCTGTTGGGCTTCAAAGTGGCCCACAGGACATTGACAGCCGAAATTGTACCTAACTCGCCACTCTCTATGATTTTCTTGGCAGCTTCTATATAAGCGTTAAACCGGCGATGATGGCCGATTAGCAGTTTGACTCCCGCTTTCTCTGCGCGGTTGACCAGCTCAGAGGCAGCCGCCAGATCAGCATCAATAGGTTTTTCAACGAGGAGATGCAGGCCTGCTTCGGCACATTTGATGCCAAGAGCTGCGTGACTTTCGTTTGGGGTAGCAATTATAACCGCCTCGGCATCGGGTCTCTCAAGAAAAGACGAGACATCTTCGAAATAGTGGACTCCAGCGGACGCTGCCACGGCTCTTGCCTTGGGGCTCGGATCGATTATGCTTGTGAGTGTGCAGGAAGGACTGTCAATAATATATTGAACATGTCTTTCGCCAACCAACCCGCAGCCAAATACTGCCAGCCGCACCGGAAAATCACTGGATATCATCGACCAACCTCCGCTAACGTATTGAAATCAGACATTCAGGTCCAAAATACTCCTATGACGAGGATTCAAAGCGTGAAAAAAGCACTTCGCGCATGACATCAACCGGAGCATTGCAACCGGTCCATAATTCGAACTGGGCCACTCCCTGATAGAGCAGCATGTAAATGCCGTTGACCGTCTTGCAGCCAACCTCCGCGGCTTCCCTGAGAAGTCGGGTTTCAAATGGTACGTAAACAATGTCCATAACCGCCGGTATATTCTCCAGTACCGCTTTGGGTACCGGAGTCGCGTCCAGGTTGGGCGCCATGCCGACAGAAGTGGTGTTTACCAGCGCATCGACTTTTAAATGGTTTATCTCTGCCAGGGGGTAACACTCGCAGTCAAGATCTCTGGCCAGCGCCTGGCCTTTAGAAAAAGTCCGGTTAGCCACCAGCACCTTTGCCCCTTTTTCCCTCAGCCCAAAGCCGATGGCTCGGGCGGAGCCTCCTGCACCAAGGACCAGCACGGTCGCAGAGTGTAAATCAGTTATCATCTCAAGGGCTTGAACAGCCCCGATCCAGTCTGTATTGTATCCGTGAACGGTTTCATTCTTGATATGCAGCGTATTAACCGCTCCGATTTTCTCCGCTATCGGGTCAATTGCATCCAGAAGGGGAATTACAGCCTGCTTGTGGGGCATAGTAACACTCACGCCACCAACTCCAAGAATTTTCAAGCCATCCATGGCCCGGGTGATATCACCGACTTCAAAAGCCAAATATACTTTATTGAGGCCACAATGCTGAAAAGCAGCATTCTGCATTGCCGGGCTTAAGCTATGAGAGACCGGTTTACCCACAATGCCGTATAATCGGGTTTTTCCATCAATCTGCATGGTAATTCTCCTCGTCAATAGGGCTGGATTTGTTTTTTGTGCCTGAATCGCGCTGCCTTATCTTGTATAACCTCAAAGCATGGATTATGCATCGATTTTTGCGCCTCTGGCATCGTCATTCAAAATGGTGTGCTTCCCTATAATCTGCAGTGGAAAAAACCCGTTAGGTTTTGACGCCCAAGCGTTGTGAGACACAACGGAGAAGGCTGAGTTAAATTTCAGTTTTTAAATGGTCAAGTGTCTTTTTAGCGGTTTCCAGACAGCGGCGTGCATGCCCTTCGAATCCGTATTCGTCAAGTCGTTTCTTGTTCGGTAATTCAATGGAATAGGGCATAAGGGGCAATCGGCTGAGCAGCGCAGCAAAATCGATACATCCTTCACCAACATAGAGACGCTCGTCCCGTGCGACATGTATCATATCCGGGCTGCTCGTGGGAATATTTTCAGAGGTATCACAGATATGCATAAAATTGAGATACTCGCGGGGCAACTGCTCCAACTCTGCAAGCTGGATCCGTGAGTAATGGAAGTAAAGGGAATCTAACAGAATACCACCATTTGTTCGATTTGCAGCTTGGACGATATCAACGGCTTCCTGCAAATTTGTGAGACGTGAAAAGGTCGGAAATTCGAGGTTCACCGTCAAGTCAAACGGTTTCGCCAGATCGCATATCTCGGCATAGCGGTCAATGATAAAGGCACGGTCTCTGCTCTCGGTGGTCCAGGCGGAGGAAATGACATGTCGGGCGCCCAGTTCGGCAGCAGTCTCAAAGGCCGGCAGGTAGGAGCGAGGGTCAACATCATTGAGAATGCGTGCTAATTCCACATCGAGGACTTTGATCCCGGTTTCTTCGAGTGCAGACCTTGCTCTGGAGATCATTGCCCTATCTTCAGGAAGATACGCTTTTTCACCGGGCGTCCCCATCGGAATAAGCCGTAAACTGATATAATCATAGCCTGTGCGCGACGCTATATAAGCCATCTCCGCAGGCTCACAACCTCTCACTGTCAAATAGGCCAATGAATATTGTTTTTTCATCTTTTATCCCCTAAGAATTGAAGTGTGGCTGATAGGTTCCGGTAATTGATTAAGCCGTCAATTGGTTAAAATCGCGTTGCTTTGGCCCTGACTTCGCAGCCGGGCATCAATTTACTTGAGTGTAATGGTGCCGTATTGTGCAATGCGTCAAGGACACCAAACTTATTAGGTGTCACCCGTTGTAATCATTCGTGTTTCGCCGATCTGCGTTTGAAAAACGTTAAAAAAAATGGCCAAATCCTGGTTTGGTTAATCAACATGAAAACGACTGCCAAGGTCAAAACAAGCGACAGGGGATTGTTCACCAGGTCAAGTAGGAACGTCGGGAAATGATTCCTGGCTGCCATGATCGATTGCCGGTACGATTCATCCATGAGCGGACCCAGAATAACCCCCAGTATGATTGGCCCCACCTGAAAACCGTACATTTTTAAAAAATAACCAAATATACCGAAGCCGATCATCCAGTAGACATCGGTGAGACTGTTTTTAATTGCGTAGGTTCCGACTACCGACAGAACAATGATTGCCGGGATGAGAATTCCCTTACGCAATTCCACCATTTTGGCAAATATACGAATGCCGGTCAGTCCGAAAATTAACAGGAAACAATTGGCCAGCGCTAAATTACCGACCGTAAACCAGAAAAGATGGGGTGTCTCAATCATCAGCATCGGTCCGGGTTTGAGACCGTGAATGAACAGGGCACCGATAAATACTGCGGTAACTGCATCACCTGGAATGCCGAGGGTAAGCATCGGGATATAAGCACCGCCGATGGCAGCATTGTTGGCAGACTCAGGGGCGATAAGTCCTTCATATGCTCCTTCCCCGAATTTTCGCGAAGGATTTTTCACCGTTCGTTTGGCGTGGTCATAGGCGAGAAGTGCTGCGATATCACCTCCCGTGCCGGGAAGAGCGCCGATAATTACGCCGATGAAAGATGTACGAATGGAAAGAGGAATGTATTTAGCAATTACCGACCACGAGGGAATTATTTTA
>CBDUGK010000148.1:0-6975 GCA_965366875.1 uncultured Desulfobulbaceae bacterium | reverse complement strand
ACCGGCCTCCTGAACGCCCGCACTTTTAAGCAGAGATGCTCTGTTTACTTTCTGCTTGCTTCCCGGCATAAGCGCCCGTCAGCTCTCGGCTATCTTGATCTGGACGGTTTCAAGGGAATCAACGACACATTCGGCCACAATGTTGGCGACGAGGTCTTGAAGGCGGTTGGTGCCGCTCTCAGGGCGCGACTGCGAGCCTATGACATCGGTGCAAGACTTGGTGGTGACGAGTTTGGAATTCTATTGCCGGAAACCGACTATTCCGGGGCTCAGGCGTTTTTTCAACAGCTCCATAACAGTCTACTCGAACTGGCAGCTCTGAACAACTGGCCTCTGGGCGTCAGCATCGGTGTGGCAGTAATGTATTCACCTCCCCTAAATCCAGATGAGGCCATCAAGATGGCGGATGCACTTATGTACAAGGTCAAGAACGCCGGCAAGAATAGTATTCTTTTTGAAGAATTTAGCAGCGCATCAGGCAATAGAGACGAGAAGGCCCCTGTGGGAAAAACATATCACCAGTGAACCATGCCTGTAAGGGACAATACCAAAAGTACTGGGCAGATTGCTAATCAACCTTTTTACCCTTTATGGTAATGTCACGCTGCGGGAATGGAATTTCAATTTTATGCTCTCGAAATGCCTTATCAATCGCCATATGCAGTTCACTGCGAACCCGTATCTTCTGATCAACATCTTTGAGATGGCATAACAGATCAAAGTTCAGCGAGCTGTCACCAAAAGCTTGAAAATACGCTCTGGGATCCGGCGCTGAGCCATCGGTGATTACCTGTTCATGTGTGTGCGCGATTTCGAGAAGCAGACGTTGAACCAGCTCCGTATCACTCCCATACGCAACACCTATCGAAATTCTTACTCTGCCGCGCTGATCTTCAAACATCATGTTGGTAACCTGATTGGAGATTAACTCCGAGTTGGGGACGATGACATCAGATCGGTCGAATGTCTGCACTATCGTTGATCGTATACTTATTCTCTTTACATAACCCTCTGTCGTTCCGACAAGAATCCAGTCTCCTTTCTTGATCGGTCGCTCAAAAATCAAAATCAGGCCGGAAATGAAATTATTGACAATATTCTGCAATCCAAACCCAATTCCCACAGAAAGCGCACCGATAATAACGGTGAGACCCGTCAATTTGACTCCGGCAACGGCAAGCGCGATCAGAATTACGGTTCCATAGCACAGATAGCTGGAAACGGTAATAAACGTTTCACGAGTGCTTCTGGACATTTCAGCCGCGCTCAACCATTTAAGATCCAGGAATTGTTTGAGGTACTCTATTGTCGGCCAGATGAGTACGAATAACAGGAGCGCAAGCGTAATACGGGCAGGGGATATAGAGAAACCGCTAAAATTTGAACCCTGCAGAAATAATTCTTTCAAACGATCGTAGTCTGAATCAATAATTCCCCAGGTGAGCAGAATAAGGATCAATACGCCGAAAAGAACGTATCCCTTCAATCCGAAAGAGAGTATCCTCAGCGATTTGATTCCTTGGCTTTTCTCCACTGTTTTTATGGCTAATCGATCAATGAGACGATCTTTGCCCCTCTCCAGCAGTTCCACTAACAGGTCGACAGAATCATAGAGGAACAGCCCAAGTCCCAAAACGGTGCAGGTATAGCCGAAGATCAGAGTGAGATGACCAGTAAAATTGCGGTAGCCGAAGAAATCAAGAGCAAAGAGAATAATGAGAGCGATAAGCAAGAACGGTTTTAGATATCTCCAGAGCACAGGTTTCAGGGCATAACAGCTGTATCGACAAAATAAAAAGAGCGATACGAGCCAGAATAGAAAAAGCAGCGAACCGGCCAGCACACTCATGCCGTACTGTAACTGGAATGGGTTATTCGCCGAGGAAAATACGATAATAGCCGCCGAGGCAAAACTAAAAATTGTCAGGATTGCTTTTCCCCCATAAGCTGATGGCAGCCTGTACATGCCATCTGGTTCTTCAGGTTTGAAACGGAAGATTGCTACCTGTATCAAAATCCGTACGGCTAGATAAAAAAAGACGATTAAGCTGCCGATGGTGAAGTAGTTTATACTCATAAAAATCGGGAACATAAGTGCTATCAGTATCGTTATTGAAACCATTGAGCCGAGAATGATTTTTTTGAGAGAGGAGGCAGCTGTCAGGTATTCAATAAACCCATGCACGGCGTTGTTCAAAACACTGTTCTCTATGACATAGTCCCGCGCACTTGGGATGAGCGATATCATGACAAACAGCGCCGTGAATAACGCCAGGAAAAGCAAGGCGCTATGAGTTTTTGGTACCGTCTTGACGACGGTTTTATCGAGTGAGGGCTGCTCGACCTGGATCGTCTTGAAAATCTGCCAGAGCGGTTCTCCCCTGAAGTAATTATCCCGTGCCTCCTGTCGCTTTAGATAAACGTCCAGCTGTTTAACTGCCTCTTCAGCTGTCATCAGCGACAGCCTGAGCTCGACGAGTTCAAGTTCCTTTTGATTTTTCAAGGCAATCAGCTCGGAAAGATTACCGTTTGCAGCCGTTTGCTCGCCATTTGCCTTTTCACCTATGCCTCTTAAAGCAATTTGCAGTCGATCTATTTCACCCTGAGTCTCTCGAATATGCGCATGGATTTCTGAGACATAGTCTTTTACCGTCTGTCTGCCTGCTCTAACCGACGCTATCTCAGGTTCAGCGGCCAGGGTGTCAAGGATCCGCTGAATTTCCTGCCGTTGAGCCAGGCCAGCCTGGTGACTGTTTTTGACGATATTTTCAGCCTGGGTATCGACTGCCAAAAGGGTGGAACACACCAAGACAAGCAGGCACCAGTTCAAACACAGTTGGTTTTTTCTCAGCATCATTCGTCTTCCCTCTTTTCTGAACGGTATGATTTGCTGCTCTGGATAGTTATGACGCGGGGTCACCAGCAGAAGGATTCCCACGCTCATCTAATCTACGACAGTTCAACAGCTAATTCGAGATAAAATGCTGCTCACAACCCGTAATGCGTTAAAGAAATAACAGAGTGTTGCCGGCGGTCATCAGTCAAGGTGACACGAGAGCCGGGCCTCTTCCCAGCATCTTCAGTTTCATAAATAACAGGCTGAAACAACCGGAAAGAAATGCTCCTGGTCATGAGCGTTCACTTTTTTCTAGCAGGATCAGGTTACCCTCGAAACGGGAAATGAGCGCTGGAGCATCAAGAAGAGTGGCTGATTATTTTGTCAATCAGGAAGGGATTCTCATTTAAATGCTCATTGAACTTTTGAGAAAGCTCCATAGCGTTCTTCCTGCCTGTCGGTCAGAGCTGGCGACTGCCGGTGAGGTAAATGATAAGCAGCAGTATAGAAGCAAATACCATGACAAAACCAAGCCTGATTACCCTCAATCTGTTATCTGCATAGTCATCCGACCAGACGAAAAAACCCAATATCATATGAACGATCAGCAGGATGGTGGCAAGCGTTCGAATCATGCCGGCTAATGCTGGTTCCATTGCCCTTCCTCACGTTATCTTCATTTTCTTCCCAATCATCATTGGTTAATCGCGGAGATAAAAGCGATCCTTGCCGGGGCCGGACAAGGATCACTCTTCATTACCTGATGACAGGAATTGGACTGTCAGCCGTTACGTATGGCACCTGCCAGAGCGTGATCTCCGAGCACTCTCAGCACACTTGATGCCACATCAAATCTGGTTTTCTGGATATTTGGTGCCTGCACTGCTTTTTGGTAAATCGTCCGGCCCCAGTCAGAATCACTCAGCCTTCTGATCACACTTTCTGCCAGGAAAGTAAGGTCATTGGCATCAGAGAGGTGTTGCTCCGCCAGCACATGCAGACGCTTCAATGTCTCCTTGCCGGCACCCTGCTGCTCGGCGATATGGAACAGATTGTCGTACTGGAACCTGTCAGCGCAATCATTGGCTGCCTTCTCATAGAGCTCTCTGGCCCATTTTTGATCGCCGAGACTCGCATTGACTTTGCCGGCTACCGTCAGCAGGCAGGAACGGTCTGTGCACTTACCCAGCGCCTCCTGAAAGAGCCTCTTGGCCCAGCCACTGTCATCGAGCACCTCGTGCACTGTCGTTGCCAGTTTGATGTAATCTGAGGAACTCCCGCACGTTTCCTCCATCTTCGTAAAATAGCTCCTGGTCTTGGCTTCATCCTGCAGGTTATTCCTGGTCGCTGCGGCAATCGTTCTCTTCTTGACAAACTCATCGGTCGATTCGAATTTCTCGGAATAAATTCGGTCGGCCCAGTCCTTGTCATTGAGATCACCGGCAATCAGAGCGGCCAGGGTCATGTAGTCGTCAAAGTAAACGGCGCGTTTTTGGGCATTTGCGAAAATTTTGCGCACATACGGAGAATCTCCAGTCGCTTCCATTACCTCATGGCCAAGATTCCAAAGCGTAGCCGCGCTCATGGCCTCCTGTTCGCGCTTGATATATTGGTCGTAGAGCGCGGGATTCTCTGCGCGTTTTTCTTTCTGGATGCCGATATCATCCAGCCACTTTTGATCAGTTGCATATTTCAGGACCGCATTGGCCATCGACTGGAACTCGGAGTTGGTCTTGACTGCATTTTCGGCCTGGTGCAATATTTTAATCGCACCGTCAAGATCGCCAATCTCGTCAGCGAGTTTCTCGGCAACACCGACGAGCTTTGGAGTATCCGGGTCGGTCCCCGCCGCTTTTAAATAGATCTGGCCGGCATAGGCCTTGTCACCGGTATCTTTGAGTACGGAACCGGCAAGTCCCGTTATTTCGTTATAGCTGGTGAAGTAATCACCGGCTTTTTTGTAGATTTCCAGCGCCAGCTCCTTATCCTGGAGTGCTTCCCGGACCATCCCGGCAAGCTTCACCAGATCTCCTCCGTTGTCAATCATATCTTTGGCTTTGTTAAACAGCCTGACGCCATATTCTTTATCACCAAGAGCCGCCACCGCTTCTTTTGCGAGGCTGCCCATTTCCAGTCCTGAAGTGATTTGTTCCTCAGCAGATTGGTAGAGAGTGCTGCCCAAATCACTGTCCGGGAAGAGCTCGCCGGCGCTTGTTGCAAGTGCGGCAAAATCTGCCCCGTTTTTGCACGCCCCAGCTGCCTGGGTCAACACCTCTTTGGCCTGGGCCGGATCATCAAAATCGTTGATCAGCCCACGGGCCAATTCAACAAAATCGGCAGGAGTCGTACATTGTTCCTTGCCCTTGGCGCTTAATTCCTTGGCCAGCTCCTTATCGCCAAGTGTCTCGTTTATTTTCTGAGCCAAACTAAGAAACTCTGCCGCCTTGGTTGCCTTTTCGGCGGCCGCCATGAACATGTCTCTGGCACCGTCTTTGTTGTCGCCTTCAGCCGCTGAAACAGCCAGTTCTATCAGTTCATTGGCGTTTTGGCTGGCGTTTTTAGCCTGTTCAAAGTACTCGACTGCCTTGTCTTCGTCTCCAAGGATTACGCGGGCACCATTGGAAAGCGCCATAAAGTCCTGGGCTGTTGCTGCCCAGTCCGCGCCCTCTTCGTAGAGTTCGACGGCCCAGTCCTTGTCACCGAGATCTTTGAAGGCCTGCAGTGCAACTGATACATAGTCAGGAGTTTCCTGACAATCGTCGTATTTTTCATCCAGTTCTTCTCGTGTCGCCATAACAAAACCTCCAGTTTTTTTTAATTGATAATCACCAGACAAATCGCGGTTGACTCTTTATCTTTAACAACCCTTGATGCTTCCTTTCAATGTATAGGTACTAATAGCGGTTTCGTCCAGATGAATCTAGACGGGATCGGCAGCGAGCCTTAATCTCAGCATTGCCTTCAAAATAGACGGCTGCAGCAGAAACACTCTGTTTTTAATTCGACAAGAATTGTATAGCCTCAGAGATGGTTGACTCATTCATATCTCAACGCTGGCTGCCTTCTCGAAAGATGCACCTGCGCTCCGTAATTCTTCAAACGCCTTTTGACTATCCAACGGCTCTATGTCGACCCCTTTGCAGAGGTCTTCAAGTACTACCGTTGTATATCCCAGCTTCAAGGCATCTAATGCAGTAAATTTAACGCAATAATCGCTGGCAAGACCGCAGATATATACCTGCGTGACCTTAAGGCTGCGCAGGTATTCATGCAGCCCGGTGCTGGTTCCGTCATCGTCAAAGAAACCGGAATAGGAATCAGCTGCAGGGTTCGTGCCTTTAACAACGTTTTGACCATGTATCCGCAAATCCGGATGAAACTCCGCACCTTTGGTGTTCTGGACGCAGTGATCCGGCCAAAGCACCTGGCTTCGGCCAGATAACATTCCGACATCATATGGTTTTGCACCTTTATGGTTTGAGGCAAATGAGCCGTGATCTGGAGGATGCCAGTCCTGGGTAGTTGCAACCACGTCGAATTTGGGCGCAATTCGATTGATGCCCTGCACGATGCTGTCTCCAGATTCCACCGCCAGAGCGCCTCCCGGACAAAAGTCATTTTGCATGTCGACGATGATGAGTGCTTTCATGGCGAAATCCTATCCAGTATGCGAAGACAAAGTTCTATTTCGTCTGCATCGCCTGTGTGTTTACCCTCGGTGTCAGAAAGCTTGATCATTGGTATCCATTCTGTTTCAGCTCGGCTCCTGCACTGGGAGAGTTTAATTACCATGTTTAGAGGTTTTGGCCCGAGGTCGTTTGACAGGTTGGTACCTATCCCGAACGAGGCATTGATTTTACCCTGGCAGTAGGTCTTTATGGATATGGCGCTTTGTACATCTAATTCATCAGAGAAAACAATTGTCTTGGTCAGCGGATTGATACGCAGTTTCTGGTAATGGGCTATGAGTTTGTCAACAAAAACGTATGGATCCCCTGAGTCCTGCCTGACCCCATCGAAGAGCCGTGCTTCTACCGAATCAAAGCTGCGTAAAAATAAATCTGTCGTATAGGTGTCGGTCAAGGCAATGCCTAAATGCCCGCGAAACACCGAAGACCAGGCGTCAATCGCTGCCCGGT
>CBDUGK010000147.1:0-6990 GCA_965366875.1 uncultured Desulfobulbaceae bacterium | reverse complement strand
GATGCTGGCCGGGCTGCTGATCTCTACCTCCATCTTTGACATCGGTATGTTCGAATATTACAACGAAACCATTCGTGCCCTCGAACTGAAACATTTTTTCGTCGGCCTCTGCAAGGGCAGTGTCTATGGCTCAATGGTGGCCTATGCCGGCTGTCTGTGTGGCATGCAGTGTGGCAGAAGCGCTGAAGCGGTGGGCGAAGCGGCAACATCAGCAGTGGTGACCAGCATTTTGCTGATCACCATCTCGGCCTCCATTTTGACCATTCTATTTTACCAGTTGGGAGTCTAAAGACATGGTGAAAGAAGCTCATATAGAGGTACGCAAACTGACCATGGCCTATGGCGAGTTCGTCGTCCTTCAGGGGCTCAATTTCGCAGTCAACAGCGGAGATATTTTTATCATCATGGGCGGCAACGGCTGCGGCAAATCGACCTTGATGCGGGCCCTGATCGGCCTGCAGCGCCCAGCCGAGGGGACTGTTCACTATGGCGGTGAGGACTTCTGGAATGTTGACGGATATGAGCAGGAGCGTCTCAAACGCAGGCTCGGCATCATGTTTCAAGGGGGTGCCCTGTGGAGTTCTCTCACCCTGGCGGAAAATGTGGCTTTGCCGCTCAACGAATATACCGAACTGGCAGCGAATATCGTCGATGACATCGTTTCATTCAAGCTTGCCCTTGTCGGTCTGGCCGGTTTTGAGGATTTTTATCCGGCGGAACTGAGCGGCGGCATGAAAAAAAGAGCCGGTCTGGCACGGGCCATGGCCCTTGACCCGGATATCCTGATCATCGATGAACCCTCTTCAGGTCTTGATCCACTCACTGCCCGTCGACTTGACGATTTAATCCTGGAACTGCGCGACAGCCTCGGCACCACCGTCATTTTGGTGACCCATGAACTGGCAAGCATTCTCAGCATTGGAAGCAATTCGATCTTTCTAGATGCTGAAACCCATACCATGATTGCAACCGGAAATCCAAGGGAAGCAGTCAGGGCCGGGGACCCCAGAGTGCGCCATTTTCTCACCAGGGGGGAAACATGAGCAAGCAGGCCAGTTCCACCTTGATCGGTGCCTTTTTTCTCGGCGCTCTGATACTCGGAATTATCGTTATCTTTTTGCTGGCCGGCGGCCAGTGGTTCCGGGAGCGGCAGCAACTTATCATGTATTTTGAAGAAGCATCCCAGGGGCTGCAGGAGGGTGCTTCGGTCGTTTTCCTGGGTGTCAGGGTAGGCACCGTTAAACGAATACAGCTTGGACTTGATGAAAAAAGTCGGCGCTTCATGGTGCCGGTTATCATTGAACTTGACCCGCATACCGTCAAAACCCGCGGCGGCGAACAAATCGACCTGCGAGACCAGCTCACCATCAGCCGGCTGGTGGATCGCGGTCTGCGGGCCCGACTCAAATTACAAAGCCTGCTCACCGGTCAGCGCTACATCGATCTGGATTTATACCCCGACAGGCCGGCTCGCTTTCTCAGCGACAACTCTGAATTCGAGGAGATTCCCACCATCCCGACAACTGAGCAGGAGCTGACCACCATATTTGAAGACTTCCCGTTGGCCGAATTCCTTGCCGACCTTGAGACCATTAGCGCATTGACCAAAAAACTGCTTTCTTCGAAAGAACTCACTGCTATCCCGAACCGGCTCGAAGCAACGCTCTCAAATATCGAATCCCTGACAGCCCGGCTTGACACAGCCGGTGGTCCACTTTTGCTTGAGGCAGAAGCAAATTTGGTTGAACTGCACAAGGCAATTAATGGAGTTCAGTCCGCCATGGCAAAAATCGGCACGGCAGCCGACGAAATTGCAGCGCTGGCAAATTCAGAATCTCCACTATACGGCACTCTATCCCAGATTAGCGAGAAACTGGTCGGCACTGCGGAAACAGTGCGACAGCTCGCCGATGAAGACTCTCCAACCGTCCAGCATCTTGATATGTCCCTGCAGGAAATATCCCGTGCTGCCCGCGCCCTTCGGGTACTGCTGGAAAGCCTGGAACAGCAGCCGGAAGCTCTTTTTTATGGGAAACGCGCCAAGGAGAACAACCAATGATGAAGAGACCTTCATTCTCCCAGCGGGAAGGCAAGTCCGGCAAGTTTGTTGTCCTGTTAACCTTCGTCGTGATCATGTCGAGCTGCACCGGGACCCAGCCCGTCAACTATTACCAGCTTTCCACTATTGATGTCAGCCAAACCGCAGGCGTTGCAATTGCAATTGGCAACTCCGTTATCGGTGTTGGCCCGGTGCGGCTGCCGGAACTGCTGGATCGCCCGCAAATAGTAACCCGACAGAGCTCCAACCGGCTGCAATTATCTGATAGCCATCGCTGGGTTGAGCCACTGGCTGAGAACATTCCCCGGGTGCTGAGAGAAAATCTCTCCGTACTCCTGGACACCGAACGTTTCCTGTTTTACCCGTGGAGCAGGGCGATACCTGCTGATTATCAGATCAGCATCGACATAATCAGCTTTGAGGGCACAGGGTACCAGACAGCTGACCTCGAAGCTGTTTGGTCGATCCAGGACAAAACAGGGAAGGCTTTGCTGCCCCAAAGGCGAAGCACATATCAGGTGACGGCCAAGAGCCCTGACTATGAGGGCCTGGTGAGTGCACTGAGCAAAACGCTGTCTCTATTTTGCCTGGAAATTGTTAAGGAACTCTCAAGAACGCTGAGTGAAAAATAAATCCGATTCCCTTAATCATATCCGCACTATCCTGGCTAGAAAAAAACCGGGCAAATGTCTGTAGCACAAATATCTACTTTTTTTTCGGTTATCAGATGAATACAGGCATCAACGCTCGGGGCATGATAGCGGGTGCCTCTGCCTGAACGGATTTCGTCTAGGGCCGAGGCTATGCCGAGCGCTGGACGATACGGGCGGTGGGATGACATGGCCTCCACGACGTCAGCCACGGTAAGAATCTTTGCTTCAAGGAGGATGTCCTTGTCGGTCAAACCTCTGGGGTAGCCCGAGCCATCCAGGTGTTCATGATGCTGGTAAACGATTTCAGCTACCGGCCACGGGAAGTGAATTTTTTTTAATATTTCATAGCCCACTTCGGTGTGACATCTGATAACAGCCGTTTCCTCTTTACTCAACTTGGTTGGCTTGGCAAGATAATCGAACGGCAGAGTAATCTTGCCGATATCATGCAGCAGGGCCGCAATATGGAGCCCCTCGAGCTGCTGGGTGGAGAGTCCAAGCTCTCTGCCGATGGCGCAGGCCAGGAGGTCAACCCGCAGCTGGTGGCCGGCGGTGTAAGGGTCCCGTTTTTCGGCGGTGGAGGCGAGCGATGAGACCGTTTCCTCCAGGCTTGCATGCAGATCGTCCCGGCTTTTCTTCAGCTCCTCCATGGCAACCTTGCGTTCAGTGATATCCCGGGCAATACCGCGGTAGCCGAGAAAGGTGCCCTCATCGTTGAAAATCGGCACCGCATTATTTTCAAGCACCACTATCCCGCCGGTCTTCCCCAGGCAGGTGTTCTCCAGCCCGTAAATGGGTTTTTGGGCGGCGATCATGTTTTTATATGCCGTGTTAAAGGTTTTTGCCTGCTGAGGGGAAACGATATCCATCAGGGTTTTGTTGATTATTTCTTCGGGCAGATAGCCAAGCAGGTCTTTTACCCTGGAACTTGAATAGGTATACCTGCCGTTCTCGTCGGACTCCCATATCCAGTCGCTGGTGGTCTCAATCAGATTGCGATAGCGATCCTTGCTCTCCTCCAGGGACTTCATCAGGGTTTCCCGCTCCATAAAGATACCTAATCGCTCTCGATCGGCTAACATCGTCTGGCGGATGGAATAAACGGACAGCAACGAGACGACCAGTAAAATGCCCAGCGAAATGGCGATGAGTTTTGTACGAATTGCGGCAATCTCTGCACGGACATCATCGATATATAAACCGGTACCGATGATCCAGCCCCATGGTTCAAATCCCTTGATATAAGACATCTTCGGAGATATCTTTTCAGGGTCGTCCTTCCACTGCCACTGGTAGTTGACATACCCTGCTCCCTGCTGCCGCACCGTCTTGACGAATTCATCAAAAAGGTGTTTGCCGTTTGTATCCTGGAAATCGGAAAGGTTCTTGCCCACCAGATCACTGCGGTACGGGTGCATGATCACCCGCGGAACCATGTCGTTGATCCAAAAGTAATCTTTTTTCTCCGGTCCATAGCGAAGGTTACGAATACGCAGGATCGCCCGCTTCTGAGCCTCTGCCCTGGATAATTCACCGGAGAGTTCCCGTTCACGGTAGGTTCCAATCAAGCTCCAGGTCGTTTCCGTCAGTTCCCGAATCATCTCCATTTTTCGTTCTAGAAAACTTTCCTCCAGCTGCGGCAGGAGAACAAAAAAGATAGCGGTAACAAAGAGGAGAATAGTACAAAGTGTTGGCAAGGCAATTCGGCGTGACGTCTTGTTGGACAGCTTTCTTATTTTTTTTTCAAGCATGACGACAACCAGGATCTGAAGAGATTGAAAAAAAGGAGCTAAAAGGCATGTGCCGGCAGTATCCCAAAATACCCGCTTTTTCAGTTTCTTATTGAGTAAAAATCTTTTTAATATCCGTTTTTTTCCCGACAACGACTACTTGATCGTTTTCATTAAATTTCTCTTCCGGGCTGTTAATTAAATGTATCTCTTTACCCTCTCTTTTTAATAATAATGCCGTTACATGGTATTTTTTACGAAGGTTGAGATCTTTTAGAGATTTACCTGCCAGGTTTTTATCTATACAGATTTCAGCAAGCTCTTCATTTTCATCAAGTGCAATGTATTTCAGGATATTTGGGACTGCAATTCTTTCGGAAAGGTGAATGGCTGCTTGTTTTTCCGGAAGTACAACTTCGTCCACGCCTATTTTAAGTAGAATTTCCTGCTGAATTTCAGTTGAAGCTCTCGCTATTATATGTTTTGCATCAAGCCTTTTAAGGAGAGTAACCCCCAACACCAGCTGTTCGAAATAGTTACCGATCCCCAAGATAACGAGGTCAAATTGCGCAATTTTCAACTCCCTGAGTGCTTCTTCGTCTGTAATATCGGCAATGACTGCAGCTGTGACATGGTCCTTTATGCGATCCACTTCACTGGGATTCAGGTCAACAGCCAGGACATGGTTGCCTTTATTCTCAAGTTGAATCGCTACTTCATGACCAAAGACACCAAGCCCAATCACAATAATATCTTTCATTATTTACCCTAAAATTACTCTCTCAGCCGGGTACTCAACATGACCCTCTTTTGGTGATCTGAACAACATTATAACAAGGACAGCTGGTCCAATACGACCGCCAAGCATTGCCGTAATCAGGATTATTTTCCCCGGTGCACCGAACTCCGGGGTAATCCCCATAGATAAACCCACCGTGCCGATCGCTGAAGTCGTTTCAAACAAAGTGCTCAAAAAATCCAGCCCTTCAAAATAAAGCAAAAAGCCGACACAAACATACAGAAATACGAGGTACAGTGCTGCCAAAGTACAGGCACGAATAATATCTTTTTCGGGCAGGCGACGATCAAAAAGCACCAACTTATTTTCGCCCCGAATGGTGTTATAGGCCATAGAACAGATAACCCAGAAGGTTGTCAGCTTTATACCACCACCGGTTGAACCAGGAGCAGCTCCAATAAACATCAGGATAACCAAAATTAAAAGACTGTTACTCTGGAGCTCGCAAATCTCGATAGTGTTGAATCCGGCGGTTCGTGCAGTAACCGATTGAAACAGGGCATCAAGTAAAGAAAGTTCTCCGGATTCCGTCAGACTGAGCAGGGCCGCACCGGAGACAATGCAAATTACCGTTGCAGTCACGACTATCTTGGTATGTATGCTCAGACGGTCTTTCCGGTTAATCCATTCCAGACAATCGAAAACGACATAATAACCAATGCCACCCATGATTATAAGGAGTGCGGTGGCTATTTGCACCAGGGAGCTGGAATTTTGCAGGCTTGAATCGAATGGAGAGAAACCGGCGTTGCAAAATGCCGATATTGAGTGAAACACAGCATAATATGTACTGGCCGGTAGTGAAAAGCCATCAAGCAGAAAACCGATCACCAGAACAAGAAATCCTGCTGCTTCTGTAATGAGCGTAAAGGATATGACAGTCTTTAAAACTCCTTCTATATCGCTCAGATTTGGCGACACGGAAAGTTGCGTCGCCATCATTCGCTTTTGAAGATCGAGCTCTCCCCGATAAAAAAGAATAAAACTCGCCGTAAAGGTCATGATGCCGATTGCACCGACTTGAACAAGGATGAGTATGATCATCTGGCCGGAAAAATTAAAACCTGAAATGGGCAGGGTTGTCAGTCCGGTGACACAGGCAGCAGACGTTGCGATAAACAGAGCGTCGAGAAACAAGATTCCTTGAGAGTGATGCACCAGCGGCGATTTAAGAGCAAGCGCCCCCGTCCCAATCAGCAAGACAAAGGTCAGGAATATGAGTAGTCCGTGATTTTGCTCCTTCATAATATCAATATCTTTACCCAAAACCATAAACAGCCGGTAGTGCCCGGATCAAGACCTGCCACTATCGGCCCTGATAACTGATCTTTTAGTTGCCATAGCCTACTGTCTTCTTCACCCTGGCGATCTTTTCACCGCTAAACACTTCCTTTTCGTGCAAACGTTCAGTTCTCCTACTCCTGCAACGCTTTTGCAGATTTCAAGGTAAGCGATTTTTGCTCATGTATTGACTTGCAGAAAGCATGCCACCGGTATGGAATTAAAGACCTAAATGTGTTTTAAATTGAAATCTTACATTCAATATTCTTTTATCTATGTGATGGGTGGGAATCTTTGTTTTGGAATGTGTTAACGCAAGAAACGTTGATTAAGAGGAAAACAAACACGCGGCACTCGGGAGATGAATCCTGGAAGTCTTAAAAAGAAAGCGAATTACAACATTTCTTCTTACAAGTTTATCATGAAAACGGCTAGTTAACAGTAATACTGCAAAATCGACTGGTTAAT
>CBDUGK010000146.1:0-6991 GCA_965366875.1 uncultured Desulfobulbaceae bacterium | reverse complement strand
ATTTCATAGAAGAGATCCTTGAATTCCGTCGTGCTCTTCTTGAAACCGGTCGTCGTTACGTTGGCGAGATTGTTGGCAATGACATCAATGCTCAACTGCTGGGCGTTCATTCCGGTAGTACCGGTCCATAGTGATCGTATCATGCTGATATGTCCTGTTGAAAAACGTGATTAATGGTTATGAAAGTGTCCCCAGGTCTTCCTGTTTCTCACTGATTGACGAATATCCTTTCAATACTTTATGGTATGTTTCGTAGAGTCTGTGCCCGTTTATCATTCGGGTCATTTCATCAACCATGTTGACGTTTGAGACTTCGAGGCTCCCGGAGACGATATGCGGTTCCGTCAGCGGGATTTCCTGGGTTCCGTCCGCCGCTTCAAAGGTGTTATTTTCACGGCGCTTGAGTTTTGACGGGTCGTCAATATCGACAATGGCAATTCTGCCGATGTCTTCCCTGTTCCCGAGGTTGTCAAGTGCCGAAATTGTGCCGTACCTGTTGATCGAGATCCTGTAGCTTGAATCTGTTGCAATGTCTATCGGCGTATCGTTTTCGTTGAGAAGCGGGTAGCCGTTTTTCGTGACCAGCGTGCCGTTTGTTCCCTGGGTAAAGGATCCATTTCTCGTGTACAGGGGGCCGTCGGGACCGAGTACCTTGAAAAATCCCGAATCATGGATGGCAAGATCGAAGGTATTACCGGTCTCCTTAATGGGGCCCGGGCTGAAATCGGTGACCGATTTATTGATACGGTTGTAGTTAATCCCGTTGGCGTCACCGACCTGCTGTTCGCTCTTTAAAATGGACTCGAAACTGACCATCATCTTTTTGTAGCCGGTTGTACTGACATTTGCCAGATTGTTGGAAATGTTTGCCAGAGCCTGTTCCCGCGAGATAGCGCCGGCAAGAGCGCTGTATTTGCCTGATACCATGTCCTTTACCTGTTAGAGTCCGTCTTTTTTCCTATTACCTGTATCGGCCTGTCCAGCATTTTTCTTAAAGGAGATCGACTGTTCGCTGAGCACTCATGCAATTAATCCGATCGAGATGCTCGATTAAGTTTTGAAAGGGCGACCAGCTGCTCGGCCTCCTGCCTGGATATGGAAAACAATTTTGCAATTTCATCGGCCCCGGCGCCGTTTTCGCTGAGAGAGCTGATATACTGGTAGCGCTCGGGCAGTTTGGCCGCAGCCGCCCGGGCATGATAGGAAGAGCGAGACAGCTGAATTTGTGCCGTTGCTTCCTCTATTTCACCCAGTTTGATTGAAAATGAGCGATTCTGTTCAACCGATTGCTGCAATTGAGTGTACCTGTCGGTTATCGATCTGTTATTTCTGGCAAGCATGATGTATTCCCTCCGCAGGTGTGCATATTTCTTCCAGCACCACAGCAGGCTCAGCGCGGCTGAGAGCAGCAGCACAATGATCGCTATGCTCAGAAGTGTTGCGTAATTCATGGGCTGCCTGGTTTAACTGAGTCTGTTCTGCATCTTGTTCTTCAACTTGATCAGCGCCTGGCTGTGCAGCTGGGAAATTCTGCCTTCAGAGACGTCCAGCACCTCGGCTATCTCTTTCTGGGTCAATTCTTCGTAATAGTACAGGGAGACCACTAAGCGTTCTTTTTCTGAGAGTTCTTCAAGTACCTGTGCAATGGTCCTGGTCAGCTCATGATTTTCCAGCCGGTCTGCCGGGTAGGAATCGGGTCGTTCTTCAACAAGGGTATCGAGAAAAACCCGTCCATCCTGCGAATGGTCAAGTGTTTCATTGAGGCTGACACATCCCAGGTGACTGACTTCAGCAAGCATTTTCTGGTAATTGTCGGTGCTCAGCTCCATCGCTTCGGCGACTTCACTGTCTTCAGGGTCCCTGCCGAGTTTGAGTTCCAGCTCGCTGATCGTCCTGCCGATCCGGCTCTGTTTGTCACGCAGTGAACGTGAAAACCAGTCGAGTTTGCGCATTTCATCAAGAATCGCGCCGCGTATGCGGTATTCGGCAAAGGTTTTAAACAGGATGTTTTTTGAATAATCGAATTTATTGGCGGCATCGAGCAGCCCGAGCATGCCGGCGCTTTTCATGTCGTCCTGGTTCATAAAGGAGGGAACCTGGGTCACCATTCGTCCGACAAGGATATCGACCAGATACAGGTGATCCTTGATGAGCTTTGACTTGTCCTCTGCGTGTGGCGGCTGAGCGTAAATCATCTGTTCTGCTTCTCTCCGAAACGAAGAAGTTTTTTCCAGAAAAACTGCAGATTTCCTTTCGGGTCACTGTCGGACGGTTCCAGAGTTATTCGCTCCGCCAGGCTGGAAAAGGCGGAGGCTACTTTGGAGGACGGGTAAAGATCAGATATGACTTTCTGTTTTCTTATGCAGTCGTTCATCTGTTTATCCGCAGGAATCGAGCCGAGAAAATCAATTGAGATGTCAAGGTAGCGATTTGCAACCATCGTCAGTTTTCTGTAGACATCGAGGGCATCGCTGTCATTTTGTACCATGTTGACAACGAGGTTGAAGTGCCGTTCGTGGAACTGGACTGACAGCAGTTTCATCAATGCATAGGCATCGGTAATCGCAGTCGGTTCCGGTGTCGTGACCACCAGGATCTCCTGGGCGGCAGTGTTGAAATAGGTCACGTTCTCGGAAATACCGGCTTCGGTGTCGATCAGTACATAATCGAAGCTGCAATCCAGAGCGTCTAATCCTTCCAGGAGCCGTAATTTCTGCGAAGAATCGAGCCTGATGAAATTCTGTAATCCTGAGCCTGCCGGCAAGATCTTGATGCCGTAAGGCCCATCTACCATCACTTCCTGCAACTCCTGATCGCCTGAAAAAAAGTGATTGAGATTATGGGCCGGAGTGAGGCCGAAAACAACATCGATATTTGCCAGGCCCAGATCGGCATCGAGTACGAGCACTTTTTTACCAAGCTTTGCAAGAGCAACGGCAGTGTTGGCAACGACTGCTGTTTTGCCGACCCCGCCTTTGCCGCTGGTTATGGAGTACACTCTTGTTATTCCATCCTGTTCTTCGAAGGTCGAATCAGCAGTGATCGAGCGCAGTGTTTCCGCCTGGTCGGATGACGTATTATATTTTTGTTCGCTCATGAGGAAAGTCCCTGGGTAGATGGAATTACAAGCCTTGCCACTGCATTACGGTCAATTTCGAGAATGTCTTCAGGTACGCGCTGCCCGTTGGTTATATACGAAAGCGGCGTTGGGTTTTTCAGCTGGGTGTTGAGGATGACTCCAAGATTACTGCATTCGTCGATTTTGGTAAAAATAGTTCTATCAAGATTCAATTTTTGAAAATGGCTGATCGTTTCATTGAGTTCTTTTTCACGGGTTCCTGCCGACAGTACGAGATGTTTTTCTATGTCCAGGTCTTTTCTCAGGAAAGAAGCAAGTTCCTCAATGCTGATTGTATCTTTCGGGCTGCGGCCTGCAGTATCGATGAGGATCACATCCTTGTGGCGATGATTGTGGAGCGCTTTTTCAAGCTGGCCGGGCGTCAGGACGACGTCTACCGGCAGTCCCATTATTTCTCCATAGACCTTGAGTTGTTCAACGGCGGCAATCCGGTAGGTGTCGATGGTAATAAGCGCGACTGATTTGTGGAAAGAGCAGATGCAGCGGGCGGCAATTTTGGCAAGCGTTGTTGTCTTGCCGACCCCTGTCGGGCCGACAAAGGCAATCCGTTTCTGGGATTGCTGGTCGGCAAAATCAGGGGCTGACACCTGGATGAATCCGGCCGCTATTTCCTGGAGAAACCGTGACAGCTGTTCTGGATCGGAGCGTTCCTCGCCGGAAAGTGCCTTGAGGGCCAGATCTGCAATTATCGTCGCTGTTTCTGATGAAATTCCGTACCCATAAAGCTTTTTCACGAGCGAATTCTCAGGTAACAGGTCCGCTTCGTTATCCCCTGGCACCTCAGATTCGGGATGCTTGACATTTCTCTGTGTTGTCACCGAAGGCTTCAGGCGGGAAACCTCCTCACTGAGTGAGCGGATCATCGATTTCAGTTCGTCGATTTCGTGGTTTGCCTCTGCTCCGCTGACTGCACCGACAGGGCTGCTCACAGCAGTCGGGGGCGTCAGTGGTTTCTGGCGGGTAGCTGAGGGGACAAGGGAAAACAGGCCGCCCTGGGCGGCGCTTTCTTTTTTGGCCCTGAAGGCGTTTTTCCGGTACAACGGTTTTACCGCCGGGGGGTTCCATGATGCGTGGCCGAAAGGAGAGGGAGCCATGTTGACAGATGGAGATGTTTCATCGATTGCGGCGGTGATCTCAAGCATGGATTTTCCCAGTATCCCGAGCTTTGAGTTGCGCACCGAGCGTGTCGATAAAATAAGTGCATCAGCTCCGAGTTCATTACGAACCATTTTCAGTCCGCTTGCCATGTCCGGGGATTCAAAGACTTTAACTTGCATCGATGGTCACTGTTCCTAGAGACTTTACCTTGAAGGTCGGTAATATTTCGTTATGAGATATCACCACGAGACCGGGGTAATATCTCTCTGTCAGTTTCCTTACGTGTGGGCGTATCTGCGGTGCGGCGAGCAGGACAGGTTTCTGTCCTCCCTGAAAGAGCGGTATCGCCTTGCCGATCGAATCGAGTATTTTCTGGGCAATTTGAGGATCTATTGCCAGGTAGCTTCCGCTTTCCTTGTGCTGGATTGAAGTTAAGATTGAATCTTCAACCGGTTTGGAAAGTGTTATCAGCGGGATCGTATTGTCCTGGGCAAGATCGGAACTGATGCTTCGTGAGAGTGCATGCCGCACGTATTCGGTCAAAATTTCCGGATCCTGGGAGACAGGAGCCCAGTCGGCCATCGTTTCAAGAATTGAGCGCAGGTCACGGATGGAGATCCCCTCCCGAAGAAGGTTCTGCAGAACTCGCATGATGGTTCCCAGCGAGACAACGCCAGGGACGATTTCTTCAACCAGTTTCGGGTAGGTTTTGGCGAGATTGTCGAGCAGGTTCTGAACCTCCTGGCGTCCGATCATCTCGTGGGCGTGCTGCTTGATGATTTCACTGATATGCGTGGCGATTACCGTCGTGCAGTCAACAACCGTATAGCCGGCCATCTGTGCCCGTTCTTTCTTGTCTTCACTGATCCACAGGGCGTCAAGTCCGAAAGCGGGCTCCTTGGTTGGAACCCCCTTTATGGTCTCGGTTGCAATCCCCGGGTCCATGGCCATGAAATGTCCCGGCATGATTTCTGTTTCAGTCACCAGTACCCCTTTGAGGGCAAGGGTATACTGGTTGGGGTTGAGTTGCAGGTTGTCCTTGATATGGATTGGCGGAACGATGAAGCCGCTGTTTATCGCGAACTGCTTCCTGATAGACTGAATCCTTGAGAGGAGTTCACCGTCCTGAGCGGAATCGACGAGCGGGATCAAGCCGTAGCCGACTTCAAGTTCCAGCAGGTCGATATTGAGCATTTCTTCATAATTTTCTTCACGTCGGGCAGGAGCTGCCACGGGAGCCTCTTGTTCCAGTGCCTGAGCCGCCTGTTTTTCGCGATCGAGATAATACCCGAGAAGAGCAAGCGATATGGAGAGGATAAGGAAGGGGATAAAGGGCAGACCCGGAATCAGCGCAAATATCAGCAGAATCAGGGAAACGACCCACATGGCGATGGAATGCACGGAAAACTGGGCCTTGAGGTCGGTCCCGAAATCTTTTTTGCCTGTTGATCTGGTAACCAGCAGACCAGCAGAGGTTGAAATGATCAGTGCAGGAATCTGTCCGACAAGTCCGTCGCCGACCGTTAAAATCGTGTAGGTCTGGGCTGCCTCGCCTATCGGCATGCCCTTCTGCAGGACACCGATGATAAAGCCTGCGCCTATATTGATGAGGGTAATGATGATGGCGGCAATCGCGTCTCCCTTGACGAACTTGGAGGCACCGTCCATGGCGCCGTGAAAGGCCGCCTCGTCGGCAATCTCGGTACGTCTGCGCCGGGCTTCGTGTTCATCGATCAGGCCGGCATTGAGATCGGCATCAATTGCCATCTGTTTGCCCGGCATACCGTCGAGGGTAAAGCGCGCGGCGACTTCAGCGACGCGCCCGGCACCCTTGACAATGACCAGAAAATTGATCAGTACGAGAATGACAAAGATGACGATGCCAACCACATAATTCCCGCCGACAACAAACTGGCCGAAAGACTGGATAACAGAACCGGCTGCATCGGGCCCCTGGTCGCCGTTGATCAGAATAAGCCGGGTGGAGGCGACGTTTAAGGAAAGCCGGAAGAGGGTGGTGGTAAGGAGAATAGAGGGAAAGATGGAGAACTCTATCGCCTTGACCGTGTAAAGGCTGATAACCAGGATTAAAAGTGCCAGGGTGATGTTCATGGAAAGAAAGAGGTCGAGCATGATCGAAGGCAGCGGTATGATCATGATCATCAGGATGGAGACGAGCCCGAGCGAGGCAATGACATCACTTCTTCCGGAGAGATCCCTCCAGTTGAGTCTGGTTATTAAATCACGAACTCCAACAGCTTCCATTAGCGTTTTTTTCCTTTCAATGAGTAGACATGGGCGAGTATTTCGGCAACGGCCTTGAATAGTGATTCAGGAATTGTTGCCCCCACGTCGAGTTTATGCAATAAGCGGGCCACTGGTGGGTTTTCAACAATGGGTACGTCATGATCCCGGGCTATTTCGCGGATCTTCAGGGCAATCAGATCGGCACCTTTGGCAATGATCGTCGGTGCATCCATCCTGTCGTTGTCATACTTGATAGCCACGGAGAAATGTGTCGGGTTGGTGATGATCACATCCGCCTTCGGAACATCGGCCATCATGCGCTTACGCGCCATATCATGCTGGATTGCCCGTATCTGCGATTTCACCAGCGGATCACCTTCGGATTCCTTGTATTCCTCTTTTAATTCCTGCTTGGTCATCTTCATCTTCTGTTCCATCTCCCAGCGTACGAAGAGGAAATCAAGAAAAGCGATAAGGATCAGCAGGCCGCACACCTTGGCAAGAATC
>CBDUGK010000145.1:0-7008 GCA_965366875.1 uncultured Desulfobulbaceae bacterium | reverse complement strand
CTGCCCGCTATTGTCTTGCTGGTCAGCGGCAGCATTGGCTTCAGGGGCCTTGCGGCCATAGCTGCCGGTCAGAGCGGAAGCGGAGAACAGCAGTTCGTGCAGATGTTCGTCGTTGCTCTCACCATTGCGGCAGGTTTGCTGGTAGGAAATACAATCGTTCGGCCGAAGATAACGCTTTAATTATTCAAAATGTTTGAAGAGCAGATATGAAGACACTCACAGAATGGTTCACAGCAACATCAGAACATTTTGATTGGCTCATTGGAGTCTTGGGGAACAAGTGGGTTCATGCCTCGCTTCTGATCATCGCTGCCCTGATACTTTCCCGACTGTTGCAAAACATTATTAAGCGTCGCTTAAGTCACAAAGATCGGTACGATGATTCGGCCGTTCAAACTTACAAATACGTGGCACGCCTTATCGTCATGGTCCCCGGAATTCTTCTGGCTATTCATGTGCTCGGATACAATTTATCTTCCCTGTTTACCACAAGCGGTCTTTTTGCTGTTGCCTTCGCTTTTGCCATGAAAAATCTGGCCGAGAACTGTGTCTCCGGCGTGATGCTCAGGATCGAACAAACCATCAAATCAGGAGATGTGCTTGAGACTGGGGGGGCGATGATACGGGTCAAAAAAATAGGACTTCGCGATACCATCGCCAGATCCAAAGACGAAAAGGACATCCTCATACCGAACTCGGTGCTGGTGCAGCAGCAGGTTGCTAATTACACATTCAAGGATTCCATCTGCCGGGTCTCGGCATTTGTTGGCGTAAGCTATTCCTCGGATTTGCAGAAGGTCCGGAGGGTCCTTGAAGCGGTATGTGACAATTTAGAAGGACTTTCAGATCAACATGCCCCCAAAGTCTTACTCACTGATTTTGGTACGAGTTCGGTTAATTACAAAATTAATGTCTGGATTGAAGACCCCTGGCTACGAGGGGGTGTCAGATCAGATCTCAACGAAGCGATCTGGTGGGGACTTAAGGAGGCGCGCATCAAGATCGCCTTCCCTCAACTCGATGTGCACGTAAAAAAGAAATTCAGAGAGGGGAAGGTTGTTCATCATGCAGATGCTGAGGTTTACGGGTAACAAAAGGTGAACCATTCAGGCTGCTTGGCCAATGATGCACGGAACAGAGAAGGATGATCAAGAAAAAAGAAGAACCATTAGACAACGTGGAAAACTCAAATCAAGCTGGTGTGATTTGGTAAAAAGCAATCATAACTGGAGGAACTAAAATGGGAATAACAAAAAAAACAACGCTCATCAAGAACGTCAATATCTTTAATGGCACGTCTGACACGTTGATTACCGGCAAGGATGTTGTGCTGTCGGGCAACAAGATCAACAAGATCATCGCTGCGGGCAGCCCGGAAGATAGCTACGACGAGGTTATCGACGGCGGCAACGGCACGCTGATGCCGGGCCTCAGCGACGTACACACTCACCTGGCGCTGTGCCAACCGCCACCCGTGCTCCTGAACCTTCGCCGCTGGGACTATATCGGCGCCGTCATGACCAACGAAGCGGAACGTTACCTGATGCGTGGTTTCACGACGGTTCGCGACGTCGGCGGCCCGACGCTCGGTCTGAAGCAGGCCATTGACGAGGGATGGGCCACCGGCCCGAGAATCTTCTCCAGCGGCATGGGTCTGGCCCAGACTGGGGGCCACGGCGACATGCGCAACCCGAATGCCCAATCCAAGTACTGTGTCGGGGAACATTTCAGATTCACGGATCTGGGGTATTTCGCCCTGGCAGACGGTGTTGCCGAGGTGCAGAAAGCCTGTCGTGAAGCATTAGCCTCGCAGGTTTCGCAGATTAAGATCTGCACGGGAGGTGGTGTTACCAGCCTTACTGACCCACTCTACTCCGTCCAGTATACGCCCGAAGAGGTCGTGGCGGCCGTCAATGAGGCGACGCGCTACGGGACCTATGTGGCGGCCCATGTTCACACTGACGAGGGGATCAATGTCGCGCTGGATAGCGGTGTCAAGACCATCGAGCACGGCCTGCTGATCCAGGAAGACACGCTGAAGAAGCTGGTGGACAAGGGGGCCTGGATCGTTCCTCAGTCGTATATCGTCTCACATGAAGCCAACGATGGCAACCCGACGTTCGCCGACCCGATCCAGAGTGCAAAGATGGACCAGGCGAGGACCGGATCCATCAACTGTTTCAAGTGGGCGAAGCAATACGGCGCCAAGGTCGCCTGGGGAACCGACATGTTCGGCACGAGGGAGGCATACGACAATACCAATCTCGAGTTCAAGACCCGTGCTGAGTATTACTCGAACGCGGAACAACTGAAGCAGGTCACCAGCGCCAACGGTGAGCTCCTGGCCCTCTCAAACCTGAAGCACCCGTATCCCGGTGCCAAGCTCGGTGTCGTCGAAGCGGGTGCCTATGCCGATCTCTTGATTGTCAATGGTGATCCCATCAAAGACATCATGCTCATGCTGGACTATGAAAACAATTTCAAACTGATCATGAAGGATGGCAAGGTATACAAAAACACGCTGTAATGCCGGTCAGGAGCTGTTCTGGGTTTTTCCAGAAGTTCTGCTGAGAAAAACTGAAGTATAAAATGTTAACTCAAAAAGGAGAATTACAATGAAACACTATTTCAAACATCTTGTTGTGGCCCTGGCAGTTTCTTCTCTTCCTCTTTTCGGAAGCATTGCTGTTGCCGACGAAGCAAAAGTTTCTGGTACGGTATCGATTGAAACCAAATCTGTTGCCGTTGGCATCGGCTTTAGCTGGGGAGAGGGAGTACTGACATTTGAAGGTAAGGAACATCCTTTCAAAATTAAAGGACTTTCTGTCATTGATGCGGGGATTTCCAGCATTTCAGCCAAAGGAGAAGTATTTCATCTGGATACAATTTCAGATTTCTCGGGGATATTTTCAGCAGCAGGCGCAGGCGTTGCCGTAGGCGGTGGAGCTGGTGCAACGGTAATGGAAAATCAGAATGGAGTGGTGATGCGCCTCACCTCAAAGGAGGCCGGGATTAAGCTGAAACTGGCGCCTGAAGGTTTGAAGGTGGAAATGAAATAAAATATAAAAACACAATGATTCAAAATGCCTGATGCTGCAGACATTATTTCCAAACCCCTGACGCCTGTCTCTTGTCGGCAGCGGTCTGAGGGGGCGTCGTGATCTTGAGACGCAGCATCAGGACGACGAGGATACAGCTGGTGAGGCACTATCTATCAACCATTGCCGTTTGCATAACAGCGCTGCTAGTACCCCCTGGCTGGGAAACTGCTGCCTGTGCGCAAAAATCCACTGATGCCCTGAAGATTATCAGGTCGGGAGTAGTTGAGGATAGTGGTCGCGCACAGTTTGGAGGGCCAGGCAGTGTTGGTGGTATTTTAAAGAAAGATCAGGAAGCACAGCCGGCAATCAATTCTGGGAAAACTCTGCTGGGACCATACTTTGACTTCAAAAAAAGGGTTGCCGACGCCTATGGACTCTCCTTCGGCTTTGATTACAACGCCTTGTATCAGGCGTCCAGTGCAAGCCTGGGAGAAAAAACAGCGGCAGGAGGGGTTTTGCGCATGTTTGGTCGGTGGCTGCTGGTTGGAAAGGGCTCTGAAAATACCGGCACGCTGGTCTATAAAGTTGAGAACCGGCACACGCTCGGAACCGCAATAGCCCCCCAGGACTTAGGCTTTCAAACAGGTTATGTGGGACTGACGGCGGTTCCCTTTTCAGAGATCGGCTGGGCACTGACAAATCTTTTCTGGGACCAGCAGCTACTCGGTAATCGCCTGGCTTTTGTCGGCGGGTTTACAGATGTCACCGACTATGTTGATGTTTATGGCCTGGTTGATCCCTGGAGTGATTTTAGTAATCTGGCATTTTCGACCGACCCGACAATACCGGCGCCAAACCAGGGTCTGGCCGCTGCTGGCCGGCTGCTGGTGACGGACCATGTCTATGTGCTTGGCGGCATCGCAGATGCCAACGGTGATCCCACCGATCCCGGTAACGGTTTTGACTCCTTTTTTGATCAAGGCGAGTACTTTACTCACCTTGAAATTGGCTGGATACCGTCAATTAAGCAGGGATTTTCCGATAATATCCACCTTACCGCCTGGCATGCCGATGAACGTGAGGAGGCCGGAGTAGGTGCCGGCTGGGGATTGGCTTTTTCTGTCAGCGGACTGATCGATGACACCTGGGAGCCCTTCATACGGGGGGGCTATGCCAAAGATGGTGGTTCGTTGTGGGAGCGTTCGCTGAGCGCCGGCCTCGGTTATCACACCCGTAAAGGAGGCGACCTGCTCGGAATCGGACTGAATTGGGGGCGCCCTTCTGAAGAATCGTTTGGAGCAGGTCTTGACGACCAGTATACCGTGGAGCTCTTTTATCGACTCCAGTTGTTCAAAATACTCACCATTACACCCGACCTGCAATTGTTGTTTAACCCGGCACAAAACCCAAAGGAAGACGTAATTGCCATCTTTGGCTTTCGTGCCAGATTGAGCTTTTAGAATTTATGACGAGCCTGGTTTCATCACCAGGACTCCTGAAATTAACAAAGAATAAGAAAGGAGGAGAAAATGAATAATAGCAAAAATACATTTTTGTGTAAAACAGCAGGGGTTGCACCATTGGTCAAGTTTGCGTGCGGGCCTCTGGCCCTGGCTCTTATCACACTTTTATTTACTGTGCAGCAGGTGCGTGCCGCGGATCTGGACGAATGGAAGTTCATGGCTCAAGCCTACTTCTGGGGTGCATCGATTAATGGCAGTACTGTTTCAGGAAGTGATATCGATATTGATATTGATGATCTCGTCGATGACTTGAATTTAGGGTTCATGGGCACCCTGGGAGCTAGCAAAGGCAAGTGGTCAGTTCTGGTTGATACCATCTATCTGGACGTCAGTGATAACAAGAATACTTTGATCAGCGGCGTCGGTGTAAATGCTAATCTTGATCTTAAAGGGTGGGTAGTGACTCCGCTTGTCGGTTATCAAGTCTATGAAGCGGGAGAAACTACGGTAAATGTTATTGCCGGTGCACGCTATCTTAACCTCAGCGCTGATGTTGATCTGCGTAATGCCGATCCGAATTCCACGCGATTTAACCGCAGCATCTCAGATTCTGGTGGCAACTGGGACGGTATCATCGGTATCAAGGGTGATTTGTTTTTAAATGACAACTGGTTTATTCCCTTCTATGCAGATATCGGTGCCGGCAACTCCGAGTTCACCTGGCAGGCCTCTGCTGGTCTGGGGTATCGCTTTGAGAGGTTTGATGTGCTGGCAGCATATCGTTACCTGAGCTGGGATTTTGATGACAGTGATGTTTTTGACGACCTTAATTTCAGTGGATTCGCTGCAGGCGTACGATTTTATTTCTAATTTTTTTGTAACAGCACCTTACCTGCTTTCCGAGGGTAAGGTGCGAGGTGAGGCCATCTTATTGGTGGCCGTATGACATCAGAAACTACAAATCTCTCGGATACGGTCGTCTGTAATGTCTGTGATTATTTCATGGAACGGCGTGTAGTCGCCGCTGGCAGGAGCGCTCGAAGTCCACGTTGCGATACGGTGATTCACCGCACGATAGACAACTCGCTGGGAAAAACCATGACCCTCGGTTTGGGCGGCCTGATTTTGTTTGTTCCGGCAATGTAGTTCCTTTCAAAACCTTCACGGTGGACGGTCTCCATGGCAGCGGGAGTAAGGCCGAAACGAGGTAATTGCTTATCGCCAAGTATCCCTGATGATCGTTTTGCCAGAGGTAGGGTAAAAGCCATTTTTTAATAAAGAAATGGAAAGAGAGGTTAAAGAGCATGCTGCTTGATATAGTAATTACCGCCATAATCATTACGGCCACCGTCGTAATTCATGCCTCCGGAATGATGATGGCGGTGCGAATTATTCGAAATCAAAGAGCTTCTCAATTAACCTTTCATCGTTTCAACAGCGTCCAGCTCGTTGGTATCGTCCTGATGATGTTTTTTGTCTCGGTTGTCGAGGTGCTGCTATGGGCTGTTACGTACCTGGCGGTCAACGCAATCGAGAGTTTTGAAGAGGCATTTTATTTTTCAATGGTCACCTTCACCACCCTTGGTTACGGAGATATCGTTCTGAGAGGAACATGGCGATTGCTTGCCTCATTTGAAGCTGCAACCGGGATTATCATGTTCGGTTGGACAGCGGCTATTGTTTTTGCTGCAGTGCAAATCATCTACTTTCCAAAAGATGCTGTTTCATGATGTGCTGCCGGTTAAAACCATTCGTAACGTTCCAACCAGTTGATGGTCCGCAGTTTACGCCGCGGACTGAAGGAAATGTTTTGTTTTCAACACGGTGCTTTGTTGTTAACAAATTGATATAGCGTTTATAATATCGTTTTGTTAGACCTGTTTTCTCGATCACGTCTAGATGTTTTAGTCTTTCTAGGTCCTCCTCGAACGTTCTCTTTTTTACATACCTCTTTCGGGTGACATTGTTCTTTCCTTCTTTTAGGCGATTTCATTCTGCCTGAAAACCGTATTTTATAGAGACATGAAATATGTTTGGTGGGCTGTGGCAATTCCTGCCACAAGGCGCATAACAATAACCAGCTCCTCCCCGTGATTGTTTCGGTTCTCTCCAGCATCACTCTACCGACACAGCCATATCTCTTCAGGATAGCGGTGGGAGCACACAAATTATCAGAAGGAGATTGAAAATGAACAGAACAAAATGTTTGACAACGATGTTGGCAGGAGGATTGTTGGTGTTTTCTCTGGCGCTTGGCAGTGCCCAGGCAGCACCACCGATCGTTTACCCGGCAAAAGGTCAGGACCAGGCACAGCAGAACAAGGATCTGGGCGAGTGTCATCAGTGGGCCGTACAGAACACTGGGGTTGATCCGGCACAACTGGCAGCAGAGACGAGCAGCGGAGAGGTATATCAGCGTCAGCATTCTGCGCTGGGCGGAGCTGCACGAGGAAGTCTTCTGGGGTTAGGCATCGGCGCGATTGCCGGTGATGCCGGCAAAGGAG
>CBDUGK010000144.1:0-7052 GCA_965366875.1 uncultured Desulfobulbaceae bacterium | reverse complement strand
GGCCTGCTGCCAGTTGCGGACCTCCTGTCCGCACCCTTCGGGCCTGATGTGGCGCCACGGCGGGCCTGCGTGATGCATCCTCCAGCAATGGTCTTCGCCTTCTCGGTACCAGGTGGGTACGCTTGATCCGGATGATCCTAAATTATGATACAGATATCTTATGGGATATCCCGTGCTAATTAAGAGGCCAGGTGTTGGGCGAGAAACTGATCAAAATCCTGGGTGTCACCAGCTTCCAGCCGCTGCTGCTCCAGACGTGATTCTTCTGCCTCCAGAGTCAGCTTCTCAGTGACTGCTGCCTCCAGGGGTGAATGCAGAAAATAATCTTTATGTTCCCTGCTTTTCAACAATATCCATTGGGAATAGCTTACTCCGCTGTTTTTGAGTGATTCAAGGACCTGTGCGGATGGTGTCAGTGAAACCTCTTCAAGTTTTTCCCTCTGAGCCAAAACCGCCTGGGAGTAGAGGTTTGTCGTGTGCACCTGATCCAGCAGCCCGGCAGTCTGTTCAGCCATGTCCAGCAACCGTCTGCCGGCTTCGAAAAGTGTTGAGGGTCCCTGCGGACTGTTTAGTATCAGTCCCGGTTGGCGTCCTGCACGTATCACTTTTCGGGTGTTGTCGGTCACGATCTTGCACTCTGCAGGGCTCACCTCTTCATGATTCATCAACAGGCAGCTGATCAGGAAGGTGTCGAGAAAACGCGCCTGCTGGGCGTCAATGCCTGCCGGCATAAAGGGATTGATGTCGGTATGTCTGACCTCTATATAGTCGACGCCGCTTTTTCGCAAAGCCTGGAGCGGCTTTTCTCCCGGTCGGGGGACCCGTTTCGGACGAATATCACTGTAGTATTCATTTTCTATCTGTAAAATAGTGTCGTTGAGCTGGCGGTATTTTCCATCTGCCGCCTTGATCCCTATTTCCGTATAGGGCGGGTAGGGGGTATGAATTGCCTTATTGAGTGAATCGATATAGGTTTTCAAGTGGTTGAAGCAGATGCCCAGGGACGATTGCACTTCCGGTGAATAGCCGAAATCGCTCATGCGCAGTGATGTGGCAAAGGGGAGGTAGAGCGTCTGGTCATGCAGCGTTTCGAGCGTGTGGGGTTTGCCTTTCACAAAGGTATCACAAAGCGCGGGAGATGCTCCGAAGAGATAGAGGAGCAGCCATGAATGACGCCGGAAGTTGCGAATCATCCTGAAATACGAGGCAGAACGAAATGTCTGCAGCGGCTCCTGATTTTCCTGTTGCTGCTGGAACGTTTCCCAGAATGCATCGGGAAGTGAGAAATTATAGTGAATACCAGCAAGCGTCTGCATCATCTTGCCGTAACGGTGTTCAAGGCCTACCCGGTATATATGTTTCAGCCGGCCGCGGTTGGATGTTCCGAAGCGGGCGATCGGGATCAAAGCATCATTGGGGATCCGGCAGGGCATGCTGCCCGCCCAGACCAACTCCTCATCAAGGTGTAGATAGGTGAAATGATGCAGATCCTCAAGAAAACTTATTGCTGCTTCCGGAGCATCAAAGACAGGGGTGATCAGCTCGAGAAGCGCTTCGGAAAAGTCGGTGGTAATATGACTGTTGGTCAACGCTGATCCGAGCCCCTGAGGATGATTTTTCTGGGACAGGGCACCGCTGTAATCGACACGCAGCCCCTCTTTTTCAATGCCCCGCAGCGCCCCTTGAAGAAGAGAAGCGGTGCCCGTTGATTCGAGTTTATCCAGCTGTTTTATGAATTCTGATTCCACCTTCGTGCTCATTTGTTCATGGTTAATCTCTATTGTTGCCAATCAGGAACATATCTTACCTAATTATTCGGCTTTGATCCAGATTTCATCGCCAGGCTGATTCTTCTGCGAGCCGTATCGACCTCCAGGACTTCGACGGTAACGTGCTGTCTTACACTGACAACATCCGCAGGATCGCGAACAAAACGATCGGCAAGCCGGCTGATATGGATGAGTCCGTCCTGGTGGATGCCGATATCTGCAAAGGCCCCGAATTTTGTAACATTGGTGATAATGGCAGGCAGTACCATGCCCGCCGCGAGGTCCTCGATGGAGTGGATGTTTTCAGCATAGTTAAATTCCTTGAAACTGGTGCGCGGATCCCTCCCGGGTTTTTCAAGTTCTGAGATTATATCTTCAAGCGTAGGCCGTCCGATATCCTTGGATAAATAGGTTTCAATCCTAATTTTATCCCTGAGCTCTTTTGAGGAGATTAATGATTCCACCGTGCTGCCAAGATCCGCCGCAATGGTCTCTACGAGTGTGTAGCGCTCCGGGTGAACGCCGCTGTTGTCGAGCGGATTGCGACCGTTGCGAATGCGCAGAAAACCGGCAGCCAGCTCGAACGCCTTTGGCCCCAGTCGTGGAACCTTGAGTAATTCTTTCCGGGCACTGAACGGACCGTTGCTGTTTCTCCAGCTCACAATGTTTCCGGCCAGGGCCGGACCGAGTCCGGAGACGTGCGACAACAATTCAACGCTGGCACTATTCAATTCAACACCGACACCGTTTACACAACTGGCGATCACTTCATCCAGGCTGTTCTTCAGCGCGCTCTGGTCGACATCATGCTGGTACTGCCCGACACCGATTGATTGCGGGTCGATTTTGACCAGTTCGGCGAGCGGGTCCTGCAGCCTTCTGCCGATGGAAATTGCACCCCGCACGGTGATATCCAGGTCGGGAAACTCGGTGCGAGCGGTTTCGGAGGCGGAATAGATCGATGCTCCATCCTCGTTTACCAGTGTAATTACCGGCCTGGGGTCCAGCTCAAGCTGCCTGATGAATTGTTCTGTCTCACGACTCGCTGTGCCGTTGCCGATGGCAATAGCATCGATGTTAAATTTTTTAACGAGGGAGATAACCGTTTTTCCAGCCTGGGTTTGCTGCTCTTTGCCGAGGGTCGGGTAGATTGTGGTTGTATGGAGAAAACGCCCTTGTGAATCGAGACAGACAAGCTTTGCTCCGGTTCGATAGCCGGGATCAAGGGCGAGAACCTTCTTTTCTCCAAGCGCTGGAGCGAGCAGCAGTTCCCTGAGGTTTCTTGAAAAGACCTCTATTGCCTCCCTGTCTGCTTCCGCTTTCAGTTCCTTTTTTAAATCGTTTTCAAGTGATGGGGCCAGCAGGCGCTTATAGCCGTCTTCAACGGCCTGTTCAACCTGATCCCGGCACAGTGAGGTCTTCAGGTAACGGCGAAACAGATAGTTTAATGAAACCTGATCTTCAGGCCTGAGCGACAGTCTCAGGAAGCCGAGTGCTTCGCCCCGGTACATGGCAAGCAGACGGTGGCCTGCGACTCGTGACACCGGCTCCTGGCGGTCAAAATAATCTTTGAACTTGAGTGCCTTTTCCTTGTTTTTAGCGACAACCGTTGAACGAACAATGCCCTGTGATTTGAAAAGTGCGCGCAGTGCGGATCGTGTCTGTGGGTCTTCACTGATTATTTCTGCAATAATGTCGCGGGCCCCGGCCAGTGCTTCTTCCGGGCTATTAACTTCCTTATCTCTGCAAAGATACGGTTCTGTCGATATGGATGTCTTGGGTTGCCTGAGTATCTGCTCTGCAAGCGGTAAAAGGCCACGCTCCTTTGCAATTGCCGCACGTGTTTTTCTCTTCTGCCGGTATGGCAGGTAGAGGTCTTCAAGCTCAGGCAGGCTCTCGCTTTTATTAAGCCGGTTCAGTAATTCATCGGAGAGCAGGTTGTTCTTTTGGAGAGCAGAGATAATACTCGTGCGGCGTGAATCAACCTCTTTTAGCCGCTCGGTAAGGGTTCGGATGGCCAGAATCTCCACTTCATCGAGCGAGCCTGTCACCTCTTTTCGATAGCGTGCGATAAATGGAACAGTTGCTCCGTCATCGAACAACCGTATGACTTCTCGTACCCCGAACGGACTGATTTTTAAACGGTCTGCGACTGATGTAGAATAATCTCTTAGCATAATGAACATTAAACGGAGAAAGACGAAATGATTATGGTATGATGCCCTGGCGGTGAAAATTAGCCTTGAATGACAGGCTGCAGTTAATCACAACATGATGAAGATAGCTGTGAAAAACGATAAATCAAGAGGGAGTCTCATTATCTTTTGGCTGAAGAGGCAAAATAATGGTTGTTCCAGAATTTAGCAGGCGCGGTAGACACTATGCATAAAACAAGCAGACAGACAATTATTCTTTTTTTGGCGGTGATTCTTGGACTCTATGTCTTTGTAGAAAGAAATGAGTGGTTTTTTGATAACACGACTGAGGAAACTGCGGTTTCATCAGATCGCATCGCTTATCTCTATGAAAACAAAATCAGCGATGTCCAGGTGGAAGGGGAGGGGCAGGTAAAAGCGATCCTCAGAGATGATCTGCAGGGAAGTAAACACCAGAAATTTATTCTGAGTCTCTCATCCGGAGGTACGCTGCTCATCTCTCACAATATTGATATCGCACCTCGAATTGATACGATAAAAAAAGGAGATTCCGTTGCTTTTTATGGCGAATATGAGTGGAATGAAAAAGGCGGAGTCGTTCACTGGACCCATCACGACCCTGCTGGTAAACATGTCGGTGGCTGGTTGAAACATAATGACCGGGTGTACCGCTGAAAAACAACAGATGGTTTTAAAGTTGATGGCGCTGCTGATCACAGACAACCCTGCAAGTACACGATAATTTACATTTAAAATAGAGTTGCATATGACTATTGAGAATCCGGAACAACTGACGTTTCTTAACCTGCTTTTCAATAAAACCGAGGGTGATACTGATCGTCAGGTCTCGATGTATGAGCTCGGCGATGAACTCGGACTCGACAAAAACAGCGCCGGCGCTGTTGCCGAGGAACTCATTGTTGACGGTTTTGCCGAACTCGTCTCTTTGTCCGGAGCAATATCCATAACCGCTCACGGCTTGAGGGAACTCAACGCTGCACCGGGGCAATCTTCCGCGGACGCTGTCTATTGTCTCGGTGATGAAAAGATACTCGATGAGGAAGGGTGCCGGGCTGTTGAGGAAATGCTGACGGAAATCAGGAGATGCCTTTACGGGAAGGATATTGGCTATGAGGATATGGAGGAACTGGTGATCGATATCAAAACCGCAGAAATCCAGCTCCTTTCTCAAAAGACAAAAACGCGCATTATTCGTGAAATACTGAAATCGCTGCACGAATCAATGGCTGCTCACGGGAATGCTGAGATCTCGAGCCGGATAGCTTTGATGATAACACCCTGATTGCACGGCTGGACAGACCGTTACCCTGCTGTTTTCCCACTGGCAGCTTCCGTTACAGATACGCTGGAAGACAAATGCGCCTGAATTGTCAACGGTCTACAGATCTGAGGCAGTGAATGGCAGTTTTATGCCACATTCCAACACAATTGCAGCAGCCCCTTTTTTGATCTTGTTAGATTGTCGGCGCTCTTGTATATATGCCCTCTCATCTTAGACCCCTGCAGATAATTGTTATTGTTTTTATTGGCCGGCTCCTGACTTTCTCCAGTAGAGGCAGTGTGATGAATAAAGAGATGACGACCCTCTTTCCCTGGAGCGTGTAACGTGTTTACCGGAGAGCTTATTGCCATTGCAACCGTGTTCTGCTGGACGCTCAGCGTTCAATTTTTCGGTTCTGCCTCGAAGATGGCAGGAGCTGTTCCGGTAAATATCATCAGGATCGGTATAGCACTCCTGTTATTCAGCATTTTCCTGTTTATAAGGGATGGCTCAATTGTACCGCTGGATTTTCCTGTTCACGGCTGGCTGCTGCTCTGCCTCTCAGGCGTTATCGGTTTTTTTATCGGCGATATCTTTCTGTTTAAAGCGCTCGTTGAACTCGGTCCGCGCCTTGCGATGCTGATTTACAGCCTCGCGGCACCAGCTTCCGCCATGATCGGCTGGCTGTTTTTAGGCGAGCATTATACACTGGTTCAATGGCTTGGGATTTTTGTCACCTTGACGGGGGTCTGCCTGGTAATCCTTGAGAGAAGGGCGGTCCATTCACCGGCGAGAAAGCTGATGACCAGAAATATTTCATCAACAGGGGTAGTCTATGGACTGCTGGCAATGCTCGGTCAGGCCATCGGCTATATATTGAGCAAAGCTGGAATGCAGACGGATACCGGCTACCTGGATGCCTTTGCTGCAACTGAGATACGGGTAATAGCAGCCTTTGTCTGCTTTGTTTTATACTTCACACTCACCGGCAGATGGAGCGATGTCACCAAAGCATTGAAAAACAGCAGAGTAGTGGTCTACACAAGCGCCGGTGCCTTCCTTGGCCCCTTTCTCGGTGTTTCCCTGTCCCTGCTGACCCTCCACTATCTGGAAACAGGTATCGCGGCGACATTTTTATCCCTGGTTCCTGTTGTCATCATCCCTTTTTCAATTTTCATCCAGAAGGAATATGTTTCGGTCAGGGCGGTGTCGGGTGCTCTCATTGCCGTGTTCGGTATTTACCTGCTGATGGTCTGAAAACAACCGGGGCGTCCGGTCGAAAAAAAACGACGGGACGCCCCGGCAGGTGAAGGTTTGTGGATTATTATTCTTTAAGCTCTGCGGGTTTTAACCCCTGTTCCGCCATGAACTTTATCATTTTGTTCATGGCTTCCAGGTGTCCTTTGGGATCTATTGTCCCTTCCGTGGAAACCTTCTTCCAGAGCTCGGTTTCGCTCATGTTCTGGTGGCATCCCATACATGTTCCGGCGCGCAGGAAATTGTCGAGTTCCTGCTTGTTGAAGGCGCGGGACATCGGCCAGTGAGTGCCGACGGTCGCTATCTGCTTGCCTTCCCGGGTGACGATCTGGGACCAGTCAAACGTCAGTTTTGGAATAGCTGGAATCTGGACGCTGTATTTTGCCGGAATAATCTCCCGGGTCGTCGGGTCCATGAGATCCATGACGATAGCTTCAGCCTGGCGCTGCCCAAACGTATCGTTGCCGATGCCGAGTCCTGCCACCTTTGGATTGGTGTGGCACGATTCACAGGTCCTGGCTTTTCGCTGGACGGTGTGAGGCTGAACCGGGGCCATGTCAATTGCCAGCGGTTTGAGTTTCGTGAGGC
>CBDUGK010000143.1:0-7062 GCA_965366875.1 uncultured Desulfobulbaceae bacterium | reverse complement strand
AATCCTTTCAACCAGATCCTATGGAGGATATCTAATGGAAGAATCGAGCTGGTTTATTTCAATTATTACAAATCCATTCGCCAAGGGTCTTGCTCTTGGCATTATTTTCTGTATTATTATCTATATCAGAGGGTTTTTAAGACGACGGGAACTGTCAAAGGAAGTTGATCGTTTGCGAGCGCATCTTCATACAAAACTGGAAATTGATTCATCAGAAAATGAGCGGAGAAAATCAGAACTCGACCGGCTCAAGCAGGAACGGGATAACCTCCGGATAACGGTGCAATCGCTTAACCAGAAGCCGGGGCGAAAAGAAATACGTCAATATTTTGTTTACCAGACTGCCCTTGATATTATGTTTGAGAAAGCTCCGGGATTCGCTCCTGCCTGGCAGATCACCCTGAAAGAAGCTGAAAACCTTTTCGAAAAATCGGAAAAAGGTGTCGTTCCGCTTCTCAAGCGACTGATGCCCACCACTCCAGACAAACAGGCTGAAGAGTATGAGAAAATCAGCCGAGTCTCGTTTGATGATTCAAGCAAGAATGAGTAAAACCTTCGATTACTAGACACTTCAGAAAATAGCTGATGTGTAATTTCGGGGTTGTCAGAATCTCTCTGACAACCCCTTTTTTTTAACTCTGTCCGATGAACATATCCAGATCGCTGCTCAACAATATAGCGGTTGTCCTGAAAACTCCGAAATACCCGGGCAATATCGGTGCCGCCGCACGCTCATGCTACAATATGGGCATAGAAAAACTTATCGTTATCGGTGACCGTCGTCCCGAATATGAACCGATGGCACAAATGGCAACACACAATGCCGCCCACATTCTCAAAACAATGGAATTCCACCGCGAACTGCCCGAAGCGCTTGCGCCGTTTTCTTTTGTCGTCGGCACCACAGCGCGCCTTGGCAGAAAAAGAACGACTGAGCAGACACCTCGTGATGTCATCAAACAACTGCTGCCACTTCTCCAGACAAACAAGATAGCATTCCTTTTTGGCCCGGAGGACCGGGGGCTCACCAATGATGACCTGAAATACTGTCACTATACCTCGAACATCCCCACCGCTGATTTTTCCTCCCTCAACCTTGCCCAGGCAGTGGCCATTCATTGTTATGAGCTGTATTATTCTATTGTCGAAGAAACCAGGAAAACTGCGGCTTCTCCCGAATATGCCAACACCTTTCAACTTGAAGGCATGTATGAACATGTTGAAGATGCATTGCTTAAAATTGATTTTCTCAACAAAAAAAGCCATAATTACTGGATGAGAAACATCAGGCAGTTTCTCGGCAAAATAAGATTGACAGAGAAAGAGGCAAACATCGTACGAGGGATTTGCAGGCAGTTTCTCTGGTTCCAAGAGCAGCGCGCCAAAAACAAAAAAGACCATCTTGACGAGACATGAAAAAAGGGCCCAAGACACTCCAACAATCAATTGCCTCAAACAAATTTTACCCGCCCAGAATCAATCGCTCCCAATCGCTTCAACGCTACAACATCATCACTGATCGGCTCGCCTCAGCGCCATCCTCAAAAAAAATTGTTGTCATCGAAGCCCAGGCCGGTCAAGGGAAGACCACACTTGCGTATCAATATCTTGATCACAGCGGTTACCCGTTCATCTGGTATCAGATAGGCGTGGAGGACATTGATCCGATCCTCTTTCTCTCCGCGCTTCATTTTGCCTTAGCAAAGACATTCAGTACATTTTCCTCTCCCCAACTTGCTGCTATTCTCGAGGAAGCTCAGATCGGCCCCATGGACTTCAAAGAATGCGTCAATCTGCTGCTCCACGATCTTGACAGGAGTATCGGCGCTGACATGTTTATCGCCTTTGACGACCTGCACCTGATAAGCGAGTCCCAAGCCACCGGACAGCTGCTCGATTACATCATAGATACATCTCCTCCGCAGCTTCATTTTATCCTCACCAGCAGGCAGCCCCTTGATCTGCAGGCCCGACAGCTGACGAGAACATCTTTGCCGCTCTATCTTGACACAGAAGATCTGGCCCTTGGCCTGCAGGATATCGAGTCACTGTATGAAATCGTTTTCGGCACAAATCTGACCAGAAAAGAGGCGGAAGACATCCTGGAGCAAACCAATGGCTGGATCATGGGTATCGTCCTTGCAGCTCACCCGCTCGCGCTCAAGCGGACAAGAAAAACAGGCGGCACCGATGAAGGGGCACGACCGAGGCTTATCAGCGAGAAAAAAGACGGTTATATTCTCAGCTACTTTGAGGAAGAAATTTTTTCGCATGTCCCCGAATCACTGCGCGACGACTTTCTGCAGCTTTCTTTTCTCGACGAAATTGATGTCAACCTCGCCCGGATCTTAACTGGAGCCAGTGACATTGATCAGCATCTCGACAGAATGGCCGATGAGAATTTCTTTGTCTATCGACTCGACGATGAGAATAAAGTGTTCAGGTTTCACCACCTGTTCCAGGAGTTTTTGCAGATCAACGGTGGCAAGGTTTTTGGTGCTGACACCATTGCTCAGATCCACGGGAGGATAGCGGACTACTATCTGGAACAGGATTTAATAGAAAAGGCGTTGAAATCCCTGTGCAGCGGCGCTGATTATCCTCGGATGGAAACCGTCATGAAGCAATGGGGGCTCAGGCTTGTCGCCAATAACCGTACCGTTATAATCCTGGGAATATTGCAGTCAGTGCCGGATGACATACTGAGCAAGCACACCTGGCTTGCCTTTTTTTACGGCCTGCTGGCAACTGATACCAACCCCAGGCAGACGCTCCCGTACTTTGAGACCTGCAGAACACAATTCGCCCAGAATAACGATGAAGCCGGAGAACTGATGTCGCTCTCCCAGATAATCTACTTCCACTTCGTCATATCGGGTCGCTATCGACTGGGCTCGATGCTTCTCCAGCGTACCCAGGCGCTGTTTAAAAGAAATCACCAGGATCTCCCTGTCGAAATCACCATTGTTGTGGCCCGCAATCTCGCCGCAGGCTATTGCTTCTTTGAAGGGAAAATGGAGCAGGCCCAACATTACGCCATGCTCGGCTATGAGCTGGCAAAAAAAAGAGAGAGCCGCAACTTTGTTGCCGCTACCAGGTTTATCCTCGGTTACATCGCTCTTCTTGGCGGCAATCGTCAGTCTGCAAGGCATGAAATAGAAAACTCCCTGTACCTTGCAAATGATCCTCTCGTCGGTATGAGCAACCGCTTGACCTTGCATATCATGCAATTGTGCGACCTATCGATGCACGGCGAGACCGTCGCTTTCAACCACCAGAAGGAGCTCATCCAGGCAACTGTTGACGAAACCATTATCCGTCAGACCGTTGCGGCTCCCTATCTCTATATCTGGTCGGCAATTGCTCTCATCTCCGCGGGAAACGTGACAAAGGCTCTGGAAACCCTGAACCAGGGAATGATGGTATCAAAGAGCGCTGCAAGCGACCATATGACCAGCCAGTTTCTCCAATGGCGAGCCTTTGCTCATGCCTTGGGGGACAACCGTGAACAGGCCCTCAGGGATATTGAGACTTCGACCAGTTTGCGCAACGAATCAGGCGGTCCGTTCTATATTGCCTACAATTACGCGATTGCAGGAGCATCTCTTGTCAAACTCGACAGCTATGATGAGGCCATATCCTTTCTCGAAAAAGGGCTGAAAATCGCCCGGGAAATTCCGTCACCCTACATTGAAGCATGCTGCTCTGCCTATCTTGCCCTGGTTGCCGTCAGGAAAGAAGATCATGACAGCCCCAAGGCCGTCGCCGACTGGCTTAGCCACATGAGAAAACACGATTTGGCCTATTTCTGGGGGTGGGAACCGGCGGCGGCGGAATTACTGCTGGGCACGGCACTGAAAAACGGTGTTGAAAGCGAATATGCACAAACGTGTGCTGGAAAAAATGATGTCACAATCTCAACAGACGGCACCAGCATTCCACATTTAGTCATCAGGATTCTTAGTGACTTTTCAGTCAGCATCGCGGGGAGAAAGCTCCTGGCTCTCCAGGATTTGAGTGCGCTGCAGCGCGAGCTGCTCGGGCTTCTGATCTCCTCTCCGGACTTCAGTATTTCTCAGGAGCAGGTACAACTTGCTTTCTGGCCCGATACTCCTCCCGGAAAAGCCCGTAACAATCTGGATACCCTGACTCACCGGTTCAGAAAAATTCTCACTGAAAAAACACAGGTTCCGGCGTCATCTTATTTTACGGTCGAGAAAGGGTTTCTCCGGCTGACAAATGCCAGGGTCGATGCAATCGAGTTCATATCGTACGCAGATCGGGGTTTGAAACTGGCCGGGCAGAAGCTCTGGTGGCAGGCAGGCAACGCCTTTATTCGTGCGCTTTCTTTTTGGGGAAACGGTACTCTGGATGAGATCTTCATAAGTGACCAGGCGTTGAAACTGTACGATGAAATTATTGAGACAATGAGACGAATCTCTCTGAGCTGGAGCGGCATGCTGGTGCAGTATAATCGCTTTGACGAGGCTCTTTCCATACTCGACAAAAGCTCAAAAATTCTGACCCATGACGATGACTGTGTTGCCTTGAGATATCACCTCTGCACCAAGAAAAATGCGCCGCTGAAAGCCAGGGATATTCTGGCCGCCTATCGGTGTGAACTTTTGAGACTCGGATATTCCGAAACCGAAACAGAAGAAATGATCAGCGATTTAATCAGCAGGAAACTGTTCTGAGAACAGTTCTGAGAACATCAGTGAACGTAAACCGTCATCCATCAAAAAGCGGACATTGTTCACAAAGCGGTTTGCTTTTCTTACAGAACTGCTTTGCCGTTCTAACAATGAGAGCATGATACTCTCCAAAAAGATGTGCGTCGTGCAACAGGTTGTCCATAAACAGATCCTGGAGCGTCTGGTAGTCACAGTCGTCGGGCACCAGATCATGACGCGAAAAAACACGGTGGGTATAGGCATCAACGACAAAGAATGGATGATCTCCAGCGTAAAGCAGGATGGAATCGGCTGTCTCTGGTCCAATGCCTTTCACCAAGAGCAGTGATTCTCTGGCAGCAGAGGGGTCATCCTCAAGCAGAGCATCCAAACTGCCGCCATACCGTTCAGCAATCATATGCAGCAGATTTTTCAGTCTTCTCGCTTTAAGATTATAATAACCGGAAGACGTGATTAACGAAGCAAGACCGTCAACAGGCAGGCTGCTAAGCCCTTCAAAAGAAAGCACCCCTTCGCTGCGAAGTCTGTCAATTGCCCTGCGAACATTCTGCCAGTTGGTGTTCTGGGTAAGAACCGCACCGACCATCATTTCAAGCCTTGATTCGGCCGGCCACCAGTGCTGGGGACCATAAAACCGATAAAGCCGATCATACATCTCCTGCAGTCGCGATGCCCTGTTCATTTGAGCGCTATCCCGACTCAATCGCCGAAGCAGATGCCGATATCGCGGGCGGTGAGGATCTTGTCACTGGTCAGATCAACTTTTTTACGTTTCTTGATCGCCTCGGCGATCGGAATGGCTGTCATGTGGGAGGAATCAAGGGCCACCATGTGATCGAAGGTTTCCGCTTCGACGAGCCGCACAGCTGCTGCACCAAACCGCAATGCCAGGAGGCGATCAAAGGTTGTCGGTGAGCCTCCCCGCTGCAGATGGCCGAGTACAAGTGAACGGGTATCCTTGTCGGTCCGCGTTCTTATTTCAGAGGCAACCCATTCCCCGACACCGCCGAGAATAACTTCTTCCCTTCCCAACTCTCCATTTCCCTTGATAAAAACCCTGCCGCTTTTCTCCATCGCACCTTCGGCAACGACAACAATTGAATAGTGTTTTTCTCTCAACTCATTGTCAGAGATCTTCTCGCACACCTCTTCGAGATCAAACGGTATCTCAGGAATCAGGATGACATCAGCACCACCGGAAATTCCAGAATAAAGAGCAATCCAGCCTGAATCCCGGCCCATCACTTCGACAACCATGACCCGGTCATGAGACTCGGCCGTTGAATGCAGTTTATCGAGGGCATTGGTAGCCGTTGATACCGCAGTATCGAAGCCAAAGGTGCGATCGGTCTTCTCCAGGTCGTTGTCAATTGTCTTGGGAACCCCGATGACATTCATGCCAAGCTGTGCGAATCGATGGGCGATCCCAAGGCTGCCGTCACCCCCTATGGCAATGTGGCAATCAAATCCCATCCGCTTGTAGTTTCGAATTATTTTATCAGATATATCGACAACCTGTATCTCTCCTGCAAGATTCTGAACAGGCTTCGAAAACGGATTTCCCTTGTTCGTCGAACCGAGGATGGTACCTCCCGTGGCATAGATGCCTCTGACATCACGCGGAGTTAAGCGGATCATTTCGTCAATATCCAGAAACCCCCCGTATCCACTCCTGCTTCCGTAGACCTCCCAGCCCCGCTTATAACAGGCATGCACCACGGCATAAATCACCGCATTAAGGCCTGGCGCATCACCGCCACCGGTTGAAATAACAACTTTTTTCATATAGAATTCCTCAACAAAGAGACACAACTGCTCTTCTGGTTATTTTTTCTCTCAATGAACTGCAGATTAATCTTTCATACATCATAATCACCTGATCAACACCTCATATTAGCATTATGCATTTTCAAGCCGCAACAAAAAACTGCCTGTTTCACAGCTGTCCATCGTAAATTTTTTCAAATAACAAGCTGAAATAACATTATTTTTTTTAGATTCTCATTGATTAATTGACTTATTAAACAGCGAGGCTTATTGTTGAAGGCAACGAAGAGTTGTTGATTTATGCATGATGTCTGATACATTCATGCATCAACACTGATGACAAGAAAAAACGAAGGAGGAATCCATGTCTTTTACCGTAACCGATCTGGCTGTAACCAAACTCAAAGAGTATCTCAGCCAAAACAATATTGAATCAGCCTTGCGTGTCGCCCTGATGCAGGGTGGCTGAGCAGGCCCCTCATTGGGTCTGGCTCTGGATGAGCCAAAAGAAAACGACAAAGTGTTTGACCAGGATGAGTTGACATTCCTGGTGGAGGAGAGCCTCATCGATACCTGCGGCACCATCAATGTCGAATACGTT
>CBDUGK010000142.1:0-7086 GCA_965366875.1 uncultured Desulfobulbaceae bacterium | reverse complement strand
CAGAGAAAAGGTTACACAAATCAACAAAATGCAAGAAAAGCCAAAAACAAAACAGCACTAAGTATTAAAATTAATTGGTGCCCCCGGCATGAATCGAACATGCGACACCAAGATTGGCAATCTACCTGTAAAACTATAGGGATGGAAAACACTTAGAGTCTAAAAGCAAAAATAACTCAATACACCGATCTTGCGCATCTCCTACACCCAAAACGCACCCAAACGAAAAAAGCACCTACAGCAAAAACCGTAAGTGCTTGAAATAAATGGTCGGGGCGGTAGGATTCGAACCTACGACCTCCTGCTCCCAAGGCAGGCGCGCTAACCAGGCTGCGCTACGCCCCGACTGTATTGAAAAAGGCCCGATTCGCAAATCGGACCTGAATATTCCTGTTTCCTTTGAAGTCCTGCTTCTCAAAACAAATCACACGGTCCTCAGAGGAGAGAGAAAATACTATTCTTGTTGTTCAAAGTCAAGGAAAGGATGGTTTTATTTCTGTCAACGACCGGTAATCCTCTCAACATTACTATTCTGCTGTAATCTCGAGAATTTCTCACCTACGCCCGCTTTTCCTGGAGAAGCACCGCATATAGCGTGCAACTACCGGTGCCGATTCCTCCACAATCCCCAGCCAAAAAAGAGCAGTGCCAGCACATAAAGAGCGCTGGAAAGCAAGCGCCCCCCACCGCTATTCCTGAGGATTGTACCGGCAATGAGCAGGCCTGCCGAGGCGATTGTCCAGGACAGTCTGTTGATTGAGTTCTCCAGACGAACAAGCAGTTTCCGGCTGTCAGCTGAAAAGGAGCTCTTCAGGGTCAGGTTTCCCCGCTCAGCCTGGGTAATGACACTATTAACACGTTTGGGGAGTTTATAGATAATCTGACCGAGCGTGACTATTTCCCCGAAAAACTCCTGCCAGTTAGGCTGAAGCTCTTTTGAAGCGAGACGCTCTGCGAATGGAATAATCTCCTGCCATGGGTCAAATGTCTCGTCAAGACTGGTGGCAATGCCAGAAAGAATTGCTACTGCCCGGACGGTAAAGAGCATATCAGCCTGGAACTGAAATGGAGCATCATAGATAACATCACGGTACTCGCGCATAAGGCTCTCGGCCTCGGCAAGAACGATCCCTTTCATCTGCAGCGCACTTGCACCCCAGAAACGATTGAGCAGGGCCCGATGAACCTCCTCCAGCCTCTCCAGATCAGCTTCGGGAAGCAGCGTTCCGGCCTGTACATAGGACTGGACGATGCGAAAAGCGTCACGGGTGCCAACCCCGATGACATACTCCCGCAGCGCCGATTGAAGCCGGCTGGGAATCTCGGTAACCATGCCAAAATCGACGAAGACAACCTGAAACGGTCGATCTGCCTGGTAACCGACGAAATCTCCGCTGCGAATTTCTGTTAAACCCTGCTCCTGCTCGGCCTCTGTGGGCAAAGGCTTGATGAATATGTTGCCGGGATGTGGGTCAGCATGAATAAAATGGGTCTCGAAAATCTGCCGTAAGTAGAACGTGTAGATCTTTTTGGCAACCGCAGCAGGATTTATTCCTGTTGAAGAGATCTTCTGCACATCAGCAACTTTGATATAGCTGACATTTTCCATGGTCAACGTGCGGGCAGCGCAGTAATCCCAGTAAATGCGGGGGATGTACACCTCCGGATCATCGGCGAAATCCTGTGCGAACCGCTCTGCATTCTTTCCCTCAGCTGCACAGTCAAGCTCCGCCCTGGTCACCCGGGTGAACTCTTCAACCAACCATTCCAGGTCAACCCTCCTGCTGATCCGACGGTAGCGTTTCAGCCAGCTTATGGCGAGACTGATGGCCGCCAGGTCGGTTTCAACCAGGATGTCAATGCCCGGCCGAAGCACCTTTACGACTACTTCTGTATGATCTTCGGCAAGGCGGGCAAGATGGACCTGGCCGAGCGAAGCTGCGCCGACAGGCTCGGGTGAAAACCATTCAAAGAGTGATGTGATCGGCCGGGCAAAATCTTCCTCGATCTGGCTGATGATGGCCGCACTCTGTTCGGCGGGAATTTCATCCCGCAAACCGGCAAGCTCACTCGTCACTTCACGCGGCAGGATATCGACCCGTACCGAGAGAAACTGGCCAAGTTTTATCAGTACCCCGCCCATCTCAATCGCCAGGAACCGATAGCTCCGACTGATTTTCTGCCAGCGCTGGGTGGGATTCTTCCTGAACCAGCGCAAAACCGGGCGATTCAGGATAATATCCCAGAAAATGAGGTGCAGAAACACTCCCAGAAAGAATCTGCGGACCGTGGAATAACGTTTGCGATCAATGCTGCTCTTTGCAGACACTGCCGCCGATTGACGCGCCATGTCTTCAGGCAATTGCTGGTCCTGTTTGGCCAAAACAGTTGTTTCCTTGTAATAATTCATGCCCAAAAACTCGACTGCAGCGATTGGCAAGCCCTGAGAAAGACACTATTCCCGACCACTGGCATAAACGACAGGACGTTACGGTTACCGGGCTAAAACCTGGGGAGCAGCCCTTTCCAGTCCTCTTTAAAGCTCAGAAGAGACAGATACATGCAGCTCTCGGGATATGCTGTATGAAGTACTTTTAAATTTTCTGCGGGATCGTATGCAGGCGCGCTTTCATCCTTTTTCTTCCTGACGCTCTTGTAGAGCAGATCAATATTTTCTGACATCCAGGCTTCAATTACAACCGTTATGTCAAATTCCGCAAGCCGATCCACATGCGGATCTTTTCCGATAATCGGCTGGGTGATGATAAACCGGGCACCCGCTTCAATTTTTTCTTTCACCTTCTTCAGTTCAAAGTCTTCAGGATTGTAGGGATTGAATGCCGCGCCAACAGTAAATTGTCCACGGTACTCCGCGTTGATATAGCCGATCAGATCACTCGACGACGCCGCTCTTCTGCTGCTGCCGATATCTGCGGGGTTAAGCGCGGATAGCTGCGGACCGCCATCACCCCTGACAACCAGGATCCTGGTTAGGCCCAGTTCAATAGCCTGATTGAGGATGCTATCAAGATCTTTCTTGGTGTGAAAGGTGTTGAGGTTCATTATTGTCCGCTCACTTTCGACGGGCAGCCGGTTGGCTGAAATTGTTTCCAGGGCTCCGTGCCGCAGTCTTCCCATGGGGTTGTCAGGAATCGAAACGCCAAACCCATGTTCGTATATGCGGAGGTATTTCTCCGAAAATAATTCCATCCGCTGTGTCAGCGGTATTTTAGATTCACGGAGCGGGGTTAAAATTTCAATAATGTAAGGAAAATCAAACATGCGTATATCCTCATGATGGGTTGGTCATTCAACTATCTACTTGATTCCTTATCACCCTGTGACTGCCACGCCGGGTATTCAGGGCTTCATTTTCTACAGCAGCCAAATCCTCCCGCCACAATGATGGTGCACAGTTTTCATTGGCAGCTGGCAATCATTCCATGCTCAGCTCAGGTCCAGGCAGCCATCGATTGGGGGACCTCATCTATTGCAGCAGATTTACAAACTACCCTGCAGCCTTCAGCAGAGCCTCGACAGGCGGGTGATCCCCCGCCACGGAGCTCTGGAAGAAATATTTGATGTTCTTTGACGGCTCAATAACTACCGCACCGCCAAGCTGCATGGCGTTGCCCTGAAGCGAACCGGGCAACAAACCTGCCTTGAGCGCCGAAAAACCCTGGCGGAAAGATTTCACTCCGATAAGATTGCTCAAGCCGCTTTTAAATTCGAGCAGCTTGTAGGTCTGCCGCGACGGATCGGTCATCAGTGTGCCCCGGTAACCGGTTACGTCCCGGAATTTTTTTAAATCCCCGGCCCTGCCGTTACCTATGACAGCGAGCTGAACTCCCCTTGTGGTGAAATCCTGCTCATGGCCGGCCAGTTCAGCAACCTGCTGACGGCAGATGATTCAGCCGAAATGGCGAATAAAAACCAGAACAGCAGGCCACGTCTGCCACAGTGTCGAAAGTTGCACGGCTTCTTCGTTTTCATCATAGGCCGTGAGAGAACCTAGCTGATCAACGTCAAACGCATGCTGAGACATATCACGCTCCTCTTTTGTCGGGATACAGTCATCTCCTGCCGAGAAAACAGGCCTTCTCCATCGCTGCTTACTGATACCATTGCCTGCACATTCATCTAACACGCAGCCAGGCTGTACTATGGATTGGCAGGGTTAAGAAGGAAATCTGCTCTCGTGGAGCTTGTGTTACACTTGCCGGACCTACTGTAACGATGGCTCTCATTTATGTATTGTCAAGAACCAGACATGGCCGAAATCGGTTCTGAAGCAGGTACTCCCGAAAGACCGGCGGACGCCATTGTCTGCCAGGTAACCAGCGTCATTGGCGTTGCTGGTATGCCTGAATTTAATAGTTTAAAGATGGAGTCGCCTGGCACAATGGATTTTCTGCTCCCTGAAAAACCGCTGTAATCGTTTGGCCGATCACCCCTGCCGGGACCTTCAGATCAGCATTTGGATACCGGGCAGTGGGCGCGGAAACATCTGGATAAAACAACAAAAAAAAGATAGGTTATGCAGAGCACCTAGGATGGAGGGGATGGCAGAAACAGTAAAGTGGCCTTTAACAGGGCATGTACCTTTCAGCTCAGTGGAGGATGTGATGAAACGATTTGCTTACCTGTTGGTTACAGCAGCACTTTTCACCTTCAGTCCGGCAGCATATTCCCAGGATTTGAGCTTCAGCGATGAAACTGAAGAGTGTCTTGGCTGCCATACGGAGCTGCATCCCGGACTTGTCGCTTCCTGGCTTGCAAGCCGCCACAGCAAAACGTCTCCCGCTCAGGCTCTTGATAAACCGGAACTTCAGAGGCGGGTATCATCGCCAACGATTGCTGAGGATTTGCAGCAGAGCGCTGTTGGCTGCTATGAATGCCATTCTCTGCGCACCGATCTGCACGCCGATTCCTTTGAGCACAACGGCTATCAGATAAATGTTATTGTCAGCCCTGATGATTGTGCTACCTGTCACTCTGTCGAGGTCGAGCAATATGCCAAAAATATCATGTCACATGCCTACGGCAACCTGGTTGACAATTCGCTGTACCGGGATTTCACCAAAGTGGTCAATAATCACTATACCTATGCAGACAACATGCTGACGATTGGCGAAATAGACCCACTCACTGAATATGAATCCTGCCTGTATTGTCACGGCACCAAGATAGAGGTGACAGGCACCACAACCCGTGACACCGATTATGGTGAGCTTGAATTTCCGGTGTTGCTGGGCTGGCCGAACCAGGGAGTTGGGCGAATCAATCCGGACGGCAGCAAGGGGGCATGCACAGCCTGCCACAGCCGGCATTCATTTTCAATAGAGGTGGCGCGAAAACCGTTTACCTGCTCAGAGTGCCATAAAGGTCCCGATGTGCCCGCCTATAAAGTCTATGAGGTCAGCAAGCATGGTAATATCTTCAACTCAAAACATGCAACATACGACTTTGACGCCGTACCATGGAAGGTTGGAGAAGACTTTACCGCGCCGACCTGTGCCGTGTGTCACGCCAGCCTGCTTGTTTCTGCCGATGATGAGGTTATTGCCGAACGCACCCATCAGTATAACGATCGCCTCTCCTGGCGACTCTTCGGCGTACCCTACGCACACCCGCATCCACTCGACGCCAACCTGAAAGATGTGGTTAATTCAGCCGGACTTCCAATCGCAGTCGAACTCAGCGGGGAACCGGTGTCCGCTTTTGTCCTGAGCAAAGACCAGCAGGAGGAACGCAATGGTCGCATGAAGGCGGTTTGTCTTTCCTGTCACAGTACTCAGTGGGTGGAAAACCATTTTATACGGTTGGACAACACCATTGAGAAGACCAACGCAATCACCTACGAGGCGACGAAAATGCTGTTGGATGTCTGGAAAGAAGGTTTTGAACAGGGTCTGCCGCAGCAGGAAAATATCTTTGATGAGGAGGTCGAGCGGATGTGGACCTCGGTTTGGCTGTTCTATGCTAACTCTACTCGCTTCGCCTCGGCCATGGCCGGCGGCGGCGACTATGGCGTCTTTGCCAAAGGGCGCTACCAATCAACTGAACAACTCACAAAAATGATGGCGAAGCTGCAGCTCTACCGGGCACTGGAAAAGAAATAAGGGGCGTTCAGCTGTTCATTATGAATGTGCTCGGGAAGGGGCTACGCCTTCCCTCCGTTCCCTGTCGCCCATAACCAGCGGGGAAAACAACCGAGTCCACAAAAAAGAAAATGGCCTCTTTTCCGAAGAAAAAAGGCCGTTTTGAAAACTGGCTTCCCTTTGTGGACGCACTTCGAAACCATCTGTCACATGCCTCAACAGACATGATCGATACAATTCTAATTGCAACAAATCAAATGAAAGATGGCGGCTTCTGTCAGACATGATCAAATATTCGTTTTAAAATATTAAATCACCACTCCCTTTCACAGACTTTCCTTCTGCAGTTCGACGATCGACATAAACCTGTGTAAGTCGATCACTACTCATGCATACCATAGCAATCATCCAGAGAGCATTGTTAACGCCGCGATTACCTCCTCTATTAAGACGGTGACGAACTGTTTTTCCAGAAGACGCTTCTAGCTGATTGACACCACACTAAGATGTTAGTTCTGCTTCATTCCGCCAGCCTTCAGGATTATCACCAGCTACAGACAGCAATATGGCTGCTACCTGGGGGCCAACTCAAAACTGTGGGCCGCTCAAGATGGCTTTGAAGAAAGCAGCCTAGAAAAATTTCCAGTTATACTTGACTCCGTCACTTCGAGAACTCTTGCTATTTTGGAGCGTCAGGCAAAATCTATGTTTTTTACATTTTATTCCTTCGGGAACGTCCCCTCTCTGACCGCGGTGATATGCGACAATATTGTTGGCCCTGCCAAAAGCGGAAATCCCGTGAGCCGTGAACGCTGCTGAGGTATGTCGAATAATAATTCGTCAAGAGCTTTTTTCGCCAAGACTCTATCCGAAACCGAACTATCGAAACTCACCTTTTCCACGGCTGTATTGATGGCGTTCGAGACATCCAGCGAGCTTTGGAGAAACATCTTTAGATCATCCCCGGTCCTCACTGGATTATTTA
>CBDUGK010000141.1:0-7365 GCA_965366875.1 uncultured Desulfobulbaceae bacterium | reverse complement strand
ACACATACCCGGCGGTAAAATGGATAAAACGCATATAGGCCATCGGCCAGCTCGCACTTCCCTCTCTCAAACTGGTGGTCCACGGGTCGTTTATATAGAACCCGGTAATGCAGAGAGTGATGATGGACAGTGCAAATGCCCAGTGATACAGCCGAAGCAGGACGCTCCAGCAATGTTTCTTTTCATACGCCATAATAACCTCCTATCGGTAGTCGCCGAAAGTTGAAAGTTGGATGAATTGCCATAATTACAGGGCTTTTACTTTCATTACTTCCCGCCCTTCCGGATCGAGCATGTGTACCGCACAGGCAATGCACGGATCGAAGGAGTGGATGGTTCTGAGAACCTCAAGCGGTCGTTCCGGGTCTGCTATCGGGTTTGCCAGCAAGGATGCCTCGTAGGGTCCAAGCTGGTCCTGGGCATCGCGTGGTCCGGCGTTCCAGGTAGACGGAACAACACATTGATAGTTCTTGATTTTACCATCCTGTATAACGATCCAGTGCGACAGCAGGCCGCGAGGTGCTTCATGAACACCGACGCCTCTCTGCTCGCCTTTCGGAAAGGTCGGAGGATTGAAGATTTCCGTATCGCCTTTGCCGACGTTGTCAACCAGCAGCTCCCAGTGCTTGAGACCGAGGTCCGCCATGAGTGAACAGCGTACCGCACGGGCTGCATGACGGCCAATGCTTCCAAACAATGCCTCGGGACCGACCTTGGTGCCGGCGATGGTGCTGACCAGGCCAAGTGCGCCATTGACACGCTTGACGATTTCCTCATGTCCCTGCGCATAACCGACGAGCATCTGGGCGAGCGGGCCAACCTGCATTGGCTTGCCCTCAAAACGAGGAGCCTTGAGCCAGGTGTAGCGTCCGGCATCATCAAAATCGGTGTATTTGGGTTCGGTGTCTTCTTCCCAGGGATGTTTCTGCCAGTCACCATCATACCAGGCGCGGGCAATTGATTCCTCGACGTTGTCCTTGAAGTACGGATCACTAAGGGTGCTAAACGCTTTAACACTTGCCAGATCTCCACCCATGATGGTACCGCCCGGGAGATCAAACTCGGTTGCCGCGGCGTTTGTCGGCATGTCAGGTGATGCCAGATAATTGGTTACACCGGCACCGTACGGGAGCCACTCAGCATAGAGAGCGCCGACGGCGGCGACATCAACAAGGTAAACTTTATTTACGAAATCACGTACTTCTGTCAACAGCTGTTTGACCCGGTAGAGCCGTTCGATGTTCAGGGTAGCCTCGTTGTCCAGGTTGATAGCTGCGGTGACGCCGCCGACAGAGAAGTTCTGAATATGCGGGTTTTTACCGCCAATAACACCGAGGGCCATGGTTGCTTTGCGCTGATAGTCAAGTGCCTCAAGATAATGGGAGACTGCCATAAGGTTTGCCTCGGGCGGCAGTTTCATAGCTGAATGACCCCAGTATGCATTGGCAAAGGGTCCCAGCTGACCGCTTTCGACCAGTGCCTTGACCTTCCCCTGGACCGCTGCAAAACGCTTTGAACTGTTGCCCGGCCAGTCTGAGAGGGACTCTGCCAGTTTCTGGGTGGCAACCGGATCGGCATCCAGTGCCGAGACAACATCTACCCAGTCAAGTGCCGACAGGGCATAGAAATGAACGATGTGGTCATGCAGGCAGTGAATTGACTGCACGAGATTACGTATCAGCTGGGCGTTCAGCGGAATCTCAAGCCCCAGGGCGTCTTCAACCGCACGGACCGATGCCAGGGCGTGTACGGTGGTGCATACCCCGCATATCCGCTGCACGAAGTGCCATGCATCACGTGGATCACGACCCTTGAGGATCGTCTCAAGGCCCCTGAACATCTGACCTGAGGACCAGGCATTGGTGACTGCACCGCCATCGACCTCGACATCTATTCTTAAGTGGCCTTCGATCCGAGTTATCGGATCAATGGTAATTCTCTGAGCCATCTGTTAAACCTCCAAAAAAGTGTAACCGGAATCAATCATCGTGTGTGAATGGTTCCGAGAAAATTTGCTCCATGTAATCGACGACCTGCAATCATCATTTATCGCTGTCAGATTTTCCTTTAATGATTCGCTTTCCTATTCCGACGGCAGCGTGGATACCAACAGCAGCAGCGGTCACACCAAGTACTTTTCTGCCGAGCTGGTCGGCATCCGCAACGATGCCGGCGCCAGGAATCTTGACGTTCGGAATTCTGTCATAAAATGGTGTCATGGTATCCCAGAAATTTGGCTCAGTGCAGCCTATACAGCCGTGACCAACCGAGACCGGCCATACACCCTGATCATTAAAACGGGCCACCGGGCAGTTGGAAAAAGTTTCAGGGCCTTTACAGCCGACTTTATACAGGCAGTAGCCCAGCTTGTGGTATTCATCACCGAATTGGAGGACAAAGCGTCCCTCGTCAAAATGAGCACGCCGTTCGCAATGATCATGAATCCTTCGGCCATAGGCAAATTTCGGTCGTTTCAAACCATCAACGGCTGGCAGCCGGTTAAAGGTGAGGTAATGAAGAATGGTGCCGAGCAGGTTTACCGGGTTCGGCGGACATCCCGAGATGTTGATTATCGGTTTGTCGCTGACCAGCTTGTCGACGCCGACGGAACCGGTTGGATTCGGGCTTGCCGCCTGGACCCCGCCAAACGTTGCACAGGTGCCATAGGCAATGATAGCCGCTGCTTTTGAAGATACTTCTGCCAGGCTATCCATTGCGGTTTTTCCGCCAATTTTACAATAGATGCCATTCTCGGCGGTTGGGATTCCACCCTCGACCACGAGAATATATTTTCCACTATTTTTCTCCATTGCATCATGAAGTACCTGCTCCGCCTGATGACCCGCGGCAGCCATGACGGTTTCATGATAATCAAGGGAGATGATGTCAAGAATAAGACGAGCCAGATCCGGATTGGTGCCTCGAAGCAGCGTCTCGGAGCATCCGGTACATTCCTGAAAATGCAGCCAGATTACCGAAGGGCGCTGTGCTGATGTTGCGGCTTCCACCATTTTGGGAACAACAGTCTCTGAAAGTCCGAGAGCTGCTGCTGCCATGGTGCATCCCTTCAGGAAACCGCGGCGATTCAAGCGCGGGTCCAGAGCTTTGTTTTCCGTGTCTGCCATATCAACCTCCTATCGCTGAAACAACAAGTTGGCGCTAAGCGCAGTTATACCAGTATCTGCTACGGGTAAAATGTGATAAAACAGAAACCTGACACCCACTTGGCTTACTGGTGTACGCTCCCTTTTCATACATCAGTTTTGTGGTGACAGATTTCTAGATAATAAAGTGACAACAGCAGGTAATAGAAAGAATATGGGGTGAATGTCAATTCATTTTCCGGAAACATTGTTAAGTAATTCTTAACAATGGTATCAAGAAAAATGATGGTAGTTTAAATGTGTCAGAGTCCCGGGCAGTTGGCGGAAAACATGATAACAGGCAGCAGAATTGTTAGGATAACCTTAACCAAACGAAATCGGCTGAAAGGCTACTTTTTAAAACCAAAAACGCCACCTCTATTGACACCAGAAAAGGCGGGACGACCCTTGTGTTTCATCCGCTGTTTTTTCTGGCGAAGAGGCACCCGGTCAGCAGATGACTGACTTTTTGCCGACTGTGCGAAAGCGGGTACGGGAACCTTCTCCATGGCCTCTCTGTAGAAATAGTAGAGAAGTCTGCATTTAGAAAAATAACTCTTTCTTTTCAGCCACTTGGGCCAGTTTTCGTCGTGGTTTTGCAGGATAATTGCCGGCAGGTGGGTAAGCAGTGTTGTAATTTCCTGCTGAATGGAGCGCTTGAGGTTGAGCGTCCGACCCAGTTCCAGGCTCAGCGCTTCCCGTATCTGTTTTGACAGGTGGAAGAGTTGTGCCCCTTTGAGGTCAATGTTTAACAGGTTAAAGCGGCAGACCGCCCACGGAATAAGAATCAGTGCCAGTAAGAAATATGACGGCTGGCGATGATTTCCAGATTCGACAGCTTCGCTGTTGAGTCTGTCAATGGTTGAAAAAATGGCTGTGAGGGCTTCAACGCACGAGCCGCCGTCCGGCAGTTTGATGAACAGATTTTCACGATAAAGAGCAAACAATTCCTCGAACAGGCCGGATTCGAGGGCGAGTTTAAACCATTTTACCGATACGCCGCTGTAGATATCTTTGAGAAATTCATCGCGCAGTCGTGAGGGAGGACAAAGTCTCAGCTTGTATGCGTTTTCGGATACTGCCTCCCAGCTCTGCGTTTCGATTGAAAAACCGGATCGGGCGCTGTGCCGGATAACTCGCATCATCCTTATCGGATCGCGGTTGATCCGCTTGTCCGGATCACCGATCACCCTGATAATCGATCGCTCGAGATCGTCGATTCCTCCCACGTAATCAATAATGGTTTCATTTTCGATCTCATAAAAAAGACCGTTAATCGTCAGATCCCTGCGCTGGGCATCTTCATCCAGTGTTCCGAAGGTATTGTTGGGTGCGAGGACAGCTTCAGGACCGTCGAGGTCATATTCACTCAGAGAACGGAGAGTGGAGATCTCAATGACCGTTCCTTTTTTGAAGAATACCTGTACCAGCCTGAAGCGTCTGCCGATTGTCCTGCTGTTGGGAAAGAGTTTTCGAACCTGACCGGGCCGCGCGTTGGTACTGATGTCAAAATCTTTTGGGCGTTTACCAAGATAAAGATCTCTGACGCCGCCGCCGACAAGATAACCGGAAAAGCCGGCTTTGTTGAGTTTTCGAAGAACCCAGAGGGCATCATCATCTATCATCCCCCTGCTGATGGGATGTTCCGAAGGCTTGATGATGCGGGCGGTAATCGGTGGCTTTGCGGTCACGAACGCTACGGTGATTTTAAATGATTCAGAAAGTGCGTTTTCTCAATTCACGCTATTGGAGCAAAGCCGCAATTTTCCTTGTAAACTGATTCCGCCTGGCTGACAAATTGTCTGAAAATTTCAGCCACGGGCAGAATCTCCTTCATCTTGTAGGTGTTTTCTCCGGAGAAGAATAAGCCTTTATCGTAATCGCCGTTTTTTGAAGCCATCAGCCGTTCATTTATGCAGTAATGGTGATCGCATTTTTTCAGACATTGATGCTTGCATTTTTTGGCGGTAAATTCCACCTTGTTGGCGAGTGCCTGGACAAAAGGGGTATTCAGGGCCCGTCCGGGCAGGCCGACCGGTGAGGAGGTGATGACAATATCCTCCTTGCTGGCATTGAGGTATGCCTGTTTGAATTCATCAGCAATGTCGCACTCTTCGCTGAGCACGAAGCGAGAAGCAATCTGAACGCCGTCTGCTCCGTATTTGTCCATCATTTCAGCCATCTCATAACCGTTTGTGATACCGCCGGCGGCGATCAGCGGAACATTTTTGATGATATCGCGTATCGGGGGGAAAATGGTCCGCAGAGGTTTGTCTGTTCCCAGGTGCCCTCCGGCTTCCTTGGCTTCAACAATAACGGCAGAAGCTCCAAGTTTTTCGGCGAGTCGTGCAAGCGTCGGGGACGATACGATCATCGCAATCGGAACATTATGCTCCTTGCCGATTTTAAAAATATCCCGGGAGAAACCGGCCCCGGTGATGATCAGGTCAACCCCGGCCTCAATTGAGCCGATGACAAGATTGTAGAAATTTTTCATCGCGTACATGATGTTGACCGCGATAATTCCATCGGTTGCGCTCTGCGCGGCGCGGATATCTTCCTTCAACTCATCTTCAGGAATGCCGGAACCTCCGATCACTCCTATACCTCCGCATTCGGCAACTGGTGCGGCAAGCTTGGAAGTGGAAACACGTATTGACATACCTCCCTGGATGAGAGGAATCTGTGCGGTCAGGTTGCCGATTTTGAGCGATGGTAACTTCATGATAAGGAAATACTCCTGTGTTTCAAATAATAGATGGAAAACCGATAATGCCTATCTTGCCGTTGTTTGTCAAGAAGTGTATGGAAAACATCGCCAACCATCCGACAGTCAGCAGGTACTGCAGAACGATTCCTGAAACTAAAAATAAACACTAAAACGCTGTTTTGCGAGCACGTGGTGGGGCCTTTGGGCAGTTTTGGCGCTTTGCTTGACATTTTTATGCATTTAGAGTTATTTAAGACGTTTTTCTACATGGACAATGAATGATCAACGGAGGTCCTGATTTGAAGCTCAATGCTTTGAATGGTTTTAAAGATATACTGCCTGATGAACTGCCATTATGGCGCCAGGCGGAGTCTGTGGCCAGAGACATTTTTGAGCGCTTTCATTTTGCTGAGATCAGATTGCCGATTCTCGAAAAGACTGAACTGTTTGCCCGATCCATCGGCACCGATACGGATATTGTCGAGAAGGAAATGTATACGTTTATCGACAAGCAGGTAACCATGCGGCCGGAAGCAACGGCTTCGTTGATGCGGGCCTATATCCAGCACAGCATGCATGCCTCAAGACCGGTGCAGCGCTTGTTTACCATCGGCCCGATGTTCCGTCATGAGCGGCCGCAGAAGGGTCGATTGCGCCAATTCCATCAGCTTGATGTTGAGATTCTCGGTTCAGCGAACCCTCGAATTGATGCCGAACTGATGGCAATGGCGGATCTGTTATTCAAAGAGCTTGGTGTTGCGGTCAATCTGGAGATCAATTCACTCGGATGTCCCCACTGCAGGCCGGGATACAGGAAGCTGCTGCTCGATTTTATCCAGGCAAGACTTGGGTTTCTCTGCGATGACTGCAACAGAAGAAGCAGCAAGAATCCGCTCAGGGTCCTGGATTGTAAACAGCCCGGCTGTCGGGAGCAGATGCAGGAGGCTCCTTCAATTCTTAATCATCTCTGCCCGGGGTGCCGCGATCATTTCAAGGCGGTACGGAGGAGTCTGGAGCAGCTCGCTGTCGATTATAAACTGAACAAGTGCATGGTACGCGGGCTCGATTACTACGTCCGTACCACCTTTGAGTTTGTCACCGGTGATCTGGGCGCACAGTCCGCCGTTTGCGCCGGCGGCCGCTATGACGGATTAATAGAGATGCTTGGTGGCGGGAAGACGCCCGGAATCGGTTTCGCGATGGGGCTTGAACGCCTTGTCCTGCTGCTTCAGCAGAAAAAATCGTTCTCGGTCCAGTCAGCCGAAATTGACCTTTTTATGGCGGGCCTGGGTGAAGCAGCCTCAGACTGCTGTTACACGCTGATGCATGATCTGAGGAAAGAAGGACTCAGGGTCGACATGGATATGGAAGCCCGAAGTCTCAAGAGCCAGATGAAACAGGCGGATAAGGCCGGAGCCGCTTTTGTCCTGATCAATGGCGATCAGGAGCTGGCGCAGGAGCGTGCGGTGCTGCGCGACATGGCCAGCAAAGAGCAGGTCGATGTAGCAATTG
>CBDUGK010000140.1:0-7644 GCA_965366875.1 uncultured Desulfobulbaceae bacterium | reverse complement strand
ACGCCGGCTGGAAAACCGGCCCCCCCCCTGCCCCTCAGACCGCTGTTCTTCACTTCTTCGATGACGTCAGAAGATTCCATGGAAAAAAGCTTATCCAGCGTCTGGTAAGCCCCGTGCTTTTTAGCGACCTCAAGCAGGTGAGCATCTCTGATATCGAACTTCTCGCTGAGAATTTTAACTTCCATCGACATGTTTCTCCCTTAATCCAGGCCTGCCAGAACCGTTTTCAGCTTTTCCACGGACATCTCTTCATAAAACTCACCATTGATCTGCACAACCGGTGCCGTGCCGCAGTGGCCAAGACATTCAACTTCTTCCAGACTGAACCTGCCGTCCTGGCTCACCTGGCCCGGGGCAATGCCGATCTCGCCCGCCAGGTAATCAACGATGTCCTGCTTGTCACGGAGCCAGCAGGACAAGGTTCTGCACACGCAGATATGGTATTTACCCATCGGTCTCAGCTGGTACATGGTGTAGAAGGTCGCCAGCTCAAAAACCTTGGCGGCATAAGTGCCGATCCTGTCGGCGATATATTCGATCGCCTCGGCGCTGATCCAGCCCTGCTGATCCTGGGCCAGCCAGAGTGCGGGCATGATCATCGACTCCCGGAGAGGATACCGTTTCACCAGGCGCTCGAACTCGGCATCCCTTTCGCTGTCAAAAGTGAACGGTTTTCCGGTAATGATTAGTTGTGAACGATCACTCATCTGTCAAGCTCCCCGCCAATGATGTTGATGCTTCCAAGGTTGATGACCGCATCGGCAATCATTTCGCCTTCCACCATTTCATGAAATCCCCCCATGGCATAAAAGCAGGGAGGACGAACCTTGCATTTATACGGTTTGCCTGACCCGTCCGAGACAAAATAAAAACCAAGCTCACCATTTGCCGCCTCATAGCTGTCATACCACTCACCAGCAGGTATCTGCGCACCTTCGAACACCAGCTTGAAGTGGTTGGCAAGCCCCTCAATTTTGTTATAGACCTGTTCTTTCGGGGGCAGCACATAGCGGTGATCAGATATGAAAACAGGACCTTCAGGGATCATTTTTACCGCCTGGCGAATGATCTTGATGCTCTCGAAAATCTCCTCAAACCGAACCATCATCCGGTCATAGATATCTCCCTTGCTCCCCACCGGAATGGAAAAATCAAAGGCTTCGTAATGGTAATAGGGATTATCTTTTCTCAGGTAAAAAGCGACCCCGGAGGCCCTGAGGTTCGGACCGGTAAAACCATATGAAAGCGCTTTTTCCGCCGAAAGTACGCAGGTTCCCTGGGTTCTGTCATGGACAATCCGGTTCTGGAGGACCAGGGCAAGAGAATCGGCAACGCCTTTTTCAATCGCTTTCAGCTGAAACTCCATGTCGTCCTGCCAGCCGTCGTAGAAATCCCGATACATCCCGCCAATCCTGGTGAACGAGCTGGTCAGCCGCGCACCGGTTAGCCGACTGATAAAATCATAGGAGGCTTCCTTTTCATTATAGAGGTACCAGTAATTGGTCAACCCCCCCATATCGACGAGGTTTGCAGCGATACAGACGAGATGATCCTGTACCCTGAAAAACTCGGAAAGAATCACTCTCATTATTGTGGCCCGCTCGGTAATTTGGACTCCCAGCCAGGACTCAACCGCTTTAACGTAGGCAATATTATTCATCAGGGCCGAGCAGTAATTCAAACGGTCAGTCAGCGGGATAACCTGGTTATAGGTCCTGTTTTCAGCAGTCTTTTCAAATCCTCGATGCAGATAGCCAATCTCATTGACATTGGCCATGATGGTCTCGCCATCAAGCGCCGTGAGAATACGGATAGCGCCATGCGTTGCGGGATGAGATGGCCCGAGATTCAGGAACATCAAATCGGTGTTGATGTCTTTTAAGGTACTCTCGTCAACTCCTTTTGCCTGGAGTCTGGCCCTGATCTCTTTCTCCATGCTGTCCGTTTCGTAACAGATCTGACCGTGGTGAATATCATAGTCCTTGCGCAGTGGGTGTCCCTGGAACTGCCAGTGGTTGAGTATGCGTCTCAGGTCCGGATGACCCGTAAAATTGATGCCGTACTGATCGTAGACCTCTCTTTCACCCCAATTGGCCGCCCCCCAGATGGAGCTGCAGGTCGGGACGCCTTTTTCCGGGTCTGCCACCGGCACACGAACCTGCACAAGCCAGTTTTTTTCCCAGTTCCTCAGGGTATACACCACCGAGAACCGTGCCTGCGGAGGGTCCGGATAGGTGAGATAATCGATTGCCGTGACATCTATTAAAAGAGTAAAATCAAGATCAGGATAGGTCCTGAGCCGAGTCATTGTCGCTTCCAGTTTTTCTGAATCAACATCCATGACGACACTATCCAGAACCTCTCGGCAGTCAACGTCTGGAAACAGGGTACGGATTTTTTCAATGGCCGTTTCTTTCATGGTCAGTCAAGAATTCCCTTAAAGTCTTTGTAAGGATCAACCAGCACGCTTTCGGTCTGTATCTTTTCCTGAATCTTGATCAATGCGTCGAGGACGGCCTCTGGTCGCGGCGGGCAGCCGGAAATGTATATATCTACCGGAATAACCGTATCGATCCCCTGCACCGTGCAATAGTTATCATAGATACCCCCGGAACTTGCGCAGGCACCCATTGCAACAACCCATTTCGGTTCAGGCATCTGGTCGTAAATGCGTTTGAGTATCGGGGCCTGCTTATAGCTGATTGTTCCGCAGACCAGCATCAAGTCCGCCTGCCGGGGAGAAAACCGCACAACCTCAGCCCCGAATCGGGAAATATCGTGCTGACTGGCCGCAGCACTCATAAATTCAATCGCGCAGCAGGCAGTACCGAAAATCATTGGCCAGAGGGAATATGACCGTCCCCAGTTAACAATTGCATCCAGTTTCGTTGTCAATACCGAGTCACCGAGACTGGCTTCGAGTCCTAGCGCCAATTGAGTACTCCTTTCTTGAGGATATAGACAAGGCCGGTGATCAGCAGCAGGATGAAAACCGTCATCTCCACAAAGCCAAAAACACCGAGTTCACGAAGGCTTACCGCCCACGGATACATGAAAACTGCTTCAATATCAAAAACAAGAAAGAGGATGGCCATCAGGTAGAACTTGACGCTGAATTTCTGATCAGCCATCCCGACTACATTTTTGATACCGCTCTCATACGGGTCGTCTTTCGCTTCCACACGGGCTCGCGGCCCCAGGTAAACCATCAGAACCATGACCGTTGGTATGAAAAGAGCGAGACCGATAAAAAGAACCATCGATAACACCAGCTCTGCCGACATAAGATACCCCTGCCCTGATCAAAAACTTCTTTTTTGAATTAAAAAAAAGGTACAGCTTCATCAATACAACTCGCATGAATTACCAAGCAGGAGCAGACTCTGTCAAGAGAAACAGTCGAAACCTATAATCCAATCAGGAAGAACCAAAAAGGAAAAAAGAAAAAAGAAAGGGCCTGGTGTGCGTCTTGTGCGCCATTTTCTCTGGGAAGCGTGGCGTCATCCCGGACCAAACGGAAGTACTGCATGGCTGAAAAAAAACAGTCATCTTCGCAGAAGTGCCTAATGCAGGAATTGTTCGCGGATAAATGATGGATAACTGCTGAGCCCCAGGATTTCTCTGCACCATGGCCAGGAAACCTTCTAAAATGACTCAGCACGGTGGGCACAAGATCACCATTCACACTGTTTCGTAATAATGGTTGATCAGTAATATGCAACACGAAGCAAATAGAAACTGATAGGTAAACGCAGAGATTGAATTTCAGGTTCTTTTCAGAAACCACCCGTAACGCTGCTGACTGCAATAACCCGTCCCTGCTGCATCCTGCAATGTTTGGGCGGTGATTGAGTGCCCTGCAGCCGCTGCATCACTGTTGAGGAAAAAACTCTCTGACAAGGTTTACAACTGTTTTCACATCTTTTTCAGAAACATCAAGGTGGGTAACCAGCCGAACCCGCCGGCCGGAGGCAACCATGACGTCGTTCTCTCGCAGATATGTTTGCAGCTTGCCGACCGCCTCTTCGGGCAGCGTCACAAAAACCATATTGGTCTGCGGCGCATCGTATTCGACCTCAAGCGCATCAATCATCTGGAGACTTTCTGCGAGCAGGCGGGCATTGTCGTGGTCCTGCTGCAGTCGCTCAATGTTGTGCTCCAAGGCATAAAGGCCTGCTTCAGCAAGGATGCCGGCCTGGCGCATGCCGCCACCGAGAACCTTGCGCCACCGGCGGGCCCGTTTAATGACCTCCCGGCCGCCGCACAGCACTGCCCCGACAGGAGCACCCAACCCTTTGGAGAGGCAGACGGATACCGTGTCAAAATGTCTGCTGATCCGGGAAACCGGAACCCCGCACTTGACGGCACCATTAAAGATTCGGGCGCCGTCCAGGTGAATGCTCAACCCACGGGCTGAGGCAAATTGGGCTGCCTCCGCCAGGTATTCGAGAGGCAGCGCGAGACCGTTGTGGGTGTTCTCAAGACAGAGCAGTTTTGTTCTGGCAAAGTGATAATCATCAGGTTTAATGGCCCCGGCAACTTTTCCCAGATCAAATGTTCCATCCTTTTCAAGATCGAGTGGCTGCGGCTGGATCGAGCCAAAGACAGCACCTCCGCCGCCCTCGTACTTGTAGGTGTGGGCGAGTTGGCCGACAATATACTCATCTCCCCGTTCACAGTGAGAAAGAAGAGCGATAAGATTACTCTGCGTACCGCTTGCGGAAAAAATTGCTGCCTCTGTTTCAAGCATCTCAGCAGCGCGGGTTTCAAGCCTGTTGACCGTTGGATCTTCTCCGTAGACATCGTCACCTACTTCAGCAGCCTGCATTACCCGGCGCATTTCAGCAGATGGCCGGGTAACGGTATCGCTTCTTAAATCAATCATTTCAGTTATTTTCCTTTCTCGGTTCCATATGAATTGTTGCTTCGATCTGCATCCGCCTGCGAAGCAACTGCTCTATTTTGTGGGTCTGCTCGTGTGCTTCGTGAAGGGTAAGGTTGTGCGCCATGTCGATATGAAAGGTCAATTCAATATGGTCACCGTATCGGTGCAGATGAAAATGATGGGGATGCACATCAAAACCAAGTTCTTCAATAAGAGCTGAAATCTGGTCCAGCAGTTCCTGGTCAGGCTGTTCGCCGATCAACCGATTAATGGAGTCACGCAGAATCTCAAATGATGCATAAAAGATCAGCGCTGCAACCAGGATGCCCAGCACACCATCGATCCACCAGAAAAATCCGCTGCATAAAATACCGGCCAGCACGACGACGGAGGACAGAGCATCAGTACGGTGATGCCAGCCATCCGCTTTTAGAATGGGGTTCGCCGTCTTTCGCCCTGCCCAAAACGCGAATTGCGCCATCAATTCCTTGACTGCAATGGAAAGTAGTGTAACGACGACGGCTATCCTGCCGAAAACGACCTGCTCTCCACCCTGCAACTGCTCTATTGATTTAATCACGAACTCTATGCCAATCATGACCAGAAATACGCCGATGATAACCGAACAGATCAGGTCGGTGCGACCATGTCCGAACGGGTGATCGTCATCGGCAGGCTTGTTGCTCGCCAACGAACTGATGATGACAACCCCGGAACTTGCTGAATCGGTAAGCGTATGCCAGGCATCTGCCGTCAATGCAACCGAGCCGGTTATGATCCCTACCCAGAGCTTCAGAGCAAAGAGCAGGGTGTTGCAGAACACCGAGACAATCCCTTCCAGCAGTACAAGATTCAGCGATTTTTCTTCCTGTTTATCCTCTCCCATCACCAATCATCAAAACACAACAGAACGTTATTTCCGCAAATCACCCGTGATCAATACTGACTCCAGACCTCATACCCCTGTTGTTCAAAAGCCGAAATGCATTCCATATATTTCCCGTATGACTCCCGGGTCCTCCATTTATCTACGGTGCACTCCTTCATCTCTCCGCTTGAACGATCCATGAGTAATGTGCGGGAATGTTCCGCGGAAAAAGAGGCACAGCCGGACAGCAGCAGGATTGCAGAAAAGCAGAGCAGTCGGAACATACGGTCTTCTCCTGTAGACGAGAGGTGATTACAAGCCGTAAAACAAACCCATATGTCTTTATAGACTCCGCAGGTTCCCTGTCAAGCTATTTCAAGGAAGTACTCGCCTCAGCTTCACGCTGACGAACTGTTCTCATTTTTCAAAGCGGCGGCAGTTAAGCGCAACATCCAGGCAACACAGATGATTCCAAGCCCCAGGGTTACCAGGAAAAAAATCAGCGGAGAATACTGGGCGACAACCTGGAGATCTCCAAGGGTAAAATATTCTCGCAGAGAACTGCTGCGAATCCAGGCTCTCATAAAGGTCATCAGGTAGACCAGCAGCGTCGTCGCGGCCAGCGTCACAAACAGTTTCCTTCTGAAACCATAGACAATGACAACAACCACCAGGGCAAGAGCAAGCGCAAACGAAATTGTTGCAGGCAGGTCACCTCCCATGAACATCAGCATCGTTGCACGTTCCAGGCTCAACAGATACCATACGCCAAAACAAACATTCAGGCAGGTAAACCAGCTGAAAACAGTCATGCCCAGCTTCACTGCGTGCCCGGCAAGGTCCGGGTCAGCTGTCGCCCGAAACCTGCCCAGGAGTGCGGTAAACAGTCCCCCGACGGCGAGTGCGCCGACAACCATATGAAGGTATCGGGGAAGAAACTGCGTATTGGCCGAGACCAGGTAATCCCCGGACATGTGGCCGAAATATTCACCAAAGTCAGCCGGCAGGGTCATCAAAAGCATATTGTTTGAAAAAAAGTAGGCGATTACAATCAGTAAACAGAAGGTCATAACCGCCACCCAGACTCCCATACGGCCAAGCCGGGTGAATCTGAAATCATAGAGATAGGCACCGTAATAGGCAACAATCAAAATGGGAATAACCATTATCCAGAACGATCCCATCAGAATAGCGCTGGTATAGACAAACTGTCCATACAGTACCTGGAGAAAGAGAAGCGGGGCAACACCAAGATTAACGACCAGGGCAATGACCAGTGGCAGGGCGATGGCTATTCGATGAGCGAGGCGACTCCTGAGTTCACCGCCAAGGAGTTGCTGGGTAATGCCGATCCCCAGTCCACCAAGCATCGCATTCATGGCGAGCAGGTGCAGCGGAAATGTCAGCAGGAGCAAAAACTGAAACCAGCCCCAGGCAACGGGAATGGTGTCAGGCGAAGGGATGTAGACAGGTTCCATTATAGTTCTCCCGTGAGTTTGTCGATATATTGGCTCAGCGTGTCTTTTTCAGCAGCAGTCCCGTCGTAGGGAGGCATCTCATCAGACAATGTCTCCAGTTTATCCAGAGCTGCCCGGAATTCCCCGCTGTCCCACTCAGAGACGACTGCAGCCAGGTCCTCGGCCACGTGGCAGGCTGAGCAGTTGATCTCAAAGAGCTCCTCCCCGGCAACTCCGGTAACCGCCGCCTCACCGCCGCCGGTCCCGTTGTTGAGAGAGAAGAGATAGCGGGAAAGCATCTCAAACTCGGCTTCACTGCCATCAAAAGGCACCATCTCATCAGAAATTTCATCGAGCGTTGCCAGCAGCCCGCTGATCTCTTCCTGACTGTTCCCCTCGAGTGGTGGCGCGAGGTCGGCAGCCTCGTGACAGGC
>CBDUGK010000139.1:0-7698 GCA_965366875.1 uncultured Desulfobulbaceae bacterium | reverse complement strand
CGCCTCAAACCAGGCATCAGCACGTTTCAGCGAATCTGCCTTGATGACGTCAACGTTCGAGGATACCGGTGAATAGGGATAATTCTGCAGGAATATATCGGCCTGCCAGATTACCCGGTAGCCGTCTTTTTCCGGACGGAAACTGAGATAGTCGCGCATCAGTCGGGAAAACTCCGTCAGCTCGGGGCTGCCCTTTGTACTGCGCTCGAGTATGGATAGCTGCAGCTTCGACCACTCCTCGATACTGCCGATATTCGAGTAATCGGTAGAAATCTGCTGATATTGCCCTTCAGCCGCAAAATAATTGCCTGAGGCGGTATAGAGATCGGCGAGTATTTTTCTCAACGACAGCACATCGGTCGGCTGCTCGTTTGATACGGACATCTCATCGACAATCTGCTGGTAAATCTCAGCAGCTTTTTCCTGCTGCCCCAGATAGATCAACGCGCTGCCGTAGAGAATTTTTGTTTTCAGGTCGACACGCTCAACCTGGTACTGCGGTATCTTCAGCCAGACCTGGACGACTTCATCATATTCCTTGCTCGAGGAATAGCGTTCAATCAGGGTCTCTATCTGGCTCAGGTCCGCACCCTGTTCACGTTGCTGCCAGCCTGCAGACTTATCTTCGGTGGTCGACAGCATTCTTCCGCAGATGCTGTCAAGAAAGGCGATGTCCATCTTCTGCAGCTCGAACACATCTTCCGTGCCAAATCGTTCGGCCTCGGAAATAACGTTTCTTTGCAGCAGATCATTATACAGTCTGTCATATCCATTCAAAACCTTTTGAAGATCACGGAAACAGCGAACCATCGATTCAGTCTGCTCTTCGTTCAGGGTCATTACCACGGACTGTGCATCGAGTTCCTTCCAGCGTTGCAGCTTGCGGCCATACTCAAAGATCCGGTCATTGACGTAATCAATTGACGGCAGGACAACCGGTTCCGCCTTGTCGATTTTTCCGGCTACACTTTCAAAAACGGGCTGCTCGATCTGCTCGGGTGCTGTTCTGGCTTTAAAATAGTCGTTATCCTCAGGCAACGTTTCGATTCTCTGCTCCACGATCTCGGGTTGGACCTCGAAATTGCGATTCTGCTGAACGGGGGGAGGCAGGACCTTTGTCTGAGTGCAGCCTGCGGCTGTAAACATGAAGAGTATCAGGGCTGTCAGAATCTTTATAGTGTTCATTTGACTTTTCACTCGTTTTTATATCGAAGACCGGGCTTGAACGCAGATATCCGCATTATTGTTTTTGTCTGGACAGATTGTAATAACCTATCGGAGAAAAAGCAAAAAGAGTTTACCTAATTGCCTGCTGAGCGGTTATTTTCAGATGATTCCTGTATTTCATTGCCAACCAGGCCGATTTCGGGAACCTGTGAAGAGGCATCGAACGACCAGAAAGGAGCATATTCCCGATCGGCCTTGAATTCATTGCCCTCGATGGTGCCAAAGGTCATGATGGAAGGCTGATAGCGATTGACCTCGTCTATCTTTCGCGGAGGAATGCCTATAATCCCGCCCGCTTCTGCCGAAACGCCGAGATTCAGCTGACCGACAGCTTCCCGTTTAAGGATCAAACCATAAAAAGAGAGATCAACCGGATCAAGGCCTTCAGCATAACCGTTTTCTTTTATCAGAGCGTTGACAATATCAACCCAGGCAGGCAAGGCGCCGGCAGAGCCGGTGATCCTGGTTGTTCGTCTGCGCATACTTTTGTTATCGTCATAACCGACATATGCCCCGACCGAATAGCCGCCGGGAATTAAAAACGAGTGACCGTCGCTGTCGAGCGAGGGCAGAAATCCAAAGAATGAACCATTGGTGTAGTTGTTTGCTGTCCCGGTTTTGCCAAGTAACGGAACAGACAGTGAGGATTCATCGGCTTCACTGCCCGACAGTCCGTCATTTCTGAGTTTAACATTTTTATCGGCATAGCTTCCGGTACCGAATTTAATGGTATTTTCCAAAACATGGCCGATTGCAAGGGATGTTTTTTCTGAAACAACCGTTTTGGTTTCAGGCTCCGGCCGATACAGCACCTCCCCGTCCTCTGATTCGATACGGTCCAGAATGGCAAGGCTGTTGTTCAGCTCCCCGTTTTTTTCCTTATAAAGTGAAATTTCCCCGGTGACGAGAGCTTCGTAGAGCCTGGTGGCTTCAAGAAGCGTGACGACATTTGAACCCAGCGGAAAGGAGAGGACCGGTTCCAGTCCGCTTTCGATGCCGAGCGCTCTGCCAAATGCGATCAGGTAATGCAGACCGACAAGCGTCCGGTAATCATCAACATGTTCAAGCACTTCCATGCTGTAGGGAAGCAGCTTCTTCATCTGCTGATACTCTTCATCAACGAGTCGTTCTACAAAATCAAGTGTTGCCGTAGAAATAACCCCGCCGATTCTGATCCTCTCTACAAATTCCTGCCGTGATATTTCATTGAGACGACCAAGGTACATCTGTACCTCGTTTCTTCCCAGAGGCGTTAAATCCGGGGTGGCAAACCCTGGATAATCGTAGATATAGGTATTGGTCAGGCGATTGTAATAGAGCCGCGCGCCGTTATTCTCAACCTTCACGGTATCGGGATTAGCCCATACTGAGGGATCTGTCCTCTGTTCAAGATAGATTTTTAACTCCTGCCTCATCCGGGAAAGAGACAGAAAGTTTTTTGCCAGTATGTTCCTGCGCAGAAAGAGTTCCTCTTTATCCGTCTCGGAAAGTCTCGGTGTACTTCTGAGTTCCTGCGTAACCTGGTTCATGAATTCCCTGAAGCCCAGTCCGTAATGGAGCTTTTTCAGCGGCTCATAGTCAGCTTCCAGTCCCTCAAAGACCAGATCAGGATTTATGTGCTGAAGGGTCTTGTGATAGGCGGCTTTACGCAGCAGGTCCTGATCGACAATGATGCCGTACCGATCACGCAGCCGGGTCCTGAAGAGCCGATATGGTTCTTTCTCCCCGTCGACCTCCCGCGGTGCCAGTCCGAGACGTGCGGCGACCTCTTCAAGCCGCAGCCTGCCCAGCTGATCACAGAGATGCGATGCCAGCCAGACAGAGGCCAGGTTTTCTGAACGAACCCCGGCCCAGCTCATTGAAACTTCCTCGTTGTCGATATGGTGATCAGGCCGGGGAAAGTATGGCTGATTCTGGTAGACAAAGACATCGCGTTTATTGTTCAGCAGGTCACCAACATTCCAGCCCAACTGGAGGGCTGCTGCAAAAACAAATGGTTTAAACGATGATCCCATCGTCCGCTTTCCATAGACGGCCCGATTAAAAAATCTGTTTTCAATTCCACCGGCAACTGCAGCTACCCGCCCTTCCTGCATGACGATCGCTCCACCGTTGACGAGAGGGAACTTTTCAAGCTCAAGGTTTATTTTCCCCTCCTCGTCAATCTCCCTGACGCTCACCCAGACTCTGTCTTTCTGTTGCAGTTGGGCGATCAATTCATGGTAATCAGGATCTGACACTTCGCTCCAGCGGTTCTGCGCCCATTTAACCCGCGCATCAACGAGTCTCTCCAGCCCCTGGCGGTCAATAAAGCCGGGCGTTGATTTGTTTCCCAGGTCCACCTCGATTTCAAAGGTATCTTTTTCAACAGTTATCCGGGAAATCGTGCCGAAGAGAAATGCGTGTTTCTCCGGAACCAGATCTCCCTGGTATTCTATATCTGCCAGCTCAGCCTGTAACGCTTCACGTTCATACCCCCGCAGCCGGACATCGAGATAAGACAGCTGTCTTCGCAGTGCGTAGAGCGTCTCCTCCTGAAGTTTCCGGTGAACCGTGGTGATTACCCGGATGCCCGAAGTCGCGATATTGTCGATTCCCCGGGCGGCAAGCGCATCGATAACCTGTTCGGAAGCCACCGCATCGGTTACAAGTTCCATCACAAGGTCAAGAGAGTAACCGACCGAGCCCTTATTGAAGGGTACATCAACCGTGGAAACCTCATTATAGGCCGCTTCGCCAATCATCCCCAGTTCACGCATATTTTTAAGAACATAGCCGACCCGGTCCTTGCCGCGTTCTTTCGCCTCAGCTGCGGCTTCATCGGTTCTCTTGATAAACGGATTGTAATAATTGGGGCGCTTGACGCTTCCAGCTATATAGGCTGACTCGATCAGGGTGAGATCTTCGGGATCTTTGTCAAAATAATAGCGGGCGGCGACTCCAAGTCCAAGGCCGTTTCCGCTTACATAAAACTGGTTGACGTAAAACTCGAGTATCTGCTCCTTGCTGTAGTGATATTCGAGCCTCAGCGCATAGACCAGCTCTTTCATCTTGGCCTGGTAAGAGCGATTCTCGCGTTTGAAAAGATTTTTTGCCGTCTGCTGGGTCAGGGTACTGCCACCCTGGACAATTCGGCGCGCCTGAATATTTTTTATTGCAGCTCGTGTTATGCCGACGACATCGAATCCGAAATGACTGAAAAAACGATTGTCCTCTGCAGCAACCAGGGCATCAATGAAGGATTTAGGTATGTCCCCGTATTCGATATACTGCCGATGTGCATCGGCAAAAAAAACGCCAAGCGGAGAAATTCCGTCATTATAAAAAACCGGGCTTTCCTTGCCGAGTATGCGGCGTATATTTGCCTGAGAGATTTCTTCTCCGGGCTCAAGCACGACGGCCCAGTAAAGAGCACCCCCGACGCCAATGCAGGCGAGAAGGGACAGTGCAAAGACGATTAGAAACAGTTTTTTGATCATTTATCCGGTTGAATTCCGCCGGATCAGAGAGTTTTTTTGATAAAGATAACTAATCTGGACGGTTTTCGATTCAATTTTCTTGATTTAGTAAGAACATCAGAGTTTAATGGGTCAGGTTGGCCTCTTTCCGAAGGTAGTGAGAATGTACATCGTTAGTTAAGATATCTCAACCTGCTTTTCATATTCCACTGCCTGTTCATACGAAAATTGCTGGAAATCACAGAGCGTTAAAAACATATGTTCTATAATCGAACTCCTCTACCATTTTTCTGCACCCTCTTTTTTCTGTTGCTGTTGAGCGGCTGTTCTTCGACAATTCCCCAATCAGGCTGGTTATACGAGAGGGGTCAGGATACAAATTCGGAGTCAATGGCAGAAATTGAAGACCCTGATTTAAAAGGGATCGAGTCGGAATCCGATGTCTGTCTCGACAATGAACTCGAGGCCCTGCGGCGTGCCGGTGACTGGAACACTCCCCGCCTAGAGATTATCGAGCAGACCCCGGCTGGAGATCTCGGTCTCCCTGAAGTCACCTTTGATTTTCCAATCACGATGAATCGCCAGGTCAAGGTTTATCTCGATCTGTTCCAGGGGAAACAGCGTACCTATTTTAGCCGCTGGCTGGCACGTTCGGGCTACTATCTGCCGATGATACAAAAAGAACTTGAAAGCCACGGACTCCCCCTTGATCTTGCCTATCTGGCGATGATCGAAAGCGGCTTCAGTCAGCTGGCGTATTCCCGTTCGAGCGCTGTAGGCCTCTGGCAATTTATGAAACCGACCGGCAATCAATATGATCTGCGCATCAACAAGTATGTTGACGAGCGCAGGGATGCGGTCAAGTCAACCAGGGCGGCGGTTACCTATCTCAAGGAACTTTATGATGAATTTGGAGACTGGTATCTTGCCGTAGCCGCCTATAATGGCGGACCCGGCACCCTGCGCAATGCTATCAGAAAAGCAAAGAGCAATGATTTCTGGGAGATTGCCCAGAAGAAGAGCCTGCAGCTGGAAACCAAACGATACGTTCCCAAACTCATTGCCGCCATCCTGATCGCCAGGGAGCCAGAGAAATACGGTTTCACCGATATCACCTATGAAAAGCCGCTCGTCTATGATGAACTGCTTGTCGGACCAGGTCTCAGTCTTGACGCTGCAGCCCTTTTGACAGGGGCGGAAACCAAAGCGCTTAAAAACCTCAACCTGGCGCTTACAACCGGTAAAACACCGCTTGATCTGAAACGCTACACCCTGAAGATTCCCTACGGCACCAAAGCGCTTGCCGAGAGCAACATGCCGAGGCTTCACTCAGTTGCCAGCACTGATTACAAGACGCATATCATCAGGAAAAATGAAACACTTGCCCAGATTTGCAGGCGCTATAAGATCAACACCACAACGCTTCTTAAAATCAATAACCTGCAAAGCAGCAAACTTGTTGCCGGCACCAGGTTGCGGATTCCCTACCGGACAATCCATTACAGGATTTTACCCGAAGGAATGGATGCCTCCATCGCTGCCAGGGATGAGCTGATTCTGCACACCATTAAAAAAGGGGAAACCATCTCTAAGATTTCTACGCAATATCAAGTTCCTACGGACCTCATTGTCGCCTGGAACGGTCTTACAAGTGTGCACAGGATAACTGCCGGTCAGCAGCTGGCACTTTACCTTGATGACGGCTCGTCGTCGGCAGCTGAAAAAAGAATTGCGTCCAAGAAACCCAGCAGCGGCGACACTGTTATCGTTCTCTCAAGTACCTACAAATCGGCTCCGTCTTCTCGTGCCGACCAGACGCAATATCGATGGTATCAGGTAAAAAACGGAGATTCTCTGTGGACCATATCACGCCGCTTCAACACCTCTCCGGGAGATATCAAAAAGTGGAACAATCTAAAAACCAACCTCATCCATCCCGGTAACCGCCTGAAGCTGAAGAATGTATAGCGGTTTCTTTTCGCCATTAACGCTTGTCAGTCCAGTCTACTATCAGCGACCGTCTAATAACGGAACTGCCTGTTTGTGAGAATCACTGTTTATGAACCAGAACCTGTTCCCCAAAAATCACTATCCAGCCGATGTCCACATCATTCAGGATCGTTCACGGACCGTTCTGCTTATCGGCACCGCTCACGTCTCTCAGAATTCAGTGGACCTGGTAACCAGAGTTATAGAACAGGAACTCCCTGACGGTGTCTGCATTGAACTTGACACCAAACGCTACCAGGCATTAAAGGAAGAAAAACGCTGGCAGAAGCTCGACCTTAAATCAGTTATCAAAAAGAAACAGCTCTCCACCCTGATGGTTTCCCTGATGATGGCGTCGTATCAGAAGAAACTTGGAGAAAACCTCGGGGTTTCGCCGGGGGCAGAATTGCTGGCTGCGGCGCGAACCGCAGAGCGTCTGGACATACCAGTATCGCTCTGTGACCGGGACATCCGGATTACGCTCAGACGAGCCTGGAAATCAACCTCCACATTCAGGAAAGCGTATCTGCTGAGTTCACTGATAGCCGGTCTTTTCGACTCTGAAAAGATTGATGAAAAACGGCTGGAAGAATTAAAACAGCAGGATGTATTGACCGAACTTATGGCTGAAATGGGCGAGTCACTTCCGGACATGAAAAAGGTACTCATCGACGAGCGTGATATATACCTTGCTGAAAAAATCAAATCCAGCCTCGGTGACAAACTTGTTGCAGTTGTGGGTGCCGGGCATGTGAAAGGAATCCTCAGCTGTTTTCCCCGGGATAATTCCGGCAGAATGGCAGAAATTGATACCATCCCGCCGGTTTCAAAAGGCTGGAAAATTGCCGGCTGGTCCATCCCGCTTATCATCATGATTGCGATCACCATGATCGCCTACCAGAAAGGTGCGGCTGTTGCGGGTGCAAATATCCAGTACTGGATTCTCGCCAACGGCATACCCGCTTCAATCGGAGCGGTGCTTGCACTCGCTCACCCGGCAACAATCGTCAGTGCATTCGTTGCT
>CBDUGK010000138.1:0-8130 GCA_965366875.1 uncultured Desulfobulbaceae bacterium | reverse complement strand
CCTCCCGAGCGGATGAGAATTTCTGCGATTTCAAGTGCCTGTTCGCCAAAATCAGGCTGGGAGACGAGCAGGTTGTCAATGTCAACACCAAGTCGTCCGGCGTATTCGGTGTCAAGGGCGTGTTCCGCATCAATAAAGGCGGCGGCCCCGCCACGTTTTTGAGCTTCGGCAATAACATGGAGTGCAAGTGTCGTTTTTCCGCTTGATTCCGGGCCGTATATTTCAGTCATTCGGCCTCGGGGGAATCCTCCGACACCCAGGGCGATATCAAGGCTCAGGGACCCGGTCGGTATAGCCGGGATTTTCTCCGCTACCTGGGAACCAAGACGCATGATCGAACCTTTACCGAATTGACGCTGGATCTGGTTCAGCGCATTATCAACACTGCTCATCTTGTTTTTGTCTGGTGTCGACATAAACTGCTCCTGTCTATTGGGGGTTAATTGGAATGAATTGAATGAGTACTCCTGTCATCCTGCGACCGATTATCTTTAACATGTCGTGACCTGCCATTCAACCTAACTTTCTTATAAAGACGATGATTCGGGATAAAGCAGAGATCAAATTGCAGTCGCTCATCATGATACACCATCATCTTGTCCGTGACGCTCTCAAATTCCGGCTGCAATTGCTGACAATCTACAACGAGAATATTCAGGCCACAGCATCTATCATCAGAGCGTGTAATTCTTCTCTCACAGGCGAGATATGTATCAGCAGGCTTGTCAGTGCCCGGCTGTTACGATAGTATGCAGGTATGATCTGACATTTGTCTTACGTGAGACAGATTACTCTCCATGGGGCTGTTTTTTTTCGTCTCCTGTTGTGAAAAAAAATCTGCTTCATGGTCCAAATTCCTGAAGGTCTGGTAACTATGTTCGAACTGTTCATATCATACGCTTTATTCATAGGAGTCATTTTAGGCGTCGTTGCAGCAATCTGGGCGGCACACTGGTTTCTCATCGGCCGAAACCCTGATTTTGGAGTTGAGCGATTGTTTCCTCGTCAGCTCATCATGCTCGGGCTGACAATTTCCGGGTTGCTTATAACGGTTCTTGCTATGCCGATCAGCGAGAGTTCGCGCAATCAGTTGATCGGACTCATTGGAATTGTGATATCGGGCGTTCTGGCATTTTCTTCGACCACCATCATTTCCAACCTCATGGCGGGAATACTTCTGAGAATTACAAAGCCCTTTAAGATTGGTGATTTTATCCGTGTTGGTGATCATTTCGGCAGAGTGTCTGAGCGCGGGTTGTTTGATACGGAAATCCAGACGGAAACACGGGAATTGATCGCGCTGCCCAATACCTACTGCATTAATAATCCGGTGACGACGATTCGCAGTTCAGGAACCATCATCTCCGCAACCTTGTCACTGGGGTATGATGCTGACCACAAAGTGATCGAGTCTCTGCTCCTGGAAGCAGCGCAAAGCTGCGGTCTAGAAGAACCGTTCGTCCATATTCTCGAATTGGGCAATTTCGCAGTTACCTATCGTCTATCGGGTTTTCTCGAGAAGTCCAAGCTTCTGATTTCGACGCGCTCAAGCCTATATGGTTGCGTGCTTGACACGCTGCACAACAAAGGGATCGAGATCATGTCGCCGGCCTTCATGAGTCAGAGGCCACTCCGAGACGGTGAGAGAATACTACCGTGTCCCGCTGTCGCTGAGGTACCAGATAATCATACGGCTTCTGCCGAAGAGATTGTCTTTGACAAGGCCGAACGGGCAGAGGCTATGGAGAATGAAAAAGAGCGGCTGGTTGAGGAAATTGAGCATTTGGAAAGTGCTTTGAATCAAGGCTCTGAATCAGGAGACAAGGAGGCTGTGCAGGAGGTGCTTGAGCTGAAGCAAAAACATCTCAAGTCAATTGAGCAGACAGGTGACCTGCAGGAAACGGAAAACGGCAGCACCACAGCGCCCAATGAACCGGATGAGGATTCTGCTCCGCGTGCTCCCGGTCGATGAGCATAATGGAGCGTTCTACAAACCAGCTATTAAGCAATAGACGCTTGCAGCCGATAAGAGAACAGAGTCACAATGAAAAAACGAGAGGCAGCAGTGGCCTCAATCATGCTGTCGGATAATTGACCCCAGGAGTGGCATCATTTTGTCAGAGCAGCGGAATTGAACCGTTTATGGCAGCTGCCGGCACGTTCTAAAAACCCGTCCTGGCGTAATACAGAGGTGTCCTGAGGCGAAACACCGTTTAATATTTCATGTGGTCCGTTTATTGCATAATAACGGGTAAGCGGTATCATCATTTCCTCATCAATGAACGTATGAATAACGTAAAAGCTCCAACTGCAATTCCTTCGGCCACAATGGCCGTCAGGCAGCCGACCAAAGTTCCTGCTTCAGATACGTTTCAAGATCTGCTCGCTGCTGCGAGGGCTTCATCCCATTCCGGGGAACTGGGAACGGATTCCACAGGTCCGGTCATGCTTGTCGGCAAAATCAGCGCTGAAAATCCAACCGTTTCAGAACTGTTAATACAGCATGAAGAACTTGGTCAATCAACCTGGGATATTATTTATTCGAGGCAGAATCAGGACAAAGACTATACGAAAATAAAAGCGGGGACATCTATTTACTACAACCGGGAAACGGCTGCTCTTTACTGGTCTGATCCTCTTTCTGACGCCTTGAAGGCCGGAAAAACGCAGATGACGCACAGTCAGTTGCACCCCCATATTTCGGGGTATGCCAGCAGCACCGTCTCTGCCGTCAACTCAGAGATGAATATCCCTGCGGGAAAACAGATTTCGTCCCCTCCAGCGGCTGAGGTGATTCAACTCGGCAAAATCGACAGCAGCAATCCCACTGTCTCCCATCTTCTTAAAAATCATCCGCAGCTCAAGGCGAACACCTGGAATATTCTGGCAGATGATATAAATAAAGGTAAGCCGTTTGAGCGAATCACGAGCGGCACCGAAATTCTTATCAATGTGAAAAACAGCGAGATTGTCTGGAATGGAGCCGACAACACTGTTCCGGTTTCCCGCCATGGAGCCCCGGCAGACCCGGAAACGAAATACCCGGAGGCTGCCCCGGCGATATCCTCGCATCGTCCGGCGGCCAATCTCAGCGAAGCAGTGCAGCAGTATCTGGGAAGATCATATGATGAGATGAACTGCTACGAGCTCGTAGTGAAAGGCTTGCGACAGATGGACATTCCCTATGGTGGAAAAGACGGTTTGTATTCCAAGCTTACCCGGATGGCAGTTGACAGGGGACTGGCGCCCAACGCCTATCTCAATGGCGAAGGTATCATCAAGGCTGCCGGCTCCCTGGTCTTATCGAGAAATTATACCGCGGTGAGCAATTGGCAGAGTGAGACGGCGGCGCTGGTCAGAGACATTGAACCGCTTCTTGACAACGGGCAGATCCTGTCGTTTTCGACTGAAAAAAGGGGTCACACCGGGGTCATATCACAGAAGAATAATCAGTGGACGTTTATCAACTCGGGCAGGCTCGATAACGCTGTGAACCGCAGCAGTCTGAATCATGGCGTAGGGGAAGAGGTATTGACGGAGGAAATCGGCAACTGGTTCAAGACGGCCCAGGAAGGAAAAGAAACCCTTACGGTTACGCTCGGCCGGCTGGAGCAGACAAAAACTCAGACAGCCTATAACCCCAGAGGCTCTATCTCCGGGCAGATTTAATCTCGAACTGCAGACTCTCTGCGGTTTTTTCCATGGCTAAGTATCAGCAGCGCACCTATCCAGCAGGTAGAGCCGAAGATTGTTGAGCCCGGTGTGCGCCGTCAGGGCCTGAATCCGATGCCTGTTTCCAGAAAAATGATACTGCTCCGCCGTACAGCGCTTGCTGTCACTGATGGCGATGAATACTGTTCCCACCGGCTTTTCTTCTGTTCCCCCGCTTGGACCGGCGATACCAGTAACTGAAAGACCGATGTCACTCGCCGTCTTTTCTCTGATTCCATCTGCCATTGCCCGGGCGACTTCAGCACTGACCGCTCCACACCTCTCAAGCAGGTCTTTTTCGACCCCGAGAAAATGTTGTTTCAATTCGTTGGAATAGGTGACGGCGCCACCCTCGAAATAGGCGGAACTGCCGGCAACACTGGTGATCCGGTGGGAAATCAGTCCGCCACTGCAGGACTCTGCAAGAGAGAGACGGAGTCTTTTGGTGGCCAGCAGTGCACCGACGGTCGTTTCCATACTGTCCCGGTCGGTGCCATAAATTGCTGTTCCCAGGGCTTTTTCTATAAGCAGACAGGACTGTTTGAAGGATTTTTTTGAAGCAACCTTGTTTCTGCCGCGAACCAGCACACTGAGGTGGACATCGGGAAAGACCGGGTAATAACCAACGAGCACATCAGAGGGTATCGACAGTGTTTTTATGATCCGGTTGACTTCTGTTTCCGGGATGCCAAAAATTTTATAGATTCGCTGGCAGGTTCTCAGACGCGACCCCGCCTTCCAGGCGGCAAGTCTTGGCAATACTGCATCGGACATCAGCTGTTGCATTTCATCCGGAACGCCCGGCAGGAAATAGATGGGAGTGTTTTCGTGGATGAGCTGGTAACCGGCTGTCCGGGACTGCGGGGCAAAGGCCTCGGCACCGCTGGGCAGCCAGGCAAGTTTTTCCAGCTGATTGTCAGGGGCAGCATGTTCTTTGTTGAGGTGGGATCTTATCTGGAAAAGCATCTCCAGGTTTGGAATCGTCGGCCGGTTCAACGCCTGAGAGACGGCCTCATTGGTGAGGTCATCGTCGGTCGAGCCAAGTCCGCCGGTGACGATAATGAAGTCGACACGCCCGATCGCCCGCAGCAGCGCCTCGCCGATCAGTTCAGGGGTATCCCCTATGGTACTCATCGCATGGATGGTGTAACCGGCATCGAAGAGTTTCCGTGCCGCAAAACCGCTCGTTGTGTTCAGAATTCTTCCGGAGGTGAGTTCATCACCGATTGCGATTATTTCACCTTTCATTGTTTCTCAGAGAGGTTGGCTTTTACTGAATCACCGCTCAGGGAATCCAGTTCAACTGCTGCGATCGTGTTTTTCAGGTTGTCACCGCCGTCGATGAGAACCGGGATATAATTGTCGGTGAATCCTTTCAACAGCCCGGACCCATCCCGTTCATTTTCAACCAGTACGTTTCTTCTGGTGCCGATATGGTGATTATAAAATGCAAAACGTTTTTTCTCACTCAAAATCCTCAGGGTTTTCACCCGCTCGGCTTTTTGATGTTTTGGAACCTGATTGGCAAAGGCCGCCGCTTTTGTCCCAGGCCTTTTTGAATAGGGGAAAACATGCAGGTAACTACAATCGATGCGTTCAAGTAATGACCGGGTGTTATTAAAATGGTCGGCAGACTCTCCCGGAAAACCGACCAGTACGTCGATGCCGATGGCTCCTTCGGGCAGGTACGCTCTGCACTGCTGAAGGATCGTCAGGAACTGCTCCCGCGAGTAGCGTCTGTTCATCTCTTTGAGAATGTCATCATCGCCACTTTGCAGCGGTATGTGCAGGTGCGGCATGAAATTTTCCATCTCACTCATCAGAAAAAGTAATGATGGACTTATTTCAAGCGGCTCGATCGACGAGAGGCGAAACCTGACACCAGGCATTGTTGTGCAGAGCAACTCCATCATCTTGACGATATCATATCCCTGTTGCAGGTCTCTGCCGTACTGTCCCACATGTATGCCGGTCACAACTATTTCCAGGTGGCCGGCGGCCTGGTATCTGCCGGCCTGCTCCAGCACCTCGTCTTTGGGCAGGCTTCGGCTCCGTCCCCGGGTATGGGGGACAATACAATAGCTGCAGAAACTGTCGCAGCCGTCCTGAATACGAAGATACGCTCTGGTGCGGCCGGCGAAGTGGGCAACCGGCAGCGCACAGATTTTCGTCTGGCTCATCGGCAGGTTGTCAGTGATCATATCTCCGGGACACTGTTCTTCTAGGACATGATCAACCAGCAGGTCTTTATGGTCATTACCGACAATGACGAGACGATCGGGCGCTATCTCCTTTATTTTTTTGATTTCTTCAGCTGCAAGCTGGGCGTGGCAGCCGGTAACAACGATGGCGGCATTTTTGTTGCTGCGGGCCGCTTTTCGAATGAACCGGCGTGACTGCCCGCTCGCTTTAGCGGTGACAGCGCAGGTGTTGATAACGATGATATCGGCATCTTCGATTTTTTCTGCAGCGCTCAGGCCGGCATTTTCGAAACTGTTTGTTATGGAGGCTGATTCAAACTGGTTTACCTTGCAGCCCAGTGTGACAATAAATGTTTTTTTCATGCGAGGTTGGTTAACAGAGGAGAGCAGTCACTGTCCTGAAACGATTTCTCCGGAACCGACAACCCTGTCGCCGTCATACAAAACAGCATATTGTCCAGGTGCAACGGCCCGCTGCGCTTCAGCAAAAATCAGTTTGAATGAATCAGCTGAAATCCGGATGAAACGTGCGGCGGAACCGGGGTGAGAATAACGGATCCGAACGGTGTAGCTGCGGTTTTCTTCCGGTAAAACCCTGTTGATCCAATGACCATTACAGGCAGTCAGGGAAGAAGAAAAAAGATCTTTGTTCTTTCCGACCACCAGAACATTGGTCTGGTGATTGATAGAACAGACATACCATGGTGTTGCATCGGGAAGCCCGAGACCGCGGCGCTGGCCGATGGTATAGTGATGCAATCCCGCGTGTCTGCCGAGCTTTCTCCCGTCTGCTGAGATGATCGGGCCGGGGACAGCAGCGGGCTTTTCGTCGTTTTCAAGAAAAGTGCTGAGCCGTTTGTTTTTGAGAAAGCAGATGTCCTGGCTTTCAATTCCCCTGAAATCAGTATAGCCGCTGCTTTCCACAAAATGGTAAATATCATTTTTCAACATTGAACCAAGTGGAAACATAACCCGGGCAAGCTGCTGCTGGGAGAGTCTTGAAAGAAAGTAGGACTGGTCCTTTTTGGCATCGATTCCGGTGCAGAGAAAATAGTCGCCTTCGCTGCACTCTACGCGGGCATAATGACCTGTTGCCGCACGACTCATGCCAGCAGAGAGAATTGCATCCATGAACAGGCCGAATTTTATTTCCCGGTTACAGATCATGCAGGGATTTGGTGTCTTGCCTTGAAAATAACTGGTGGTGAAATAATCCAGGACCCGTTTCTTGAAATCCGCCTTCAGGTCAATGATGTGCAGGGGGATACCCATCGTTGCTGCAAGATGTTCTACTCTGTTCTTCTGCTGGTCGAAGTCGGGTTGTGCAAGGTCCATGAAAAATCCCTCTACGGCGAATTCCTCTTTGAGTATCAGGGCGGCGGCAGTTGAATCGACACCACCGCTCATTGCTATACCGACAGGTTGACGCGTCATTGGAAAATCTTGCAACAAGACTCATTTTTATTTAAGAAAAGAACTCACGAATGACAATTACGTGCCATTTTCCCCTACAGCCTAAGCCTGAAATTGATCAGAGCAAGCACAATAATGCACCATGAACCAAAATAAAAGCAGTAATCGCTCTTTCTCTCTGCCAGAACTTCTTGCCCCTGCCGGCAGTTTTGAGAAACTTGTAACGGCAATTCACTATGGGGCCGATGCGGTCTACCTCGGTGGCTCGAGATACGGGCTCCGGGCAAAAGCCGGAAATTTCAGCAACGAATCCATTCGTGAGGCGGTAGCGTATGCGCACCGGCACAAGGTGAAAATCTATGTGACCGTAAACATCATTGCCCATGGTGATGATTTTGACGGTCTCGAAGATTATCTGTTGCTGCTCGAAGACGCCGGAGTCGACGGTCTTATTATTTCCGATCCCGGAATTTTAATGCTTGCCGGAAAGACGGTCCCCGGTTTGCCGATACACCTGTCGACACAGGCCAATGTGACAAATCCGCAGGCCGCATCATTCTGGATCAGCCAGGGGGTCTCCAGGCTCAACCTGGCGCGGGAACTTTCACTCGCGGAGATTTGCACAATCAGGGAAACGGTTAGCGCTGAGCTGGAGGTCTTTGTTCATGGTGCGCTGTGCATTTCTTATTCCGGCAGATGCATGCTTTCCAGTTACATGACCGGCCGGGATGCAAACCAGGGCAACTGTGCCCAGCCGTGCCGTTACAGCTACACGCTGGTCGAGGAAAAGCGGCCGAAAGAGTTT
>CBDUGK010000137.1:0-8258 GCA_965366875.1 uncultured Desulfobulbaceae bacterium | reverse complement strand
ACATCTGTCCCGCGCTCACCCATGGCGATGCCGATATCCGCCTGTTTTAGCGCCGGGGCATCATTGACTCCGTCGCCGGTCATTCCCACGATCTCACCCATGTCCTGGAGCGCTTTGACGATACGCAGCTTATCTTCCGGGGTGGTGCGCGCAAACAAAACATCCTGTTGGAGGGTTTTGCGGAGAGTGTCATCATCCATAGCTTCCAGTTCCCGACCCAATATGGCTCTTTGTGTCGGCCAACCTATGGCGCGGGCGATGGCCAGGGCTGTAGCTGGAGCGTCGCCAGTGACCATTAAGCCACGGATGCCGGCGCTATGGCATAAACGAATAGCCTCGGGGACTTCAAGATGGGGCGGATCAATGATGCCGGCAATTCCGATAAGGGTAAGGTTCTGCTCTATCCGTTCTTCATCCAGGGCGCTATCCAGGGGCAGGGTGCGGCGGGCGAGAGCGAGGGTTCGCAAACCCTGCTCAGCCAGGGCCAGATAGGCGCATTCGGCAGCCTGACGATCTGCTTTGGTCAACGCACGTGGTTCACCGGAGTCAAAAACGTGCGAGCACCGTTCAAGAATAACTTCCGGAGCGCCCTTGACATGGGCAGTGAGCGTTGTCTGAAGATGTTCGATTACCGTCATGCGCTTGCGGCGGGAATTAAAAGAGAATTCACTGACCGTGTGCGTTGGTTTTGCCGGTTGGAGACCAGCCTTGCAGGCTGCGGTTACCAGGGCTGCCTCGGTCGGTTCGCCTACCGCCTGCCAGTCCTGCCCGTCTTTGACAAGACTGGCATGGTTGCACTTCATTCCGGTTTCCAGCAGTATCTGCAGATCTTTATTGCGGAGGGGATCAATCTTCTCTCCCCCTCTTTTAAAGCTGCCTTCCGGGTTGTAGCCGATACCGCTGACCTCTATCTCTCCGGAGAAAAGCCAGATCTGTTGTACGGTCATCTGGTTCTGGGTCAACGTTCCGGTCTTGTCGGTGCAGAGGACGGTTGCTGCCCCGAGTGTTTCGCCGGCCTGGAGACGCCGCAGCAGGGCCCGGCGCCGGACCATGGAACGGACCCCCAAAGCCAGGGTGATGGTCACTACCGCCGGAAGCCCTTCCGGCACTACCGCTACGGCGAGTGAAATGCCAGTCATAAACATTTCTAACAATGGTTTGCCAAGCAGCCAGCCGGTGAGCGCCACAATTACCGAGATGGCAATGGCGATAATACCCAGCTTTCGGCCCAGTATCGCCAGCTTGTGCTGTAATGGGGTAACCTCTTTTCCGATGGTCTGGGTCAGCCGGGCAATTCGTCCGAATTCGGTATCCATACCGGTGGCGGTTACCACCCCGAGCGCATTGCCATTGGTTGCCGCCGTTCCCATCCAGCACATGCAGGAGCGTTCGGCCAGTGGCGCTTCTGTTTCAACCGGTTTGATATCTTTGCTCACAGATTCTGACTCACCGGTCAGCGATGACTCATCCATTCTGAGGTTGACTGACTCAACCAGGCGCAGGTCTCCCGGTACGCGGTCACCGGTGGCCAGCCGGACGATGTCCCCAACCACGAGTTCCCTGGCATCAATGGTTTGTTCCCGGCCTTCCCGAATTACCGTGCACTGAGGTTCGAGCATCCGCTGCAGCGCCTCGATCGCCCGCTCCGCCTTCCATTCCTGGATGAAACCAAGGATTCCATTGAGCACGACGATAACAAGGATGGTGACAGCATCGTTAACTTCACCAAGGGCGATAGAGATGGCGGCGGCAACAAGCAGAATGGCGATAAGCACATCGAAAAATTGGCGGCCAAAGACCATGTACCAGGGAACTTTATCGGTAACCACCAAGGTGTTAGGTCCATGCTCCTGCAGGCGGCGGGAGGCTTCCTCGCTGGACAAACCCTGGCTCCGATGCGTGTTTAAGCTGGCGGTTACCGCTTCAGCTGTAAGGACATGCCATATTTTAGTCGTTCCACTCTCGCCGGATGGTTTCATTGGTTGTTTTACGCTTGAAAATCTTTTTTGAGTGGTATCATGAGCAAGATACCGGCCGGTTTCACTGAGGTTCCAGCAGCATCTCCGGCAGGTTAACCCTCAAGCCTTCCTCTATGAGTTTCCTACTAGAGTAGAGCAGTAACCGTGCCAGAATCCAATCCTCTTCTGGAAAGATCTTATTCCATACCGCTATAGCGGGGCTTTATGGACTTTCACTTTTCGTAGAGCATTGATTTTGGAATTCTCCACATTGAATTTGCAAATTTTTGCAGATTACTCCTCATCTGCAAATGTGTGCATTTTTTGCTCGGATATGAGCGCTGTTGCAACAGGAACAGCGGAAATAGCCGGGGTTATTTGCGGAGTTGAGAAGCTGATAACGTTTTCCAGGTGGCATACATCGTGCAATTAATTGAAAACATTGAGAACATGTCTGAAGGACTGCACTGGGAAAAAATCACTGGAAACTGGGTATGCAGGGAAACGAACACCAGCTTATTGTCCTTATCATAATGACAGGCGTCCTTTTGCTCGCAACCATGCTGGTTAAATTGCTTTTCGAAAGGATCGTGGTGCCACCGATTGTCGGCTTTCTGCTGCTTGGATTTGCGATACGTTCAGCCGATTCGACATGGCCTTTCCTGACAGTGCAGGCGAGTGAAATTCTGGCCTTCTTTGCCCAGATCGGTATCATTACGCTGCTTTTCAAGGCAGGGCTCGAAAGTGAGCTCAAAGGGTTGCTTAGCCAACTGAAAAATGCCATCTTCGTCTGGGCAGCTAACGTGTTGATCAGCGGTGCGCTGGGTTTTGCTTCTTCCTATTACCTCCTCAATTTTGGGGTGGTCACCAGTCTTTTCGTCGGTGCGGCGTTCACCGCCACCAGCATCGGAGTATCCATAGAGATCTGGCAGAAGCATGGTGCAACTGCTACGGAGAACGGTCAGTTGTTGCTGGATGTCGCTGAGTTGGACGACATCTCTGCGGTTATCCTGATGGCTGTCCTTTTTTCGTTGGTGCCTATCCTGCACAGGAGTCCAGATGTCAATGTGATGATGGAGCTGTCCGGCACCATGGCTTTGTTCTTTGGCAAACTCATGGTCTTCATCATGGTCTGCTATTTTTTCGCCTGCTTCGGAGAGCATCCGTTCATTCAAATTTTTCGCCGACTCGATCCTCCACCAATGGCAGTACTTGCTGTCATCGGCATAAGTTTGATAATTGCCGGTCTTGCGGGGCTTCTTGGTTTTTCAGTCGCCATTGGTGCATTTTTTGCCGGTTTGGTCTTCAGTAGGGACCCTGATACAGTGAAGATGGAGGCATCCTTTTTACCTCTTTACCAATTTTTCAGTCCGTTTTTCTTCATCGGAATCGGTCTCACTATATCACCGGATAGCTTGGACGGAGTATTTGCGCCGGCAATTGTTCTGTTTCTGGTCGCTGCCGGCGGTAAATTGGTTGCCAACTATCTGCCGATTCTTTTTATGAAAGAACATTCGGCTGGAATCCTTATCGGCGTGAGCATGATTCCGCGGGCTGAAATAGCGATGGTTATCATACATGGGGGGATGCAATTGGGAGCATGGGCCGTACCGCAGAAGGTATTTGACGCGATGGCCCTGGTGACGATTCTTACCTGCAGTTTGTCGCCGCCAGTGGTCAATATTCTGCTCGAGAAATGGCCGCAGACGGTTACAGGGAGGGGGGAAAAATCGTGATTGCGTGTTGCAGGAGAATTCTGTGCATGATGTTTCTCATTTTTGCTCTCGATTTCATCGAGTTCTGTTCAGTTGACTGAGATTGTAAATAAAGTCCGTATCGTCATATAACTCGACCAAGTCGGCATGCATAGTGCAAGTGATATCAGTAACAAGCGGTCTTCTTGAAATCTGAGTTGGTCGGAGTTTACTCGTATTTGTAACACTATTGTCCAGGAGAACACTATGATTACACCACAACATTGCCCCGGTTTTGAACAGTTCAGGGAACTGGATTCATTTACCTGCACGTGTCCGGAATGCGGCGAGGAAATCGAAATATTTTCCGATGAGTTCAATAAAGCGCACGACTGCCCCAAGTGTGGAAAATCAGTTGATTTTACCCAGTGCACTCTTTCCGGCAGGGGGAGGAAGAACACACCTCGATAAGAGCTGTCAATCGTGAGCTTTCGAGGCATCATTCATTCAATATCAGAAGTTGGTTGGGTAAAATGAAGCAGGCAATTTCAGGCGGCAGGCCATCATGCTTTTGAGAAAAGAATTTGTAGCATTGTCTGGTTGATTGACAACATGTCCTGTTTCCTTGCGATTTTGTGCAGCCTGCAGAGCTTTTTGGCCACGGGGGTGGAGATTCAATGAAATAACCGGTCGGCTCCAGTCGGGTACTGTTCTCTTTAGCCTCCAAACCAGACAGTGTATTATCAACTTAGTTCTATCCGTTCTACTCCTCCAAAATGCAGACTGAGCAGTAACGTGAGGTATTCTCTTAGATGTCGGGTGAGCAGAAAATTCTCTCTGACGAACTCCCTGGCCTTCTGTCCTATGTCTTTCATTTTTTCCGGTTGCTGCAGGAGATAGCGGATACGAAGAGCTGCACCTTCCGGAGTATTTACCCTGAAGCCGGTATTGAAGTTAACCACCTGCAGCCTGATGCCGCCGGTATCACCGCCGATGACCGGTTTTCCTTTCCACATCGCCTCGGTCACCGTCAACCCAAAGCCCTCCTTGATTGATTTCTGCAGGACAATACTTGCCGCACGCTGCAGCGCATTGATGGTGCGATGCGCATCGGGAGGCAGCAGGAGGATATGAATATCAGGGTCACCTGCGGCGGCCTGTTTCACTTCCTCTATGACTATTTCACCTTCAGGATCATCACTTGCCTCTCCGCCGGCCAGTACGAGTTGTTGGCCGGGCACGAATTTTTTTACCAGCTGGTAGGCCTGGATAACCCCGAGAGGATCTTTGAAACGATCGTAACGCGACACCTGCACAAGAAGAGGCCGCTTCGCATCGAGGCCGAATTCGGCCATAACTGCATTTATTTCATCCTCCGGCAGGTCAATATTTTTTTCACTGAGCGGATCGATGCTTGGTGAAATTATATACTGCGGATGGGGCAGAGTCCTGGCAAAGCCTGGCAGGGAAAAAACACTGGCGTCATAGGCACGGACATACTGACGCAGATATTTCCAGACAGGCCTGAACGGATGGCTGGCGTCGATATGGCAGCGCCAGACCCATTTTCCTTTACGGTGGGGACAGTTTACCAGCAGCGGGGCCGGCTGGGGGTCATGAATAAAGACAAAATCAGCCTCGGTCAATTTGGGCGCCAGCCGTTCCGAATTGTCCCTGTTAATCTGTTCATAAACACTGAGCAGGTGGTCCGGGATTTTAACATGGTCTCCCTGAAGGGCATTGTGCATCCCTTTGGTGCACTGGAAAAAATCATCATTGCCTTCGATTACCTCCCATGATGTGTTGATTTCCAATTCCTGCATGAGCGGCACGAGCTTTTCCAGAATCTCGGCAACCCCTCCTCCCACCCGTGTCGAATTGATGTGAAGGACATGTTTGCCGCGCAGAGGCCTGGCGAGCTGGCAGAGATGATCAACCACATCACGACCGGCGATTTCTGCATAGGAGTCAAGTAAGGTTTTCATCTGGTCGTCTCCTTGAAAAAATATTCTTCGAATAGAGTGACAAGTTTTGTTCTGAGCTGAGTAAGGCTGCCGAAATAGGGATCAATGGCCTGAAGCTTATCGCAGAGCACCCCGTACTTATCATTAAAGTGCACCAGCCAGGAACTGAAATCGTCTCCATGTTGCAGCCTTCTGCGGGCGTCAATGAAGTGATAGAAGATACTGCTTGTCGAGAGATGTGGTAAGATCGCCGCCAGTTCCTGAGGATTTGCTACTTTTTTATGGGTATCAAAGACCACAATCTGTGAACGGATGAATTCAAAAGAAGAGGAGGCAATCATCCAGGGCAGGTATTCTTTTTCATCCAGTCGTTCCTCTATGATTTCGAGCAACTCTTGGCGCAATTGTTCCAATTCGGAGAATTCCGTGGGATCTATCACTGCAAGGCGTTCAGCCAGGACGGCATCGTGCAGTGAATACCAGGCCCAGGCGGCAAAATCATTATTGTATTCGCGTTCTTCAAAACGAGCCTGCAGCAGTCCGCCCCAAAAGTGATAAAAAATGCTGTCATCGCCGATGGTGAGCAGAGTATCTCTGAGTTCTTTGAGAGTGACGGACCTGTTTCCTGTGGCAATAGCGATAAGGGCACAGTCCTTGACGATAAAGTCTTTAATGGTATTGTTGGAAATCTTTTGGTTGTGTGCATCAGTCATGGTTTCCTCCCGTTTCTGAAGTGTGCAGTAAAAGACAAACCGGGAAACTCTGAAAAACCTCGGCCGCGGCCAGCATGTTTTTATCGAGACCATCGCTAAGAACCGTTTCACCGGTCAGGATGTTGGTGTACACCTGGGCGGCCTGATTTTCAGGTAGAATTACGTTAGTATCGCCCCACACCTCGCGGCCCAGCGGCAGGCGGGTATGATCTTCGGCAAGCAGTTGCACAAGCAGGCGCGGCACGGCAACGATGAGGTTTACTCTCCCCAGCCGGCGCATGAAAGCACAGATATGTTTTTCTTTTTTGCCTTCCGCCGTCAGGGGTATATATGACCCTTTTTCAAAGAGATAGCTGTGCTCCCGGCGAAAATTCAGCGTTTTCCACAGGGTAAAAAGCTTAACCCTGCCATCTTCCATGGTAGTGAGGAGCTGTCCGGCTCGCCCGGCAATTTCTTCGCAAGACACAGCCATGAATTCCTGCAGTTGTGACAGCATTTTTTCACGCTGATGAAAATCAACAGGTGCTCTGTTGTCAGGATCGACGAGGTGTAAGTGCCATAACTCACTGCCCTGATAGGTATCCGGAATCCCCGGTGAAGTCAGCTTGAGAATAAGCTGGGATAAACTGTTGAACATCCCGAACCGGGAAATCTTTTTCTGGAAAGCGCTAAACTCGCTCAAGAAACGGCTCTTTTCCGCAAGAATGCCTCGGACAAAACGTACCATTGCCTCTTCATAGGCAGCATCTTGATTGATCCAGCTGGTATGAATTTTTGCCTCCCTGATTGCCTTCAGCATGTAGTTCTCAATCCGCTCCGTGAGAAAGGCCCGTCCCTCCTTTTCTTCTCTAAGGGTAACAGGCCAGATGCCTGTCAGGTTCTGGTATAAGGCATATTCGTCATTTCTCGAGGGGGCATGTCCGCTGTCGGTCTTCGTGCGATATTTGGAATTACAGGCACTCCAGAGCTTCAGAGACGATTGCCACTCTCCGGCCATTTCAGAGAGTACGTTGATTCTTGCCCGCACGTCTTCACTTCGTTTGCTGTCGTGGGTTGAAGTGTTGAGCATACCATGGGGTGAGTACCGGGCCCTTTCCCTGTTCTTGCTGTGGAAGGAAGAGATTGACGTTCCAAAGGCACGGGGATTGCCGCCTACCTCGTTGAGAGAGAGGAGCCGGTTATAAATATAAAAGGCGGTATCCTCCAGCCCCTTCGCCATGATAGGGCCGGTGTACTGCTGGAATTTCATGACGAAATCCCTTGCCGTATTGCGTTGTGTCTCGTCTTTTGGCGGACCGATGTCGGGGAGCAGTACTGATCTGAGAAAATCGTAGACGGTAATGTCTTCTGCCTGCCGGGTGGCACAGGCCCTGGCAACTGCCCAGTCAATATAGTTCCGGTCATGTCTGGTAATCGTGTCGGAGGATATGTAGGTGCGGTAAACAGGAAAGTGGGCGACAATTTCAATAAGTGCTTCTCTCAGGCTGTTTAGCGTGTAGTCCTGGGTATAGCGATTCATTTTAGCGAGGCGACTGAGTTCTCCGGCCAGCACATTAAGCTCTCCAGCCATGGATTTCTTAATGATCAGTTTTTTACAATGATAGAGCAGCTCGTCAAAGTCGATGGTTCGGCCGATAAAGCTGTGATAAATTTGAGATAAATCCTTTTCAGCCGTCCGGTCGATAAAGATGCCGTTGACAATGACGTTGAAATCATAGCCGGTGGTACCGAACACGTGCCAGTCAGGCGGCAGGTGTTCGACGTCGGTGAGAATTTTTTCAACAACCACGTAGAGCGGAAAGGTTCGTTTTTTTTCTCCAGCTGGTTCATCGCTTACGGCTTGCTGGAGCCTGTGGTAATAGAGACTCGGGTTGTACAGTCCGTCAGGGTGGTCAATACGTAGGCCGTCCACCCTGCCGGTGGCTATCA
>CBDUGK010000136.1:0-8512 GCA_965366875.1 uncultured Desulfobulbaceae bacterium | reverse complement strand
ACTCGGGCAGGTGCCGTTTTGCCTCCATGCCGATAACTTTCTGCAACCCCCAGCGAACCGGGGCAAGCGAGGTGGCAAAATTGGCCACCGGGGCGAGCATGCTGCCCTGGCTGCACAGGGTCCGGGTATCGGTCAGTACCCGGTTGGTGAAGCTTTCCCCTTTCCGTTCCACGTATTCATGCCTGCCGACGATGGCCAGCCACGGGACATCAACCCCGGACGGGCACTCTGTCAGACAGCGCTTGCAGTTGATACAGGAATCGACGATCTCCTTGAATTCCGGATCTTCGAGGATTGCTGGATCCAGCTTTCCGGAAATAAGCTCCCGATACAGGGTTATCTTGCCCCGTCCTTTTGTCCATTCTTCCAGCTTGCTGCTGGCGATGGGGCAATAGGAACGGCATTTTGCACACCCGGAGCAATTCTCGATCTGTCCCTGCAGCATTTCACCGTCAAAGGGACTGTTGGTCCGGGCAATATGGAAATCTGGACCGTATTTGAGATCTCTTCCCAGCGAATTGTCCTCATCCGAGATAATCACTCCGGGATTCATTAAACCATCGGGATCAAACAGCGCCTTGATCTCCCTCATGGCATGGTAGAGATGCGGGTATTGCCGCTCGATATAGTGGGTGCGCAACCGACCGTCGGCGTGTTCCCCGCTGATCGTGCCCTTCAGGTCAAGAACCAGGTCGCATACCGCCTCGGACAAATTCAGCATCTTGGTGACATCCTCCTGCTGGCGCAGGTCCAATATAGCCATCGTATGCAGATTGCCGTCTCCGGCATGCCCGTAGATAGCCGCCTTCACATCAAATTTCTCAAACAGGGCGCGCAAACCGCTGATATATTGGGGCAGCCTGCTCACGTGTACAGCTGCATCCTCGATAAACGCTATCGGCCGTTTCGGCCCTTTCATACGGTTGAGAATCGGACCGGATATACCCCGAACCTTGGTAAAGGTCTTCATGTCTTCAGCATTTCGTGCCTGCAGGACATCAACAGCAAGCTGCTTGTCTTCCATCAAACGTTTTCTGACTCCGGCAAATTTGTCGAGAAGCGCCTGGTCATTGTCCTCCTGGAACTCGATAAAGAGCAAAGCTTCGGTGTTTTCCGGAAGATAATCAGCGAGTTCGGGCATCTGCTCACGGGCAAGATCGAGAATATGTTTTTCCATAATTTCGATCATCGACGGCTTCTCTTCAAGTATTTCCTGGGTCGCCTCACCGACTTTACCAAGATCGTCAAGGTAGACAAAGCCGCTGAGGGCCTTTGGAGGGATCGAAGACAACTGCAGCTGCGCCTCCGAAACGAGGGCAAGCGTGCCCTCCGAACCGACGAGCAATGGTGTCAGATCAACCGAGTCACCCTCCAGCAGATCCCAGACATGATACCCGCAGGAATTTTTGCTGGTGAAAGGGCGTTCTTCCTCGAGATAATCTTCATACTTTTGCAGGATTGCCGGAATCTCCCGGTACAGCGCGCCGCCAAGACTGTTGTTTTCTTCGACGCCCTGAGCAGGGTGCATGGATCCGGTGGTGACGATTTCACCATTTGTCAATACCAGTTCAAGGCCCTGAACATGGGCTCTCGTCGTTCCGTATTTGACCGCGTGAGGACCACTTGAATTGTTGGCAATCATGCCGCCAAGCGTGGCCGAGTCAATCGTTGAAGGATCTATCGGAAAATAGAGGTTATGGGGCTTCAGCATTTTGTTGAGCTCTGCCAGGACAATACCCGGCTGCACTTTTACCCATTTCTCTTCGACATTGAACTCAATCATCTTGTTCAGGTATTTACTGAAATCGATCAAGATACCCCGGCCAAGCTCATTTCCAGCCCGGCTTGTGCCGCCGCCGCGAGCGGTTATCGGAATCTTGTGCTCACTGGCAAATTTCATCGTCGTTACCAGGTCCTGCCTGGATTTGGCCTGAACGATTGCCAGCGGTTTTATCCTGAACAGTGAGGCGCCGCTGCTGTATAATGAACGGCTCAATTCGTTGTGAAGGACGTCTCCTTCGAGCCGGCGCTGCAATAAATCAAAACGTGTATCGGTATCCTGCATAACAACCTCTATTGCTTGTAATCTATAGTGTCTGGCTCATATTCCCGAGCCGGTCGATCCTTGGCAGATGATGAAAATCGTAATAAACATCCCGGTCCGCCACTCTCAGGGACCCCCTGAAATAAAACTGCCATGATTACAGGGTAATCATGGCAGCACCATTCACATACAATAATTCTTATCACTTAACCACAAAATAACCTGGCAACGCCGATCTTATCAGACAGCGGCCACCTCTGCCAGATACTTCATCGCTTCGGCAACACCGCCTTTATTGTGTTTGACATTCGCCAGACCCAGGCCCATCTCAACACCGGCAAGGGTGCCGATAAGGGTCAGATCATTGAGGTCACCGAGGTGTCCGATGCGAAACACCTTGTCGGCAATCTTTCCGAGTCCATTGCCAAGCGACATGTCAAATGCCTCGAGAATAACCTTCCTGAGATTGTCCGCGCCACTGCCGTCAGGCATCATCACCGCGGTGAGCACACTGCTGTACTCTTCGGGATTTTCACAGAGGATTTCCAGCCCCCAGGTTCTTACCGCGCGCCGGGTCGCCTCTGCAAAGCGGTCATGACGGGCAAAGACATTTTCCAGCCCTTCCTCTTCAAGCATCTTGATTGACTCACGAAGACCGAACAGCAGGTTGGTGCACGGCGTGGAAGGATAGAAAAAATTCTCATTGGCCTTCAACATGTCATTCCAGTCCCAGAAATGACGTTTAAAAGTGTTTTTTGCCGAGGCTTTCAGGGCCTTCTCGCTTACTGCGTTAAACCCAAGGCCGGGAGGGAGCATCAACCCTTTTTGGGAGCAGCCGACCGTAACATCGACCTTCCACTCCTCGTGGCGGTAATCGATCGAGCCAAGCGATGAAATCGTATCGACCATAAAGAGCGCAGGATGTCCGGCTCGATCGATAGCCTGGCGGATTTCGGCGATCCTGCTGGCCACACCGGTGGATGTTTCGTTGTGTACGACGTTGACCGATTTGATCTTGTGTTCCTTGTCGGCACGCAGTTTTTCCTCGACAACGGCAGGATCGACACCATGACGCCAGTTCGTCGGCACAAAGTCAACCTCGAGGCCGAATTTCCTGGCCATATTGTACCATAGCGTGGCAAAATGCCCGGTCTCAAACATCAGCACCGTGTCACCGGGACTGAGAGTATTCAGCAAAGATGCTTCCCAGGCTCCGGTTCCCGAGGTCGGAAAAATAATCACCGGTCCAGAGGTCTTGAAAATTCTTCTCGAACCAATGAGCACCTCCTCAGACAGTGCTCTGAACTGTGGACCGCGATGATCAATTGTCGGGTGTCCGATAGCATGAAGTATTCTGTCAGGAACATTGCTTGGTCCTGGAATCTGCAAAAAATGTCGTCCGCTTTTGTAAGTCATCGTTCATTACTCCTTTTTCTGTATATTGTTTGAATTAGCACACTCTAAATTTTTATCTCTATGGTTGCTCTACAACAACCTAATCAGGTTCGGTGATTTTTCCATTAACAGCCGAGCAGGCGACGGTCAGTGGTGAAGCCAGATAGATTCTGGCACCGCTGGCACCAATCCGGCCGGGATTGCTGCGTATCGTCGTGGTAATCGCGGTGTCACTGTCGCATAACAGACCGAAGTGTTTCCCGGGACAGGGGCCGCATCCCGGGGGCATAATCACCGCCCCGGCATTTCTCAGGACTGATGAAATCTTCAGCTTGTCCATCGATTCCATTACATTTCTCGACCCGGGCGTTATGATAAAGGTGACATCGGGATGCACTTCTTTTTTTGCCAGGACCTCAGCAATTACCTGCATGTCGTCCAGCCTGCCGGAAGAACATCCTCCGGCAATTGCCACGGTTATGTTTTCCGCCGGCAGCGCTGCCACCCTGCTGAAGGCGGGGGGTTCTCCGGGCACTGCCGCCATCGGAGGTATTGTTTTTGATTCTATGACAATGTCCGGTTTGTATTCTTCGCCCTGGGGGAGAACCAAGGCGGTGGCGACTCCTGCTTCCGGCAAAAAGTTGCAGATGGACATTTTTTCACTCATGGTCAGTTTCTCGATAAGAGAACCGCTGAGCAGTACGGCCTTATTCCTGATTTGATCTCCGTAACAGCTCATCAGATACATGCCGATGTCCCGCGCCAAGACTGTTTGAGCAGGCTCACCTGCAAGGGCGATAATCACCTGCTCCGGCACTACCACCGAATGAAATCCGCTGCATATGGCATCGACGAAATCTGCCGGAGAAACAGAGAAGGCGATACTGCTGAAAGCTCCGGCGGTTGCAACATGGCCGTCAGCACCGACAACAATCATACCCGGCCAGAGAGACTCTTCCTCAACGACCACCTGGTGAAGAACCCCTTCACCGTTTTTATAGAGATGTATATTGTGTTGCCGGGCGAAATCCGATATCTCGCGCTGAAACTCACGGTCCTTGATCGTCGGGGCCGGAAAACAGTGATCCAGGGTAAGAAGGATCCGGCACCGGCTGTTTATTTCACATCTGTTTTTTTTAAATAGTTCTAATATTTCCGGCCCACTGCCGTCATGTGCAAGAGCCAGATCAACGCTCAGACGAATGTCCTGCCCCACCGTCACCTGTTCCTGCGAAGATGCTTTGGCAAGCTGCCGATAAAAAAAGCCACTCATTCGTCACCTCGAAGCTGGACGCAGGTGAGCTGCTGACGTGTTCTATTATTTCCCATTCGTTATCGCTTTTTGTCTGGTTACGGCCTGAGCAGTACCTTTATCGCCGCGGGGTCTTCGTTGGCGGTCTCCATGGCTTTACCAATCTCGGCCAGTGGGTAGGTGTGAGTGATCAGAGGCGTGATATCTATCTGACCGAGCAGCACCGGCTTCAGAGCCTTCGGTACCCAGATATGCCGCTGAAGTACGCCATGATGAACCAGTCCCGTATTGACGATTTCCAGCGAATTGTTGTGCCAGCGCGAAATATTCAGGTTGATGTTTCGGGTGATCCAGCTGTAAAAAACCAGAACGCCGTTATGTTTGACAGCGTCATTGCATAACTGGACCGCCTCACCGGTTCCGGCAACCTCCACAACAACATCCGCACCCTCGCCTCCTGTCAGGTCAAGTATCGCCTCCAGCGGATCGGTTTCGGAGCTGTTAACCGCATGGTCCAGCCCAAGGCTTTTTGCCAGTTCAAGCTTGCCGGCAACGACATCTACTCCAATAACCTGATGGGCACCTTTTTTTCGAGCCACCTGGGCGATGACCTGGCCGGCAAAGCCCATGCCGATAACCGCAACCGTGTCCCCAAGCTGCACCTTTGAGCACAATCCGGAAAAAACGGCACAGCCGATTGGCTCGCCGAGTGAAACCAGATCAAGATCAAGGCCCTCTGGTGCTGGTTCCAGATCTTCTTCGCCGGCCTTGAAATAATCGGAGTAGGTTTCAACCCAGGCAAAGGCGATCACGTTATCACCTGGCTTGTACTGACGAATGTTCCGGCCAACCTCAACGACGGTTCCTCCTGCTTCATGGCCAAAATAATAGGGATAAGCAAAAGCATTCTTCATTTCGGTATTAAGACCTCCCGAAGGAGGGATGATACCGTTATATAAATTCTTATCCTGCCCGCAGATTCCAGCGGCATGGGTCTTGACCAATATTTCATCATCAGCGAGCAGTAGTTCACGCTCACGGACTTCTATTTCTCTGACTCCCGTCAGGCATGCGCTTTTTACGATCATAGCTTTAGATTCTCTGTATCTGGTAGATTTTCCGGGTAACCTAGGCCTCTATCACATTACTCTGTCTTGGTCGGAGACACCCCTTTTGGTCTGGTAATCTCACCGGCCAGGATATTGGGTTTTTTGCTGAACCTGCTGTAGAGTGTGTAGAGAAGGGTAAAAACCGCTACCGCCAGAATTGTGCCGCTAATCGGACGGGCGAGAAAACTTACCAGATCGTAGTCTTCCATTCTCATTCCCCGTCTCAGCGATTCTTCTGCAAGGCCGCCAAGAACCAGGGCGATGATCAACGGGGCTACGGTAAAAGAGTATTTTTTCATTACGTATCCAAGCAGTCCAAAAGCAAACATGATCCAGACATCAGACATTGAGTTACTGATGCCAAAGGCCCCGACTGTGGCAAAAACAAAGATGCACGGCCCGAGAATCGAGTAACGGAGCTTCCTGAAATTGGAGAAAAGCTTGGCCACGACGATTCCAGAAAAGAGCATGAACACGTTGGCGACGTACATTGCCAGAAAAATCGAGTACATCAGGTCCGGCTGGTTGAGGAAGAGCATCGGCCCTGGCTGAAGGCCGTGGACCATGAAACCGCCAATGATCACCGCAGTCGTGGCGCTGCCGGGAATACCGAGTGTCAGCAGCGGAACCATGGCGCCGCCCGTGGCGGCATTGTTGGCAGTCTCCGGGCCGGCGATGCCTTCGGGCACGCCGGTGCCGAATTTTTCCGGGTGCTTCGACCAGCGGACCGCTTCCGAATAACCGATAAACGAAGCCGTTGTCGCACCGACACCGGGAAGTATGCCAATCATCGTGCCGAGCACCGCGGAGCGCAAAATCGTCCAGCGAAGCTTCAGCAGTTCGAGCAATGAGGGCAGTTTTGTGGAGACCTTGACATCTCCCTCGCCACCAAACGAGGTGCCGCTCTCGGCAGTAAGCAGGATCTCGCCAATGGCAAAGGCTCCAATCAGCGCAACGATAAAATTGACGCCGCCGATCAAACCGCTCCAGCCGAAGGTGAAACGCTCAACACCGGCCATCGGATCAATGCCGATGGTAGCAATGAGCAGCCCGACGAAGCCGATCAGAAATGATTTGATCATCTGCTTGCCACCCAGCGTAGCGATCAGGGTCAGGGCGGCAAAGGCAAGGGCGAAATATTCCGGATCGGAAAAGGTCAAAGCCACCTGAGCGAGCAGCGGGGAGATCAAGTTCATCACCACCACACTGAACAGGCCGCCCATGGTGCTGCACATGATGGCAATACCGAGCGCCCGGCCGGCCTGGCCGGCCTTGGCCATCGGGTAGCCGTCAAAACCGGTTACCGATGCCTCCGGGGAGCCGGGAACATTGAACAGAATCGCAGAAATCGAGCCACCGAACGTGCCCCCGCAATAAACCGCAGTGAGCAGCAGCAGACCGGTCGTGGAATCCATCGCATAGGTGAACGGGATAAGCAGGGCAGTGCCCATCGTCGAATTGAGACCGGGAATAGCCCCAAGCATGACGCCCATCATGACGCCGCCAAAAATAAACAGCAGGGGCATCGGCGAGAAAACGTTATAAAATGCCGCTAACCAGATTTCCATAATTCAGGCTCCTTTGCCGATCAGGATCAATACACTAAATGGCTGATTTCGAGAAATATCCCCACTCCTCTCGGCAGGGGAACATACATGGCCTTGGTAAAAAGCAGGACAATGCCCAGAGTCAGCGCAAAGGGTAGCGAGAATATCCAGAACTTTTGCCGTTCACCGAGCAGGTACATAAAAGCGATCATTTGCAGCGGTGTCGAAATCAGGAAGCCGACATATGGCAGCAGGATCAGGTAACTGGCGATCAGCCCTGTGGCTGCGAGGAACCGGGCATTGGCCACCGTAAAATGAAAAGGTTTTACTCCAGCAATAGTCCCTTTCAACACTCCAGCGACAGAGATCGCGGCCATGCCAACACTTAGCACCATCAGCGAAACAAGGATAAACTTGGGCCAGTATGCCGGTCCGAGCTCTCCGTAGACATCTCCCGAATCAACCTTCTTTATCTCGAAATAAAGGTACACCGAGATAACGAAAACAATCACGCTGATGACAACATCTGCTTTCAATAACGTTTTCAACACGGACTTCTCCTTAACATTACAGCATCTTTTGCGCACCAATGGCGCAGCATCTGTTCAACCAGAAGAGAACGTACTTTGCTCACACCTGCACCTGCCGTGAGATCGCGGCTGGTGAAGGTGTGAGATTCCGGTCTATTTACTCATGAACCGTTATTTTACATATCCCAAAGAGGTCAGGATATCCTTGTAAGCCTGGAATTCTTCATCCCAGAATTTGCCGAATTCAGCCGGATCTTTCCAACCCGGACGCTGATCGAGCAGTGCAGTAGCCTGGTATTCGCTGAACATTGGACTCTCGTAGGCTTTCTTCAACTCTGCGGCAAGATAGTCTATGATCGGCTGTGGTGTGCCTTTCTTGACGGCAAGACCGCGCCAGCGGCCACTGGTGATATTGATCCCAAGCTCAACGGAAGTGGGAACATCAGGGAATTTATCCAAGCGCTTGTCGTTGAAGACAATGATCGGCTTCAGCTTTCCTGCCTCGATCAGCGGAAGAACAACACCCGGCTCTTCGTGCAGCACGTCAAGATGCCCGCCGAGAACAGCGGCATGGGTTTGCGGGGCTTTGTCATAGGGCACGTACTTGATGTCGATTCCCGCGGCGTTTGCGAAAC
>CBDUGK010000135.1:0-8527 GCA_965366875.1 uncultured Desulfobulbaceae bacterium | reverse complement strand
GGGCTTGCGAGAATCAGTGAAATGCAGGGTGATAAGCAAAAGGCGCTTTCAATATATGAAGAATACCTTGCCACCCTGATGAATGTAACCCAACGAAATGAAAAGGGTTTAATTGAAGAAAAAATAGCCCGTCTCAAAGCAATCCTGTGATACACACATCCTGCATAGCCGACGTACGCCGGACCGTCAAAACCTGGAAAGAGCATAATTTTCTGTCCTGTCTCGTCCCCACCATGGGGTACTTTCATGACGGGCATCTAGCCTTGATGAAGCATGGGCGGCAGGTTGCAGACAGAGTTGTCGTCAGTCTCTTTATCAATCCGTCGCAATTCGGACCTGGCGAGGATTTGGACTCATATCCCCAGGACCTGCAAAGCGATTTGCAAAAAGCAGAGGATGCTGGAGTTGATCTGCTCTTTACCCCTGAAACCACGGAAATGTATCAGCAGGGTCACGAGACGTCGATTATGGTTTCGGAGCTTTCACAGGGAATGTGCGGTCTTGACCGCCCCCAGCATTTCACTGGCGTTACCACCGTCGTTGGCAAGCTCTTCAATATCGTTGAACCGGATAGTGCCATTTTTGGAGAAAAAGACTTCCAGCAGCTGGTTGTCATAAAGAAAATGGTTCGCGACTTGAATGTTCCGGTAAAAATCATCGGTCATGAGATTGTCAGGGAACCGGATGGACTTGCAATGAGCTCAAGAAACGCCCATCTTGACGTGCAGGAGAGGCAGGAGGCAACGGCACTGTTCAGGGCTCTTGCAATGGTTCAAAAGCAGGTGAAGCAGTCCGCTGTAACGCTTGAAGCCGAGCCGTTGCTGAGGACGGCTGAAACATTTATTTCTGAAAACAGCAGATGTTCCGTTGAATATCTGACGATTGTTGATCCGCTGACCTTGAAGCCAAAATCAAAGGTCGACGGTGGGTGCAGGATTGCAGGCGCAATTAAAGTAAACAACAGAATACGGCTGATCGATAATATGGCGCTGTGATACCCATTTTCATCATTGCGGGATCACTTCAGCGTATCAGCCCACTATTGCATTATTACCGAAAGATATCAGGAGGAGCGATCAAATGCCCGGTTTTGAAATTTTTGGCCAGGAAGAAAAAGATCAGATCATGGATGTCCTGGAGACAGGGGTATTGTTCCGTTACGAATTCTCAGAGCAACGAAATGGAATTTACAAGGTTAAGGAATTTGAGGATGCATTCGCAAAATACAGCGGCAGCCGTTATGCTCAGGCAGTAACCTCCGGCACGGCAGCGTTGAAGGTTGCGCTGACGGCGCTTGGCATCGGTTCCGGTGACGAGGTGATAACCCAGGGTTTTACGTTTGTGGCGACTTGGGAAGCAATTCTTGAGGTTGGTGCCGTTCCGGTATTCACCGAAGTTGATGAAACCCTCAACATGGACCCTGCCGACCTCAGGAAAAAGATTACTGACAAGACCCATTGCATTATCCCGGTACACATGCTTGGATCAGCTGCAAAAATCACGGAAATAATGGCAATTGCGGATCAGTTTGACATCCCCGTAATAGAGGATACTGCCCAGGCGGCCGGCGGCCGTATAAACGGCAAACATCTTGGTTCGTTTGGCAGTTGCGGCACGTTTTCTTTTGATTCAGTAAAAACCATTACCACCGGCGAAGGCGGAATGATCATCACAGACAGCCAGGAGCTCTGGAGAAATATGTCTGAATATCATGATCATGGACATGATCATGCGGTGAATCCAGGAGGACGTGGAGGAGAGAGCCGAAATTTTATTGGTTTCAACTACCGTATGATGGAACTTCAAGGGGCCATTGGGATCGCCCAGCTGGCAAAACTGGATGCAATGATTACAGCCCAGCAGGCTCATAAAGCACGCCTGAAAGAGGCTGCTGCAGCTATCCCCGGAGTGAGCTTTCGCCACCAGATTGACGAAGCCGGGGATTCGGCCACCTTTCTAGCCTTTATCCTTGAGAGCTGTGAACACCGCCTGAAAGTACAAAAAACGCTGATAGCTGAAGGGGCGGCTCCGATATGCTGGGCAGACAACAGCTGGCATTTTTACCCAAAGTGGGAACATCTGCTCGGAAGTTCGACGCTGGCTCGAAACGGTTGGCCATTTAAAGGACCGGAAGGCAGAAAGAGAATCGTTTACGATCCGGCAGCGCTGCCGCAGTCGGCAGAACTGCTGTCGCGAACACTTGTCTATCCCATCGCGGTAAAAATGAGTGAAGAGCGACTTGCGAAGATGCGGGCCGCACTTGCCAGGGCTTCGGCAGTATAGTCAGGGGTGACAGGGGTATTCTGTCACCTGTAGAACTTGTGTGATCCGTACTGGGCTACATAGGTGTAATCCGATACCCATTCCGGTGTGATTGACTCCAGATGATAATGGGTTGCACCTCTGGTGAAATCATTTGTCTTCAGGGCTATGTAGACTGACTGCAAACATTTCAGAAAAGCGGTCGGATCATCGGGAATATAGGATTCTTTCTGAAATGTCCAGCTGAATTGATAGGGCTGTTTGACGATCTCTTTTACCGGTAATTTTCCCTTGTTTGCTCTGTTGAGTGTTACATGCGCAACGGCAACCTGACCAATCTGCGGTTCAGATCGCGCTTCATGATACACATTCAAGGTGAGCCAGAGTATTGCTTCGAGTAATGTCATTTCTGTTCCTCCCGTCAGCGTATTTAAATGACGCAGCTGGCGCAATAATATTCCAGGGGAGACCGATTGTATATCTGCATTATCGAAAGAATTTGTTTATCTGGTTGTAACTTGCTATACAACCCCTAGTGTCATGTGATTTGAAAGGGTGTACATATAGTTGACAGCCATTGCTGTCGAACCTATCACGAGAATATAAAGACTTGCGGAACATAGTCAAGTAAAAAAACTCCATTGATGGTTATGGTTTTGATAATACAGAACAAATTATTTATATTGTAATTACAGTATTTTACGGGAAAAATACGATTACTGCCTGTTTAACGCATTGAAATAGTGACGGTTGTTTTTACCGACATATATTCTCGTTTTCCGCCTGTTCACCTGATATCACCGGTAAAGTGCTCCGGTACTGCTTCGACCATCCACCCGCATCACAAATGGAGCATCCCGTCTGACATGACCGATATATTTCGTTTCATCTGTTCGAGCCAGGGATAAAATCCAGGCCCAGTCAATAAAATCAGTTTTTTTGTCAACAACGGTTAAGTAATTTATTCCCAGGGAGGTAATGTTATGGAAGAAGTGCGATCCCTGGGATGGTTCGGCATTTATTTTTGGATGAAAGGTTTCAACGATGCCGCCGACACCGCTGATATCACTCCAACTCACCGGAATACCGAGCCACCTGTCTGCTGATCCCCACCTGCCCGGTCCAATCAACAGGTATTTTCTGCCGGCCTCGTTTATAATGTTGTTGAGGATGGAAATTTCTTTGGCGATCTCCACCGTCCTGGAGGGATTAAAGCTATCGGGCTTTACGAAAATAATGTCATGAATGTCATCATTGATGCTGTTGCCAAGCGCACGATGGGAAAGACAAAAGATCGAATCTAATTCCCCACTGTTTATATCGACCCGTATTGTTTCTTCAGGAGCTCCCATCGGCCGTATCTGCAGGACAAACAGCTGAGGTGTCTGCTTCTGATCCTGAGGAATGACGATGGAAAACTCGATTTCCACCGAGCCGCCCATACCCTTCTGGCCGGCTAACAGCAATTCCTGCAGCATTTCAGCGAGCGGGAACATGCCAAACTTCAGGACAGAAGAAAAGGTTATAACCGGAGAACCTGTGCCTGAAAATGAGTCCCGTATTCGATGCTCCTGGTGGTCATAGGTGCTCGACAGCAGTCTGACTGGATATTCGCCTATGCCATCACTGACAGCTCGTTTGACCAGCGCCGGCGAATCGTCAGGGTTGAACGGATGCGGCGAGCTCTTCATATTGAGGGCGTAAAATGTTCGCTGGCTGTTCTTTAAAATATCATCAACGCTTGAAAACTGAGGGAGAATCTGAGGAGCGCCCGGTGAGAACCGCAAACTTTTTTCACCCTCCGTAACCGCCTTACCCATACCAAGGGCAATGGTAGCGACGCCGTCTTCCGGTGTTAAGCGGGAAAATGGGTAGAAATTGTGCGATTGCGCTACCCCCGATATGGTTGGGTAAAAGAAATCACCGTACCTGCTGCCGACAATTTTCTGTATGATTACCGCCATCCGCTCCTCTTCAATACGATTACCGACACGTTTGGAAAAGGATTTTGGTTCACGGTAATACGTTGACGCATAGACCATTTTTATAGCGTTGAGCAGTTGTTCGAGCCTGAGCGCAGGATCACTGCTTTCATTTGTCAGCATATAGGTGCTGTACAAACCCGCATAGGCCCGATATTTTGCATCTTCAAGCAGGCTCGAACTGCGAACGGCAATGGGACCAATGACGTGCTCGAGGTAGATTCGCAACTGGTTCCTGATGGTTTCGGAGAACTGTCCCTTGAGAAATAAATCAGCAACGGTCTCGTTTGGCATATCGCTTTGGGCAAGATACCTGAGATTATTTTTTTTTATATATTCTTCAAAAAATTCGGTAGTGATGATAAGCGTGTGGGGAATGACAATTTCGACCGGCTCGAATCTGTTTTTGAGACCTTGATATTCGTTGAGCCAGGAAGAAAAGAACGCCAGCCCGCGAGCCTTTCCGCCAAGAGAGCCCCCGCCGATTTTAACAAACTCGGTTTCATGGTCAAAATCGTCTTCGTCGAACTCAACCAGTACGCCTTTTTGCCGCTGAAGACGCCAGTCATGAAATGTTTTGTACAGGTATTTCCTCATTTCACCCAGGTCATTGTTGAAATGTTCCTTGGTCACACCCCGAAGTTCTGTGGCCAACAGGGTCTCGGCCCGGGTAAACAGCCATCTTGAAAAATCATTATTGACCCAGTGATCATAAAAAACCTGATCCGGCATGGAACGCAGCCCCTGCTCCAGGCTGAACAGATTCGTGGCAGCGGTGATCTCGTGATTCTCAGACGATTCAAACGTGAAAGGCCCGAAACCGAGCTTGCTGAGGAAGAAGGAATGAACCTCGTCGTGCAGGTTTGAAGAATTCTTGTCAACAAACTCGGAAGGAATCATGGCGGCCTTCGCCCGGTTTGCCGGCTCCGAGCTTGCCAGCAGAAGAGGAATATCGAAGCGTTTTTCGTGAATCTTCTTCAGCAGAATGATTCCCGCCTCGCTGTTTACCACTCCATCTTTGGGAAAGCGAACGTCTGATATGACGGCAAGAACATAGGGCTCATATCTGTCAAAAAGATCCTTTGCCTGTTCGAAGGTTTCGGCAATAAGAATCTTCGGACGCGCCCTCATGGACAGCAGCCGGTGCTCATGGTTCAACCCTTCTTCCATTACCTCCTGAGTCTGGCCGACAAGTTCCTGATAGAAAAGCGGGAGCAGCGATGAAAGATATTCAGCAGAATCCTCCACAAAAATAATGATGCGTATGGCTGCAAGTTCAGTATCGCGGACACTGTTAATCTGATCCTCCATGCTCTTTATAATTGCCAGCAAAAGCTTGGTGTCTCCACTCCAGACAAGGGTTCTATCCGGTATGAAGGGAAGATTACTGTTGTCTGCTACCAGATAGCCGGGCGCCCTGTGATAGAGGCGAACGATTGGAATGGCCGGGTATGGCTCCCTGATGACTCGATATACCTGATCAAATCGAAACTCGTCTGCCTGGGACATGATAATAATGAGATCAATCGTTTTATCGACCAGAACAGCTGACGCCTCCTCCAGGGAAGCGACCCAATTGAGTCGAGGCGGATGACTGAGGTTGAGGCCCTGATACTCAAGGACGATCGCCTCGGAGAGACTCCGGTCTTTCTCCATCACCCAGGCATCATAGGGGCTGGAAATAAACAGGATCTCTCTGATCTTGTGACGCATCAGTTCATGAAAAATCTTAAAGCGTGGATCGGAGTGAGCTGCCGTCTGCTTAAAGTACATAGAACAGGCCTCCTGGAGTGGAACGCCACATCGCGACATTGAATGTGGAGTAATCTTGAAATAAAAACGGCTGGCGACAATTATACCTCTTTCAGCGCTGCAGAACAGGAGAAATTTGGCTCTTCCGGCAAACGAGTACCTCGTCTGCTGTGAGTATCACCCTTTGTCTATCAGATGGACTTTGCTCGGCACCAGCGAACGGGGAATATCCAGCACGAGCATTCCTGTTCAAGGGATGCGTTATCCGGATTAACCTGAAAGTTACGCCTGAGAGCTGATAATGGTGCGCTGATATTGAAAATCATCCATATGATGCGAGAAAATGTTCATAGGATGAAGCTAACCCTTCAAACTGCTCGCTGGTCAGACATTCGGCACGGATTTGAGGGTCAATTCGGTTGTCATCTAGAAGCTGCAGCACAGCGTTTTTGATCAGTTTTTTTTCCTGTACAGGAAAACAGGGAAACAGTGACGGGTTGTTCAGGTTGTTCTGAATGGTCTTGCGCCGACTGCCAAAAGATGAGCGCACGATGCGCTGGTAATTGGCAAATGAGCAGCCGATATCACGACCCGTAAAGACAATCTCTATGACTTCGGAATCAACGCTGGGACGGGGATGGAACTCAGCCGGCTTTACCAGCAGATGTTTTTTAACCCGGGCAAAGCTGCCGAGGAGTACGGTCGGGATGCCGTAGGCTTTTGTTGCAGGCGCAGCGCAGAGCCTGTCACTGACCTCTTTCTGCAGCATTACGATGACACTCTGCAGGTATCTGCTGTTTTCCAGGAGTTTAAACAGAAATGGGTTGGATATAGAGTAGGGAAGATTTGCTATGATCTTAAACGGCAGGCCTGCATGGTCCGCAAGCTGGGCAAAATCCAGTGTAAGAATATCTCCATGGAGAAGCATTACGTTGCCGGGAAGATCGTTTTCGCTCTCATGGTAGCGAATAATGCCGCTGTCGATCTCAACTCCGATTACCTGGAGAACACGTGATGCAAGCTCTCGGGTCAAGGCGCCAAATCCCACACCGACTTCGACTACACACTCACGGTCATGATACATTCCAAGCGCGACAATTTTTCTGGCGGTATCCGGGTTGACAAGAAAATTCTGCCCGCGTTTCTTTGAAGGTGCCAGCCCATATTTAGCAAGGGAGGCTTTCGGGTTGTGGTCAGGAGCCATGACTGGTTCTCAGGGGGCGCAGGAAAAAAGATCAGTGCAGGATTCGTTTTTCCCGTCGCTTGTTTTTAATTTTAATAAAAACCAGGTACGAAATATAGTAACTGGCGAGGGCAAAGGGGAGAGCGAGAAGCGAGCCTCCCAGGATCATGACAATGATCGCTTCGTAGCTGACGGTCAGCAGCGCTTTCATGCGAATAGTAAAAGAAACATCGGAAAGTACAACCTCTACGACAGATTGAATCTGGTTCCAGCTTAACTCGTACGGGGTTACCAGATTTCCGATACGCAGGGAGAGGTAATATTGCGGGATGTAGGTCAGGGGGTTGCAGACCACCCAGCTGCTGATCAGCCCGGCAATAAAGGACGACCTGCTGACAATAGAGAGGAAAAAAATGACAATGGTGTGAAATGGTATTGTAGGAGTTATGCCGATGAAAACACCAATTGCCGATCCAAGGGCCAGGCTGTGAGGAGTTCCCCGCAGCCGGATAAATCTCAGATAGTAATAGCGTCGGGTTCGTCCAAAGTTCATCACTTCTATCTAGATGCCCAGGTGAGAGCGCGAGAAAACATCGTCATCAAGTGTGCCGACGACACCATTTTGAAAATGCTTGAGTCCTGAAAAAGCGATCATCGCGGCGTTGTCCGTGCAATTCTTCTTTGCAGGAAGGAAGAGTCGAACATTTTCCCGGCCGCATCTCACCATCATCTGTTCCCTCAGCCGATCATTTGCGGACACGCCTCCCCCAAGGACAAGGGTTCCAAGTCCTCTCTGTTTCACAGCAGAAATACTTTTCTCAACAAGTACATCGGTAACCGCTTCCTGAAAAGATGCGCAGACAGCTTCGTTATCAACGGTTCCGTCTTTCATGCGGCTTTGATTGCAATGATTCATAACCGCTGTCTTGAGGCCACTGAAACTGAAATCCAGCGAACCGTCTTCCAGCCATGCCCTGGGGAGCCTCAGAGACTGGGGGTTTCCGCGCTGCGCCTGGCTGGATACAGCCGGGCCGCCGGGATAACCGAGCCCCAGAAATCGTGCCACCTTGTCGTATGCTTCTCCGGCAGCATCATCACGGGTTCTGCCGAGAAGTTCATAATCCATGAATCCGTCTACCTGGTAAAGTGCCGTTGTCCCGCCAGAGACGATCAGGGCAATATAGGGAAATGCGGGAACATCCGCTTCCAGAAAGGCGGAGAGGATGTGGCCCGTCATGTGGTCGACGCCGACAAACGGTATTTTCAAGCTATACGATAATGCCTTTGCAGAAGAAAAGCCAACGAGCAGTGAACCAATGAGGCCTGGTCCCTGGGTAACGGAAACAAG
>CBDUGK010000134.1:0-8616 GCA_965366875.1 uncultured Desulfobulbaceae bacterium | reverse complement strand
ATGATTTTTTCCGCTGAAACCTTCCATTCATTTCAAATAACTGCTATTTTTATAGTTGGATATAAATAATCTGTTATCAGAAGAGCAGCAAATAAAAAAAAATGGCTTCATTACCGGGAAAGTTGGTGATCGGTACCTGCACTTTGCCATTCTATTTCCCTCACCGCGGAGGACGTTTCATGAAATCAACAAAGATCGTATGCGCCTGTCTGGTATTCTGCTGTCTGCTGTTTGCCCTTTCGGCCCAGGCAGAACCGGTAAAATCTCTCTGGAACGGTACTGAAGTATACCTGGTCAGAAAAGCGGATAATTTTATTATCCTCTATGACAGGTCTCGGTCCATGAATGATATATACGGCAAGACCGTCATGACTGAACTGGCTGCCGAGCGCAAGATTCTTGTGGAGAAGAATGCAACACTTCCTGACATGAACTGGATGGCCGGTATCTATTCCTTTACCCCCGGCAGCGGCCTTGATAATCTCACCACCTACTACCCGGTGCAGCCGTATAACAAAAAGTCATTCAGCCGGACAATCTCCACCATGCCCCGCGAGCCTAAAGGTTCGACACTTCTGCAGCAGGGGTTATCGGAACTTGACAAGGTCCTGGCAGAAATGAGTGGCAAAACGGTTATATTCCTGTTTACCGACGGCCAATACACCCTCATCGACTCGATGATGTCCCCGCCTGCTCTGGCCAGAAGGCTCGCTTCAAAATACGATATTTCCTTCGTGGTCATCAATACCGGTGCAGAAAAGAGAGGATTAAAAGATATCCAGGCGATTGCCTCGGTAAACGATTCATCCTATATGGTGCCGTTTGAAAAGCTGCTCGGCAATCCGGAGTGGATGACCAGCGCTCTTTTTTCCGTGGTGGACAAAAAACCTGATATGGCCAAGGAAGTCATTGCCGGCTACGAATGGGAGAACATTCTCTTTGATTTTGACAAATCTGATGTCAAAGGTGAATACTTCAAAATTCTTGCTCAGGTCGGCGCTTTTATGAGGGATCACCCCAATGCACGCGTCATACTCGCCGGACATACCGACAGCATCGGCACCTGGGAATACAATATCAAACTCTCCCACCGCCGGGCAGCAAGTGTCCGCTCCTACCTGGTGGAAAAAGAAAGTATCAGTGCTGACCGCATTACCTTGAGCGGATTCGCTTATGAAGATCCCGTGGCCAGCAATGAAACAGCCCAGGGAAGAGCCTTGAACCGCAGAGTGCAGGGAGTCATCACCGGAATCGAGTAAAACAGCTTCGGCGCCTGCGGCTGTTTCCAGCTGCAGGCGCCATCGCGTCGATCATTTTCAGCGATCGATATACCAGCGCATTTACTATCAGACGGAAAAAGCTCTGTTTCTGTTCCCCGCACCAGCCCCCGACAAAGCACCATTAACTCCTTTTATCTTTTTCCTGGCCGCTTCTTGTGGTAATGATACCCGTAGTAGAAGAGCAGACTCCTGATGGTAGGGCACAACGATAACACGTATAGGAACCGCCATGGACACCCGCCAACTGAGGATCTTTACGGCAGTTTACAAAACGAGAAGTTTCACCAAGGCGGCTGCGAAACTCTTTACCAGTCAACCGACGATCAGCGAACATATGCGCAATCTCGAAGAGCATCTTGGCTGTAAACTCTTCGACCGGCTGGGACGCTCAATAATGCCGACGCCTCAGGCTGAACTACTCTATCCGAAAGCAGTCGAAATTCTCAACGAAATGGACAAGATCAGCACGATGCTGTCGACGGTCTCAAACGAGGTGTCCGGTGAGCTCCACCTTGGTGCCAGCACCATTCCCGGAGCATACATTCTGCCTCGATATGCAGCGGCTTTCAAAAAACGATTCCCCACCGTATCGTTTCAGGTAACCATCAGCGATTCAGCGCAAATAATAAAAAGCATCTGTGACAACCAGCTGTATATGGGGGTTGTCGGCATTCGCATTGCAAGCAAGAAAATAGAATACGCGCCGTTCGGCAGTGATGAACTGGTGCTTGCCGTGAACGGCAGTGCTACAATAGCCGCCGAAATTACCCCCGAGGAATTTGGAGAACTCAACTTTCTGCTGAGGGAAAGCGGCTCGGGAACCAGGAAGAATATAGAAATTTTTCTTTCTCAACTCGATATCGACACCAGTCAGCTCAGGGTGAGTGCTGTCCTTGGCTCGAGTACTGCCATTAAAGAGGCAATAAAGTCCGATCTGGGCGTTTCGATTATCTCCAGACTGGCCATACGGGATGAACTCAAAAGCGGCGTTTTAAGGGAAATCAGGGTGAAAGGACTGCATATGAAACGAGATTTTTATATTGCCACACCGGCAAAGCGAACAATACCAAACCACTACCTGGCCTTCGCCGAGTCGTTGAATCAGCAGGTTGGGCTGATTTCAGGCTGAAAACGCGGTTTTGTTCAATGGGTGGAATGCAGAGCAGAGGGATTATCCCTGTGCCACCCGATAGACCTCTGCAATCGTTGTGATTCCGTTGAGTACCTTCTCCGCGCCGTCCTGAACAAGCGTTTTCATGCCCTGCCCCCTGACATAATGCTTGAGTTCGCTGGAATCGGATGTTTTCAGGATCATGCTTTTCACCGCATCATCGACAACCAGAAACTCATGAATACCGCATCGTCCCTGATAACCGGTCTGATGACATTCATCACATCCGCTCCCTCGGAAAATTTGCTGCTCACCGAGAATTTCCGGAGTCAGCCCGATACGCTCCAGCTCTATCGGATCAGGCGTATAGGCTTCCTTGCAGGAAGGACAGATGATCCTCACCAGCCGCTGAGCAAGAATTGCATTAACCGAAGAGGCGATCAAAAATGATTCGACTCCCATATCCCGCAGTCGGGTAATGGTACTGACGGCATCGTTGGTGTGCACGGTTGAGAACACCAGATGTCCGGTAAGCGCGGACTGAATGGCAATTTCCGCAGTTTCAAAATCACGGATCTCCCCAATCAGGATGACATCGGGATCCTGCCTGACAATCGAGCGCAGCCCGGAGGCAAAGGTCAGATCGATCTTCGGGTTTACCTGGACCTGGCCGATGCCGGGAATCCTGTATTCTATGGGGTCCTCAACCGTGATAATGTTGATATCGACATTATTAATGGCGGTCAGTGCGGCATAGAGCGTCGTCGTCTTTCCTGAACCGGTCGGTCCGGTAACCAGGATAATGCCGTTTGGCGCGCTGATCATCTTCGAGAAAATTTTCAGGCAGTCGGCAGACATACCCAGGTCGGAAAGAGACATCCGCACCGTAGACTTATCAAGAAGGCGCATAACCACCCGCTCACCGAATGCAGTGGGCAGGGTCGACACCCTGATATCGATATCCTTGTTGCCGACCTTGATCTCGATCCGACCGTCCTGGGGAAGCCGTTTCTCGGCGATATTCATTTTGGCCATCAGCTTTATTCTCGAGGTCAGAGCCGACTGGACATGTTTGGGAGGAGCAAACATGTCATAGAGAATACCGTCCAGCCGCTGCCGTATCTTCAGCAGGTTCTGATAGGGCTCAATATGGATATCCGAGACATTGTTGCGCACCGCCTGAGACAGCATCAGGTTCACCAGGCGGATAACCGGGGAGTGGCTGGTATCATCAAGGAGGTCTCCCACCTCTTCGATTTTAGAAAAAAGCACATCCGGATCATCCTCATCGATATCCTGCATAACATCTTCGGCCCTGTCCTGGGACATATCATAGGCAGCATTGATGGAGCGGATAATCTCACCATGAGAGCAGAGCTGCGAGGGGACGCCCTCCATTTCAAGCAGCTGGCAGATATCGTCGTAGGCTTGAAAAAGGGAGGGGTCGTACATGGCGATATAGTGTTCTTCATCGGTGATGATCGGGACCAGGACGTTTCTCTTCAGAAACGCTATCGGGATAATCTTGGTGAAATCCGTGACGATATCGGAGGGCAGAACAGGAACAACATCCATCCTGAACTGATCAGAGAGGGCCTGCAGGAGATCGAGTTCTTTAATCTTTTTCTGTTTGACGAGGATTTCCCCGAGTCTCTCACCGCTCTTTTCCTGAACGATCAGGGCCGCCTGCAGATCTTCCTCCGTAAGATTAGTTTTGCGCAGCAGTATTGAGCCTATCCCTTCAATCACGACCTAAAACCTCCACCATCCCGTGCTCTCTTCATATTTGCTCAATGCAAGCCAAGACTGTCATACCATTGTCATCTGGTTCCAAAAGCGAACACCGGGTCTTCGAGATTCCCTGTCAGTACATAGGGAATTGTCGAGCTTTTGTATTTTCGATAAAGCAGGGCGACAGCCCGTGCCAGCTGACGGTCCCGTTCAATATAATCCTGCTTGGGGCTGATTGTGCCGCTTACGTCTAAAACACTTGCCCGCCACAATTCTTTCAGCTGGATTGAGCCATTGAAGTCGCCATCATAAAATGGTCCTGTTGCCGTTCCATCAACGATTTCAACCAGGCTGTTTTTCATTTGCACAAAAGACTCCAGTTCTGAAAAAACAATCTCGGTGCTCTGAAGAACAGGGCGTTTGAGCTCCATCTTGAAATCATTTATACGAACATTGCCCGAGAAATCCCCCTTATCCAGATCGGCAAGAGCAGTACTGTATCTTCCAGAAAGCTCGAGAGTCCCGTCAATTCCCCGGCTCAGGTTCTGTTCGATAAAACCGACATCCTTGAGATTAATTCCTGAGACCTCAAGTGTTTGAAATTCCACCCGGTTGTTCTCGGGGTGCAGCACCACCCCTGTTTTCATTGTTCCACCGAGAAGCTCAAGACTCATCCCAAACCGGGTCAGGAGATGCTTGGGATCCGGGGTCACCAGCACAGTGGTAACGGGCAGCTGTGAGCTGTTGTCTCGATGCACAATTGTCACCCCTTCAACCAGCACATTGAACGGATATATATATTTTATGTTGCTGATATCACAGGTGTAGCCGGGAAGTCTCTGTTCAATTTCCTGTTCAACCCGGGTTAACACGGTATCTTTTGGAAATCGTATAACAAGAAGAACTGCTATCAGGGCGACAGCATAGAAAAGATATATGAAGGTAAGCGATAATTTTTTCAGCATTGTTGATACTCAAGATCTCAATAACATCGCACCGCTTTATACTCTATCGAACCTGACAACAGGAAGAAAATTATCAGCAAAAGAGGTTTTATGCTACGCAATAATGGTAATAATTACAACTGAAAACAAAGAGAAATAGCATTGGGTGCCAATTTGTCCTATAATACCTACCGTTGCCTGTTGCTGACCTGACAGCCGGAAGATACTTCCACCAAAATCAGCCAGTTAAGACCTTTTTTATGTTTACAGATTATTTCGGGTTCAATGAAAATCCTTTTTCAATTGCTCCCAACCCACGTTATCTCTACATGAGCAAAATGCACCAGGAGGCGCTTGCCCATCTGGTCTATGGGACGACATCCAAGGGGTGTATTGTACTGCTCACCGGGGAGATCGGCACGGGAAAAACGACGATCTCCCGCTACTTCCTCGAGAAATTGCCGCGCAGTACCGACATCGCTGTCATCACCAACCCGAAACTTACCAGCAACGAACTGCTCGCTTCTGTATGCGACGAGTTTCAGATCAGCATCAAAAAAGAGGAACCTTCCTCAAAAGATTATATTGACAGTCTCAACGATTTTCTTCTCAACGCATATTCAGCAAATCGTCAGGCGGTTTTGGTCATTGACGAGGCCCAGAATCTTGACCTTGATGTCCTTGAAATGCTGCGGCTCCTGACTAATTTGGAAACGAATCAGCAGAAATTGCTGAAGATTATCCTGCTCGGACAATCGGAACTGGCCTCGATACTTGCACGACCGGACCTCGAGCAGATCAATCAGCGGATCACCAGCAGATATCACCTCAAAGGCCTCAAAAGAGAGGATGTCGATGCCTATATTGCCCACCGGATCATGGTTGCGGGCGGGGGCCGCAGCACATTCTTCACGCGCCGGGCTGTCAATGAGATATACAGTGCGAGCCGCGGAATACCGCGGCTGATCAACAGCCTCTGCGACCATGCGCTGCTTGGGGCCTACTCTGAAAACAAAGAGCGTGTCGATAAAAAAATTGCCAAGAAAGCCGCCGCTGAAATATTCGGCACCCATTTTTTAAGCCGCACCTTCAGGCCACATTCTCGACTGATCCTGACCGCCGGAATTTTGGCAATACTGTTATTTGTCGGGCTCTGGCTGGGATCGACGCTCCTTCGAGATCCTTCGTCGGAGATGAGCAGGCAAACTCAACTGCAGAAAATCTCCGAACAGCAACAGGTACCTGCGGGAGAAAAATCACCAACAGCGGACGTTATACCCCAAACGGAGCCCCTGGTGGTGGAGACTGAACCAGTCAGCCAGCCGGAAAACACGGCGAATCAGCCTGCAGAAAGTCAAACGGAAATGTATACCCGTCAGACCACTGGAACCGCGGATCTGCAGTCAGGCGAGCGGACAAAGATCGTGATAAACCCGATTGAGATCAATGACTAGACTGCGGGAGGGTTGGTAGTCAGAATCTGTCATGTCCTATATTCTCGACGCATTAAAAAAATCCTCGGAAGAGCGACGGAGAAGACAGCAGGAAGAAGAACTGCAGGGTCCCCTGCTGCTCGATCATGCAGTCAGCCAAAAAACTCCCGGAAAGAATGGTCTGCTGCCGATCCTGCTGATAATCGCCTTTGTCGTTCTTTCTCTATTGAGCTGGAAGTTTTTTTCAGCCAATGACGATGCGCCGGTCAGCCGCTTGAACCCAGAGCAGGCAACCCCCGCCGACCCAGGGCAGAATCCTGAAATAAAAAAAGCTGACGGGCTGCAGCCGGATAATGGAAAAAGCGTGGAACAGCCCGCCCAGATACCCCCTGCGACTGCTGACACAAAGGATGCAACAGCGCCGGGAGCCTCTTTTGAAAACCCGGATCAAAAAACCGAAACGGAGCTCACAATCCTTGAAGAGCTGCCTCTGGCGATCCGTGCCCAGCTCCCGGAGATGAAATACAGCGGCCATGTTTTTTCACCGAATCCTCAACTGAGGATGATTCTAATTAATACGACCGTTGTTCGTGAGGGTGATCTGATCGACAGCGATACCAGGCTCGTGGAAATTACCAGGGATGGCCTGGTGATGAGCTACAAGGGCACGAATTTCAAGGTGGTTTTGTTCTAAGCCAGGAAGGTGGCATCTTAACGACTTGTTAATAGTTTCTTTTTATGTAATATTCCCAGCTGATGCCTGGTGAGCAGCATCCGGGTGAGGCGGGTAGCAAAAACCGATAACAGATATCCTATAGAGGAATTAAGATGAATTACCGCCGCAAATTATTCTGTGCTGTTTTGCTCTCCCTCATTTTTCTTGGCTCCCTCCCTGCCGCCCGCGCAAATGAGGGGCTGGGGCTCGGAATAAAGGCTGGAACGCTCGGTGCCGGTATTGAACTGAGCGCCTCTATTATAAACAATACCCGGCTCAGGGGTGGATTCAATTACCTTACCTACTCTTTTGACTCAACCATTTCAGACATTGAGTATGACTTTGAAACCGAGTTCAACTCCTTTTCAGCGATCCTTGACTGGCATCCATTTGGAAACAGTTTCTTCCTCAGCGGCGGCGCTTACTTCAACAATAACAGTATAGCCGTCAGCGGAACCGTCAGCGACGACAGCATCAGCTCATTGTCTCCCCAACTCGGAGCCCTCGCCAACCTGGTCTCAATCAGCGGTGACGTGGAATTTGCCCCCGTCGCGCCCTATGCAGGACTTGGCTGGCGAAGCAACAACTCGGATTCGGGCTGGGGAGTCTCAGTGGACCTCGGCATACTTTTCCAGGGAACTCCCGATGTCACCAATCTCAGGCTCAACGCACCGGTAGATGTCAATCAGTCTGCAGCAGTACAGGATTTTCTGGCCGAGCAGGAAAAGGAGATAAAAGATGATCTCGATATCTTTCAATTTTATCCGGTTGCCTCCCTGATGCTGATCTATCATTTTTAATCGACATCGGGACTGGAGCTGCCGAAAATCTGCGCCAGCGGCGGGGTACCTGCTTCGTTAGGACCTTCCTTGCCCAGCCGATTCCGCAGGAGCGATACGCTTCGCTTGACTCCCGTGGAAATGCTCGCTTTGCAGGACCGGTGGTATCAATTGACTCTCTTTTTCCCCTGCCACTCTCGGTCCCTGAGCTTGAATTTCTGGATTTTTCCTGTCGCCGTCTTTGGCAGCTCCCCAAATTCAACATATTTTGGGGCCTTGAACCGGGCAAGATGCTCCTTGGTAAAAGCGATAATATCATCCTCAGAAGGGCTCGTGCCCGGCTTGGGGATAACGAATGCTTTCGGCACTTCCCCCCATTTGTCGTCCGGAACAGGAATCACCGCCACTTCCTGGACGTCGGGATGCCGATAAATTACCATTTCAACCTCCACCGTTGAGATATTTTCGCCTCCGCTGATGATAATGTCTTTTTTCCGGTCCATGATCTGGATGTAGCTGTCCGGATGCATCACCGCCAGGTCACCGCTGTGGAACCAGCCCCCGGCAAAGGCTGCATCAGTGGCCTCCTGATCCTTGTAATAGCCGGTCATCACATTGTTTCC
>CBDUGK010000133.1:0-8890 GCA_965366875.1 uncultured Desulfobulbaceae bacterium | reverse complement strand
CTACCACCATGACGCCCATCAGAAGCGCGCAGATTCTCTCAATCAGCCAGTTCAGCCGATACGCTATTGTGGTCAGCAGGTTTTGATTGTTCTCTTGCATAATAAATTCTCACTGACAGGGTTGGTCTGCCTGTTTATTAACAGTTCCCGGTTGATGGCGTATCTGTCCATTTCATCAGACATGCCGGTTCACGGGACAATATGTGTTCCGGTATTGTCCCTGACTGCACCGACCAGATTTTCAGGAGAGGTAATGATCACCCGCTTCCCCCCACCTTTAATGAAATCCAGGGCTGCCTCGATCTTGGGCAGCATACTGCCGGTTTCAAAGCAGCCTCGTTCAATATAATCACTGGCCTCCGCTGCGGTAACAAGTTTAAGCGGCGTACAATCCGGTTTGGCAAAATGGAGACAGACATGTTCCACCAATGTGGAAATAACCAGTATATCCGCTTCAAGCTCACGGGCCATCAGGGCGGCGGTAAGATCCTTATCGACAACTCCGTCAATTCCTGACAGCAGGCCGTCCTCACCTCTTACCACCGGAATGCCTCCGCCACCGGCGGCAACGACGACAAAACCACTGTCTGCCATGGCACGTATCGCCTCAATCTCGATAATCCGTTTCGGTCTCGGAGAGGGTACGACCCGCCGAAATCCTTTTTCTGCATGAGAGACAAAATGCCAGTCAGGATGTTTACGGGAGAGCGATTTCACCTTTTTTTTATTGTAATACACACCGATCGGTTTGGTCGGGTTGTCAAATGTTGGATCCCTGGGATCCACTTCAACCATCGTTACCATGGTTACGGGCTGTTTCTTTATGGAGCGCTTCTGAAAAACGTTTACCAGAGATTCCTGAATCTGGTAGCCGATGGCGCCCTGCGTATCGGCAACGCAGTTTTTCAACGGGACAAAATGGAGTTCGCCCGCTTCAAAGGCAAGCTCAGATCGTCTGAGAATATAACCGACCTGAGGACCATTCCCGTGGGTTATGACCAACTCATAACCGAGCTCCATTAAATCAGCGAGATATTCCGCCATTTCCTGGACTGCGGCAAGCTGATCGTCAACTTCACGCCGATTTTCATTTTTTATCAGGGCATTGCCGCCAAGCGCTATCAGGGCACGCTGCTTCATCGTGATTCCCTGTTTCTGCAGCAGATATCCTGACAGCGGTCTAAAATGTGGATTACCATTCTAACCTCCTCATCCCAGCCCCCATTCTATGCGTATTTCTCGACATAGAGCGAGGGTATGACCGCGTACATGGCACAGGCTTTCACCAGCTCATCCTTCCAGGTCAGCTCATTGGGGGCATGGGCCTGATCCTCGTGGCCGGGGCCAAAGCCGATACAGGGAATCCTGTAGCGACCCATGATAGAGACACCATTGGTGGAAAAGGTCCATTTATCAACGACCGGTTTCTCGTCAAACAGCGAGGTAAACGAATCCACCAGGGTCCTGCAGGCCGCATGCTCCTCTTCAAGGACCCAGGCCGGGAAATAGCATTCCGTCGGGTAGACCAGGCCGGTGTAAGAGGGCCGCTGATAATTGTACATTGCCACCTTCCCCCCTGCCTTTTTGACCGCAGGAAGGTTTCTGATCTCTTCCAGTGCCTGTTCCCAGGTCTCACCCCAGGTAAGTCTCCTGTCGATGGAAATCGAGCAGCCGTCGGCAACCGCGCATCGTGAGGGTGAGGTGTAAAAAATCTCAGATACCGTCAGCGACCCCTTGCCGAGGAACGCATCATCCTTGAGCCGGAGATGCAGCTCCTGGAGCTCCATCAGGATCGGCGCCATCTTGAAAATTGCATTGTCGCCGCGCTCAGGTGCCGACCCGTGAGAACTCAGCCCGGCAACAGAAACGAGGATCTCCATGCGGCCGCGCTGTCCCCGGTAGATCCCCAACGAGGTTGGCTCCGTGGAAACAACAAAGTCGGGTCGGATGTTGCTCTCCTCGATAATATACTGCCAGCACAGCCCATCGCAATCCTCTTCCTGGACAGTACCGGTTACCAGCAGTGTATAGTCTCCCTCGAGCCCGAGATCCTTGATTATTTTCCCGGCATATACCATTGATGCCATGCCGCCTTCCTGGTCGCTGGCACCGCGGCCGCAGATCACCTCATCATCTTCATATCCGGCATACGGGTCATGATCCCAGTTCTCCAGGTTGCCGACGCCCACGGTATCGATATGCGCATCCATGGCAACGAGATGTTTGCCGTGACCGATATAGCCCAGCACATTGCCCATCGGGTCTATTTCAACCCGGTCAAACCCGACGGTCTCCATCTCCTGTTTAACGCGCTGAACAACCCTTTCCTCCTCGCAGCTTTCGCTCGGTATCGCCACCATATCGCGTAAAAATGCACCAATCCGGGGACGATATTCTTCTGACTTTGCCAAAACCTGCTTAAAATCGATGCTCATCTGGAATACTCCATCAACTGTCTATTATGTGTTCTTTTATATTTGGGCGGAGCTCCCTGAGTCGTTTCAGACTGCTCTGCCAGTTTTTACGGATCATGGCCTGTGCTTCTCTAGAATCGTGTTTCTTCAGGGCCGCCAGGATATGGTTATGCTCATCAAGAGAATACTTGGCACTGGCCTCTCCCTCAAAGTAGATAACCTCAACTCTGCGATAGGTTATCTTCAGATCCCGCAGTATCGATATCAGGTGCGGGTTAGCTGATTTCTTTATAAAGACATCGTGGAAGTGAATATCCGCCAGAGATGCCTTTACCGGATCTTCTTTTTCAAGCGCTTTTTCCAATGCCTCGTTGGCACGCGCCATTTTCCTGAAATCCTCTGGATTTAAAGCGCCAATGGCGTATGAGACAGCCAATTCCTCCAGTGTCCAGATGATCGGATAGATTCTCTCCGGCTCCCTGACAGAGACGTCTGACACCCGCGTCCAGCGATTTGCCGCCGACTCTACCAATCCCTTGTCCTCCAGCCTGCGAAACGCTTCACGGACCGGGGTACGACTCACCCCCATACTTTCCGCCAGCTCTTTATCCAGCAGCTTTTCCCCGGGACGAAGCTCTCCCTCAAGAATCCAGGTCAGCAAGATTTTGTAGACTTCCTCCCTCATGGAGGAGCGATTGAAGGGCTTGGTCTTATACGGTAACGGCATGAAAACTGATTTCCCACTCCTCTTGCAGAAAAAAGCCTGCTCCTCGATACACCCAAGATACTTTGCCAACGTATAGTTTCACAAAGATACCAGCCAATATACTGGATGTAATATATCACTTAACGGACTATGTCAATTGCTGTTTTTCTGTCCTCGGAGCAGCCTGGCTGAGAATTGCAATTTTTCTGCTGTCAAAATATTTCAGGAAAGTGAAGCGGATCCATGTAATTGATATTGTGAGCATTCGTTCTATTGCAATAACGATGAGACGGGTAATAAGGACTTATTCCGACGGCTCCCGGAAAAGCCAAAGATATCATACCGCTGTCCTTCGCAACAATTCATACTTAATGTAGTCTTTGAGATTTTTTAATATACCTGCCAAGCTGCAAGCTTGCGCCGCTCACGGCACTTATCGGAACGGCGGTTATGCAACCGCCAAAACAGTCTGAATGATATGAAAAAAGCACCTTTCCCGAAAAACGAGGCCAAACGGCTGGAGGTCCTGCAAAAATATGATATCCTCGACACCCTGCCAGAACTCTCATTTGACGATATTACCCGACTTGCCTCCTCGATCTGCGGCACTCCTGTGGCCCTGATAAGTCTGGTTGACAGTGAGCGACAGTGGTTTAAGTCAAAAAAAGGCGTTGATCTTCAGGAAACGCCTCGCGACATTTCTTTTTGTTCCCACGCAATCCTTGAACCTGATATTCTCGTTGTGCCGGACACCCACAAAGATGATCGTTTCTCCGACAATCCCTTGGTGACCGGTCCGCAAAATATAAGGTTTTATGCAGGCTCACCCCTGTTAACTGCAAAAGGAGAGGCGCTCGGCACTCTCTGTGTTATTGACCGGAGCCCCCGCAATCTGGACGAAACACAGAAAGAATCCCTTCGGGCTCTGGCGCGACAGGTCATGAACCAACTGGAACTTCGCAGGTATATACATGAACAGGAGCAGCGCAAACAGGAACTTGCTGAGTATCAGAGAAACCTGGAAGAGGCCTATGACCAACTCGAAATCGTAAGTCTCACAGATGATGTTTCAGGGTTTCACAATACCCGCTTCCTGCATAATTTCCTCGACCACTCTTTAAATCCTGATCACCACGACAACAAGGAGCTGTCACTCATATTTTTCGATATGGATAACTTTAAGGATGTCGTTGATACCTACGGTCATCTCATAGGAACCAAGGTACTGCGGGAAGTCGCCCAGGTGGTAAATCACCAGCTCGAAACAAATGATCGCATCGTCCGCTATGGAGGAGATGAATATGTGGTTATTCTCCCGGGACAGAGCAAGGACAAAGCCCGCCTCAAAGCAGAAATGATGAAGCAGGCAATCAGCAGTACTGTCTTTATGGGCGAAGAAGGGCTCAGCATTAAGAATACAGCCTCCTTCGGACTCGCCACATATCCTGAAGATGCCCGCGACAAGCACTTTCTTTTGGCAGAGGCGGACAAATGCCTTTTCAAGAGCAAAAGAGAAGGTAAAAACCGAGTAACGGTAAAATGACTGAGATAAAGCTAATGAGAATTGGCCCCATCCACAACTATGGGCGTGTGGATTTAGACTTGATCATCAAGACCAGGCTCTTTATTGTTTATCTGAAAATTGTTTAGAGAAATCCCGCCTAACGAGTCCAGCTCTTTAAGAAAATTCATACAACCTGCAGACAACCGATGCACACGGTTGAACCCGTGTTCTGAATTATTATTTCACCTGTGACATTTAAGCTTCATGACTAATCGAGGCAATGCCCCCGTGCTATGAATCCAACTAATTATACAGTTAATTATTTGAAATATCTCTTAATATATCGACTGCTTCTTCCAGCCCGATGCGACTATCCCCATTAATATCTCGAACGGCCTGTGAAGGGGCTGCCGGAAAGCCGACAAGCACCCGTAGGGTATTTATCAAATCACTTAGCTTAGCCATGATTGGAGACAATTGCAAACCGCGTTCCGGCCTGCTGAACGTATGGCACCAGCTGCAATCATACCCTTCGCCCCGTACGTGCTCGTCGTGAATCCAGAGATATTCCGGCCCATCTTCACCATCTTCGGGGCCGTGGCATTGTCGGCAGACAACAGAGCGGGAGTCTTTAAGCTGATAGCCGAGATTGCCTACCAGGTCCATCCTGTTTGTATTAGTATGGCAGTCTGTGCACGACAGTGCTGCAGACGCTGGTGTGACTTCATGGGTGATGAGTTGCAGTGTATCCGTCTGCACCCACTCGTATGGTTCTTCAGCGCTATAGTTCATGTTCTGAAGACCAGACCTGATAGCGCCATCGACATCCCCCGTAGAGAAATAGACACTGGTATCAAGAGCGATGAGTTGATTATAGTTTTGTACCAATGGCTGTGTTGCCGTTTTGTATTTAAAAGGATAGAGCTTGGAGGTGGCGCTGGAAACCCCTCCCAGTGGGCGAGAGGTTGCAATTGCACCGGTGTCTTGATCAATCAGTGCATCTTCATAAAGAAGATAGCTGACGCTCATGCCGTCCCACCAGGCGTATTGGGGGATGAGATCTCCAGCTAAGGTCGGTGTAGGATGGATTACCCCGCCTGCCGTTGTATGGGGCAAGCGCCAGTCACGGTCCACCTCTGTCTGCTCACTTGCCGGTGTGTCGGCTGCGTTTCTGGCGTAGGTACCGATGTGGCAGCTCTGGCAGGCAACTCGCCCCACATGCCTGCCAATTGGTGACTGCCCATGACCGCTGATCGACGCTTTGTCTCTATGACAATCTGTGCATGACATCTCAACATCAAGATCAGTTGGCCTCAGGTCGGACCCTCGCCCTGCCATCAGATGTTGTTCTGTTGCATGACACGCTTGACAATCCAGATTTGCCCCGCTACTCGCCATGTGAACATCAAAATTTCGATCAGTGGTCGTGCCGTGGGCAATGGCAAGGTCGCCGCGCTTGTAGTTATCGCCTCCCCCTCCCTTGGCATGGCATTTAAGGCACGTAATCCGTGTTGGTGTGTGTACCGTTCGGGCAGCTTCAAGGATCGAGATTGTCATCTTATCAGGGTCCGGAACATATCTGCCATCAACCTTGACCCGATCGTAGTTCTCCTGGTGACAGATCAGGCAATCGATGTTTTCCAGTTGTGCAACACTCACCTGTTGTGTCGGTCGATCTCCCAGACCAACATGACAGGCCCCACAGCCATCCCAGTTACCGGTTATATTTATACAATAGCTGTTTACGCCGATATCAAGTTTTCCCTGTACTTCTGGACCATCATTCATGTAGGGCGTCTCGCCAAGCCACTGATAATGTGTGGATTCAAAAACCTCCTGTGCCTCGGTCTCGTGACACTGCAGGCAGGTTACCGTTCCTTGCCAGGCAGCAATTGCCTGATGTTCCGGTACTGCTGCGCCTGCCGATGAGATGAAGCCATAAAGGGTGAGAACTGAGAAGATAACAAAAATGAGTTGCAGATTATTCAATTTCATCCATTTTCCCTTTATTGAATTAATCGATGCGGAGTTGCGGTAAGACATGACGTTGTTTGCAGACAAACATATCGGTACGTGATAGTTTGTTGAAAAATGGAAAGCAGACATAGTTCAGGACGATGAAAATAAATGATTTAACCGTTCGAATCAAAGTGTAAATTCCTATATTTTTTATCATTTACCCCATAAAGCAATACTCACGCCAACCACAAAACGAAATAATTACAAAACGTTACGAAGAAACTAGCCAGATATTTGGAATGATCTACCCCGAAAATTACCATGTTGGTAATTGTGTTGCCGTTTTAGTACTTCCCAAGTCATTTGCAATTTGAGTGCCTACCCTGTGGTATGACTGTAACAGGTCGATATTATAGAATTTAGAATCGCTGAAACTGAATTGTTGGTATTGTAACCCTGTGTTACTGCTCAGATTCGTCGTTGATAGGCTACAAGATGAGGTGGCTAGGATATCGCCTTTTAGGTTGATCTGCCCCCAACAGATACGGGGACAGATCACTATTCATCCGAGGCGTTTAGAGTTGGGGGGCTGAAGAGTAAATTCAAAGCGCGGCTATTCTATTTTGTCTTCTGCCGATTCCTGATCACAGGGATATGCAGTAACCAGTGCCTGGGCCGCAAGTGCCTGACCTGAATCCTGCAGACGGCCCGGGTTATCCTCAAGAAATTTTACAACCGTCGCGGCCATCTGTCTTGTCGAAATACGCTCGGGCAGACACATCTGTACCGCATCCTCTCTCCCTTCCGCCTGGAGTACGGTCTCGTAAACATAGTTAAAGGTGACCAGCCCGTCGATCAGCCCGATACAATAGCCGACACCAAGAATTTTTTCCTTGGACAGGCTCTCTGCTGACTCAGTTTTGAGAAGATTGGCACAGTCAACCCCCAGATCATGGCCGGAACGCTGCACGGCCATAGCAGATACCGCTGTCATCAAGACAAAAGCTGTCGCCATTAGTGCCTGTGCTTTCATGTGTTTATCCTTTTCCATCGCTGTTAAGATTAAAGCCAATTTGTGCTGAATTCAGACAAACAGGTGCACTGAACAATTCTGGCAGGGGTGAACAAGCCTCGGATCTGTTATGAGAGAAGCTCCCCCTCAGTTGTTAGAATTCCTGAGAAACAAAAGGATTTCTTTCAAAGTGAGGGAGCAAGAGCCGCTCTGCAAATTGTTCGGTTACTATTTTACATCAGTGCAGCATCAAGGACCTCTGTAAACCGCTGCCACGACTTTTTGTCTGCCGCTTCCTGATACGCCTTTGACCCGAAAACAGTAAATGCATGCGGCGCCCCACCATAGCTGACCATCTCGTGGTCAATACCGGCCGTTTCGAGTTGCGCGGCAAGGGAGGCAAAATCTTCCATGGTGATCGCCGTATCTGCCGAACCGTGGAAAACAAAAATTGGCCCGGCTGTTTTACTGTAATCCTGCCCCTCGGGGGTGGATAATCCACCGTGAAACGTGACAAAAGCCTTTGCCTCCGATCCGGATCGAGCCATTTCAAGAACAGCGGCACCGCCAAAACAATAGCCGAAGACCACAGCACGTGAGCCGTCGCCCCCCTTTTTGACCCCCTCATCAAAGCCGGCCTGGAGCAGTTTCCTCATCTTTTCACGGTCCTTATAAAGCTCTCCGGTATGCTGCTTTTTATCCTCGATCTCAGTCGGTCTGACCCCTTTTCCAAAAAGATCTGCTGCAAAGACAGCATAGCCAAGATCGGCGAGCATTTCCGCCCGTTTAATTTCATAATCGGTTAACCCATCCCAATCATGAATGAGCAGCAATAACGGTGCACCTTCTTTGGCGCTAGTGTAGTAACCCTCATATTCCCCACCTTCAACGGAGTAGGTAACAGCCTCTCCTGAAGCATAGACATGTGTTGTCAGCAGCAGCGATAGCAAAAATGGCAGTACTAATTTCATCTTTTACCTCATCGTTTATTATGATTCCTGTGAATGTATGACGTATTGCGGTCAATTGAGACATCCAAAACCACCAAATTTCTCTGTTAATTATTGGTGTTCTATTATGTTAGTGCTACTTTGTGGTAAATCAACATGAAAGAGGAATATTCCTGAAGAGAAAGACATTTACTCGAAGGAAAATAGTTCGACCGAATCAAGTGCAGATTTTTTTGATGCACCTGAAGTCGACCCAGGGCGGCTGCGGAGGCTGCATTGGTTTTGAGCTTGGTACAGAACGTGCCTTGCTCCGCCATCTTTTCAGGCGTCAGCCACCTGGCCGAT
>CBDUGK010000132.1:0-8988 GCA_965366875.1 uncultured Desulfobulbaceae bacterium | reverse complement strand
AGGGCGAACATGACGGTAAACATGTTGGTCGGTATGCCCATGGCCCGGTAGATGATTCCTGAATAAAAATCCACATTGGGGTAGAGGTTGCGTGAGACAAAATAATCATCGTTGCTGACTCGATGCTCAAGCTCCTGGGCGATATCCAGAAGCGGGTCAGACAGTTCCATTGACTCCAGGATTTGCGCACATGCTTTTTTTATGATCATCGCCCGGGGGTCGTAGGTCTTGTATACCCGGTGCCCAAAGCCGGTGAGGCGGTAGGGATCGTTTGGATCCTTGGCTTTATCAATGTATTTATCATAGTTCTCGCCATCGTCCCGGATCATCTCAAGCATCCTCAGAACTGCTGCATTGGCTCCGCCATGCAGCGGTCCCCAGAGCGCGGCAATACCTGCTGATATCGACGGGTAGAGCCTGACTCCGGCGCTCCCGACCAGTCGAACGGTCGATGTTGAACAGTTCTGCTCGTGGTCGGCATGGAGGACGAGCAGCATGTTCAGGGTTTTCACCAGGAGCGGATCAATCCGGTAGGGCATGTTCGGCCTGTCGAACATCATATTGAGAAAGTTTCCGCAATAGTTGAGATCGGCGCGCGGGTATACAAGCGGGTGACCGATAGATTTTTTATAGGTAAAGGCGGCAATCGTGCGAATTTTGGAGAGCAGCCGTGCCGCGGTGATGGTTATCGCATCGCCGGAATCCTCTTCGACGCCCATCTCCGGATAGAAGTTGTGCAGAGAGCCGACCATGGTGGAAAGAATAGACATTGGCGAGGAGTTAGGCGGGAAGTGATCAAAAAAATGGATCATATCTTCATGGATCAGGGCGAACCTGATCATGTCATGCCTGAAAATCTCCAGTTCTTCAAACGTCGGCAGTTCACCGGTTAAAATGAGATAGGCAACCTCGATGAACTGGCAGTTCTCCGCCAGGTCCGCTATGTCGTATCCCCTGTACCTGAGGATACCGTTTTTGCCGTCAAGGTAGGTGATTGCCGAACGGCAGGATCCGGTATTCATGTAGCCGCTGTCAAACGTTGTAAGTCCCGTTGTCTTCAGCAATGTTCGAATGTCTATTGCTTCTTCTCCGGCCGTGCTTTTGATCACGGGCAGTTCGTATGTCTTACCGTCTACAACGAGTTGTGCTGTTTTATCGGACATTGATAGACCTCTGTGATTGGTGAGCTTGACCGTTGCCATAGCACACCATGATTTCTGAGTTTTGGCCGGATGTCTCCAGGTCATGAAAATGAAGATGTACAAAGCTGCCGTGGCACGAGATGTTTTGCAACGATCAGGGCTGTAAACGTGTCGGTTTCAGCGAATATCCCGGGCAGGCGAAAGCTGCAGCAGGGTGAGCGCAGCTGGAAACAGTCTCAGACATGGTAAATATCGTGCAAATATAGCCGGAAGTGACTATTTTTTCAATTGTTCATTTTTACGAAGGGCTGCCTGGGCCGGGCAGAGTCGGTTATTATAACGGAAATGGAGCTGATCGTTTGTCATTTACGGCGGACAATGGATAGAAGGTACAGTGGAGATGATAAAAACGGGAATTGATGCGCTGGACATTGAACTTCTTGTTCGATACGTGGTCAAGGAGCAGGAATATAAAGAAGCCCTGAGGGTGATTGAGCGGTTCTGTCATCATCCGGCCGCCCTCAATGTCTTCAGGAACTATTACGCCGAGCTGCCCGAAGGGCTCGAAGAAATGGCCTGTGATCTCAGGGTTGTGGAGCAACGGCAGGGCGCTTATATTTTTGCCTTGAAGACCACCGGTCACTGCTATCTTTATTTTGGCTCCGAGGACGCGGTCCAGTTTATCGGCAACTACCACCAGGGACTCAATGATGACGAGCTGCTCTCATTCTTCGGTTTTCCCGATTCCGGATCATTTTTAAAAAAAGTCGAGGCATCATTTGAGACGCATGCCCGGCCCGCCAGGCATGTCTCAGCGTCCAGCTGTGTGGCCTGCGGTGTTATGGTGGGAGAAACTCATGTGCTCGGTTGTCCGGTGGAGCAGTGTCCCTGGTGCCAGGGGCAGCTCAACCGCTGTAATTGCCGGTTTGACCAGCTTGGGGTGGAAGAGCTGGGGGACGAAGCACTCATTGAGCGTTTTGAAGAGATTCTGGAGACAAAGGGCCGCATTGCTTTTGAGCCCGAACAGGCGCCGGCATATCCGACTGCCGGAAATGACCCCGGGCCTGCCGGCAAGCGTTGATGACAGGCTTTTTAAGGGGCCAGGCACGGTGAGCAACCGGCTGTCCGCAAGAAGGGCGGATCAGCCGGTCTCACCGGGGTTGGTCAGTTTGAAGTTATCCTCTTCAAATACCTGAAGATATCGGAGTCGGACGAAAGCACCATGGAGGTGTTGTTGCCGATGATCATCTCGTAGCTCTCCAGCGTTTTCTGGAATGAGAAAAAGTCCGGATCCTCGCTGTAGGCTTCACCGTATATTTTAGTGGCCTCCCTGTCGGCCCGACCCTTGATCTCCAGCGCTTCCTTGTTCGCTGTCGAGGTGATCTCTCTTAGCTGGCGGTCGACTTTACCGAGAATTTCAGCTTTCTGGCCCTCACCGAGTGAGCGTTTCTCTGCCGCGATCCTCTTCCGCTCCGAGATCATCCGGTCATAGACACGATCCCGCACCGATTCGATATAGTTTACCCGCTTGAAAATAACGTCGAGCAACTCGATTCCGTATTGCGGGGTGGCGCGTGCTGCAATCTCCAGTATCTGTCGCGAGATGACATCACGCCCCTGATTAGGCTTAGTTCCCGGCTCCTGGTTGGAGGGGGTCATCCTGTCAATCGTCCAGTCGGAACTCCTTATTATCTCTATCAGGTTGTTTTTATTTACCATGTCCCGGACAGTACCGCCGATAATATCATCGAGAAGCGACTGGGCACGCGACTCGGTGCGAGTCGCCTGCATGTATTTCAAGGCGTCATTGATCCTCCAGCGGGCGGTGATATCAAGGTAAACAAACGTCTTATCGTTGGTGGGAATCTGGTTCGGGTCGCCGTCCCAGATCTGGATTCGTTTGTCAAATTCATTGACCTGCTGGAGAAAGGGCATTTTAAGGTAGAGTCCGGCATCAACCTTGGGAGTGCCGATCGTCTTGCCGAACTGGGTGATCATTACCTGCCTGCCTTCTTCAACGATAAAAAAACCGTCATAGACAACGATGATGCCGATCAGAACAAGACCAACCAGGAGAAAATTAGCTATCTGTTTCATGCGTTAATCCTTTAGTTAGATTGGGTTTGCCGTCCGGCTGAATCCGGAGTGCTGCCTGTGCGGAGATTGAGCAGGGGCAGTGGTCCCTGCTGGCCTTCATCCATTATATAAATCGTCTCTACCGTCGGCAGTACTTTCTGCATGGTCTCAAGATACATGCGCTGCCTGGTGACATCCGGGGCGTTCCTGTATTCTGCCAGAATATCCAGGAATCGGGATGTCTGCCCCTCGGCGTCGTTGACCCGCTCTTTTGCGTAACCGTAGGCTTCTTCGACTATCTTGAGCGCATTACCCCTGGCGGCGGGAATGACGCGGTTGTAGGTTTCCTCCGCTTCGTTGACCAGCCGCTTCATATCCTGGTCGGCCTCGTTTACCTCGTTAAAGGCAGGTTTTACCGGATCAGGGGGGTTGATGTCCTGGAACTGAACGGTAACCAGCTCAACTCCCGCTTCAAGAAATGACAACTGCTGCTGCAGCTCCTGTTTGACGCTGGCTGCCAGCAAATCTCTATTACTGAGAACATAGTCAAAATCCATGTTGCCGACAACCCGCCGGGTAACACTTTCGGAGATGTCATGGATCGCCTGCTGGACGTCCTGGACCTTGAACAGGTAATCGACAGGGTCCCCGACACGGTACTGGACAATCCAGGCAACGTTAATGACGTTTTTGTCAGCGGTCAGCATCAGGGATTCCATATCATATCCCTTGCTGTCAAAATTAGTCTTCTGGCCGGGAGTGCGCGTACGGAAGCCGTACTCCTGTTTCTGGATCTGGCGCACGTTGACCTTGTAGAGCGTCTCTATGTAGGGAATCTTGAAATGCAGGCCGGGCTCTGCTGTCCGGGTGTATTTCCCTAATCGAAGCAAGACCCCAACCTCCTGGGGATTTACCTTGAAAAAGGACTGGAAAACGCCCCAGACAACGACACCGATCAGAGCAATTATCAGAATTTTTCCGATAGATGCCATTGGGTTGACCGGTTTTGACGGCCCTGTCGGACCTCCTTCTCCCGGATCTTTTTTTCTGGAGTCTGAGAAATAATCCTGAAGTTTCTTAATGATCTGGGCTACTACTTCCTCGGGGGATTGCGGTCTTTTCTTCTTTCCCCAGGGAGGCTGGTCCTGATTTGGCATTAAAATGTCTCCTGTTGGTTTGCTGGTGATCTAAACCGGTTAGGCCAATCATTTGGTGATGACCCGCTGGGCTTCGAATTTCGGTGTGTCCCTATCGTTTTTCCCAATAGAGAGTAAGTACTGATCTTTGATATTGCAAACGAAAGCTTCAAGAATATACCATAAATAGTAAAGAAACAAGTTCAACCCATTTTTGCAGACAGTGCACTGCTCCAGGAAAAAATCAGCATGATTATGGCCATGATGAAAAAAGATATCTGCATGAAGGGTGATTGGCGCAGTTGTTTGACTGGTTTGATGGCGATAAAAAGTCCGATGACAAGCCCGGACAGCAGGCCGAAGAGATGGGAACCGAGGTCGGTCCGTTCCCCGGAGCTGCCGAGCATGGCGAGCAGTGCCGCACCAGCCATGAACGGAACAAAAAGCCTGATCCCAAAAGGTTGCCGCTGTTCGACCATCTGATACATTGACAGCATACCGATAATACCAAATATTGCCGTGGAGAAGCCTACGGAAAAGTGCTGCCTGCCGTGGGCAAGATCATTGATGAGGTTTCCGGTCGCCCCGGAGAGCAGGACAGCCAGCAGGCCAAAACCGGCGCCGTTGATCTGCAGGAAAAAATAAAACAGCATGCCCCCGATCAGGCAGTTGCCGGCGAGGTGCGTAAAATCGGCATGAAGCGTCAGAGAGGTGATGAGCCGATACCATTGCTCGCCCGCGAGAACCGCCTCAGCATCGTTTGCCCCTGCCACAAACCATTGGGAGCCCGGCCTCCAGGGACCGGTAACCATGAAAAAAAAGGCCAGAGCCCCGATCAGGACAAGTGTCGGCAGCAGCGCCGGAAAGGAGGGATGCTGGACTGTGAGCTGGGGAGGTGGCCAGTTTCGGTTTTCCTCGAGGTAGCGGTTCACTTGATAGCGGGCGCGTTCAGCGGTCTCCGCTGCGCAGATGATATGAATAGTCCCGTCACTGTCCTGACGGATGTGATGACTGATGTTCTTTGCGGACAGGACCAGTGAGCAGGCGTCGATGCGTTCGTGATGACGGGAGGAAATGACAACCGACTCGCTGTCAGGGGCTGAACTCGATGATTCCATCCGAGCAGAATAATGCAGTTGCTGATTTTTGCAATGCAAGAGGCGGATGCATGCCGGCAGATTCCAACGCAAAAAGCCCCGGCAGCTGGGGAAGCCGGGGCTTTTTGCTGATTCGGCAGAGAGCGGGATCAGCTGAAAGCGTCAGTGTTGACAATGGATCCGTGCTGTTTTTTTAGCTCCTGGAGTTCTTTCTTCTGTTTCCGGTAGACAGCAAAGATGGTCTCGGGAATATTTTTTTCTTTTCCATAGGCTTCGGTCTGCAGATCAATTCTATTAATGATATTATCGACGTAGAGCGCGAACTGCATGTCGTAGAGCGATTTTGGGTATTCTTTCTTGATTGAGCTGAATAGCGTTTTCAGGTCTTCGTAACGGGGCAGGAAGCCGATCGGCGTCTCTATCGCCTCGACATCACCGTTGGCAAAGTTTTCCAGCCAGCCGAGCCAGACTTTCACATCCCGTTTTTCACCGAGCAAAGCGTTGCCCGAGCCACCGCGGTTGCCGTGGGTAAGGAAATAGTTGAGTCCTGCCATGATTGGTTTTCCCGCGTCAGACAGTTTTGCGGAGTTAAAAAATGCGAACTGGGCTTCCATGTAGTCAGCGAGTGCCCCCGGAATAAACGGGGCATTTGCCCAGGGCTGACGCCTGACGCCGGTAACCCCGACTTCGGTTGCCGTTGCCTGGGAGACGATTGATGCACCGATAACGACACCCTCGTCCATAGATTTTGCGGCCCAGACCGGCGGCATGGTGTCCGCATCCCGTCCGGAGTAGGTGAAAACCTTTATGGGCACCCCGGCAGGGTCTTCCGAGGCTTCGCTGTTATGGTTGGCAATGGCCGATGCCAGCAGGGTGCAGCGGGAGTTTTTATGCGACATCGGTATCGGGTTGCCGTCAGCGTCTGTTTTTCCTTCATGCCACTCACCCTGGAAATTCACACCTTTCTTTGGCGGCTCTTCGCCGTTTCCGACCCAGTGCGGAACGCCTTTGTCGTCAATGAGCACGTTTGACCAGATAACCTCCGTGCCGTCACCGCGCAGGCAGTCCATCAGGTACGGGTCGCCTTCACGGTTGACGTCTTCGACGATCCCGAAGATACCTTTTTCGGGGTTGATGGCACGGATGGTGCCGTCAGCCGCAATCCAGATCTGGGCAAGATCATCTCCAATAAAGTCGCTTCCCACCATTGCCGTGGTTGTTTTGCCGCAGCCCGACGGGGCGGCGCCGGCAAAGTAGGTCTTGCGCCCATTCGGCCCGGTGAGGCCGGTGATGAACATATGCTCGGAGAGCTGTTCTTCTTTCTTGTAGTAGGTGGCATAGTCGACCGAAAAACGGTGGTTGCCTTTCTTCATCAGCAGGGTGTTGCCAGCATAGGTGCAGAATGACGAGAATGTGGTCATCCAGCTCCGGTCCATCAGGATGCGTGCATTGGGCACATCCTCCGGCCTGTTGGGTCCCTCTGAGTGGACGTTGGTATAGAAGATGCCCGCCCGCTCAACCTCGCCGTCGAACTTGTCGTAGCAGTTACGGTAGAGCAGCTCGGCCGAGTGGAGCACATAGGTTGAAGATGAAATCTCGATGGCGGGAACTGCCGCTTCAGCGCCCACCGGCCCACGGCTGTAAAAACCGATCATCATGGTCATGCCCTTCATGATGCCGTTCATGTTGATGCTGATATACTTTGTTGCCTCGTCCCGGAGCAGTGACTTGGCAAGCGAGCTCATCTTCTCGCCTTCATTGATGATATAAAATGTCTGGTTGACCAGGCGTGCCTGGTCCTGGGGAAGGTCGAAATGGATGGTGTGGCCTTTCTTTGCCAGTTTCTTCTCTTCCCCCTTGGTCAGAGAATAGTCGCGAATCCACTGGATATCGGCCTCACTTCCTGAATTGACAAAAACAGCATCAGGCTTGCACATGGAAATTGCATTGGCAATTTTAATCAGTGCTTCACTGTTTTTGATCGGGGAAAGCTTTGCGAGGTTGTCTGAGTCAAGCGCTGCTTCAATTACCTTCTGAGCATCCGCCGCTGTTGAAACACCCCCGACAGCTTCAAGGATATCATCACCTTTTTTAAGCTCAAGCATTAGTAACTCCTTAAAATGTTTATGGAAAAAAGTAATATTGATTCTGCATAACTACACGCAGGCCAAACAATAAGAAATCTGAGCCGCTCAGTCAAGTCTTGTCGAGCCAGGCAGGCCCACATGCGACCGGGAGCGTTTACTCCCAACGTGGCTGCGTCGCCGGTGCGGCAGGGCAATCGCCAAAAAGCTTTTATTTCTCCGGCAATTCAGAAAACGGCTTGTTCATCGAATCAGCCCAGCGCACCGCTCCGCTGGTGGTGTCGATAACATAGACAAGGTGGGTCCTGTCCCGATGCGCTATCTCCATTGCGTATCTCCCCACCGCTGTATTGTTTCCCGCTCCGGTGAGCAGCAGCAGTGCCAGCGTGCAGAGCCCTCCGATGATAAACATGACAATATTTTTGCTGTCAGCTTTCATTGATGTGCCTCCCCTGTGGTTGAAATCACTGTGAGTGTACCCCACTAGAATAATCAGTATCGAATGGATTTCCAGAAAAGCAGCGTTTCAGGCCACTGGGTGTCGTTTGAAATGCTGCTTTTCTGGATCGTATGATTGGTTGATGCATTATATGTTCGTGCTCCTCCCCAGATGCCGGGTTACACCCTCATCCTGGTGTCTCGGAAAAGAGACATTCTGTATGGTTTTCCAGAATAGTTGTCCGGAAATACGGAAAGTACCGGTCGCAAGGACCGGTCAGAATGTGATCTGGCGTGGAATGAATAGGAGATGAATCCAAGGTGACAGGCGGTCTGCGAATGTTTTGATCGTGGCCGCGCACTCTGGCTCACATTTTGCTGAAGAGCATGTACGGGTTGTTCTCCAGGCAGTCCTTCTCGAGAATCAATCGCAATGGCAGATACGTCTGCCGCGGGGTAGCTAAGTGAGGTGGTTATGAAAAAAATAATACTCTTGTTCATCCTTGTTGCAATCGGAATCGCCGGGATTTGGGCGCAGCAGAACGGCGTTGAGCAGGCAGGCGGAACCAGAGAAGCCACAGAACCAGCGGTTATGCTGTTGTTTGGCGCCGGTCTGATAGGTCTGGCCGGGATCAGGTTGAAAGGGAAAAAATAATCATAGCTGCACAACCAAATCGATCAAACGGACCGGGCTTTCAGACAGCCACGTCCTTTTTTTGTCTATACGAGCATCAATGGATTGCATGGCAGATAAAATTATCAAAGACAGGAAATATCCCCGACTCAGATTGACAGACACCTTCGTCGTCAGCCAGCAGGGGGCCTGTCGGGTCTTTGATCTCAGCCCCGGCGGAGTATCTTTCGGCTGCACCAGTGAACGCAGGATTCCGGAAATTCTGACCGTTGATATTGTCGATAATACCGGCCTTCATCTCCTGGACCTGCCGCTGAAGACCATCTGGGCCGCGAAAAACAGGGACCTGTGCACCTCCTCGATCTATGAAGTGATTGTCGG
>CBDUGK010000131.1:0-9016 GCA_965366875.1 uncultured Desulfobulbaceae bacterium | reverse complement strand
GGTGAGCTGGTTTATGACCTGCTGCCTGATGTTGAGGCTTTCGGCCAGACCTTTGGGTATTGTCCCCCCGAACTGCTGGGCTATCTGTGAATAGGACTGATCGTAGGCTTGCTGGAACTGCTGGAAGGAGATCTCTTCATCATTGACGACAATTGCTGCCTCCTGCTTGTTCATCATGTTGGTTCCAACACCCCAGAAGATGAAAACAAGGGCGATAACTACCACAATTGCCTGGATAACGAGTGATTGGGCTTTGTTCCTTAAGATTTGCAGCATGACGGCGATGGCGTTAGAGGTTAGCTGCCCTGATGTGCGACGTATTCACAACACGACCTGGGCATTCGTTAATGGTAAAATCATAAAGTATAACTGGTAAGGGATGGATTTACCCCGGATATTTTCTTCATGCAAGCAAAATCGCAGGCTTCGTGGCCGGCAGGAGAAATAGAACCATACCGGTGCTCTGCAGGTGCCTATAAAATTGCTCCGTTTCAACAAAAAAATAACCTTAAACCGTGCGCACCGTTTTGATTGATTGTTAATAATTGTATTAATTTCGGGATAATACCGGCGTCGTGTTGAGCGAAGATAAATGACTACTCATTCACTTGACAATTCGTTTCCCCTATAGTAATAAAGCTTAGTTAGTTTATCGATTATGTATATATACATTACGATCAGTAATGATACGAGTCAGAAAATAAATATACCAAGGAGGTATGAAATGCCGACAGTAGAACACAAAGGAGACAGTTTCCAGGTTGATGAGGATGGATTCTTGTTGAAAGGGATGGAAGAGTGGAATGATAACTGGGTTGACTATGTTAAAGGATCAGAAGGTATTTCAGATCTGACTGACGAACACCAGAAAGTTATTGACGCACTGCAGGAGTATTACAAGAAAAACGGAATTGCTCCCATGGTACGTATTCTTTCCAAGACCACTGGTTTTCCGCTGAAGAGAATCTACGAGCTCTTCCCCTCCGGACCAGGAAAAGGAGCCTGTAAAATGGCCGGTCTGCCGAAGCCAACCGGCTGTGTATAACTACGCCGCAGAGCATCGATTCAAAACAAAAGGCGGTTGTCCTGCATCCAGGACAACCGCCTTTTGTTATTGCCGCTCCCGAAATTCTATTCCTTGAGTGCATCAGCGCACAGGGACTCGTGGATTTCGTCAATTTTAAGCCGGTAAGCTGAGCTGTCTATTGCCGCACCCCGCAGTCCCCCCCGTAGATTAATCTCTGTGAGACAGGTCGTGCCGTCATCTTTCACCATCAGATCAAGATGGGCGTAGGGGAATGCTCCCTGTTTCATGATTTTCCGGCATAAATCGAGCTGCAGGCTGGAAAGCTCTGCCGGCCGGACTGAGCCGCCGCAATGGAGATTATGCCTGAAACTCCCGGAACTGACGCGTTCATAGACCTCCACGTAATCACCGATGATTATTACCCGAAGATCCTGGTAGCTTGTGATAAACGGCTGGATAACAAAAGGGAACGAATGAAGGTTGATTGCCGCTTGTGTATAGATATCTTCGATGCTGTTAAAAAAGAAAACTCCGAGCCCGCCGTTCTTTCCTTCCTGTTTCAGAACGACCCTGCCGATGCCGCAGTTTCCGTAATGGCTGATTGCCCCGAGCAGGTCATGAGTCGTGTAGATGACGGTTGAGCCGGGGAGCATCGCCCATGAAAAGATTCGTGTCTGAAAAGCCTTGGACCTGCTGCAGAGCTGGGCTGTCAGAGAAGGAATCGCCTTTATTCCCCGTTCTGAAAGGTTGAGGAGCAGATGCTCTTCTCCAGGCTTTAAGCGGATTCGGCAACAGATGATATCGCCTGCTTCAAGGGAATGAAATGTACTGAAAAGAGATTGATTATTCTTGATAACGACAGGTTTACGTTTCAAAAAATCATCTCCCTGAAATGCTTGTAAAAGCAGGTCAGGTCTTCTTCACATGCCCCGCAGAACAAGAGAACATCGCCGTTTATCTGGGAAACATCACTTTCATGGCTAAAGCTGCCGTCACGGTTCTGTTTGTAGAATGAAGTCTGGAGGACATCATTTGCCAGTTCGAAAAAATCCTCATCGTTGCCGCAGGCCGGGCATACAAGGCGATTGGTGATTGCTGAGGAATGGGCTGAAGGCATTGTTGGGATGTCAGTCAATCACTTTTCGTTCTTCTTCGGGATCACCACCTTTTCGTCACCAGCTTCAGACCCTGCGGATCGGTTAGCCCCGGCAGCAGCCTTCACCTCGCCGTCAAGGGTCGCTCCCGGTTCAACGGTGAGGCTGCCGGCTTCAAGTTTGCCGAGTATTGAACAGCCCTTGCTGGCAGTGACCAGCTTGGCGCTGATATTTCCTTCCAGATAGCCATGACAGATAAACGACGAAACCTTGACATCTCCGTTAATTCTTCCTGATTCGCTGAGAATCAGATGTTCTCCGGTGATATTACCGTTAATGGTACCGTCAATTCTTGTTTTACCTTTGAACGTAATCTCTCCGCTCACCGACATCGACTTGTCTATGATGGAAGATATTGTTTCATTCTCAGCCTTTTGCATTTCTTTATCAAATCCGTTTTTTTTGCTGAACATGATTGTTTATTTCTTATTCTGAGTGGTCTTTAATGTATGAGCTATGTCAGCAACTTTCATAAATTTTTCAGGATCTATCGGCTTTTTGTTCAAGCGTATTTCATAGTGGAGATGAGGCCCGGTGGAGCGCCCGCTGCTGCCGACCTGGCCAATGACCTGTCCCTGTTCGACACGTTCGCCTTTTTTAACCAGATAATTCTGCATATGTGCGTAGGCGGTGACATAGCCGTTGCCGTGGTCAATCTCGACGTAATTGCCGTAGCCGCCATTTTTCATGGCCTTGATCACCTTGCCGCCGGCGGTGGCAACGATGTGGTCACCGCGTTTACCCCTGATGTCAATTCCTTCATGGATCGCTTTCTTATTGTTGACCGGGTCCGTCCGTTTACCGAAGCCTGAGGAAATTCTTCCACTCACCGGTCTGCCAAGCGGCATTTTTTTAATGGTATTCAGGTACGTGTCAACCTGCTCCAGAAGGTTGTCATATGGGGCTTCGTTGTCGGGAATAAACGGGCCGCCGCTGTTTTCCTGGGACTGCGCTGCAGGCGTCTTTTTGATCTTGACGCCGATGGTATCCATCACCGTTTCAATGAGTCTGGAGCGCTGCTTGAGATCATCAACGGCAGTGTTCATCAGCCGGACATTTTCAAGCTGGAGGCTTGTTGTTTCAAGATCGAACTTTACCTTCTGATCAGCGAGCAGTGTTTCATACTCCTGCTGCTGGGAGCCGACCAGTTTGCCGTGCTCCTTTTTCAAGACAGCCAGCGTATCCCGGTGCTGTTTTTTCAATTCGGCAATCTTTACTTCCTGATCAGCAAGCAGCGTTTCATACTTCTGCTGCTGGGAGCCGGCCAGTTTGCCGTGCTCCTTTTTCAAGACAGCCATCGTGTCGCGGTGCTGTTTTTTCAATTCGGCAATCTGCTCGGTATACCTGTCATTGCTGTCTTCACTGAGCTCCAGCTGAGCTTTGAGCTTGCCGACTCTATAGCTCAACCGTTTGCTGTTAAAATAGGCTCCGGCGGTAAAATAACAGACCAGACAGATTGTCAACAGGCTAAGAGTTGATACCGAAAGCGACAGAAAAAGTTTACGCTTTGACAGTTGGAGCGCAAATGATCGCCCGCTCTCGCCAGTTACAATAATATGGAAGCGTTTGTTCATGGGAGATATCCAAAACTGTTGTTTTAAATCGTTTGGCTCAGTAAGATACGCAGCCTGTATAAATGGGAGACCTGAGTTGTTCTGAAATTATTTTACTGCTTATACTCTTACACTGTAAAAGTTTCAACCCAAAAGGGGCGTCGGGCAGGATGCTTTTTACCTTAACCATTTGATTTGTCGATTATGTCGTATCTCTTTTCATGTCAGGGGCTTGCCAAGGCGTTCGGCGCTCAGACCCTGTTTACCGATATCAGCCTGGTGATCAATCCAGGTGACAGGATTGGCCTGATTGGCCCGAATGGCTCGGGGAAATCAACACTGCTGAAAATTATCTGTGATCGTGAACACGAAGACAGCGGCACGATTATAAGGCGTAAGCAGTGCACCATCAGTTATCTTGCCCAGGAAGATATTTTTGACGAGAGCTCCAGTCTTGTTGACAATCTGCTCGCAGTCCTTGAAATGCTTCCCGTTGAAGAGGCAGAAAAAGTGAGCAGGGTTCAGGCGCTGCTGAGTCGGGCTTCTTTTGAAGACCCGGAGGCACCTGTCAGCCTGTTGTCTGGTGGATGGCGAAAAAGGCTTGCCGTGTGCCGCGCGCTTGTCATCGAACCCGATCTTCTGGTCATGGATGAACCAACCAACCATCTGGATATTGAAGGGATTCTCTGGCTCGAGAAATTACTCGCCGGGAATTTCAACGTTTCACCGTCTGCTTATATCCTTGTCAGCCACGACCGCCGATTTCTGGAGAACAGCGTGAACCGGGTCATTGAGCTTTCGGCAATCTATCCTTCTGGTTCGCTCCAGGTCGCAGGAACCTATTCCTCATTTCTGGAGGAACGCCATCGTTTCCTGGCGCTGCAGAGCGAGCAGGAAGATCGTCTGGCCAATAAAGTCAGGCGTGAAACCGAGTGGCTGCAGCGGGGACCGAAGGCGAGGGCAACCAAGGCCCGCTATCGAATCGATGAAGCCTATCGCCTGAAGGATGAACTTGGACAGGTGAAGAGAAGGAATCGCTCCGGCGGCAGCGTGTCCATTGATTTCTCAGGAACGGGGCGAAAGACCAAAAAACTGCTGGAAGCGAAACAGCTGAGCAAACGCTTTGCTGACAGCGTGTTGTTCAAAGACCTTGACATCCTCTTGTCGCCTGGCAGCAGGCTGGGGCTTCTCGGTCGGAACGGCTGTGGAAAATCGACATTGATCAAGATTCTCGCCTCGGCAGGCGGCGACCAGAATGAACCGGACAGCGGCACGGTCAGCGTAGCTGACGGGGTATTGATTGTCAGCTTTTCCCAGGACAGGGCGGGTGTCGATCAGTCGCTGACCTTGAGAAGGGCGCTTGCTCCGGACGGTGACGCAATTTCCTACCAGGGCCGCTCAATTCACGTTGTCTCCTGGGCAAAACGATTTCTGTTCAGGCCGGATCAGCTGGAAACCCCCGTTGCCCAGCTTTCCGGCGGGGAACAGGCCCGGATTCTTATCGCCTCCCTGATGCGTCAGCCTGCCGATATTCTGCTGCTGGATGAACCGACCAATGACCTGGATATCGGAGCGCTTGACGTGCTTGAGGAGAGTCTTCTTGAATTCAGCGGGGCGCTCGTGCTGGTAACCCACGACCGTTATCTTCTTGACCGGGTATGCGACCGGGTCATCGGTTTTGTCGGGGAAGGAGCGGCCCATTACTATGCCGATTACGAACAATGGCTGCGGGATCTTGTGCCCGATACACCATTAAAAACAAAAGCGGGCAGGACAAAAGCTCAAAAGCAGCCGCTGGGTCTGAAAAGCAGCAGTGGCCGCCTGTCCTATATGGACCAGCGCGACTATGATACGATAGAAGTGCGAATCCAGGAGGCTGAAGAAAAGAAAGAGCGGCTTGAAAATATCATCAAGGATCCTGCTGTCGCCGCTGATCCGGATAAACTTCAGCAGTGCTGGACAGAGCTTGAGGCGTGCCAGGGACAGGTTGAACAGCTCTATCAGCGCTGGGACGAGCTTGAGCGGAAAAAGGAGCAGGGAAGCTAATAGTTGTTCCATAGCAGGAGCGCTTCTCTGGTACGTTTGGGGCCCAGGCAGAAGCGTTTTCTTTCCGCCTGGCAGAACCAGTCCCGCTTGATTTTAAGATTGGGCTTCCGGCCGTCGTCAGATCTGAGAATCTTCGCCTTGCCCTGCATGCCGCGGATGAAGATTCGTCGATAGGTATCAAAGCAATAGACCCAGTCGTCTTCAATGGCCATTATCATGATATAGTGTTCTTCCCTGGGATTCAGAAAGACATTGCACAGAACTATCCCGCCTGTTTCAAGACAGACCTGGATTCCGCCCCCGTCCTCCAGGTTGATTTTTTCCCTGCCGAGAAACTGGGCTCGAACAGAAAACCGTTTCATCTTGTAGGAACTGAGCCAGTTACCGAGGAGCCTGACCGCATACTTGCTGGTCCCTTGAATGCCGATTCTTGAATTTCTTCCTACCGTATCAAGGCAGTACAGGTAAATATGGTGGATAACCATCGGGGGAATGTCTTCTCGTGGAAACAAATAGCTGACTCCATTGATGAGTGCAGTGGGGACACAGTCGTATTCGGACACCTGGTAATGAAGGGGTACGTGCATGATAATTCTCCGTAGTATAGAGGCCTGCCGTATCTATCGTCTGCCGTGATGACTATATCCCGTATCTATTCAGCCCATTCCTGCAGATTTTCAGAAAGAGCGGAGTCTACTTCAGGACAGGCCTGTCAGTGCCAGAAATTCCTCCTCGGATAAAATAATTTTTCCTGACTCCCGGGCTTTTTTGAGTTTTGACCCGGCTTTCTCGCCCGCAACGACATGGGTGACTTTCTTGCTGACGGAAGAGGCGATCTGTGCCCCTTGTTCTTTTACCAGTTTTTTGGCTTCATCCCGGGAAAGTTGAGATAGGCTGCCGGTAAAAACAATAACAGCCCCTGACAGCGGTCTGGCTTTCCGGGAAACCTCTGCTGCCCGTGGCTGAACTCCCAGGAGGGTGAGTCTGTCGAGCATCGAGGAGATTCTCTCCGAGCTGAAATAGGCTGTCAGACTGTCAGCTGCCTGTTCCCCGATGCCGTCGATATCAAGAAGTTCTTCTCTGGTTGTGGACCTCAAACGGTCAAGCGTGGTGAAGTGATGCTCGAGCAGAGAGGCGGTTATCTCACCGATGTAGCGAATGGAGAGGGCGGCGAGAAACCTGGCCAGAGACGGCCTCTTTGCCGCTTCCATTGCGGCCAGCGCATTGTCGGCCGATTTTTCCCCCCAGCCTTCCAGGCTGACCAGCGTGCCGCGGTCCAGGGTGTAGAGATCAGGGATGTCATGGACCAGTTTGTGCTCAAAGAGCTGTTCGACGTACTTTTTCCCGAATCCTTCGATATCAAGCCCTGCCTTTGAGGTAAAGTGGATAAGCGACCTGAGTTTCTGCGCCGGACAGGCGGGGTTGACACAGCGGGTTACCGCTTCACCTTGCGGTTTTTCCAGCAGAGACTGGCAGGCGGGACAATGGGAGGGCATGATAATCGGTTTCTCGTCGCCGCTTCTCAGCGAGGGAAGTGGTTTGACAATTTCTGGAATGACATCACCGGCACGCTGAACAAGCACCGTGTCGCCAATTCTCAGATCTTTTCGTTTTATTTCGTCCCGGTTGTGCAGCGTCGCTCTTGAGACAGTGGCCCCATCAAGCATGACCGGCTCAAGTATTGCAACGGGGGTGATTGCCCCGGTCCTGCCGACCTGGAACTCGACGCTCTTGAGCTTTGTTGTTGACTGTGTTGCCGCAAATTTACAGGCGATCGCCCAGCGGGGAGCCCGCGACTTTGCCCCCAGCCGATTTTGCAGAGCACAGTCATTGATCTTGACGACCATGCCGTCTATTTCGTATGGAAGACTGTGACGTTGACCGGAAAGTCGGTCCAGGTGCTCAATAACATCCTCTATTTCACGACAGAAAATGTTGTGCCGGCAGACCGGGAAACCTGATTTTTTCAGATACTGCAGCAATTCAGTCTGGGTTGTGCAGTCCAAAACGGTCGGGTCTGGCACCCCGTAGGCAAAAAAGCGCAGGGGACGCGCGGCGGTAATCGTCGGATCAAGCTGGCGCAGGGAACCGGCGGCCGCATTTCGCGGGTTGGCAAAAAGAGGCAGACCCCTGGCCGACTGTTTTTCGTTGAGCAGCCTGAATCCTTCTTTTACCATGAATACTTCGCCCCGCACCTCGAGAAGGGCTGGTTGCTCTCCAAGCAGTTTCAGCGGGATGGAGGCAATCGTCTGGAGCTGCGGCGTGATTTCCTCACCGGTGGTTCCGTCTCCCCTGGTTGAGCCCTGAACCAGTCTGCCGTTTTCATAGACAAGCTCTACAGCCAGTCCATCGAGTTTCGGCTCGACCGAATACCCCGAGGTAATCGGCCCATTGAGAAACCGCTGGACCCGTTCGGCAAATTGGTGGAGATCTTCGCTGGAAAAGGCGTTTTCGAGACTGAGCATCGGAACGCGGTGGACGACCTGGGTGAATTTTTCAAGCGGCGGCCCTCCGATTCGTTTGCTCGGTGAATCGGCCGAGATCAGATGCGGGTTAGCCTCTTCAAGAGCAAGGAGTTCGCGGAAGAGCCTGTCGTACTCTCCATCCGAGACGATGGGATCATCCAGGACGTAGTATCGATGCGAATGTTTATTGAGGAGTTCGTGCAACTCCTCAATTCTCTCGGCCGGATTCATCTTTTTTAACTGCTGCTCACTAATTTTCCAGCCTTGGCAACGTTGTCGCGCTCAACCTCATCGATGATCAGGAGGACTGCTTCCGGGGGCTTATTCGCTTCCCGGCAGATGACCTCGGTGACCCCTTTGCTGATCTTTTCTTTCTGCTCTTTTGTTAAAGAGCCGGCAACGCGAATGTTTACATATGGCATAGTTTTCCTCCCTCTGGGAATTAATCGGGTGCCTTTCCAGGGCGCCCATTTCATGATACCGGCGGATGGGAAATTACCGCGATGGGGTGTTCCCCGTCCGGGATTTAGGGTTGAACCCGTTGTTTCTACCGGCTATGGTACAGGGCATGAGTATATCAGATTAAAAGAGAAATTCATTATTTATAACCATTCGGGGAGTACAATTCAAAATGCATATTCTGGTAACGGGCGGTGCGGGATATATCGGCAGTCATACCTGTCTTGAATTATTAGCTCAGGGTCACAGGATTACCGTTGTCGATAACCTTTCCAATTCGACACCTGAATCCCTGAGACGGGTTGAATCCCT
>CBDUGK010000130.1:0-9019 GCA_965366875.1 uncultured Desulfobulbaceae bacterium | reverse complement strand
CACTTCAACAGCTTGACCTGTAGTTCCAAGGGTCCCAACGTCAACAGTGGTTACGTCAATAATATCGCCGGCATTAGCGCCGACCTGAAACGTTATTGTGGCCGCGGTGTTCAGCACAAAAGTACCGTTGAAGGTGGTGCTGGAGGCAATTCTGGTTATTTCCGCATCGAGTTGATCATATTCTGCCTGAAGTGAGGCGATATCATCAACACTGTTGGTTCCGTTTGCAGCCTGCACTGAAAGTTCTCTCATTCGCTGCAGCATGTTGGTGATTTCCTGCATCGCACCTTCTGCGGTCTGCGCAAGCGATATTCCATCCTGCGCATTTTGCGCAGCCTGGTTCAAACCACGAATCTGTGCAGTCATCCTGTCGGAAATTGCCAGACCTGCGGCATCATCCTTGGCGCTGTTAATGCGGAGCCCGGATGATAGTCGCTGCATAGAGGTGTTAAGTGATCCCTGAGTCCTGCTGAGATTTCTCTGGGCGTTTAAGGATGCAACATTGGTGTTGACGACGAGTGCCATGATAAAATTCTCCTGGTTTAAATGAAACGCTTCCGTGCATTTTTATCATGGCGTCCCTGCCACTAATTCTCTAACCTGCTTGTAAATACGTATCGGATTAGAGGCTGGTATTCTTAACTAAAAAAGAGTTGAAAGCTATTATCTGAAGGGGAAAATTGATCCGCTTGAGGGGAGGAAAACGGTATAACTGACAGCAGAGACAGGTATCGTGACAACAGGCGTGTCTTGATTACTACACAGCCTGTTGTCAGGTGGGAATTTATGCTTGCGGCAGCGGGGTCTTTGTCTGGTACCTGTTGTCATCCAGGACGACCTGGATGGCCCGGTTTGTCTGGGGTGAGTAGAGAATCGGAGCGGCCAGGTTGACCGTTATGTTCTGGTCCGCCGGGACGGTTACGATCGACAGGGTGTAGCAGTCCTTGTCATCTTCTATCTGCAGGGAATTTTTCTCGGAATTGTCAGGTACTATGTTGTAGTCGACAAAGAAGTTGGACGGATCGGTAAGGATAAAGGCAAAATCAGGATCATCGACATTCTGTATCCAGAACAGCGGACCCTCTTTTTTGGGCGGGATGACAATGAAATTCCTCAGGTTCGGCAGGCCGATCATGCCGGCGGGAAAGTGCAGCAGGTTGCTGTTTTCATATTCAATAATGCCAAAACGAGTCTGTATCTTTTCCATGTCACTTTTTCCTTGTTTTGATAGTAGTGCCCAGCGAATCGATGTCGACCGGGTTCCACCGGGACGCTTCAACATTTTCCTGTTTGATTCTGTCGTACACTTCCTGGCGGAAGATCTTTTTATTTTTGGGCGCGTCAATTCCTATGCGGATGGTCCCGCCTTTTGATTCGATGATCGTTATCGAGATGTCATCACCGATGAGAAACCCTTCTCCTGCTTTTCTTGAGAGAACAAGCATTATATACCCCTGAACCTGTTGAATAATTGGCTGCAGCTTCGACGACTAAAACTTGCTGTAAAACGCATGCTACTCTCCGACTATACGGTTCAGTGAAATAAATGTCAATTAATTCAGTATGTTCTCTAAAAATAGTCCAGTATGGATATCTGCGAGACACGCGCTGTTACGTTGAGTGCCGCCTGGAATGCTGTTTCCTGTTGGACTATGGCGTTAAAGGTCTCAATGGCGTCTGCATCCTGGTATCGGGAAAGGGTTTGCTGCAGATCCACGGCGATACTTTCCTGGTGTGCCATTGCCTCTTCTATTCGAGCAGTCCTGTTCCCGAGGCTGGCCCTGATTCGCCGTTCCTGATTGGCAGCGGTTTCCAGGTTTTCAATATTTGCCTGTATACCGCCGCCGGGACCGGCAGGGTCATCGACGTTATTTGCCCGGATCGCCTCTTCAACGCGGGTCAATACCGAAAAAATATCGACTTGTCCAGCGTCCGGTTGATTTGCAGCCGGCGGCGCTGCATAACTGCTGTTGGAAACTCCCATGAACAGTTCATTGCCGGTGACACTCACCTTGATTCTTTCACCCGGAGTAATTTCAAGTTCAGTGGGATTCGCGTCACCCTGGTAAAGGTAGGGCCAGGTATTTGAGTCGTTGGGAAGATACCCTGCATCACTATATGAACTGTTTATTACAAACGGCTGGGTGGTGTCCGAGTAGCCGGCGAACAGATATTTGCCGTCTAATTTAGTATTTGCTGCAGAGAGAAGTTCTTCCTTGAGCTGTCCGACTTCATCTGCAAGCGTCTGCCGGTCGGCATCGCTTAAACTGCCGTTGACCGAATTGATGCCAATTTCCTTTACCCGTTGTAAAATATTTTCGACATGTTCGAGATGGCTGTCTGTCGTCTCCATCCTGTCAAAGGCGACCCCCATGGTGTCTATATAGCGCTCCGTATGGCGGATTTCGGTGCGGGCCGTCAGGATCGGACGGATGGCGGTGGGGTCATCCGAGGGTTTTTCGACTCTCAGGCCGCTTGCCCCCTGTTGCCGCAGGTCCTGGAGTGTGTTGGTTATCCGGTTAATGTTTGTGTTCATTAACCTGTAGGTCGCGCTGTGGGTCACTTTCATCTGGTACCTCTGCGATTAACGAAATTACCTTATCGTTTCAGGTTGATCAGGGAATCCATCAGCTCATCGACAGTCGAGAGGAATTTCGCCGATGACTCAAACCCTCGCTGATATTGAATGAGGGCAATCATTTCCTCCTCGAGGGAGACGCCGACAAATCCTTCACGAAGATTTTCAAGCTGGTTGACGGCATCTTCGGCGCCGCCCAGCGACAGTTCGTTCTGGTTGCTTTCTATGCCGATGCGCGAGGTGATTCGGGCGTAAAACGAGCTGTAGCTGTCAACACCGTTGATCGAGATCTGCTCGCCAAGATTCGCCATGAGCAGGGCATTACGGTTGTCGCCCGGTGCCGGATTTCCCGGCAGACCTGCGGCGATATCGTCGGAGTTGTCAATAAGAACAGCCATGTTCCTGGCAGAATACTGGTAAATAGAGGATGCCGGAGGGGAGACAGCAGTCGTATCGAGAAAAAAATCGGAGGCCGGCAGGCCGTCGAGTCCGGCACCGGCACTGTGCTGCAGATTTACCTGGCTGCTTACTTCCCAGGAGAGTCGATCGATATCTTCCTCGATTGAGGGAATAAACACATCGCGCATGGTGAACAGACCGAGCATTTCACCGCCGAGCGTGTTTGTGCTGAGATTGCGAACCGTGCCCCCGGCATGAAGCTGCAGATCGACCCTCGATCCAGTGGTAAGTGTTTCCAGCCGCATCGGCGTATTCCCCTGGACAATCGGCAGGCCGCCGGGCAGCTGGACATTGACCATGCCGGTCCGGTCCGTATAGGTGGTGGTCCCCAGTGATTCGGCCAGACCCTTTACCAGCATATCGCGCCGGTCCCGGTCGCTGTTGGCCTGCTGGTCACGGATTTCGATATTGTATATACGGTTGTTGAGCTCGGCGACTTCTTCGATGACCGAGTTGAGCCCGTCCACTTTTGACTGGATTTCTTCATTGATGTTATTGGCCACCACGTCAAGATCATCTGCCAGCCCGTTGAAGTTTGCGGCGAGAATGTTTCCTCGATGAATGACCATATCCCGTAAAACAGGATCTCCGGGGTTTGTCGAGAGCTGCTGCCATGAATCAAAGAATCGATCAATTTCGGTACTGATATTTTCTTCCGATACGTTGAAAATTCCTTCCAGTTCACTCAGTGACCGTGCCTGGCCGTTGGCGAGTCCGAGATCGATATACTTGTTTTCAAGCTGTGCCTGGAGGAATACGTCGTGATCGCGCTGGACGCTGGTTATCCTGACTCCCTGGCCGACAAAAAATTCTCCGAACTGCAGAGAAGGAAAGGGGGTCAGTTCAGGTGTCTGGCGGGAATACCCTTCGGTATTGACATTGGCAATGTTGTTGCCGACGATCTCCAGGGATTTCTGGTTTACTTCAAGAGAAGATCGTGCGGCATTCAGGGCATTGAGCAGGCCGGCCATATCATACTTTTCCTGACAGGAGTCTGCCGTTTATCTGCGAGGGGACGGTACCGGCGTCTGCCGCATACGTTGAGGTGACCGTTTTTTTACCAAAAAATTCCATGGTCTCCCTGATCCAGCCAAGCGCTGATTTATAGAGATACGCGTTCCGGCGATTTTCTCTTCTTATTTCTGAGGCAATTCCCAGATCTTCTGCATCAATCTCCTGGACATGGAAGAGAAAATTTATCAGGTCCTCTTTTTCCTTCATGGCAGCCTGAAGGTTTTCCATATCCAGATTCCGTGCATGCTGACGTTCTTCGTAGATCAGCTCGCGCAGCCTCAGCAGTTTATCATGCGTTGTCATGGTAGCCATAATCTATTTGTTTTCCACTAGAAATTGCAGTAACGAAGTGGCCACTTTGTTGATATCCGGCTGGTAGGAACCGCTCGCGACCTGCTGCTTCAGCTCCTCGACCCGGGCAGCACGTTTGGCAGCTTCAGCGCTCTGGCCTGCATTAGACTCGTGAACGCCCTTCAGCACAGAAGAAAATTCCACTTGATCACTCTTTGAGCTTTCTGCTGCTTTTCCCGTTTCCGTCTTCGGAGTTTTTTTTATGCCGCCGACGTTGGGTGGTCCGCCTACTCCAAAAAATTCGATACTCATAAGGTCACCATGTTTTGTCCGCTCAGGTTTACTCTGTTCACATACCAGCTGATCATTGTCAATGCTCTGCTGTACAGCATATGGTTGACTGGGGCTCCAGGCAACCTGAAAACATTCGATTTATGCTTTCTTGTTATATATATCGGTGTTCCGCGGAAAAAAATTTAGAAAAATATCAACAGGGGGGTGTCAAAAAGACGAGAGGAGAGGAGGGGGCTGCGTTATTTTTCAATCCTGTTCTCTACAAGGTGCCTGAGCTGGTCAAACATTGCCTGCCCGAGCCCGATGCCTTTTCCATCGCTGGCAATTCTGGCCCGCTCCATGTCCATCATTTCCTCATAGATGTCCTGGCTCATGTCTTTTTCGATCAGGCCGCCTTCAGGGATGGTTTTGCGCATGGCCTTGAACATCTCGTTGATGTAGAGCGCCTCAAATTCACGGGTAGACTGGCGCAGTGAGTCAATATCCCTTGCTTTTTTGGTGGCCTGGTCAAGATTTGGCCGTGAGGCGCTGAGCATTGTTCTCGGATCTATATGAGTCAAGTTCATAACCGTTACCTTGTTAGAGGATAATCAGCTCACCCTGCATTGAGCCCGATGCTTTAATGGCCTGCAGGATCGCAATCAGATCACGGGGTGTGGCTCCAATGGCGTTCAATGCAGAGACCACATCACCAATACTGACATCCTTTTTCATATTCAGGACGGTGAGTTGTCCCTCTTCTTCAACAAGTGAAACATCTGTTCGAGGGGTTTCGACCGTCTGGCCCTGAGCAAACGGGTTCGGCTGCACCACATCGCTCTGTTCATTGATGATGAGACTGAGATTGCCGTGCGATACGGCAACCGTTGACAGCGATACATTCTTGCCGATGACAATGGTTCCGGTCCGCTCATTGACGACAACCCGGGCCGTTGAATCAGCATCAACCTCGATTCCTTCAATCTCCGATATAAAGTCAACGACGTGGTCCCTGAATATCTCGGGAATGGAAATGGCGACACTGCCCGAGTCAGATGGAAATGCCGTTCCAGGACCATAGAGTTGATTCAATGCCTGGCTGATGTTTGCGGCGGTGGTGAAATCAGCGTTGTCGAGTTGATAGTTCAAGTGCCCGGATGCTCCGAGATCGACGGGAACGATATTTTCGATTGTCGCCCCGTTGGCGATTCTGCCCACCGTCGGGTGGTTTTTCTGGACCTTCGCCGCCTTGCCGCCATAGGCAAAAGCCCCGTTGGTCAGCGGTCCCTGGGCAACTGCGTAGATATTCCCATCGGCTCCTTTCAGCGGCGTCATCAGCAGGGTACCGCCGGAGATGCTTTTCGCATCACCGATGGAGGAGAGCTGCACGTCGATGGTCGAACCGGGTTTTGCAAATGGCGGCAACTCTGCGGTAACCATCACGGCAGCCACATTTTTCAATTTTATATTACCGACACTCTCAGGATCAACGGTGATGCCGTTGCGAACCATCAGGTTGTAGACTGCCTGCAGGGTGAAAACGGATTTTTTCATGTCATCGCCGGTGCCGTTCAGGCCGGTGATCAGACCGTAGCCGAGCAGGCTGTTTGACCTGACACCGCTGAGTTTGGCGATATCTTTGATCCTGGCAGCCTGGGCGGGAAGAACCAGGAACAGAAGAAGAGCGGCAAGCGCGGCGATTCGGGTTTTCTTTATCATGGCGTTAAATGGCATTGAAGCGATTTGTTATTCAAAGAGTCGTAACGGCCTAGAAGGGCCAGACGCGATCAATAGTTCTGCCCATCCAGCCGGGATTCTGTTTGTCGGCAACCGGGCCTCTGCCGGTATAGGATATGCGGGCGTTCAAAATCTTGTTTGAATCCACGGTGTTTGCTGCGGTAATGTCCACCGGCCTGACAATTCCGGTGACATAGATGATCTGAACTTCACTGTTGACCATGACTTCCTTGCCGCCCCTGACCTTTAAATTGCCGTTCGGGTAGACATCGATTACCTGGGTCGACAGCGATGCGCTCAGGTCGCCACTGCGCACGGTCTCGCCGGAGCCTTCAAACTCATTGCTGAAATTGGCGCTTACCAGATTGCTCATATCAACACCTGAGTCGACAATAAACCCCTTGTTTTCGAGACCAAAAAAGCTTGGAATACCGGCCTGAATCGTCGTGCCTCTATCGGATGAGGTCGATGCCTGGCGGGAGGCGCTGGCTTTTTCGGCAATGACAATGGTGACAATATCACCGATCTGCATCGCCTTGTGGTCAGAAATCAGCGAACCTGATGAAGAACTCCACAGCGACCCTGCAGTCCTTACCGGCTGCTGGTAGGACTGAATCTCTTCCAGCGGTTCCGGGATGTTGACGACAGTGTTGTTTCTCGGTGCACACGAGGTGAGCGCCAGTGCCAGGAAAAAGAGCATTGCTGGGCGTATCATTTTATAACTGTACCTCCACAAGACCTGGTGCCTCGACGCGGCAGTAGATCAGTTTGTTGGAATTGGTGTTCTGGACCCTGATCACCTCGTCCTGCCGCCCGTTGGATCGTGCGATCCCGGTTGCTGTTACCTGCAGGACACCCGTACTCACGACTATTTTGACGAGTTCTCCGCGGTTGATCACCGGCGGCAGTTCCACCGATTCAGGACCAATTGGCGCACCCTGGTAGAGGTTGCGTTTGACCACCGAACCGATTACTTCGGACACGGTTCGTGAATAGCCCGGCAGCTCGCTGATATCACGTTCCGCAACCGACACCATTTCAGCCGTGACAAGCTCGCCGTACTTGAGCCTGCGTGTGGTGATCACGACGGAAGCTATCGCCCTTGTCTGCCCGGTGACGGAGAAGTTTTTCCGGACCTTGCCGTTGACTTTGAAAATGATTGAAAATCGTGAGCTCCCGATTATGTCGGGGCTGGAAGGAATAACATCCCAGCTGTGGGTGCCGGTTTCCAGTTCAAACGGCAGCGGCTTCGCATCAGGGATAAAGGAGATCCGGGCCTCGGGCAGACGGTGTCTGTTTTCTTCGATGTAGTCATCGATGATATGCTGGATCTTCTCAGCAGTTATGCTGACACTCTCCCTGCCGACCGTAACCAGCGGCGCGCCTTTCCAGGTGACTCCGACCAGGCTGCTGTTATGAGATTTTTCGATTTTACGGATTATTTCTCTGGCATCAAGAACAGTTGTTGAACCGGCATCAGGGGCGGTTCCTACAATCTGCGTTCCGAGTGCCTCAGCAAGTGCGGAATTCTCAGACAGCCTTGCAATGTCTGCGAGCAGCACGGAGTCGTTTTTGACCAGGCTGCTCTGGACGAAGGTGACATCGAGGCCAAAACATGGATTCGACCAGAGCAGCAGGAGGATGGCGGCGATTCGAAAAATCATAAGATTAACTTAGACGAGGTTTACGGTAGCCTGCATCATTTCATCCGAGGTCTGAACCGTTTTGGAGTTGATCTCGTAAGCCCTCTGGGTCGTGATCATCAAGGCCAGTTCTGAAACGATATTGACATTTGATCCTTCCAGGAAGGTCTGCACCAGGATTCCAATGCCGTCATCCCCGGGAGTCCCCGGTGTCGCCGTGCCTGAGGAGGCTGTTTCCTGGTAGAGGTTGTCACCCAGAGATCTCAGTCCCTGGTTATTGGTGAATACCGAGAGTTCCATGGTCCCCACCTCCGTGCTTTCCGTGTCATCTCCGAGAATCGCGTTGATAACCCCGGTTTCGCTGATGGTGATGTCTTTTGCACCATCGGGAATGGTGATTGCCGGAACGATTGGGTATCCATTGGCCGTGGTCAGCTGGCCGGTGCTGTCCCGTTTGAAGTTTCCCGCCCGTGTGTAGGCGCTGTTGCCGTTGGGAAGTTCAACTTCGAAAAATCCGGTGCCGTCGATTGCCACGTCGAGTTCGTTTTCGGTACCGATAAGATCGCCCTGGGTAAAAATCTTGGCAACGGCGTCAGGCCGGACACCGACACCGACCTGTATGCCCGTCGGTGATTCAGTGTCAGCCGAAGTCTGGCTTCCAGGCACTTTGAGCATTTCATAGAAGAGATCCTTGAACTCCGTCGTGCTTTTCTTGAAACCGGTCGTTGTCACGTTGGCGAGATTGTTGGCAATGACATCAATGCTCAACTGCTGGGCATTCATTCCGGTAGTGCCGGTCCATAGTGATCGTATCATTCTATCTGTCCTGTAAAATATCGTGATTAATGGTTACGAGAGTGTCCCCAGGTCTTCCTGTTTCTCACTGATCGAGGAGTACCCTTTCAGTACTTTGTGATAGGTTTCGTAGAGTCTGTGCCCGTTTATCATTCGTGTCATTTCATCAACCATGTTGACATTGGAGACCTCGAGGCTCCCGGAGACGATGTGCGGTTCCGCCAGCGGG
>CBDUGK010000129.1:0-9157 GCA_965366875.1 uncultured Desulfobulbaceae bacterium | reverse complement strand
ACAGGAGACCCGGCAATCAGGATTAAACCGGGTTTACAGTGAGGGGAACGTGGGTGGGTGGAAAGTCAAAGAGCACATAGAAAACGAAAAAACAGACACCACCCTCTTGGTGAAGCTTACGCTGGATCCCTCACTGAGAAGGAGTGTCACATTAGAACAACTTTGAAATCAGAGATAATTCGCCGTGATCCATTTTTTTGGACTCCGGCCGCCTGCGGTGGGATTGGCCACTATCTTTAATTTTCAAATAGGAAATTTCCACGAGATGAATCAATAGAAGTACCGGAACAACAAAAATGACATACACTCCCATCAGGATATAATCGAAAAAAGTGAGTTTGAACTCAAAGGTAAAATCGAAGTTGTACTCTGATGGACCATAGTCTGGATGAGTTATTTGCTTTTTCATAACTGCCCTCATGAGATAATGATATCGGCCAATAGTACATTCATCAGCCCCATAATTTGTGTCTAGAGCTGTAACATCACTTCATACAGCGCCACTAAGCGCGTTCCATATAGTTCTGGCAAAGACTAATGTCTTAGATGTCGCGACCTGTGAGGAAAATATCGCCTTGTTATCTGCTTGCTGTTATATGGCTCCTGCGTTTTTGACGACTAAATCAAACTTAGTACCACGTTGTAGTATTGTCAAGCTTGATGTGTCTTTAATCCTTTTGTTCCTCTATCGATTTGGATTAATGAGTGAAAATCAAGGAATTGCCCATTGATAGACAAGACGTAATTACAAAAACTCCTGGTAAATCCTGACCTTCCCCAGAGACAAAAAGCCAACGGCCGGCAACTAATCAAAGTTACACGTTTTTCAGGTAAATGGTGCGAAAGTGAGAGCCGAAAAAAAATAAGGATATATTCAATAATATCAAACTACTATTTGTTTTAACTAAGCGGCATTGGCACAACACACCCCCGTTTACCCGCTTTATGTATGATCAATATCACCGTGTTCCGTTCGGATTCGCTGATCATCTCCGAGTCATAGTTGTGAAAATAAAGTACGCATTTGTTCACATTAGAGCTATTTTGGTCATTAATGTAACTCTTGTTGTACTTTAAAAAGAATTGTTATTTTATCTCTTTCGTTTTAATGTGTTTATATGCGCACCTTAAAAGCACTGATGCTGTTTAATGTGATCAAAAAGGCACCTTATGGAACCCAAAAACATGTCTCCACTCGCTATAGCGGAAGAGTTAGGCAACAGATTGAAGCTAGCCAGACTCAGGGCCGACTTGACTCAGTCTGAAGTAGCATCACGATCCGGTCTCAGCAGAAGGACCATTCTCAACGCTGAAAAAGGAAAGGTTCAGCTAGAGAACCTTGTCGCCATATTAGGAGCAATTGGTATGGTGGAACAACTCAATATGTTCCTACCGGCACAAGAACTATCTCCAATACAGTTGGCGAAACTCAAAGGACAGCAACGACAACGAGCATCAGGGTCTAAGAAAAGGGTGACTCAACGCAAAGAGGATAAACCTTCATGGTAATGGACGTCGCCCGTGTAAAATTTAGAGAACAGAATGTTGGTGCTGTCAGTTTTGACACTGAAACGGGTAGAGGCTCATTTGAATTTGAGCCTCGTTTTATTGAAACAGGCATCGAACTGTCGCCCATAAAAATGCCCTTGTCCCGAAAAATATATTCATTCCCAGAAGCTGACCCTGCAGCTTTCAATGGCTTGCCAGGAATGATAGCCGACTCCTTACCCGATGATTTCGGCAATGCTGTCTTGAATGCCTGGATTGCCACCCAGGGTAAATCGCCTGCTGATATTACACCAGTACAACGCTTGAAATATATGGGTAAACGTGGTGTGGGTGCTTTAACCTACCACCCGGCTGCTCGAAAGAAAAACCTGAACGCCTCACAGCATATTGAACTTCAATCTTTGATCTCTATTGCCCAGGAAATCCTGGACAAGCGAGATCAATTCAAAGCAGCTCTTGGCAACCGGGGGCAAGAAGATAAAGAAGCAATGATGGCATTATTATCTGTAGGCGTCAGTGCGGGTGGTGCCAGGCCAAAAGCGGTACTCGCGTTTAACAGTGATTTTACACAAGTACGATCAGGGCAAACAGATGTTCCTGAAGGGTTTACTCATTTTATAATGAAATTTGACGGTGTCAGTGAACACAATAAAGACAGAGAAACCTTTGGCGATCCGTTAGGATATGGAGCAATGGAGTATGTCTATTACCTTATGGCAAAGGCCTGTAAAATAGAAATGATGCCTTGCCGCTTGCTCGATGAAGGCAAAAGGCGACATTTTGTTACTCAGCGGTTTGATCGGCAAGAAAACACAAAGCGGCATGTACAGACATTAAATGGTCTGATGCATGTTAGCTACAAGCAGGTAGGCGCGTACTCTTACGCCGAATTGCTTGGAACCGCAAGAGAGCTTGAATTAGGCGCCGATGACGCAATGCAGATATTCAGACGCATGGTGTTTAATATAGTGGCACGTAATCATGACGACCATTCCAAGAACGTTGCCTTCATGCTCGATGACAAAAACCAATGGAAATTAGCTCCCGCTTACGACTTGGCCTACAGCTACAAACCAGGAAGCCGCTGGGTAGATAGTCACTGGATGAAGCTCAATGGGAAACGAGACAATTTCACAAGAAAAGATTTTTATACTTTTGAAAAATTGAGCCCTCTATTCAGCAGGCGAAAAATTGATCGGATAATCGATGAAACCAAAGAACATGTTTCAAAGTGGGGTAGCCTGGCCGCTGAGCACGATGTACCACCTGCATTGCTTAAAGTAATTGGCAGTAATTTACGCCTGACAATATAATTATAAAGAAAACCCAGGAATCACTTGATCTTGCAACAATAAAATGGAGCCCCCGTTAAGCCCATTTTCGCCTTTTCCACCACTCCTGTTCAACGTTTCCATCCTATTCTGAAACCGGAGTTTGCATACTGAACGATTCGGTCACTATGAAGTATCAGCCCACGACCAGGCCTGCGCCTCATGATCGCTTTGTTGAGGACTCGTAGAGCAGAATGTCTTTTCACGGAATCACTGATAGAAATGACAACCTAAAATTGACCACCTGTGATAAGCCAATTTTGACTACCCCGCATTTTTATTAAAAGTACAAACAGTGGTTTCCATTCATTTCCAGCATCGGAGGGAGCCAGCAAGGCTCTGAATCAGCCGGTAGCTTTGCCGGCTGCCGTTGATTATTTCGGCCTTGCGGGTAAGCCTGTCCAATAAGGCTGCAGTCATTGTCGGGTCCCCGAACACCTGGGTCCAGTCCGCAAAGCCAGGGTTGGTTGTGATGATCATCGAACCCTTCTCATGGCGCTCTGCCAATACCTGAAAAAATAATTCGGCTCCTTGCTTTGAGAACAGGATATAACCCGGTTCGCCGAGAATCAGTAAATCGCAACGGCTGTAGCGTTGGAGAAGGCGCTGTTTCCTGAATGGTATACTGATATCCCGTCACACTCGAAATACGCCTATCAACCACTAGCATCACATACGACAATGTGGTGTTGCATTCACGAATCAATCAAAAAAGGTTTGCCTGAAATATGTTTTTAGGACGTAGACTCAAACGCTACAATTGGAACTACTTTTGGGAAATCCAGATTCTATTCAGATACAAAAAAACAAAGGCCCGTAACCAATTAAAGTTACGGGCCTTATATGTAAATGGTGCCGAAGGCGAGAATCGAACTCGCACGACCGAAGGCCACTGCCCCCTCAAGACAGCGTGTCTACCAGTTCCACCACTTCGGCACTATTATTTGCTTTATTGGGCCGGTTTCTGCTCTTCTGCCGGCTGGACAGCCTGCTCTGCTGTCTTCATTGTTTCCTGTTCTGCAGGTACGATAAGTTCCGCTTCCTTCTGAGCGGGTTGTTCTGCTGCCGGCTGCTCGCTGCCCACCGAACTCATCACCGAGCCGGAACCGGTTTGCGCCGACAGGTAGGCAAGAGATATCGAGGTAACCATAAAGACAACCGCCGCCAATGTGGTGATCTTGTTCAGCAGCGGCAGCGGTCCTTCAGTGCCGAAAAGAGACTGGCTTGAACCACCGAAGGTGGCACCTATGTCAGCTCCCTTTCCGTGCTGAAGAAGCACGATGCCTATCAGGAACAGGCACACAGTAACATGGACGACGATCAGTATGGTCTGCATCTCTATCTTTTTTGCTTAAAATTAATAATCCGCCCGAATGATTCAATATCCAGGGCGGCTCCGCCAACCAGCGCTCCATCGATATCGGGCTCGGCCATGAGCTCATCGATGTTGACAGGTTTGACCGAGCCACCATACAATATTCTCATATCCTCGGCAACACCTTTTTCAAAAAGACGTTCTACCAGCCCCCTGATGAATGCATGGGCTTCCTGGGCCTGCTCGTTCGAGGCAATCTTGCCGGTGCCGATTGCCCAGACCGGCTCATAGGCGATAACAATCTTTTCCATCTGTCTGGCGCTGACCTGGTCAAGACCCTTCTTGACCTGCCGCTCGAGAACCGAAAAAGTCGCGCCGCTCTCCCGCTCTTCGATGGTCTCACCGACACAGAGGATCACCTGCAATTTAAATTTAAGCGCTCCCCTGACCCTTTTATTTACAAGCTCATCACTTTCGCCAAAAATCTGGCGACGCTCCGAATGGCCGACAATCGCAGCTGTGGCTCCCGCATCCCTGAGCATGGTTGGAGAAATCTCCCCGGTAAAGGCGCCGGACGTCTCCCAACAGACGTTCTGGCCGGCAACGATCACCCCGGAATCGCCGAGTACATGAGATATTTCGCTGATGATTGTAAAGGGCGGCGCGATCAGCACTTCACGGTCCTGCTGGTCTGTAAACGCTTTGGCAACACCGGCGGCAAGGGCACAGCCATCAACCAGGGTCGTGTGCATCTTCCAGTTTCCGGCGATAAGGGCTTTTCTCTTCATCCTGTTCTCCACTGTAGATAATTATTGTAACGCTTCAACGCCGGGCAGTTTCTTGCCTTCCATCAGTTCCAGAAAGGCACCGCCGCCGGTTGACATATAACTGATATTTCCGCTTTCCCCGGCCTTCTTAACCGCTGCATTGGAATCACCGCCGCCGGTGATTGACAGCGCATGCGAGGAAGCAACCGCATGGCAGAGCGCCATAGTGCCGCGGGCGAACGGGTCCATCTCAAAAGCTCCCATCGGACCGTTCCAGACGATTGTCCTGGCGTCGGCCAGCGCCTCCTGGAAGTAGGTGGTGGTCGCCGGGCCGATGTCGAGTGCCAGCCAGTTCTGAGGGATATCCCGGAAGGTTACGCACTTTGTCACAGCGTCGGCTGAGAATCGGTCTGCGACCACGAAATCAAAGGGCATATAGATTTTAACCCCTTTCTTCTCGGCTTCATTGACAAGGGTTCGCGCCGCCTCAAGCAGATCCTCTTCAACGAGTGAGCCGCCCATGTCCACCCCCTGGCTTTTCAGGAATGTGTTGGCCATGGCTCCGCCGATAATCAATTTATCAACACGGTCGAGCATATTCTTCAGGGCACCGAGCTTCGATGACACCTTTGCCCCGCCGATCAGCGCGACAAGCGGCCTGACCGGATCACCCATGGCCCTGGCGAAGTAATCAAGCTCCTTCTGCAGCAGCAGGCCGGCGCCTTTTTCCGCGATATACCCGGCAACTCCGCTTACCGAGGCGTGGGCGCGATGAGAAACGGCAAAGGCATCATTGATGTAGACATCGCCGAGGCGGGCAAGATCTTTTGAGAATTGGGGATCATTTTTCGTTTCCTGCGAGTAAAACCTCAGGTTCTCAAGAAGAAGCAGATCTCCGGGCTTGAGACCAGCAACCCTCGACTCAACTTCTGTGCCGATACAATCCGGCACAAACTGCACCTCGGTGTCCATCAACCGGCCGAGGTGCGCCGCCACCGGAGCCATGCTGAAGGACTCAGCCCGCTTTCCTTCCGGCCGTCCAAAATGAGAGCAGATGACAGCCTTTCCGCCCTGGCTCCTTATGTGTTCAAGAGTCGGCAGGGCCATTTGCATGCGGATATCATCGGTGATGTTCCGCTCGTCATCCATCGGCACATTAAAATCAACCCGGACCAGTACACGCTTATTTTTCAGGTCAATATCACGAATACTTTTCATGTTGTGTATCCTTCCCCGTCAAGAGGTATGATTTTTTTCAGTATCAGTGCATCGTCGCTCGGCTGTCTGTAATAGTTAATTCGCCTGCCGACTTCTGTAAAGCCGTGACCCAGATAAAAAGTGCGGGCACCATGATTGAGTGATCGGACTTCAAGGTACATTACCTCGATATTGTGCTGCCGGTAAAAACAGAAGAAGCTCTCAAGAAGCACCGAGCCAAGCCCCCGGCAACGCAGTGACGGCAGGACCGTAATCTTCAACAGCTCTGCCTCAAAGCTGTTGTGGCGGCAGCACCCCCAACCAACGACTGCAGCGCCATCACAGACAACGAGCGCCGCACCATCGCAACGCCCGAGCTCTGCTCCAATTAAAGCTTCAGACCAGGCCGAAAACTCAGCACCTTCAAGAGCCGCAATAGCCCGAAGATCGGCTGCAGCCATGGGTCTGACTGAGATATTCTCAGACCATGCTTTCTGCAACTTTTTCCGTCAGATCGCCGAGCATATTGGTATAACTGCCGAGCTCATTATCATACCATCCGTAGATAACTGCCTGGGTTACCGGCACTTCAAGCATTTCTCCACCGGTTACTGCGGAAGCCTCGGTCCTGGATAAATTCACCCGGATCGACGCAGTCCTCGTGTGGGTTTCACTCCCCTCAATAACCGCGGCGGCTTTCGGCACACCGATGATGTCGGAAGAGACATTCTGCTTTTCGGTAAACACCAGGTAATCATTAGTCTCGGCATAATCCCGGTACAGGGAGTTTATGAATTCCCGCCTGGTCGGGCTCCCTGGCTCATCCTGTATATTGATGACCAGCACGATCAATGATCCGCTTGAAGTCGGAATGCGGACCGACTCGGCAATAAAGCCGATATTCTTCATCTCTGGAATAACAAGACCGAGCGCCTTGGCGGCGCCGGTTGTGGTAAGAATGATATTGTTTAAAATTGAACGATTCTTTCTCAGGTCAGCGGCACCCGCTCCCGGCAGGCGGTCGAGCACCTGCTGACTGCCTGTTGCGGCATGAATGGTTACCATGGAGGCACTGAGTAGATTTTCGGCCCCGATCGTCTCCAGCAGCGGTTTGATCATGTATGACAGGCAGGTGGTCGTGCACGATGCTGCAGAAATAATATGATGGCGGGAAGGGATATAGTCATCATCATTTATGCCCATGACCGTTGTCACAGCGTCTCCGGGCATATCGAGCCCTTTTGACTTGATCTTGAACGGAGCCGAGAGCATGACCTTGACGGCACCCGCCTCGAGATGGCCCCGCAGTGCGCCGCCGGGGTTGCCGGGATCGGTTGTCGGGTCATTGAAGGCTCCGGTGGTGTCGACCACCAGTTCAACTCCATTTTCTCGCCAGGCGATGTCTTTGGGGTTCCGGGATTTTCTCAGGATTTTTACCGGCAGGCCATCGATCAGCATTGAGCCGCGCTCCTCGTCAAGTTCTTCGATAACACGCCCGCCACGATGCCCATGGAGGTAGGAGCCGAGCCGGCCATAGGTAGAATCCCGCTCAATAGAGGCAACCAGGTCTTCGAGATTGTTGCCGACATTGCGGCCGATATTCACAACAATTTCCGAGAAATGTTTTCGCGACACATGACTCCACAAAGAAAGCTTGCCAATACGTCCGAGACCGTTAATACCTAATTTCATGGTAATGCTCCCCCTATTTGAGTAGGTTGTAATATCCGGCGGATGTTCATCATGATTAACAGAGAAAAGTCCTCACTTGTCATGTAACTGTTCACGTGAGCCTGCAAATCGCCCGGCTCGTAACGGGAAGGGTCGGCGCCGCGCCACTCCCCAGCCTCCATTAATAGCACACACAGCATAAAATTCCAGCCCATTATCATGCAATTTGCAACGAAATTAAAGCAGGCGACACTGATCCGCCGATACAAGAGATTCCTCGCCGACGTGCGCTGTCCCGACGGCAGCGAGATGACGATTCACTGCCCCAACTCCGGCTCAATGCGCTCATGTTCGGCACCGGGGAGCCCCGTCTGCTACTCAACATCGGACAACCCGAAACGGAAATACCCGCATACCCTTGAAATGGTCCAGGTGACTGGTACCTGGGTCGGTGTCAACACCTCGCTTACCAATCGTATTGTAGCCGAAGCCTTCAGCAGCGGAAACATCAGCGAATTGGGGACATTTGACAGCCTCAGCCGGGAAGTCAAGACCTCGGAGGGCAACCGGCTGGACCTGCTGCTGATCTCGGCAGATCACAACATGTACATCGAGATAAAGAGCAGTACGCTGGTGACGGACAGGTGCGCCCAGTTTCCTGATGCAGTCACCACCCGCGGAACCAGACATCTTCAAGAACTGGTCCGGCTGGTTGAGCTGGGTCACACCGGAGTGATATTTTATCTTGTCCAAAGAGACGACGCCGATCGCTTTGAACCAGCTGCTGCCATCGACCCGCTCTATGCCCGGACACTTCTCGAGGCTCACGAAAAAGGCGTCAGAATACTGGTCTACCAGGCATCCGTCACGCCGCATTCGATCACCATAGTCCGCCCCCTGCCATACGACTTGCCGGATGTCAGCGCCTTCTAAAAGCGATGCTGCTGCTGAGACGAACAGACGTTGATGACAGGTGGTTAGTTGGCTCATCCTGCTGACGTCTGCTTGGAACAGACAGGCCAATTGTGAATATCCCCCCGTCCGGTGCCGCCGAGCAGCGGAGCCGACGGCGGGCATTGCTTCCGAACGCTGCTCTTCGGCCTGTTCACCGTTGCGCCTGCGGCTGACAGACAGGCCGTCCATGGCCTGCCGTCAGTTGCGGACGTCCTGTCCGCAACCCTCCGGGCCCGTTGCAGCTCCACGGCGGGCCTCCGCGATACGTCCGGAAGCAATGCCCGCCGCCTCCCTGGTCGCAGGTATCTGCGATTGAGGCCGACGAACCTTTTTTTAACAATAATCAGTGTATGAGAACCTCGTAAAAACAGAATCGATGGCTAAGTAAAAACTTCGATAAACAAGAAGTGGTG
>CBDUGK010000128.1:0-9481 GCA_965366875.1 uncultured Desulfobulbaceae bacterium | reverse complement strand
CCTGACTGAACCGGGACAGCCGAGCCCCTACCGCGACCGGAGCGTGTCTGAAAACCTCGATCTCTTCAGGAGAATGAAAGCTGGAGAGTTCAGTGACGGCAGCCGGGTGCTCAGGGCAAAAATCGACATGGCCTCTCCCAACATCAACATGAGAGACCCCGTCATCTATCGTATTCTCAAGGTGCCCCATCACCGCACCGGGGACACCTGGTGTATCTACCCGATGTATGACTACACCCATTGTCTCTCTGACATGCTGGAAGAAATCACCCACTCCCTCTGCACCCTTGAGTTTGAGGATCACCGGCCGCTCTACGACTGGGTCCTGGACGTGCTCGAGACCCCCTGCCACCCCAGGCAGATCGAGTTTGCCAGGCTGAACCTCACCTATACGGTGATGAGTAAGCGCAAGCTGCTGCAGCTGGTGAACGAGCAATTTGTCGACGGCTGGGACGACCCGCGAATGCTGACCATTTCAGGCCTGAGGAGACGGGGGTACACCCCCCGGTCGATCAGGAATTTCTGCAGCCTGATCGGCATCGGCAAACGGGAAAGCTGGATCGACATGTCGATACTCGAAAATGCGATTCGCGACGACCTCAATGATATTGCACCCCGGGTCATGGGGGTGCTCGAGCCGCTCAAGGTCATTATCGACAATTATCCTGATGACCTGGTCGAAGACATTGAGGCCCTCAACCATCCCCAGAAACCGGAGTTCGGCACCCGTCTGCTCCCTTTCAGCAGAGAATTGTACATCGAGCGTTCTGATTTCATGGAAGATCCTCCAAAGAAATTTTTCAGGCTGGGCCCCGGCCGCGAGGTGCGCCTGCGTTACGGCTACTACATCACCTGCGTATCTTTTGACAGGGACGAAGTCAGCGGAGAAATCACCGCTCTGCACTGCACCTATGACCCCGAAACCAGAGGCGGCAGTTCCCCGGACGGCCGAAAGGTGAAAGGAACCATCCATTGGCTGTCGGCCCGGCAGGCGATTCCCTGCACCGTCCTTCTCTATGACCGGCTGTTCAGTGTCGAGGACCCCGACAGTGACAAAAATGTAGACTTCAAGCAGCACCTCAATCCGGATTCACGCCGGGAACTGCGGGGCTGCATGGTGGAGCCGTCTCTTTCCCGAATCGGCCCCGGTACCCAGGTACAATTCGAACGCCAGGGATATTTCTGCCTCGATTCAACAGCCGAAGATGGCGGCCAGATGATTTTCAACCGTATCGTGACCCTTCGTGATTCCTGGGCTGGAAAAAGGTAATAACCATGGTTTCAGAGAACATTTAAGCGAAGACCTACCGAAAGAAAAGATAAGGAGCTGAAGCTGACAGCTCAGAGGATATAAGATTTCTCCATGCAACTCATAAATATGCGTCAGATGAAAAAAAACCAGAGCGGCGTGATCACCTCTGTCAAGGCCGGAGGACTCCTCGGCAGACGGATCAGGGAAATGGGTCTCGTGCCGGGCACGAAGATAACCATCCAGGGCAGAGCCCCGCTCAATGACCCGGTGGCGCTGAGAATTATGGGAGGCACCCTGACCCTTCGCAACAGCGAAGCCGACCACATCATGGTTTCAATCTCCGACTGAACCACCTTTGGGCCGGAGCTGTATCTCCTGCTGCCCGGTGTTCGCCGGACATTGCTTTTGCCGGTTGGCGATGATTTCTTTCCTGCGGACAGCGTTTTTCTTGGTAGAGTTAGGAGCATCTAAAACTTTTATGGGACATTGATATTTCTGTTGACAGTCACTATTGTTTGTTGTACCTAAAAGGTGCATTTAACAGAGGATTCTATGACCATTAATTTTTTTGGATGCGGCCGTAAAAAGATGAGAAGAAAGCAGAACAGGAACTGCGCTTCTCAAGCCGGCTGTCAGATTACCCCATTGAGCAAAAAGAGCAGCTGCGGGTTTGCCCGGGTAAGCTCGATCAACGGCGACCGCAAGCACTGTGCACGGATGGCGTCCCTTGGACTCTATCCGGGAAATGAGATTGAACTGGTCTGCCCGTCACAGGGGGATGGTTGCATCATTAAAGTGCATGGAGGAAACGTCTCAATAGACAGGAAAACCATGGAAAACATCCTGGTTACTGAATAAATTTGAGATTACGCCGGTTTAACCGGTTTTTTGGGCCCGTTGTCTCCGGGTCGACAATCAAGAGAACGTTTATGTGGCAGACAATTATCATCTGGGTAATCATAGCACTCTGTGCTTTTTATATCGGTCGCCGCTTCTACATACGGTTTCGCTCAGCGCTCTCCCCGGACGCTGACGGCAGCTGTCTGGCATCTGACTGCTGCGGATGCGCAGCCTCATCTTCCTGTAATTCAGGCCCTCCCCGCTATCGGCTCCCTCGAAGTAACGATGCTGAGCAATAACCGCCATCCACCATTTTGGGCAGGAAAAACGTTCATATCCTGTCGGTAATCATATCCGACCGACACAGATCAGACACTCTGTTTCAGCTGGTAATCCGATCATCATTATGACTCGACAAATTGTTGCAGCCCTTGCAGGCAACCCCAACGCAGGAAAGACGACACTGTTCAACCGTCTGACCGGTGCCCGCCAGCACGTGGGAAATTATCCGGGAATCACCGTTGACCGGAAAGAGGGATACATCTCTGTCAACAATCAGAATGTCACACTCGTTGACCTGCCCGGCACCTACTCGTTGACAGCCTATTCGGTTGAAGAGCTGGTAGCCCGTGATTTTCTGGTTAACGAGAGACCGCAGGTCGTCATCAACATTGTCGATGCATCCAATCTCGAGCGCAATCTCTACCTGACCATGCAGTTTCTCGAGCTGGGCGTGCCGATGGTTATTGCCCTGAACATGATTGATGTCGCCAAGGACCGGGGTATCACAATCAAGGCTGAGCGGTTGTCCGAGCTGCTTGGAGTTCCTGTCCTGCCGATAATCGCCCGGTCCGGAAAGGGAACCGATGAATTATTGCAGGCAGCACTGGCCGTTGCCGAAGAGACCGAGCAGTGGATTCCGATCACGATTTCGTATGGGGAGGATCTTGATCATACAATCCTGAGTATCGTCGCGGACATTGAAAAAAACAATTTTCTCTCTTCACTCTACCCGCCCCGTTTTACCGCCATCAAGTACCTCGAAAATGACGAACAGATTCTCATAAAAGGACGCGATGAATCGCCAGATTTGGCGCGGGAGCTTGAAAAAGCCGTAGACGATGTGGCCCGTCACCTGAAGAAAACGGTTGATGTCTATCCGGAATCGATTATAGCCGATCAGCGTTATGGTTTCCTGAAATCCATTCTCAGAGAAGGCGTGATCACCCATAATTTTGAAACGGACCGTCTTTACACCTCGGACCGGATCGACAAAATTGTCACCAACAGGCTGTTAGGACCGGTGATAATGCTCCTGGTTCTTTTTGCTGTCTATCACTTCACCTTTACCTGGAGTGAACCGCTGGTGAAGGCTCTTGGTTACCTGTTCAACCAGTTTTCCTCGGTTGTCGACAGCCTGATGGCTGACGGGCCGCTGAAGTCAATGATTATCTCAGGAATTATCGAAGGCGTCGGCGGCGTCCTTGGTTTTGTGCCGCTGATCATGTTCATGTTTTTCGGGATCGCCGTTCTTGAAGATTCCGGCTACCTGGCCAGGGTAGCCTACATGATGGATCGTGTCTTCAGATCGTTCGGCCTGCACGGCTCCTCGGTCATGCCTTTCATAGTCTCCGGCGGGATTGCCGGCGGCTGCGCCGTACCCGGAGTCATGGCAACCAGGACCCTGAGATCCCCCAAAGAGCGAATGGCCACCCTGCTTACCGTGCCGTTCATGAACTGCGGTGCCAAGATTCCGGTACTGGCGCTTCTAATCGGTGCCTTTTTCTCTGAAAACAAGGCGCTTTTAATGTTTCTATTTACCATGCTTGCCTGGGTGGTTGCCCTGTTCGCTGCCAAATTTCTGAGAATGACCATTCTGCGTGGAGAGCCGACACCGTTTGTCATGGAGCTGCCTCCGTATCGTTTTCCAACGCTGCAGGGTCTCCTTATTCACACCTGGGAGAGAACCTGGCAGTACATAAAAAAGGCGGGAACGGTTATCCTCGGGATTTCCATTCTGCTCTGGGCCCTGATGACATTTCCTTCTCTTCCCGATGAGCGGCTCAATTTCTTTGAAAATCAGCGCGACACGCTCCGGGCACTGTATCCTGAAGCTGTGGTGAGCGAAACAGTAAAAGAGGTTGCACCCCTCTCTGCTCAGGCGGCTGAGCTGCATGAAAAGCTCCAGCAAATCAGCAGACAGGAAGCAGAAGAGGAATTGAGATACTCAATTGCCGGAAAGATCGGCACCACCATGGAGACCCTCTCTCAATTTGCCGGATTTGACTGGAGGACCAACATTGCGCTGGTGGGTGGTTTTGCCGCCAAGGAGGTTATTGTCTCGACACTTGGAACCGCCTATTCCCTGGGGGATGTTGACATTGACGCCGCAGACTCGCTCGGGGCCAGACTCTTCCGCTCTCCTAACTGGAACAGGGTAATCGCCGTTTCAGCGCTTGTCTTCATAATGTTCTATGCCCCCTGTTTTGTGACCGTTGTCTGTATTGCCAGGGAGGCCTCATGGAAATGGGCCTTTTTTTCCATGGCCTTCAACACGGCTTTTGCCTATCTGCTGTCGGTCTCAATCTTTCAAATCGGCAGGCTTCTCAATTTTGTTTGACCAGGATCAAACGATTGCCACTGCTCCCCCGCGCCTTTGATCTCCGACACCCTCCACTCCGGGAACAACGCCATGAACACCGCCAAAATAGACATCCTGCCGATCCCACTCATTCACCCCAACAACATCTCTCAACGCTTCTATACTCTGCCTGCTGAAACCGGGCTCCACCTGGACCACCTCTCCGTCCAGATATAATCGCGGCGCAGACACCGCCTCGGCCAGCGTACGCCTGAACTCAACAATCTGGCTGAGAACCTGACTCATTGATGTTCTGATCCGTTTCGAGCCGCCACTCCCGATAACCAGCCTGACCCTGCCGTCTTTAAACAGCAGTGAAGGGGACATCATCGAGCCGACCCGTATTCCGGGACGACCGGTATGAAAGCCGTGCGGATGAAGGTCGTCTTCACCCATCATATTGTTGAGCATGACCCCGGTTCCCGGCGCGAAATAACCCGAACCCTCGCCATTTGAGCAGGTCATCGAAGCACAGTTTCCCTGCCGGTCGGAAATACTGATATGAGTCGTACCACGGCTGAACATCCGTATCGTCTCGGCTGCAGCCCTGTACTTCTGGTCATTTTCCAGAAATTGTTTTAAAGCATGCGGAGTCGATACTCCGTCTGCCCGTAACCTTTCAACCTGCCGCATCAGGTCAACCATTCGCTTCAGGTACACTCCCGAACCCCATTTCATCTCCTGGAGGCCAAGTTTTTCCGTCAGGCCAAGAGATAGTCCGAGCAGGGTTCCGCCGATAGACGGCTCAGCTGAAGTGCACAACTGATAATTCCTGTATGGTATGGTCAGTGGAGCGCGTTCAACAACCTGATAATGAGCCAGATCCTCGGTACTTAAAAAACCCTTCCCCTCGTTCATGTCGCGGGCAATTGCTCGGGCAATGTCACCGAGATAAAAATTTCTGCCGCGATCTTCAGCGACCTGATCGATAAAATCAGCGCAATCAGGGTTTTTCACCGTATTCCCGGCCTGCAGATAGGAGCCGTTGGGTTCATAGATTTCTTTTCCGTCCTGCGTCAAGGTCATGATCGGGTAAAGCAGCTGCAGGAAATGGGCCTGCTGTTTGTTGAGGACGTGTTCGCGTGCAAGTGCTTTTGCCGGAGCCAGAACGTCCTTGAGATCCATATAGCCAAGACGCTTGTGGGTGTGGAGTAACCCTTTCAGAGTGCCTGGTACCGCCACCGATCCCATACCGACATTGAAATCCTGCCCCGTTCCGGAGAAATTTACCGTGACCGGAAAGAAGTGGGGCGTAAAGTCGAAGCTGCGGCCAAGCCCCGGGGTGTCGACAAAAAAATCAAAAAAGACCGCTTGGTGCTGTTTTTCGCTCCAGCCAAGCAGAAGCCCGCCGCCGCCAAGGCTGTTGAGCGTTTGCTCGGTAACGGCGGAAGCAAACCCTGCAGCGACGACAGCATCAAAGGCATTGCCGCCGGCGCGCATGATTTGGGCTGCCGTCCTGCTTACCAGCTCATGACCGCTGGCAACGATTCCCTTCTCATGCATGCTCATTCCCAGAAACCCTGTTGATTGATGCGGACCACCTCTTTGAAGTCGCCTGTCTGTTGATAAATCCGCCGTTGTTTTTCCGCCCCGGTGCCCTCGGAAATGATAGCGCTGAGATTATCGAGATAGCGCATTGAGCCAAGATCAGCAGCATGACAGGATACTCTGCCAAGAAGCAGTTCAACAGCGCCTGCAAAGGATACCGGCGCAGCCGTCAGCTGCGCTGCCGGATCAACAAACCTGCCGCTGAGACCATAACGGAGCGACTGCCACTTATTGGCCCTGAGGATATAGGGATTGAGCTGCACATTCCTGACATCCTCCTCGACAATCCAGGCCACCACCGCCTGGATCAGGGAAACGATGGCCAAAATATCACGAAAACGAGTCGGCAGATCACAGATGCGAACTTCAATCGTACCGAACTGCGGGCTGGGCCGTGCATCCCACCAGAGGTCTTTAATCCCGCCAATGATGCCGAATCCCATCAGGGTCTCCACCTCCTCGGCAAAGTGGTTCCAGTCCCTGATAAATTCATAGCCGCCGGCGAGCGGCAGGGCCTCAAACAATTTAGTGCGATACGACATGAGACCGGTATCTTCACCCTGGAAATATGGTGATGAGGTGGAAAGCGCGAGGAAAACAGGAAGATATCCCTGCAGGACGTTGCATACCCTGACAGCTGCGTCGCCGTCGGGAACCCCTACATGAACATGCAGCCCCTGGGATATGAAACGTCGGCCGATATACTGCAGCTCAGCAAGAATTTCCTGATATCTGCTGTCGTTGCTTTTTTCCTGCTCATCAGCGCGAGCAAAGGGATGGAGACTTGCGGCATAGAGAAGACAGCCGTTGTCATCGGCAAGTTCTTCGGCAAGGGAGCAGGTGCGAAGAAGATCATTCTCCACGCCCTCCACATTCCTGCAGATACCGGTCTGGATCTCCAGGATAGCGTTGATCAGTTCCTTCGAAATACGTGATTTGAGTAATGCCGGGGCAAAACTCCGCAGCTTCGGTCCAAGCGGTACAAGCACATAGCTGGTCTTGTCAATAATCTGAAATTCGATCTCAACGCCAAGCGTGTAGTGGAGGCTGGGGCTGAAAACGATGCGACGGTCCGCTGTCATCTGACTTCAGGAAATTCAGTCGCCGGCCCGGCAACTCTCAGCCATTCCAGAGCAACAGTGGCAAGCCAGGCCGCGCCATAACGCAGACATTGTTCATCAAAGTCAAATGTGCCGGAATGCGAGGGCCCGACTTCTCTTCCAGGACCGCCGCCAAAACGAACCAGACACCCTTTGGTACGCTGCTGGTAAAAGGCAAAATCCTCACCACCAAGGCTTGGATAGCCCTGGGAAATAACGTTTTCAATCGAGGTAACCCTCCAGGCTGCTGCCCGGGCGATCTCGGCAGCACTCCGGGAATTGATAACCGCCGGCAGACCTTCCTCAAAAACAAGCTCGGTCGTCACCCCGTGCATTGCGGCCACAGCGTTGACAATTCGGCGCAGTCCTTCGACGGTTTTTAATCGCGTATGTTCGTCGGTCGAGCGTATTGTCCCTTTTAACAGAGCCTCACCGGCGATTACATTATGGGCCGTTCCAGCCTGCAGGCTGCCAATCGTGAGGACCTCGGCCTTGTTGGGATCAACTTCACGGGATATCAGGGTCTGTGACGCCATCACCAGGCTTGAAGCGGCAACGATTGCATCAACGGCTTCGTGAGGCCTGGCGGCATGTCCTCCCTTGCCGGTTATTTTGATGGTGAACGGATCGGTAAAGGCACAGATGAGTCCATGGTCGACGGTGATCTGTCCAGTCCGGTAATGGGTGTCAATATGGCCGCCAAAAACAGCCCCGACCCCGTCCAGAACCCCTTCGCCGACCAGTTTCAACGCACCATTGCCATGTTCTTCCGCCGGCTGGAAGATCAGCACGATTTTCCCCGGCAGAGATGGCTGTTTTTTCAGCAGTGCTGCGGCTCCGAGCAGCATTGCAACGTGACCGTCATGACCACAGGCATGCATGATTCCGCGCTTTTTTGATGAATATGGCAGGCCGGTTTTTTCAGTGACCGGCAGCGCATCCATGTCTGCTCTCAGAGCGACACATGGGCGGCCGTCGGGGGCAGCATCACCGAGTGTGCAGATGACGCCTGTCCTGCAGACGCCGCCTCTGCTTTCAAGCCCTATCTCAACGAGTTTTTCCTGGATAAAGGCAGCCGTTTTATTCTCTTTGAAAGAAAGCTCAGGATACTGGTGAATATGTCTTCGAATGTCTACTATCCATTCAAACAGCTCGTCTTCAACCGTTACCGGGCCGGCATCAGGTGACAGCAGATAAGATCTAGTCAATTTTTATTGCTCCTATGATGGATTCATTCTCAACCATGTCTTCATCTTCATCGTCATCGTGATGCGCAGCCGTTTCAAGATCATCTGCGCTTGATACGTCTTGCTGTTCATCCTCGACACTGTCTTCTTTTTCATTTTCATGATCTGTCATCTGCCGGGCCAATGCTGAACCTTCACGGTAGAGCGGCTGTTTGAAAAAGGCAATAATACCGTCCTGTACCTCCAGGACTGAAACAAGCTCCCAGCCGGCCAGACCAAACTCGTTGAGCTCCTGCTCTATTTCTGACTCGTCGAGGAAACCGCTGCCCAGCAGCCCCTCTTTCTTGAGCTCAAAATGAACAGTTTTATAACTCCACTTCATATTGATACATCTCCTCTTGCTGCTGTCAATACACGTGAGCGTTTTTAACCGGGCACTGTTTTTTTATCACTGCGCCGGGATGGCGATAAAGGTGTCATTATCAAAGGTTCCCTTAAAAACAGTGCCGTCAGCACGGGTCAAGATACCCTGCCCGTTTCGTTTACCTGCAGTAAATTTTCCCTGGTAGCGGCTGCCATCGGCCAGTACCAGCAGTCCATCGCCATCGGGGAGATCATCCTTGAAACTCCCCCGGTAGACCGAGCCGTCAACATACACCATCGTTCCGCTGCCGTTAAAACTGCCGTTTCTGAACTCACCGGTATAGCGACTTCCATCGGAAAAAAGGTAATCACCTTTTCCGTGAAAATAGTCGTTTTTGAAAAGACCGCTGTATTTTGTGCCATCGTGGTAGGTGAAGATTCCCTTCCCTTCACGCTTGCCTTTCTTGAAAGAACCTTTAAAGACCCTTCCGTCCTGATAGAAATAACTTCCCTCGCCATGAAACAACCCTTTTTTCAAGGCTCCTTTGTA
>CBDUGK010000127.1:0-9518 GCA_965366875.1 uncultured Desulfobulbaceae bacterium | reverse complement strand
TGCTCGCTCTGTTTCATTTGTTTTTATTCTATTCCTGTAACGGGTTTGCCGCTGAAAATAAGGATGTCCAGCAGGACGTTGAATCAAAACAAGAAATCCCGTCTCTTGTCCCCGAGCTGGCAGAAATCGTTCCCCTGGAAAACAAACTTGTCAGCAGTCTGAAGGGGCTTGAGAAGCAGCTGCAGGTAGGTATTGACAGTGAGTATCTGGAACGTGGCTACACCGGTCTTGAAGCTGAAATTACCGATTTTTCTCGTAAAGTCAGTGACTTGAAGGCTTCTCAGGAATACAAATACAACAAGCTGATTGACTTACAGGAACGTGTCACGCAGAAAAGAGATGACTTTGAAATACTGAATCGCCCGGTAGCCGATTCAGTGCGTCAGCTGGGGATATTAAAAAAGAAATGGCAGGCGGAACAGGTTCGCTGGATCGAATGGCAGACCAGTCTGTTGAGCGATGGGGAGCTCGAACGGCTGAAATCCACGTTTAATTCGGCACAAGAGGCGATCGAAACTGCCATTGATCTGATTCTGGCGCAGCTTGATGGTGTGCTGACAGTGCAGGAAAGAGCCGGTAGAATTGAAACACAGCTCGACACCCTCAGTGCTGAGATTGATGACCAGATCGCTGAAGAGCGTCGCAATGCGCTGTTCAATGACACGCCGCCGATGTTCTCCATCAAGTACCTGCAACAACTCAAGGCCGTGAGCCTGTGGAATGAAGTATACGGAGCGCTGCAGGAAATTTCCCTGCCGGATAGAGATGCTCTCTCTCGAAACGGCTGGATTCTCTGCCTGCAGGCGGTCATCGCTGTTATTATCACTTTATTCATAATTAAAAGAAAGAACATTTTTCAGGAAGTTGAGCAGTGGCGTTCTTTAGCTCTGTACCCGGTCGCCTCCGGCCTGTTTCTGAGCTATATCGCCTGTGTTTTAATATACGAGTATGAGGGCGTGCCGAACTCCTGGAAACTTGCTACCGCAATAGTCGGCGGAGTTTCTTTTGCGCGGCTGATGAGAGGCGTCATTGAAGAAATCTTGGTGACCCGTTTCATCCAGGGTCTTATCGCTGCGGTGATTATAACGCGGGCGTTTGATGTCCTCGGCCTTCCGATACCCGTATTTCGGCTGTATACATTTGCAGCCGGATTGGCGGGTTTTTTCTTTTGCCGTTACCTTGCCAATGAGCTCCCAAACGTTCAGAAAACGGGTCTCCCTGTCTGGCTGCTGCGCGCAGGTCAGGTGTTTTTTGCAGCCGTTGTTTTTATCGAGATATGGGGAAAGAAAGTACTTGCTTCGTATCTCTTCGTAGCTTTTATCCGTTCGATTGGAACGGTGCTGGTTTTCGTATTTTTCATGTACATCATCAGAGGGGGAGTCGAATGGTTATTTCAGACCCCATTATTGAGACGGTCAACCGCTCTGACGGGCAGTGTAACCAGGACAATATCCAGCAGGTTGAATAGATATCTTGATGTCCTGATTATAGTTTTGATCATTATACCTGCTATTTTAATGTTTTATGGTGTTTTTACAAATCTTGGAGAAGCAACCAGGGGCGTGCTGAGGTATGGTTTCACCGTGGGGGACTCCCGTATCACTATTGGTTTGATACTGGTCGCTGCATCTATTTTGTACGCTTCCTTTCTCTTATCCTGGGTTATCCAGAAACTGCTGATCGATGAATTACTTTTCAAGCAGCACATCGAAAAAGCAGCACGGATATCAATCGCCAAGCTTGTGCACTACGGGATCGTTGTCGTGGCTTTTTTGCTGGCGGTTTCGGCTCTTGGCGTTGAAATTACAAAGCTCACCATTATGGTGAGCGCCCTCGGGGTCGGCATCGGCTTTGGTTTGAAGGATATCGTCAACAACTTCGTCAGCGGGCTCATTCTGCTTTTTGAGCAGCCGATCAGGATCGGCGACCTCATTGAACTGGATGGAATGTGGGCTGAAATCAAGCAGATCGGTATCCGCTCGACAATCGTTCGAAACTTTGATCATGCGGACATGATTATTCCCAATGCAGACCTGGTTGCTAATCGAGTGACGAATTGGACGCTTGGAGATCGCCAGTCACGCATGATCATTCTTGTCGGAGTCGCTTATGGCTCAGATGTAGAACTCGTCACAGAAACGCTTCTGGCGTGTGCAGAGGATAATAAAAATGTTGCCGATACTCCTAAACCGCAGGCGCTATTTTTAAACTTTGGCGACAGCACCTTAGATTTTGAGCTCCGTGTCTTTGTTCCTGCAAGTCAAAGAATCCCCATACGAAGCGAACTGCATCATGAAATCGATAAGCGTTTTCGTGAGAAGGATATCACCATCGCTTTTCCACAACGGGAAGTGCATTTACCCGGAATTGAAATGAATACACCGCAAAAGAGCAATACAGCCGAGGGTATTGAGCCGATATAGCTATTGAAAATACTGGAGATAGCTGTGCTGATCAGGGGCTTTAGATAAAAGTAGGGAGTCTGGTTTGGAGAAGCAGAAGAGAAAGGACATAGAGGAGAGCCTGCAGCTTGAGATGGCTGAGTGGCAGACCAGAATCGAAGATACCAAAAAAAAATTAGAAATGGGAACGCTGAAGGCTCAAGATGCCATGCAGCCCTATATTGATCATATGGAACGGGAATTGGAGGATGCAAGGGAGCATTGGCAAAAACTTGGAAGACTCCCGGAGAGTGCCAGGCCGGATTTACATACATACATAAACATCTCATTTAAGTTTATAAGACATTCATTTGAGAAAGCTGATGAGCTCTTTCAATATGACGGAAAGGACAACCAGGAGTCTGGTTGAGCCATTATCAACAAACAGATGGAGGAATTAAAAATGGCTATATTGAAATGTGAAAATTCTGCTGTGAATATTGATCGTGTCTCTACGGCCAAACGCATGGGCGCTGTAACCATTGGAGTACTGCTGACAGTTATGATTATGATGCCGAATGTCATGCAGGCTGCAGAACGGCAGAGTCCTGATGAGTGGCAGTTCGCCGCAGAACTTTACCTGTGGTATGCAGCGATCGGCGGGAGCACAGCTGCGGGGGGCGATCTCGAGATTGACGCAAATGACCTGATAGATGGCCTCAATATGGCCTTCATGGGGAATATCGCCGCCCGGAAAAACCGTTGGGGGATCATGCTTGATGCTCTCTATCTCAACGCCAGTGACAATCAGTCCGCACTGGTCGGCTCCACCGGCGTGAATGTCAATGTCGAGCTGGATGGCTGGGTTGTCAACCCGATGGCGGGGTACCTGGTTGTTGATTCCGATAACTTTTTCATGAACCTCGTTGCCGGGGCACGTTATCTCTCCCTGAGTACCGATGTTGATTTGCGCAATGCCGATCCGGGTGCCGCGCCCTTCAACCTGGGCTTGTCTGAATCTGGCAGTAATTGGGATGCGATGATCGGGGTCAGGGGAGAGTTCTCTCTGAATTCCGAATGGTTTATTCCCTATCATTTAGACATCGGGGCAGGCGACAGTGATTTTACCTGGCAGGCTTTTGCCGGGCTGGGGTATCGGTTTAAGAGCTTTGACGTACTCATCGGCTACCGTTATCTCTACTGGGATTTTGACGATAATGCGGCTCTCGGTGATCTTGACCTGAGCGGCGTTGGTGCCGGTATAAAGTTCTATTTTTAACGACTCGGTGGAAACGCTGCTCAGTTTTCGAGTATGACTGGACGTGCAGCAGCTGTTTCAAGGGGCGTGACAGGACCTGATTATATAGGTACATGTTGATCTTCTTCCCGATATCCTGGGAGGATACGTTTCACTGCAGTGGCGGTTCTCATGCTGTTGGAAACGAATTTGTTCGACAGGTTTTGAAATTTGGTCGACATGCTTTTAAGGAATTTAATAATAGTGCTAAAAAGAAACAGTTTATAACCTTTATCTTCCTGATGCTAAGTCAGGTGTTTTTGTTGAGCTGCAGTTCTTCATCAGCCATTTACACGAAACGACCATTGCTGGAATCTGAAGAGAGGCAATGTGTTGTTCTCCTCCATGGTCTGGGGAGAACATATCGGTCGATGTGGAATATGGAGGAACGGCTGAGAGAGGAGGGATACTATACCGTTAATATTGACTATCCTTCAAGAAAGAAAACAATTGAAGAGCTGGCCAGCGAGCATGTCTCCGGGGCAATTGAGGAGTGCAGGATTGATAATGCCGAAGGATACACTTCGTTACTCATTCTCTAGGCGGCATAATTATACGGAAAGTGATCAAGGACAGCAGACCTGAACTGCTTGGCAGGGTGGTTATGCTGAGTCCTCCGAACAAGGGCAGCAATATTGTCGATGCCTTTAAAGGGCGATGATATTATCGATGGATTAACGGCCCTGCAGGACAGCAGCTGAGCACATCCCCGGATTCCCTGCCAAACACGCTGGGGCCTTGAAGATGACAACTCCGATAATTGAGGTATTAAATAATCACACTTGGCCCGGCAACGTCCGCGAACTTTCAGGGTTCATGGAACGGCTTGCGATTATCTCGCGCAACGCAACTATCTCCGAAGTTGAGGTAGAAGCCATGCTGCGTTCAGAAACAACATCGGAAGAAGCATTTGCCAGTGCGAAAATATCCGATTCCATTAACTCTGGCAAGAATGAACGAGAAATAATCGTGACTGCACTAAAACAAAATAACGGTCATCAGGGGCGTACCGCAAAACAACTTGATATGCACCGCAGCACTTTGCAACGTAAAATGAAAACTCTGGGCATTCGACTTCATCGTCTGCCACTATAATGTTAGTGAAGATTTGCTCTTTTAAAACTTGGACTCAAAGATCCGCAAACAAAATCTAAATTCAACTGACCTTCACCCCATTAACGATGCCAGCCGAATTGAGTGTTCTGGTCCTTTGTCTTCATTGATTATTTCTGTTATCACACTCCCTCCAAAATCCACGAACTGAATGAGGTGCCTCATTAACGACAAGCAAATGAATTAAATCCAAAATTTTAAGTCGAGGGGGTGCTCACATGTTGAAAGGAATATTGATGTTTGTAATTTTGGTTTGGATGATAGGGAGGGAGAAGGATGGTGGAGAGTAGTGTGTACTATATTTTTTTAGAGGAAAACAAGGACAAACCTGATCAGGTGCTATAAAGGTCTAGCCAGGATCATATCAAATCTATTAGGAACAAATCTTACAAACCCTCATAGACTAAAAATATCCAAAGAGTTTCAAGATCTTCAAATCAGTAATTTTCCGCATCAACCTGTCACCCCCATGTAACCAAGAAAAACACAAAAGAAAACGGGTTAAGCCATAAAGATTTAACCCGTTGAAATTATTGGTGCCGGAGGTCGGAATCGAACCGACACGGGGTTGCCCCCGCTGGATTTTGAGTCCAGTGCGTCTACCAGTTTCACCACTCCGGCTGGAAAGCTCTTGTTACCGTAGAAACCCTGCGGAGTCAAGCAGAAAGGGCAGCCGCATGTCTCAAAAGCACCCTTCCCGTCAAGCGCACCACTTCATGTTGTCTCCAAGTCAGTTCACCCTGGCGACAGAAGCGGTGAGCATGTCATTGACTGCCTGCCTGGTCAGGAGCGCGCAAAACCTGTGCGGATCATCTGGCCCAGGCCTTCAAGGAGAGCTGGAATCTCTTTGTCGATGCAGAGCATGTCAGGAAACATGATCCACTTTCGTATCAGGCCGTTGATGAACACAAGCGTGGCAATACTGCCGAGCCGCACATCAAATGATTCCGGCAGCTGCCCGTGCTGGATTGCCCTGGTCAGGACGTTGGCAATCATTTCCTGGCCCTCCTGGAAATGGCACTTCTGGCTGTGGTATGATGGGTCTTCAACCGATTCGGCATTATTCAGCAGGATTTTCAGCATCTGCAGGCGCCGGGGATTCTTCTGCAGCCCGTGGAAAAGATCGAGGTATGCCTTCTCCAGCAAACCAAGCGGATCGATCTCATTGGTATCCTCGCCGGCATGGCGGACAGCTTCAAATGGTGAGAGGATGTCGTCCCACAGCACCTCGAGCAGGTCTTCCTTGTTTTTGAAATGCCAATAGATGGCTCCTCTGGTTACCCCTGCTTCATCGGCAATATCAGTCAGCGTCGAGCGGGATACCCCCTTAGCCGAAAAGACTCGAACGGCTGCATCTATAATGGCTTCGCGTGTTTTCAGAGCCTCTTCTTTTGTCTTCCTGGCCATTTTTCTACTCCGTGGTTTCTCTCCAGCCCCCGCCAAGCACCTTGTAGAGGTTGACCTGGTTTTCCAGCTGGGCAAGTTTCAGGCTGAGGTACGACTGCCTTGAGCTGTAGAGAGAGCGTTGGGCATCGAGAAGGGTGAGAAAACTGTCAACACCTTCCTCATAACGGTTTCTGGCATGCTGATAATACTGTTCAGTTGCCTCCAGATTCCCTTGCTGGGCCTGCAGCTGCTCCTCGTAGGTATCAACTGCAACCAGTGCATCCGAGACCTCGCGAAAGGCGGTCTGGATGGCCTGCTCATATCGTACCACATACCGTTCTTTCTCGATTTTTGCCACATCGAGTTCCGCCTCCAGCCTGCCACCGGTGAAGATCGGCACGCTGATGGACGGTGCAAACTGCCAGGAACCTGAGCCGCCGTCAAAGAGACTGGACAGCTCCGTGCTGATCACCCCAACACCGGCGGTAAGACGGATGCTCGGAAAGAACGCTGCCCTGGCCGCGCCGATATTGGCGTTCGCTCCGATCAGTTCATGTTCTGCAGCCATGATGTCGGGCCGCTGCAACAGGACAGTTGAGGAGAGTGTCGCCGGGATAACCTCCAGAGGCTTGACCTCGCGCAGCATGCCTTCTTCCGGCAGCAGCGTTTCTGAAAGCGACGTTCCTGCCAGCAGATTCAGGTAATGATAATCCTGGGCAACCTGCCGGCGGTACCTGGCGAGATTGGCCCGGACCGCTTCCAGGCTGGAGCGCGCCTGGGCCAGATCAAGCTCGGTGGCAGCGCCAGCATCCAGCCGCTGTTTGACGAGGGTGTATGATTCTTCCTCAAGTTTTTCTGTATCCCCTGATATCATCAGCAGTTCCCGATCGGCAAGCCAGCTCAGATAGGCCCGTGCGATCTCTGCCACCAGACTTATCTCAGCACTTTTTCGGGTCTCTTCCAGCGCCAGGTACTGCTCCAGGGCCTGGTCCGTGAGATTGCGGACACGGCCAAAGAAATCGAGTTCAAAGGAGGTCACACCAACTGCAAGCGAATAGGTTTCCCCCGTGCTGAGGCCCGAGGCGGCGAGCGTACGCTGTTTAATGCCATAGCCTTCCCCCGCCAGGGTTGGCAGCTGATTCGCTTTCTGGATTCGGTACCGAGCCTGGTAGGCCTCGACATTGAGTGCTGTCTCGCGCAGATCACGATTATTCTCCAGGGCTGTGGCAATAAGCTGCTGCAGAACGGGATCAGTGAACACCTCTCTCCAGCCAAGGTCCGCGACATTCCCACTCTGACCTTCTTTTCCCGCTGCAGGCAATTGTGTAAGATACCTGTCCGCCAGGGTGGAGGCTACCGGCGATGCGGGCTGCTGGTAGACCGGGGCAAGAGAACAGCCACTCAGAATAAGGAGCAGCGCAGCGGCGATGCATTGTTTCATTTGATTTTTCATACGATCAACACTCCCCAGCCAGAACTGTCGAGGTCTGTCTTACCGTGCGCGAACGGAACAGCCGCACGACCACGACAAAAAAGAGCGGGATAAAAAAGATTGCCAGAATGGTAGCCGACAACATGCCGCCAAACACGCCGGTACCGATGGCATGCCTGCTGTTTGCGCCGGCACCGGTGCTGATCGCCAGCGGCAGGACGCCGAGCATAAAGGCCAGTGAGGTCATCAGTATGGGGCGAAGCCTCATCCGACAGGCCTCCACGGTTGCCTCAAGGAGATCGGCGCCCTGGTCATAGAGCGTTTTGGCGAACTCGACAATCAGGATAGCGTTTTTTGCCGACAGGCCGATGGTTGTCAGCAGCCCAACCTGAAAGTAGACATCGTTTTCCATGCCTCGCAGATAGGCAGCGGCAAGAGCGCCAAGCACGCCAAGCGGTATGGCCAGTATAACGGAAAACGGAACAGACCAGCTTTCGTAGAGGGCCGCCAGGCAGAGAAAAACCACCAGAATCGAGATGGCATACAGGCCCGGAGCCTGAGAGCCCGACTGGCGTTCCTGGAACGAGGCGCCAGTCCATTCATAGCCGATCCCTGCCGGTAACTGCGAAATAAGCTGTTCAATCGTCGCCATCGCGTCACCGCTTGACAACCCCGGGGCAGCTTCACCGACGATCTCTACCGCCGGATTCCCGTTGAAGCGCTCCAGCCGCGGTGAACTGAAACTCCAATGGCCGCTGGCAAAGGTGGAAAACGGCACCATCCCGCCACCGTTGTTGCGGACATACCATTGGGAAATGTCCTCAGGCTGCATCCGATACGGGGCATCGGCCTGGAGATAGACCTTCTTGATGCGCCCGTTGTGAATAAAGTCATTGACATAGTTTGAGCCCCAGGCGGTGGAAAGGGTTGAATTGATGGTGCCTACCGAAATCCCCAGCGCCATGGCCTTCTCATAGTCGATGTCAACATTGTATTGCGGTGTATCTTCCATACCGTTGGGACGGACCCGGGTCAAGCCGGGGTTTTGCGCCGCCAGACCGAGCAGCATGTTGCGTGCTTCCATGAGCTTTTCATGGCCGAGACCAGCCCGATCCTGCAGGTAAAAATCAAAACCGGTGGACGACCCCAATCCCATGATTGCAGGCAGATTGAAGGCAAAGACCTGCGCCTCTTTTATGGTAACGAAATAGCCCATGGCCCTGCCGATGATCGCATCGACCGACTGATCCTTTCGAGTACGCTCACTCCAGTCTTTCAACTTAACGAACACGAGCCCCATGTTCTGGCCGGTTCCGGCGAAACTGAATCCCGCCACGGTGAAAACCGTATCGACATTCTCCTTTTCGCGGGTGAGGTAGTGATCGCGAACCTCATCGAGTACCGCCTGGGTGCGCTGCTGGGTAGCACCTGTCGGCAGTTGCACCATGGAGAGGAAAACACCCTGGTCCTCGGTGGGTAAAAAAGATGTCGGAAGTTTGGTAAAGAGAAAGGCCATGCCTCCAACCAGAAGAACGTAGATCAAGCCAAACCGGCCGGCGCGCTTGATGATGTAACCGACGCTGCGGCCGTACAGATTTGTACTGTGGGCAAACAGGCGATTGAACCAGCCGAAAAATCCGCGCTTTTCTGCATGGCTTTGGGCCGTTATCGGCTTTAGCATGGTAGCACAGAGCGCCGGCGTCAGAATCAAAGCGACCAGAACCGACAAGGCCATGGCCGAGACGATCGTGATCGAGAACTGGCGGTAAATAGCACCAGTGGAGCCCCCGAAAAATGCCATGGGAACAAAGACGGCGGAGAGTACGAGCGCGATGCCGACGAGGGCGCCGGTGATCTGCTTCATCGATTTTTTTGTGGCCTCGCGCGGCGACAAACTCTCCGTTGCCAT
>CBDUGK010000126.1:0-9545 GCA_965366875.1 uncultured Desulfobulbaceae bacterium | reverse complement strand
CAAATGTCTGCCCCATTCAATCACCCTGCCAGAAGACCGCGATCAATCCAGCCATTCCCGATGAGCCTGTCCATCAATTGCCAAGCAGCTCGAGGCTCACAAAGATGTCAACATCCTTGCCAACGATGCCCATCTCGTAGAACTTGCCATTACCGACCTCATGAGCAAGCCGGTCGATGGTAATTACACCGTTGAATCCCGCCACATCGGTTCCTTTCTTGGCAGGATGCTCTTTCACACCTTCAAGTTTTAACGGGAGTGTAAAATCATAATCTTTCCCTTTGATGGTAAGCTTTCCTTTTACATTGTACATGTTATTCCCTTCATCCGATATTTCCGATGACGTAAACACCATAGTGGGGAATGTGCCTGCATCGAAGAAGTCATCCGACTGCAGATGCTTGTCCCTCTTACCGATATTGGTGTCAATGGAGTCGACCTGAATCTCAAAAACGAAACTGCTGCCGGCAAGATCTGCCGGATCGAAGGCAATATCGGTCTTGAATTCATTGAAATGCCCTCTCACTTTGGAAAAAATGTGATCTACGCTGAAATAGACATTGGAGTGAGCCTTGTCCAGTTCCCAGGATCTGGCGGCACTGAAAGCGGATGTTGCCCAAAAGATCGTCAGAATGGCGGTGATCGCCAAAAGCTGTTTTGTTTTCATGTTTGTCTCTCCGTTTAGCTTTGAAATAGCGCTTTTGCCCGTCTGGTCTGCAGCTATTCTTGAATTCTTGCTGGTTGAAAATCGGCCACAACAGCTTCAAGGGGTGTTAAGACTATGAACTGAAATGTCCTTGACTCTTATTGTTTGTATTGATTATATGCAAATCAATAGACCAATAATGCAAACTTTATTTGCAATTTTGCAAAAATGATGGATTGGAATCAGTTTCAATACTTTCTCAAGGTCGCCGATTCAGGAAATATCACCTCTGCGGCCCGTGCACTGGGCGTCAACCATTCAACGGTATATCGCCGCATCAGAAGCCTTGAGGATCGCTTGGGTGTCCGACTGTTCGAACGCTCCAGACAAGGTTACAACCTGACTGAGGCGGGAGAGGAAATTCTGGGCAGGACCCGGCAGATAGAAGACCAGATATTTGCTATTCGGCGAGAACTAATGGGTAAAGACATTCGACTGAGCGGCAATCTGAAGATCTCCACGACTGACACCATCGGGTACTACTGGCTGCCGCAATACATCAGGGATTTCAAAGAACACTATCCTGAAATATTCATCGATCTCGATATCCAGGTCCGTTTCACGAACCTCACGAAACGGGAGGCGGATGTCGTGATACCTGCCGTCAACATGCAGCCGGACTATATGGTGGGAAGAAAACTCACGAAGATCTACTTCCGCCTCTATGCCTCGAGGACATATGTAGAACAGTTCGGGTTACCTGAAACAGTTAAGGATTTCTCAGTTCACCGTTTCCTGGTGCCCAGCGAATCTCTGGCCAGACTGCCGGCAAGCCAGTGGCTGAAAAAGCATGTTCCAAATCACTGCATGGCTGCAGCAAGCGACAAATTGTCCACGCTGTTCAAGTTTGCCCAACAGGATTTGGGAATCGCCGCCCTTCCGCATTATGTTGGTCAATCTGACACGCAGATGGTGGAAATCATGGAACTGCCCGAGCATTGTCACAGACACGTCTGGATTCTTACCCATCCGGACCTGAGAAATACTGCCCGTGTGAAAGCGTTTATGCAATTCATGTATCAGCGAGTGAAAGCATCATCAGCCTGACATCGTTTCAGCAATAACGCTGATTCAGACCATACATGTGCTCAATGGGTTTTCTTATGAGCCTCCTTAGACACTAAGAGTTACCCTGGCATACTTTGATAACAGGTAACCTGGAGAAAGTGATAATTGAATTCCTGATGATTAATTTGCAGAAGTTCTGCGGATGCGATACCGTTAGATGGAGGGGTTCTGAGACCAGGGCCACGAACCGTTAACACACCGGGGGGAAGAAACATGGGCTTTTGCCATCAATGCGGAACCGAAGTCCAGCCTGATGATATTTTTTGCAGCAGATGCGGTGAAAAGCAAAAAACGGTTCGCCGGAAAACACAGGCGGCTTTCGGCCCGGGTGATGACGGGCGAATTTCGGCACAAGGCCTTCGCTACAAAGGGGTGGGCATCAGATGTATAGCCCAGCTCGTTGATGGTATGATCTGTCTGCTGATCTTGTTTATTGTCGGATCGACGGTGGCTCCACTGGTTGGCGGAACAACCCCGGACGGGTTTGAGGTATCCGGAACTCCGGCAGTCTTCATCCAGCTGTTAACTACTCTTTTATCGATTCTCTACTTTTCCTTTCTCGAAGCCTACTGGAATGGCCAGACACTCGGGAAAAAAATAACCGGGATTCAAGTCCTGAAAGAAGATGGCACCAGCATTGACCTGTCGACCGCTCTTATTCGCAACGTTCTCAGGATCATTGATGCCTTCGGCTTCTATCTCGTTGCCGCCATTTCTGTGTGGATGTCGCCGCGAAAACAACGTATCGGCGATCGGGTTGCCAAAACATGTGTCGCAGAAAAACGCGTATTACCCGCCAGTACGGCACGATAGAAAAAAACAGAATGACTGGAGAAAATCGGTGATTACTAGCACACGTACCATGAATATAGCCGGTCTCATGCTGCTGGCCGGCCTCCATCTTATTGCAGGCGGGGAGCTTTCAGCCCAGGCTCAGGACAATCAGAGGCAATCACCTTTTGCGCTGCCGGACAGCAAGCCGGACCAGGCCGCAGCGGGCCAGACGAGCAAGGCATCACCATCCAGCTCTGTTTTTCGGCTGCCCGACAAAGAAACCAAAGAAATGCAGCAGGTATCCCCTTTTGCGCTGCCGGAAACAGCTAAATCCTCGCCTGCGGCGGTTGAACCGGCTCCCATGGAGTTGCAACCCCAGCCTGAAGAACTCTTCAGGGAAGCAACGGCTGCTGCTAAACAGGGCCGCTATGAAGAAGCAGGAAAAATGTACTCACACTTGTTGCAGATTGATCCAACAAATGTCAAGGCCATGAATAATCTCGGGCTGGTCCTGAAAAAACTCGGCAGAAACGAAGAGGCCCTGCAAGCATACCAAATCGCGATCACGACAGACGAATCATACCCGCTTACGTATAAGAACAGAGGAATTCTTCTCGAGGAGATGAATGACGGTAAAGGTGCAATAGAGGCTTACAGGGCGTATATCAGGCTCGCCCCCGAGGCCCCGGATGCCGAAGCCGTTCAGAAACGTCTGAAATGGCTTGCGCAATAGGCGGAATTAGAGGCATTCATGAAAAAACTCCTGCAATTAACTGCTCCACTCGCCGTTATCCTGTTCCTGGCTGCCGGTTGCGATTACCAGGTTAATACAGAGCTGGCTGACAGGTTTCTGAAGCCTGCAGAAATCCGAAGATATGTAGATGTTAATGCCCTTAATCTCAGGGAATGCCCGGGTTCAGAGTGCCGGATCATACGGGTGCTGAACCAGGGGGAGAGCGGGCTGGTGCTTGCTGAAGATTCGGGGTGGGTGGAAATGCTGATAGACCAGAGTGATGCACAGGGGTGGGTTGCCGGTAAATACCTTTCTGCACAGCCGGTTGCCAGACAGAAGAAAAAGAAGACTCAGCCAGCCTTGCCCGAGGAAGAGTTCGCCCAGCCGCACAAAAGCCCTCCCCCTCCATTACAGGAGGAACTGGCTCTGCCGGAGGTTGATAATGGACCTCAGGAAAAGTCGCTTATCTCGGAAGAATTTGCCGATTAACTCGGTCAGGATTCCGGTTGAAAGAGTTCTGTCGTATCAATCAGGTGTTGAAATAGATCGATCTTTTGCTGGTAGATATCGCGTGGAGCAGCATAACTGATGATCAGCAGATAGGGTGCATGCTCGACCCCGAGTTGTGTGTGACCAAATTCTACCGTCTCTGTCTTGCTGTTTTTCGCCGGATAGGTGGCAAGGAAGAAGGGTGCGGCATTTCCTGATATTGTGACTTGGTCTTTCTTGACAATTTCTGCCTGTGGCACCTGCTCTATCTGGTTGAGAAGGTCAATCATCTGGGTCTTGAGATCGGCCATCTCCCCTTTCCGGGGGTCTATAATCTGTACAATGATCGTTATTTCCGCTTCTTCCGTCCCCTCCGGACCGGCAAAGACATAATCCCCACTGTCTGAAGTGACCTGGAATTGCCAGGACTGGGGCAGTTCGAATGAAAAACCGAATTTCGGATCCTTGAAGGTCTTATAGGGTGAATCGGCGGCCTGGTCGGGAGCCGGTTCTTTCTGGACGCCTGCTGCCGCAAACGGCGTCTCGATTTTTCCAGGGAGATCTTCTATGGTGAAAAATAGTTCCTCCTTTTGCTTACCGTTAAGGAAGAACTGTACCTTGTAACGGCTTTTCGGCCAGCCACTCGGCGGTGGGTTCAAGGAAAAACCCATGTAACCGGTACCGTTTGTGACAATGGCATCTTCGGCTATCTGCTGCTCACCGTCTCCGACGAGAAAAAATACGGCTTTGACCTCTGTCTCCTCAGGGGCGTCGCTCACTTTAATGGTCGCATAAAGACTTCCTGTGTCAGGCGAAAAACGAGAGCCGATCGCCAGGGGTGCCTGGGTCTCTGGATCAACGCGATCAGTCATGGCGGGCTCGCTGAGTTTCGCCTTGTCGCGCGAGAAAAAACCGCACTGTCCGGAAAGTGGAAGCAACAGCAATGAAACAAGGCACAGCATACCCAGAAAAGAGCGCATGACAACCCTCCGTTTGGCTTTAATTGACCGTTATTCTATCATCTTAATATCAGTATTGTACCGTCATCTGTTTTTTAATTGAAGCAAGAACGTACCGGCAACGATAAATTTTCAGCTGGTAACACCGCACAGCTAAGGTTGCCAATGGCTATTATTTGTTGTTACCATGCCTGAAAAGGAAAAAATTTTCTGCCACCATCTCTGCTGGATGGCACCTTTCATGATCATCGGTCGAAAGTTGGCTCATGGAACAAAAATACCCTCACTCCAGCTCACTGCAGTAAGCGAAACGTATGTCCGTTGTCAGCGCTGCACCGAGCACTGTCCGATGAGCCTTCCTGTTGAAGCTATGGTTGAGACGAGAAAAATGGAACATCCGGAATGTATCCTTTGCGGCACCTGTGCTGATACCTGCAGAGAGAAGGCAATTGCCTTGGTATTCAATTAAGCAGACACCGCAAACCAGCATAAAGACCAGCAGGGATAGGTTCGACTCGAGCTATCCATTAAATTAACCGAGACCTACTCTGGAAATTTAACGGATAATAAATATCAGGCCTTCAACGCCAGTAACACATCAGCGACCTCTGGATCCAACATGGTGCCTTTGTGTTGGGCCATAAAAGACAAGGCCTTTTCCTTGATCCATCCATCACGGTATGGTCGTTGATTGATCAATGCATCATAAACATCCGCAACACAGAGAATTCTGGCAGCAAGATCAATCTCCTTCCCTGCCAACCCCAGGGGATAGCCTTTGCCGTCATATTGTTCATGATGTTGCTCGACCAGAGGTATGATGTCCCTATATACCTCGATAGGTTCGAGTATCTTGCCGCCAATGGCAGGATGTGTCTTGATAACGTCATACTCTTCATCAGTTAATTCGCCAGGCTTATCGAGCAGTTTGATTGGAATGCCGATCTTACCAATATCATGTAATAATCCTGCTCGATGGAGCTTAGACATCTCTTCGGTCCGAAAGCCCATGGCGCGAGCAATCTGCACGGCGAGGTCGGCTACTCGTTCAGAGTGGCCGGCAGTCCACTTGCTTTTGGCATCGACGGTCCTTGCAAGAGCCTCCACTGTGCCGATGGATAATTTCTCCAGGTCTGAGAATAACCGCGAGTTAGACAGAGCTATTGCCAGCTGATTAGCCAATTGTCTGGCCTGCCGGATGTCTTCTTGGCTTGTCTCCTGGACGGAAGAATCCAACTCAAGAATCAAAGACCCGGCAACACGATTTTCACTCCCTATTGGTAAAATAAGGAATGAACCCGATGGTGAAATGTTTTTGATGAAAGCGGGCAGGCCCGTTCCTCCATGCACGAGCCGGTATTCTTCGTCGTCGAAGAGCAGGTGACGCTCATCCTCGCTCACTGAAAAATGCCCCTCTTGCAGATCGTTTCGGGCGGACTCTGTAAGACTGATCAATGATATTCGTCCCTGCTCCCATTGAATCAATTGGGCAAGCATAATTGACCGGCAACCCAAAAAATCGAACATCATACGAAGTGCCCGTGGGACAATGACAGACTTATCAAGGCTTGAAAGGATGGAACGATCGATTTCACTTCTCACTTCAAGCGCATTGAACTGTTTTTCCAATTGGCTGGTCATCATATTAAAACTGTCGGCAAGCTGTTCGAATTCGTCTCCGCTCTGAATCTCTACCTTACCGCTAAAGTCCTTAGACGCGACCTTTTCAGTTCCTCGGCGCAGTGCAGTTACAGGGGCCAGAGTCTTACGAATGAAAAAAAGCGATAGAAAAAGAATTATCCACAAGGTCAGGGTCACAATAAGAGGAAATATTCTTTTAAATTCCAGCATAGCTTTCATCCCATTAGCTCTTGATTCGCTGAGAATAATAGTCCATGTCTGAGATTTGAAATATGATTGCAGGAAAAGTGACCAGCCACTGGCTAAATAAATCTCGTTGTCAACCGCATACTCGAACTGGAGGTAGTTATCATTCATTGATTTCTTTTCTATTGAGGGCAGCGTATTCCCCGGTGACAGTGCAGACGATATCATCGCGGTTCCCTGCTCATTATAGACCGCAAGCTCCGTCATAGGTGGAAGTATCGATACCGCACCTACCCCCCAGAGAATATCGCTCCTGGGCCGACCAACGAGCAATTTTTGATCTGCATCAAGAGCCGTAACTGGAACAAGTAAAGAAATTGATTTGTCGATACCGTCAGATATTTCTGAGTAAATGGTGGTTTTTCCTTCGTCATCCAGCAAGGTTTTTAGATTTTCGAAATTATCGTGCATATCCATACTGCCCATCAGAACGACCGGTTCGTGATTCGCCTGGTAGAGGGCTATGACCTCGAAGTGGCTGGCTAACTGGGCGCGAAGGCTCTCCGGTAAACTCTTATAAGCCGGATTTTGAAGAGTATATGACGAATATAAACGCAGCAGGTTATCCATGTGCATGAGTCTATCCATTAAAGCCATACTGTATATCTTGTTGTCGTTCCTCAAACGGCGGCTACTCTGCTCGTAGAGCTGGTCAGTCACCCGCTGGTAAGAGATCAAGACGAATAGTCCCATGGGCAGCAGCGCGCAGACAAGGAAAAGAATGAAAAATCGACGGGCTAACTTACTTTTAAGAATTGATGTTCCGATTCGCATGGTTTTCAGTAGTTTTCACCATAGCCATAATAGCCGCCATTGTTCGCACGGATAATGTCATCATGACTACTTTTTGCTGTTAAAGGAGCAACACTGCTTCCATCGGCTCCAAGAGAATAGAGGTCAAAATCTGTATTTAGGGGATGCAGAGATCGGTCTTTCCGAATCTTCACTCCTTTGGGAATATTGCTCATTGGATAGTAGACATACGGTCTGCCCCATGGATCTTTCGGGGTGCCGAGACCTGCTTCGGCTAAGGTGTCGGGGAACCGATCATTATCAGCTGTAAAAGCGAATACTGAGGTTTCGATATGTTTGAAATCAGAAATAACGGACGCCAATCTTGCCTTTTCCCGATAGGCGATATAATTGGGAATGGCAATTGCGGCCAAGGTACCAACAATGGCAATAACGACCATCAATTCGATTAGCGTGAATCCCGTTGAAGACGCAAGGGGCAGTTTTGATGTAAGAATACGATATCGCATGAATGTACAATCTTGTCCTATTTCAAGGCCTGACTACCATTTCGTAATTAATTATATGCGATATTGTTATTATTCTCAAAATCTGCGCTCACTGGCCCCTTGCTCGAGATCGGCGAATTGATTTTAATCTTTAGAGAAGCATCATCTCCGGCCTCCTGAATGATACTTTTGGGGCATCAGTCAATCGAATGATTTTAATGCGATCAGAGATGCAAGATGTTTCCTGCCACAATCACGGCGATCGCTCCCGCCTCTTCATCCGCATAGGCAGCGTCTCAGGAAACTCCCCCATTCTTTTGCCCAAAAGTATTTCACTCCAACCTGATTCTCTGAGATGAGAAGATAACGTAGTTGATACAGCTCGCACCTGGAAACGCAGTTGTTCTTTTCTCTGATGGTGTCATTGAGGCTGAAAACGAGGTTCAGGGGTTATCTGGAGAGGATCGCCTGAATGATTGTATCAGGTGCATGGAAGGTCCATTTTGGGGCAAGGGATAGTAGAAGCAGCCAGAGCTTGGCAAGGAAAAGCAGAGGAAAAGGATGACCTGACAGTTTTGGAAATTTGGCTAGAAAATCATTACCTTTACATATTGACGTTTATCTAAGGCCAGATCACTGATAAAAGAGTGCGCGCAATTGACTTTACTCCGAAGATTAATATATTTTCCTTATGTTAAAAAACAACAATATTGATACAGGATAAAGCCAAGCCTGCCAAATGGTGGGTCGGAAAGCCACGGATCTGAATAGACAGCCGGGTTGCCTTGTACAAGGTGATCCGGCTTTTTTTTGGAGAGTGTTTCCTGATAATTGGAAGGCGAACCTGTAAAAATTAAAATCCAAACAGAGAACTGAACAGAGATAGCCTGGCTCAAACTTGCACAGGGTTATTCGTAACAATGCCATTGACCCCGCTGGACAGTTCAGGGCATTTAATATCGCATTTAAATACATTTATTCCTTTTTTGGAAAAACTTCCTGGAAGTATCTGGCGGGCAAAACATAGGAGGTACACCATGTATATAAAACAGTCGGAATTATTATGGGGATTGGATAATCATTTCATCAAAGAATTTATTGAATCTGCAATGAAAAAGACCTACCCCGAAGGGTATAAGTTGTTCAGTGCAGGGGATACTGCTGATAACTTCTTTATCCTGGTGAAGGGGAGTATTCGGCTAAGCGTGGGCGAACAGGACAAGACAACCTATCTTGTTGAGCATGCTGGAGAGGCCTTTGGCTGGTCAGGCCTTGTCGGTATGCCAAAGTATTCAGCCTCAGCTGTATGTGCAAAGGAATCCATGGTCATGATCTTTGCAAAAGAGTTTGTTCAAAGCGTGACCGACGCCGACCCGGTAAACGGTATGAGATTTTACAGAAGGCTGGCAAGAATGCTTGGAAACAGGCTGATACACAGCTATCACGTAGAAATTGAAGGCGTGACCGATGGATTGAATTATACTTTTGAAACTGCGGAGAATAGTGATTCACATCAAAATGTATAAAACACAATCTTGAGTGGCAGGGTGAGAATCTTTTGAAGGCTTATCCTGCCACTCGACGGACCCGTTGCTCCTGCTGAATCTGTGAGTTTTAAGCACTGCCCAAATCACGGAAGCTGCTCCGCCCCATCAGCCGAACAGGCAATTGATCAGGAAGTATCGTCT
>CBDUGK010000125.1:0-9551 GCA_965366875.1 uncultured Desulfobulbaceae bacterium | reverse complement strand
GCTGTTTTACCCATAAACGTCAGCGTGGTTATGGCGGTCGAGTCAATAAGCAGCAGCGCCTCCGGGAGGTTGTTTATCACGGTGGAATAGGCGATCCAGCCAATCAGCACTACCTTGGTCAGCGATTTGACCAGTTCCACCAGTGAGCGTTTTGAAAATATCCGCCCCATCCCTTTTAGCGGATCAAGCTTGCTGAAATCAGGGGTCAGCGGTTTACCAGTGAGGAGCCAGCCGAACTGCAGAAAACTTGACAGAAATCCGACCACAAGCACGGTCAGAAAGAGTGGAAACAGAAGGAAAGAGAGATCTTTGAAGGAAAAAGCCGCCAATTTCACAATGGACGCCGGGGTAATGATGAACTGGCAGCTTGATTGCCAGATCGCCGCAATAAAGTCGGTAAAACTTTGAATAAAGCGGGGAAGATACAAAAACCAGAAGGCCAGCGAAATCGTAAACAGGGCTGCGGTATGGACTTCTTTGGACTGTGCCACCTGTCCCTTGTCCCTGAAATCCTGTCTTCTTTTCGCCGATGGCGCTTCGGTGCGTTCGCCGCCGGTGGTGGTTTCTTCTGCCATGTTTCTGGTGCCTGGAGTTGGTGGTCGTTAAAAGAATGCAACAGTCCTCATTCAGCAAAAAGCAGACCAGTCGGCCGCTGAGCTAAGAAAAAAGGAGGTTCCTGAGAATTTCAGGGCAGAAGGAAGCTAAGCAGGGTGTATATGCGGTTGGGAAGATCGTCAAATTCTCGACGAAGGGTGATGAAAACCAGGTTGAGTGTCAAACCTATGACAGTAAAAGAGATGCCGATATTGAGCGGAAAAGAGAGAAGGAACACGTTTCCCTGGGGGAAGGTCCTTGCCAGAATTCCGAGAATAAGACCTGAAAGAAGCAGGACGGCGAGTACCGGCGCACTGAACTGGATACCAAGGCTGAACATCTGCGAGGACAGCTCCATCAGGTAGGGAACGGCGCTCCCGGAGAAATCGATGCCTCCCGGAGGTAATATCCTGTAGGACTCAACCGCTGCTTCAAGGAAGATAAAGTGGCCTCCGATGGCCAGGAAAATGAAAATGGCAAAGACATTCTGAAACTGGGATATCAGCGAAATCTGGCGTTGATTCTGGGGATCAAATACGTTTGCAGCGGCAAAACCCATTTGAAAGCCGATAATCGTTCCCCCGAATTCCACCGCGGTGAAGATGAGACGGGCAGTAAGGCCGACAATGACACCGATGAGTACTTCACCGATCAGCAGGGAAATAAAGGCTGGCGCAGTTGGAGAGAGATCCGGGATATAGCCCTGCATCAGAGGAAACAGGACCAGAGAACAGCTGAACACCAGGGCTACCTTGACCTGGCTTGGCGCCTGGGGACCTGAAAAAACGGGCATAGCCCCTATGAAACCGGCAACCCGGGCGGTAGTTATGAGAAATGCCTGAAACTGTTCCAGTGGTACAAGCTGAATATCCATTACGCTCAGATTGTTGCCAGGGCCTCAAACAGACCGGTGGTAAATACGGTGAGCAGTTTTATGATCCAGGGGGCAAAAATGAGCAGGGTCAGGAAAACGGCAACTATCTTTGGTACAAAGGTCATTGTCTGTTCATTGATCTGGGTGGCAGCCTGGAAAATTGAGATCAGAAGGCCGACAATCAGGCCGGCAAGCAGCATCGGAGCGGCGCCGAGAAGAACGGTCTGGACCGCTTTCCGGCAGATATCGATAGCCATGTCGGGAGTCATAGGTTTTCTCCGGATAAATGAGCTCAGGAAAAGCTTTTGATCAGGGAACCGACAACCAGACCCCAGCCGTCAACCAGGACAAAGAGCAGCAGCTTGAACGGCATGGAGATAATGACCGGCGGCAGCATCATCATACCCATTGACATCAGGATGGAGGCGACAATCATGTCAATGACCAGAAACGGCACATAAATCATAAACCCCATCTGAAACGCTTTTTTCATTTCTGAAAGCATGAAGGCGGGAACGAGTGTGAGTGTCGGGATGTCTTCCTTTCCGTACGGTTCTTCTTCAAGGGTCATTCCGGAAAGCAGTGCCAGCTCTTCCTCTCCCACCTGGCTGAACATGAAATTTCTCATCGGCGCAAGGGCGTGGTCGAGCGCCTGCTCCTGGCTGATTTCTTCAGCGAGGAAGGGCTGAAGCGCGCTGGTGTTGATGTCGTTGATGACCGGCGACATGATAAAGAACGACAGAAACAGCGAGAGACCGACCAGAACCTGGGTTGGGGGCATGTTCTGTGTACCCATCGCCTGTCTGACAAAACCAAGGACAATAACAATTCTGGTGAAGCAGGTTGTCATCAGCAGGATCGCCGGTGCGATCGAGAGGATCGTCAGCAGGAAAAGAATCTGCAACGCCGTTGATACCTGCCTGGGCGATTCGGCTTCCTGGATCCCGAATGAAACGGTGGGAACAGAAACAGCACCGGCCAGGCTGGGTATAAGGATAGCTGCTCCAACGAGCAGGATGAGAATGTGAAGCTTTCTTGTGGAGTTCATGCCGATCTGCTCGTCTCGGTATCTTTGAGGATCGAATTGAAATCAGATGAGGCATGGCCGACCTCGTCAAGAGAAGCGATAAGGGTAAGGGAGTCGCCGCCGCTGCCAAGCAGATATTCCCTGCCGCGGACCTCTACAAGGAAAAGCGATTTTTTGGGAACCAGGTGACGGCTTTCGATAATCTTGATGTGGCCTTTGCCGCCACCCTGGAGAAGCGTTACGCGCTTTTTTACCAGGCCGTAAATGATCAGCAGAATACCGAGGACAACAAGCAGTCCCCAGATCATTTTCAATGAAGAATCGAGCAGGGAAAAGGTTTCAGCAGCGCAGGCAAAGCCCGGGGCTGCTGACTGGCAGAGGCTTAGTGATAAAAATACGCAGGCAGCGATGTATCTTTTTTTTTTCATTTCAGTGAACTCAGCCAAGTTTTTCTATGCGGTCACTGGTACTGACAACGTCGGTCAGCCTGATGCCGAAGCGTTCTCCGACCATGACGGCTTCACCTCTGGCAATAAGGCGGGAATTGACATAAAGATCCAGTGGGTCGCCTGCCAGTTTGTCCAGTTCAATGATGTATCCTTCGCCCATTTTAAGCAGGTCGCGAAGCAATATCTTGCTTCTTCCGACTTCGACCGAAACCTGCAGTGGAACATCATAGAGAAAATCAAGCCCGCGCCCGCCTTCAGCTGCAGCGGACTTTGCGGTCGTCTGGCCGGAGAAGGACGGCTGATCGCTGTCATCAAGAAGTTCTTTCAGTTCTTTTGGGTCAGGACGGGAGCCGGACTCAATGCTGTTGTTTGACGCCATGGTTGCTCCTTGTTATTTCACGTGCATACGGTTGTCAGGCTCACCGCTTTTTTGCCTCTGTGCACACCGGGCTGTGCAAAAAATTTCAACTTTTCTTCCACCAGGATTCTCAGCGGTGAATTGAGATCATAATCAAGCGGCACAATATCGCCTTTTTTCAGGCGGAGAACATGGCCGACCGGCAGTTCAATTACGCCGGATTGGGCAATAACCGTGGTTGTCATGTCCTTGAGTTCTTCGATGAGTATATCAGTCCAGCCGCCGTGCTTCAGAGAGCTGACGCTGAGAAGATCCCTGAACTCCTCACGGAATGGATCCAGCGTGGCAAGCGGAAAAACAAGCTCCATGACTCCATGCTGTTCTCCGACGGTTACATCAAATGTACAGATGATCACTTCCGATTTCGGATTAGTGATTGAAACGAGTCTTGGGTTGTTTTCGACCTTGATAAGGCTGGAATGCAGTCTGGTTATGGGCCTGAAAGCCCTGTCGAGATCATCGCAGGCTTTGTTCATCAACGACTTGAGCACATTGAGCTCAATTTTGGTAAGTCTGCGGTCAAGTTGCAGCAGGTCCAGGTCAATCGAGGCACCGAGCATTATTTCGACGGTCGAGAAGGACAGTGAAGGGTCAAACTGGATCAGTGCGCCATGCTTTAATGGCGCCAGGTCAAGCACGCCGATCGAACCGGGATCATCCTTGGAGGACAGATACTCCTGGAACGGCATTGATTCAAGGCCGGTCCTGAAAATGGAGAACGATCTCTGGAGCTGATTTGACAGCGAGATAGAGAAATTCTGACTGAAGGCGTCAAGGATAATATCAAAATTCGGGATTCTGATGTTATCACCGCGTTGTGCCGAGACCTGGAAGAGATCGAGTTCGGAACATTCGATCTGCTGGACAGGATGTTTCTCGTGAGCGTGCAGATCTGTTGATATGCGCCCCTCTTTTACCGCACTCAAGAGATCATCAATTTCCTGTTTTGAGAGAATTGGTTCCACGATGCTCACTTCAGTAATCTGTTACTGGACGACGAAATCGGTAAAGTAGATCGATCGTGCCTGTCCGGTCTGCAGGATTGCATTTATCTTGCTGAGCAGTTCAGCTTTGAGTTGTTTCTTTCCCTGGAGGTCCTGCAGCTCCTCAAAGGTCTTGTTGCCGGTGAGAAGCAGGATTGCATCGCGGATCTGCGGCATTCTCTTTTCAAGTTCTTCCTTGGACGGTTCGCTGGATAATTCGATCGTCAGCGCCGCCTTGACGTAATGATTGTTCTCATCACTGATGATATTGACGATAAATTCGTCAATATTAACCATTGGGCCGATCTCGCTCTGGGTATTTATCTCGGGAACAGGAACCTGCATTCCCGGATCTTTTTCTTCCGGCGGCGGCTTTTTGATCAGTAAAAGATAACCGGCAACCCCTCCGCCGATTAACAGAACAAGCACGACAACGGAGATGATAATAAAGAGTTTTTTACTGGAGCCTTTGTTTTCCGGAGTATCTGACGTTTTTTGCGGTTTTTCAGCCATCGTGTAAACCAGGTAAAATTTGTAAATCAGGTGTCAAAATTTTTACAGTGGTATCTTGCCTGCCTCACTACTTGCAGGACTCATGCCTGAAGTGTCTTTTACCTGTAAAACAAAGTCAACCCGCCGATTCCTGGCTCGGTTTTCTTCATTGGTGTTCGGCACGAGCGGCCGCTTGAAACCGTAGCCGATGGCTGACATGCGGTCGAGGGGAAGGAGGCTGCTCTGCTCGAAAAAGCGTGTAACGGAGACAGCCCGTGCAATTGAGAGATTCCAGTTGTCGGATCCGGCAGGCGAGGTAACAACCTGGTCATCGGTGTGTCCTTCGATCCTGAGGGTCATGGGCAGTGGCCTGATCATGTCGGCAATTTTTCTCAGTGTCGGCAGTGACTGGGGGGTTACGCGTGAGTCCCCGGCGTTGAAGAGGATGGCGTTGTTTACCCGGAGAATAATGGTGCCGTCGTCGCGCTCGACCGCTTCAACATCTTTACTCATCTCGAATTCTTCGATCTGGGCCTTGATTTTGCGATAAATTTTGGTGGTCAGCTCGGTCTGAACAGGATTGAATTTGGTCTTTGGCGGGGCCGGCAGGATTGGTATGGCAAACTCCACATGGGCCGGGCGCGAGTGAACGCCGAAGGCATCCTTCAGAGAGCTTGAGGCTTCAGTGAAGCGAACCGGGTCCATACTGGCCATCGACATCAGCAGAACGAAAAAGGTCAGCAGCAGCGTGACAAGGTCAGAATAGGTAACCATCCAGGCAGGTGCGCCAGGAGGTGCGTCTTTTTTCTTTTCTTTTTTTTGTTCCTGGGATTGGTTATCGTGTTCATCGCTCATGACCTGACCTCATGTTACCTGTTGAAGGTGGACTCACGCAGTTTAGGGGCGATGAAGGCGTGGAGTTTCTGCTCCATTATACGGGGATTCTCGCCGGACAGAATGGATTGCATTCCCTCAATGATCAGGGTTTTATTCAAGACTTCGGATTGTGAACGGTTTTTCAGTTTCCCGGCCATCGGAGCAAAGATGACGTTGGCCATGACCGCGCCGTAAAAGGTTGTCAGCAGTGCCACGGCCATGGCTGGTCCGATTTTTGACGGGTCGTCCATGGTCTGGAGCATCTGCACAAGGCCGATCAGCGTTCCGACCATTCCCATGGCAGGAGCGTAGGCGGCAAGCGAGATAAAAATATTTGCGCCTTTTTCATGCCGCTGCTCGATGTATTCAATCTCCGTGTTGAGCATGCTGCGCAGGGTCTCAGGTTCCTGGCCGTCGACAGCCATCTGCATGGCCTTGGTGAGAAATTCATCCTCAACATTGTCCATGGCGCTCTGCAGGGCAAGGATTCCTTCCTTGCGTGCTTTGTTGGCAAACTCCATTAACTGGATAATCATGTCGTTAATGGAAGATTCTTTGTGCAGGATCGTTTTCTTGGCAACATTAGCGGCATCAAAGAGATCCGAGAAGGGATAGTGGACAAAGGCTACGCCAAGCGTGCCGCCAAAAACGATCATTATCGAAGGAACGTTAAAAAAGATGGACAGGGGCCCGCCCTGAAGAATGGCCATCAGCATCAGGCCAAAAGCTGCTCCCATTCCTATAATTGTTGACAGGTCCAAAAAAAACCTCCGATGGAAAGACAAAAAAGATTGAGCGCTACGTTTTTCATCCGGCCTCCAGGGCGCCGGCCGGCCTTTTTGTTCAAGATACGGTTTTCACCTTTTTTATCATAGGCTTTTGCGTGTAAAAACTCAAGGTTGCCATAGTTTTTCTGACGAGAAAGATCGCCGAGCCGGATAAAAAAAGAGGAGTCAGAAATTCTGACTCCTCGATGGCAATGCTGTGTCAGATTGTTGACACGCTATCGTTTCAGGTTGATCAGCTCTCCCAGGAGTTCGTCGATTGTGGTGATTATCTTAGAGTTTGCCTGGAATCCTCTCTGCACGGTTATCATGCGGACAAACTCGTTTCCCATATCGACATTGGACTGTTCCAGGGAATTGGTGAATATCTTGCCGAGCTCTGCTCCGGGCAGTCCTGTTCGGGGTGGGCCGGCTGCAGCGGTCGCCACAAACAGGTTGCTCCCTTCAAGCCTGAGCCCGCCGGGGTTCTGGAATTTAGAAAGGGCGAGCTGGGCAATATTGATCTTTTCACCGTTTGAATAGGAGGCGACGACGATGCCTTCCTCGTTAATGTCGACACTGGTGAGATCACCTGAAGCGAGGCCGTTCTGGTCCTGGGAGATGACCACGGAGGCGCTGTTAAATTGTGTCGTATCGAATGTCAGATCGATATTCTGGGCAGGGTTCGAGCCGTTAAGCCAGTTGATTGCACCAAGCGCCTGGGGGCCGATAGGCGGATCGATAATGCCGTTTTCGCTGAAGACAATCGGGGTCGGCATGGCGGTGTCCTGGCCGCCTACTGCAGCAGCCGGACCGCCGATGGTGTCGCCGTCGGCATTTTCGGCACTCCAGTACCAGTTCCAGGTATTGTCTGCTGCTGCATCTCTTTCAAAATATGAGGTGACCAGGTGCGGGTTGCCCAGAGAGTCAAAGACCTGGGTTGACATTGAATAGTTGTACGATTCCGGGTTGGTGTAGTCAAATCCAGCAGGCACAGGGGTGGGCGGCAGCTCAGCGGCATTAAGGTTGTTGTTAAGCTCCATCGTCGTGGTCATGCTGGCAGGAATGAGGCCGGTATCGGTAACCACGATATCCTGGGGTTCGCCCGGAGTCAACACCCCCGAAGCCCTGTCAAAGGGCTGACCCTGGACCCGGTACCCCTCCGGGTTTATCAGAAAACCGTTCTGGTCGAACCTGAAGGCACCGGCGCGCGAATAATACATGGTATCATCGCCCGGTTCCTTGAGCATGAAGAAGCCGTCACCCTCTATGGCGACGTCAAGACCGGACTCGGTCGATTCAAACGTCCCCTGGCTGAAAATATTGTCCACCTTCGACAGGCCGACGCCCCTGCCGATCTGAGACGAACCTCCTGAACCACTGACCGAGGCCGAGAGCAGATCGGAAAAGACCGTTCGTGCCCCTTTGAATCCGGTGGTGTTGGTGTGGGCAAGATTGTTGCCGATGACACTCATGGCGTGGGAGTTTGTCTGTAAACCGCTTACACCGCTGTACAATGCACTGGAAATACCCATCTGCTATTCCTCCATTGACGTTTTGACGTCTGATACTGTGGTGGACCTCTCGTCCATTTACCTATAAGCTGACAGTTATCCTTCCATGGGCACTGTTTCTTCAGCAATTTCGGCAACAGCCTCTCCAGCCTCTACTGCCGGCTCCAGGACTGTTGCAGCTGTTTCTTCCCCGGCAGCGTCTTCCTGACCAGGACCTGTTTCAACTTCGTAAACACCTTTGATCTTGTTGACTTCAACTTCTCCGGCTTTCGTATAGAGCAGACCGCCGGCAACGCTGTTCAGATCGACACCCGTCACCACCGAGCGAATCAACGGGGCCGCGGCTATGCTCTCGGCAGCCGCAGAGGCTTCAACCACAATTGAATAATCGCCGATCGGTGCAGGTGTCCCTGAGGCGGTGAGTCCATCCCAGGTCATAAAGTGATCGCCCTGTTGCAGTTCGCTTCCCGCAAGTTCTGCAACGGTGGCCCCGTCTTTCTGGAGAAGGAGCGTGACTTCACTTGCCTCACCGTCAATCGAGTAGCCGATTCGAACAGGAGAGCCGTCAAATTTGAAATCACTCTCCGCATAGGCGACCTCCTTGCCGATCATGCTCAAAGCTGAAAGTTTCTGCGAGTCAGCGACGGCAGAGGCAACATTTTCCATGCTCTCGTTAAGATTGAATAACTGTTCAAGAGAGCTGAACTGGGCAAGCTGCGCAGTGAATTCGGTAGGATCATCGGGATTGAGGGGGTCCTGGTTCTGAAGCTGGGCAACAAGAAGAGTGAGAAAATCCTCTTTTCCCATTACATCCTTATCCTTGTCTGCCTCACTTGTTTTCGTTTGGGCTGAGGCACTGTATGACTGGTTTAACGCATCTATGTAACTCATGGAATACTCCTAAATGGTCAGGTTTACCCCTGGTGGTTTTGGTTCACTGGTCAGGATGGTGTCTTCAATCGTCTGAGCAAAGGTTGATCCGGTTTCTGCTCTTTGCTGACCTTTGAAAAGCGGATTCTGGTCCCCGAAAAGCTGGCCATGGTGCGGGGTAAAATCGTCTTTACTGTCTGATTTAAATGATACCGCCAGTTCGTCTACCGTAATTCCATGGTCCTGAAGAATTTCACGCAGGCGTGTTAGATTCCTGTCGATGATCTCTCCTGCCTGCTGAGTCTGGGTATATATGTTTGCCTTGAGAACATCACCTTTTACAATGAGATCAATCTTGAGCTTGCCAAGTTCCGCCGGGTGAAGCTGCAGGCTGAGTCGGCTTGTCTGCTGTCGGGAGTGGAGAGAAAAGCGGTCGACAATCTGGTTGATAATCTCCTGGTCACGAACCAGGTTGAGGTGAGCAGAGGCCGGTGAGGCCATTTTTGTTGCTTCAGCAGATTGAATTGAACCGGTATCATGGAATTGTGAAGCGAAAACCGGACTCGGCGTTGCCTGATCAGCCGGCAGCGTGCTCCTGGCTGCGGTTGTATCTGACGCCTGCTGCTGTGAGCTGCCATCCGCTGACTGAGAATGCTGCTGCAGCATCTGCTGATCGGCTCCGTTACGGGA
>CBDUGK010000124.1:0-9630 GCA_965366875.1 uncultured Desulfobulbaceae bacterium | reverse complement strand
ATCCTGCCCCGGTAATCGCTGTAGTCGAACCGCCGAACACACTGCAGCGTTTTCTGTTTCGCCGAACATGTATAGATCGCGGGAAGTTCTACGCCGTTAAACGTGGTGTTTTTCACAAAGGAGTAGAGGGCCATATCGGTGAGAACAAGCCGGTCGCTTATGTGCAGCGGTGCAGTAAAAGAATAATCACCGACGATGTCCCCGGCAAGGCAGGATATTCCCCCAAGCCTGTAGGTATGTTTCTTTTCGCCCGGTTCTCCGGCATTCACAATATGGGGCCGGTAAGGCATTGCCAGAACATCCGGCATATGCGTTTCTGCTGAGCAGTCGAGAATGGCAATGTCCATGCCGTTATGGATTATGTCAATCACAGAAGCGACGAAGACACCGCCGTTGAGAACAACGGCCTCACCAGGCTCCAGGTATACCTCGATATTATTATAGCGACTCCGAAAATCCTGTATCAGCCTGATGAGCAGCTCCACATCATAGTCATCCCTGGTTATGTGATGCCCGCCACCGAAGTTAATCCACTTCATGGCATGGATGACAGGTCCGAAGTTTTCCTCAAAACGCGCCAGAACACGCTCCAGCACATCAGCACCCTGCTCACACAGGGCATGGAAATGCAGGCCGGAAATGGCGCTGAGGTCATAGTCGGCAAGATCCTCTGCAGCAATCCCGAATCTGGAGCCAGGCAGGCACGGGTTATAGAGGTCAACCGCCACCTCCGAGTATCCCGGGTTCACCCGCAGCCCAATCTCGATATTCTTTGCTGCGCCGCGCAGAGCCGGAAGGTGGGTCTCAAACTGTTTGATGGAGTTAAAGACAATATGGTCAGAATAGCCCAGGACTCTTTCCATCTGCGCGGGAGTAAAGGCCGGGGCATAGGTGTGCACCTCCCTGCCGAACTCTTCAAAGCCGAGCCTGGCCTCAATCGGGCCGCTGGCGCAGACACCATGCAGATACCTGCTGATAAGGGGAAACACCGCAGGCAGGGCAAATGCTTTGAGTGCCAGCAGTATCCTGGCGCCGGTTTCCTGCTGAACCCTTCCCAGTACCTCACAGTTACGCTGGAGAACATCTTCACTTATGAGGTAACAGGGGGTCTGGACCTGATCTGTAAACTCCTGGGGAAAATCAGCACGGGTAGTCCGGTCTGATACAGTCATTGTACCCACTACTCCGGCAGACTGCCTTCAAAATCAACGACCTGCCACGGCAATCCGTTGCTGTTCAGCTCATCCATGAAAACATCCGGGTCAAGCTGTTCAATATTGAAAACCCCTTCGCCCTTCCAGATACCCTTGAGCATCATCATTGCACCGATCATGGTCGGTACGCCTGTCGTATACGAGACAGCCTGAGACTGCACCTCCTTATAGGCTTCAGCGTGATCACAAATATTATAGATATATTTGCTGGTGGGTGTACCATCTTTTTCACCTTTGATGACGCAGCCGATAACTGTCTGTCCGGTATAGCCGCTGCCAAGGGAGCCGGGATCAGGCAAAAGCGCCTTAAGAAAACGGATCGGCACAATCTTCTGCCCCTCAAATTCCACTTCGTCAATCCTGGTCATACCCACATTCTCAAGCACCTTGAGATGGGTGAGATAGGGCTGGCCAAAGGTCATCCAGAAGCGTATTCGTTTGAGTCCCCGTATATGCTTGACCAGAGACTCCATTTCCTCATGGTAGAGCAGGTAGCTCTCTCGCGGCCCGGCAACCGGATAATCAAAGCTGAAATGTACACACTCATCCTCCAGTATGGGGGGTGTCTCAAGCCATTTTCCTTCTTTCCAGTGGCGAACCACCTGGGTAACTTCACGAATATTGATTTCCGGGTTAAAATTGGTGGCAAAGGGATGACCGTGATCTCCTGCATTGCAGTCAAGAATGTCAATTGTCTCAATTGAGCTGAACAGGTGTTTCTGCGCATAGGCGCAAAATACATTGGTTACCCCCGGATCAAAACCGCAGCCCAGAACTGCCATGAGCCCTTTTTCCTTAAATCTTTCCTGATAGGCCCACTGCCAGCTGTATTCAAAGTGAGCGGTATCTTCAGGCTCGTAGTTGGCCGTATCGAGATAATTCACACCACAGGCAAGACAGGCGTCCATTATGGTGAGATCCTGATAGGGCAGCGCCACATTTATGACCAGTTCAGGCCTGCACCTCTCCAGGAGCGTGACAAGCTCGGGTACATTGTCGGCATCGACAGCAGCTGTCGTGATATCAGCACCAAAACGTTCTTTTACTTCTGCAGCGATGGCATCACATTTTGATTGCGTTCTGCTGGCAAGCCAGATATCGGTAAAGACATCACTCTGCAGTGCGCATTTTTTTGTAACGACATTACCAACCCCACCTGCACCAATAATCAGTATGCGTGACATATTCCCTCCTTTATCGGCTACTCAGATGTTGTATCACTCTTTTTCAAAGAGAGTAGGTGAAAAGTAGTTGCTTTGTTCGCTTCCCCTGATTTTTTTCCCGGATTACTCCGTCCTTCCCAGTTGATCCTCAACAACGTATCATTTTTTACTGTTTTATTCAGATTATTTCTATGCAGAACTGTTGGCACATGTTGCGGGAAGGTCTTTGGCGTTGGTGCCTGTAAATCGGGATTGGCCAATCGGCAGGCAGTCAATGTTGGGTTTGAGCAGCGCAGGTTTTCAACGGCAGGAGGCGTGCTGCAAGCATCGATAAAGCCAGGCATGACTTCCGTCTTCTCGACATAACAGCGATACCGGCAAGCCTTCATGAACCCGTTTGGCAGAAAACGGGCTCATGAATTCAAGCGGTCAAAAGATGCGCTTCTGGCCCCGGTTGAGCAGCCGGGTCAACGTCTCGGCAGGGTCGGCAAATTTGGAAAGGAACATCATTGCCGCAATGACATAGGGTTTAAAGCTGGCCTCCTGGTAGAGCGGGTCCCGGTAACTCTCAAAAACAGAGGCTTCCACCTCGCCCCGTTCACAGCTGATACCGCTGATGTCTGCGGGCAGGCAGTGCATGTACAGTGCTTTTTTGTCCCTGGTAGCAGCCATCAATGATTCAGTACATTGCCAATCTTTAAATTGAGCATTCTGGGCCAGGAGCTCTTTTTCGAGTGCTTTAATCCCCTCGAAATCGTTATTTCCGTAAAGTTCAGTACGCTGTTCCATCGCTTTGAACGGAGCCCAGCTCTTTGGATAGACGATATCAGCCCCCTCGAACGCTTCACTCATGGAGTCTGTCCTGGAAAAGGAGCCGCCGCAGGCCGCGGCATTTTTCCTGGCAAGCTCCTCGACTTCGGGCATGATGCCGTAGCCCTCGGGGTGACTCAGAACCACGTCCATACCAAAGCGGGTCATCAGGCCCACCACGCCCTGGGGGACTGACAATGGTTTTCCGTAAGAGGGTGAATAGGCCCACGACATGGCAATTTTCTTGCCTTTGAGATTTTCAATTCCACCAAAATGCTGGATGAGATGGAGTGCATCCGCCATGGACTGGGTCGGGTGGTCGATATCGCACTGGAGGTTGACCAGGGTGGGCCGCTGCTCGAGGATACCGGTGTCATAGCCCTGCTGCACGGCAGCTGAAACCTCACGCATATAAGCGTTTCCCTTGCCGATATACATATCGTCACGGATACCGATGACATCTGCCATAAAGGAAACCATAGTGGCGGTTTCGCGTACCGTTTCACCATGGGCTATCTGGGATTTGCCTTCGTCCAGATCCTGGACAGTAAGCCCCAGCAGATTTGCCGCGCTTGAAAAGCTGAAACGGGTCCTGGTGGAATTATCCCGAAACAGAGATATGGCAAGTCCACTGTCAAACACCCTGCTCGAAATGTTCTGCCTGCGCATCGATCGAAGTATTTCTGCCGTTTGAAAAACCGCAGCAATCTCGTCATCACTGTGGTCCCAGGTCAGCAGGAAATCGTTCTGGTACATGTTGCCGGCGCTTAATGATTCAAGCTTTTTAATCTGTTCTATAATCCGTGTTGATTTCATTTTCTAATCTCCAACCGCTCGATCGACGTGATAAAAGCATTTTATTCTAAACTGCTGTCCGGTTTTACCTGCTCCCCCCACCGTTTCATGGAAAGCGCGCCTTTCCCGGAACTGCCACCAACCCTATATCAGGCCAACACTCGCATTAAAATCATTGATTAACTGATCCACCTCATCGACCTGGCTAAACATCGAGTACCAGTAATTGTCATGGTCATACCACTGCTCGTTGAGCTCCTCAACCTCCCGGCCCTGCTGTTCTATCCAGGTGTAATACTTGAGGTTATGAATCGTTTTTCTATCGTAATAGGAGAGCTCTTTGGTGTGATCCATTCCGATACCACTGATCATTTCAAGATCCCGCTGGGACTGGGCATCATGATACAGACCCCGTTCCTGTTCCAGTTCACCAAGTCGCGAACCGTAGAGCTCCATTGAATCTGTGGCAATTGACACGACCACGTCGTTTTCGGTCAGTTCATTGTATTTGGCAAACTTGATGGCTGCCACCATGTTGCCGATACCTGAAATGCCAAGCAGGTCAAGACTGCTGACCAATTCTTCGGCCACACCCGCAGCAACAAGGGCCTGGTGTCCGATGGGCTCATTAAACAGACGCAGTGCCCGCATCGGGATCTCATCGTCAACGGCAACGACAAAATCGGTCTCCTTACAGTCATGAACCCAGGGTACATGCTTGTCGCCGATTCCTTCGATTCGGTGCGCACCAAAACCGTTGTTCAGCAGAGTCGGACACTGCAGCGCTTCTGCGACAACCACCTTTGACCGGGGGTATTTCTGTTTCAGATAGTACCCTGCCCCCAGCGTGCCGCCGGATCCTGAGGAGGATACGTAGCCGGCAAATTGTCTGCCGTCCGAGAGATAGCGCTGCAACACTGTTTCAATCGCGTGACCGGTTACCGTGTAATGCCAGAGCGGGTTGCCCATCTCGTCAAACTGGTTGAAAATCCTGAGATCCTCACCGCTATTGCGCAACTCCCAGCATTTATCAAATATTTCCTTGACGTTTGATTCACATCCCGGGGTGGCGATAACCTCGCCGGCAACACGCTTGAGCCATTCGAACCGTTCACGGGACATCTCTTCGGGCAGAATCGCGATGGCATTGCAGGCCAACAGCGCGGAAATATAAGCGCCGCCCCGGCAGTAATTGCCGGTTGACGGCCAGACGGCTTTGGTCCGGCGGGGATTAAACTGGCCGGTTACCAGGGCCGGTGCCAGACAGCCGTACGTGGCGCCCACCTTGTGCGCCCCTGTAGGAAACCAGCGGCCAACGAGCATAATGATCGTTGCCCTGCAGCCGGTGAGCTCGGGAGGGAGCACCAGGTGATTGACGTCACCGAACAGACCGCCGGAACTTTTTGGCTCATTGTTCCAGGTTATCCGGTAAAGATTCGCTGAGTGCAGATCCCACAGCCCGATTGAGGCGAGCTGATCCTTTATCTTTTCCGGGACGTTCTCCGGGTTTTTCATCATCGAAAATGTGGGAAGGGTGATGCCTTTTTCCCGGCAGTATTCGATGTTGCTCTGTCGTGTTTTGGAATGGACGGTTAAATCAATCACAGCTAGATCCTTTGTTAAAGTATGTCATCAATGCTTGCTACCAGTGTCTCAGGCATCTGCACACCGCGTGCTGCCGATCCGCTGTCCTTAAGCCCGTTGCCGGTAGTAAGAATCACAACCACTGCATCCGGGTCCAGGCCCGGCGCCGCTTTCTGGAAACCGGCAAAGGCAGCGGCAGCGGCCGGTTCTGCAAACAACCCCGTTGTGCTGGCAAGACAGGACTGGGCCAGGAGGATTTCCTGGTCTGAAACCGTCATCATCCGGCCAGCGAATTTTTTAAGCATGGAGAGTGCATGAACCCCGTTTCGTGGCACATCCACACAGATGGAATCCGCCACGGTTGAAGTCGGGATATTCTCAAAGATGCCGGTGTTAAACGCCCGGGTGAGCGCATCCGATGTCTCCGCCTGCACCCCGATGATTGTCGGTACCGCCGAGATAAATCCCAGCTGGACAAGGTCCCTGAACCCTTTATAAACCCCCGAGAGGATACAGCCATCACCGACAGCGACGAAGACAAGGTCCGGCGCTTGATCGAGCTGGCTGAACAATTCCAGGGAAACGGTCTTCTTACCCTCTATAGTCAGGGGATTGTAGGCTGTATTTCGGTTCATGCCGCCCTTCTTCTCTGAAAAAGCGAGAGACAGATCATAGGCCTTGTCATAATTTCCATCTACCCGGAATACCCGAGCCCCATACTGCAGGGCCTGAACAAGCTTTGCCGCAGGGGCGGCTTTGGGCAGAAACAATGTCACGTGCTGTCCTGCCGCTGCGCCAATCCCGGCCATTGACGAACCGGCGTTGCCGGTTGAAGCCAGGGTAATGTCCTCGATCTTAAATTTTTTGGCGGCTGCGGACACCAGGTATGATGCCCGGTCCTTGAAAGACGAGGTGGGATTCAGGCCGTCATCTTTTATATAGAGACGTTTGAATCCGGTCGCCCGGCGCAGATTTTCAGGTTTCCAGAGCGGTGTGTTCCCCACCGGAACAGGGGGGAAATATTCTGGCTCTATCGGCAGCAACTCTAAAACCGACGAAAGACGGTCCAGCGCCCCCCGCAGTTCCACTTCAAGGATACCGGTCAGGGGTTGATCTGCCTGCTGGTTTTGCGAACAATCTGGACAGACACTCAGGTCCGGACCTATCTCATAGGAGACTCCGCATACCGTGCAGCGATAATTAAATTCCATCAGGTGTTTCTCTCCGGACGTATAAGACGAGCATTACTCCAGGCATAAATATTCAGGGATAAGCCGTGTCTCAGAAGATGACTGCGGAACCGGCTGACAGTTCCGCAGTCAATCTGCTTATGGCATGAGCCCTGCGACCTAGTTGACTGCCTCCAGAAATGCATTGAGCATCTCGTCACCCTCAGCGCCAAATTTTTCGCTAATCAGTTTTTTGACCTCAGGTACCGCGACCTTGCGAAACTCTTCCTTTTCGGCAGGGGTCAGGGTATTGACTTCCATGGTCTTGGAAAGCTCCATCAGACCGCGGTCAGAGGCCTCAATAACGCGTCCCATACCGCGACCGGCGACGATTGCCGATATAGCCGCAGAGGAAACCACCTCTTTCTCGCTGTCGGTCAGGTCGTTCCAGAACGCGTCGTTCATGACCCAGACATACGGCGCAAAGATATGGCCGCTGAGGGTCAGATATTTCTGCACTTCCTGGAATTTAGCAAAGGCGATAATTGGAATCGGGTTCATCTGTCCGTCAGCAACGCCGGTCTGCAGTGCTGTATAGACTTCCGACCAGGAGATTGCGGCAGGCTGTCCGCCCATGGCGGTAATAATCGCCTTGTGGGTATCGAGTCCCATGGTCCTGATTTTCACACCGGCCATGTCGGCTGGGGTGTGGATCGGCCGTTTTGAGTTGGTCAGGTGAAAAAAACCACCTGAGTCGCCAAAGCCCAGAACATGCAGGCCGGTTTTCGCCTCGATATCAGCGGCGAGTTTCTGGCCGAATGGTCCGTCAAACACCTCATAGGTTTTACTGATATTGGGAAACGCGAAAGGAACATCAAGGACACCGATAAGAGGATATACCGAGGCAAAACCACCCACTGAGTGAATTCCTGCCTGGATAACCCCGGCTTTCACCTGCTGCAGGGCATCCTGGTCCTTGCCCAGCTGACCGCTTGGAAAGGTTTGAACCAGCACACTGCCATTGGTTCCTGCCTCAACCAGGCTTTTGAATACCGTGGCCATGGCACCGGTAGGATTGTCAAATGGATCATCCTTGTTCAGGTGATGCAGTTTGATGGTTTTTTCAGCAACGGCTGATCCTGTTACCGAGAACACGGTAAACAGGGCAAACATGAGAATGGCTGAGAATAGTTTTAGCGTTTTCATTTTGACCTCCTGGTCTATGGCACTATCGTGCCGTTTGTATGATTCATTCATGTCCAGGACAGAGTACATTTTCGGGCCTCAGCCCGTTCTGCATGGTCATGAATTCTTTCGTGGTTCTGCTACATCAGCAGTCTCGGGATAAAAAGTGTCATCTTATCCCAGAATGCCACCATAAAAAGTACCGCCACCTCTACCACCAGAAACGGGATCAGAGCCATGCTGATCTTCTCGATGGACTCACCGGTTACCGATGACATCACAAAGAGACAGGCACCTACCGGTGGCGTCATCAGGGAAATATTCAAGGCCAGGACAATCATGATTCCTGCGTGAACCGGGTCCATGCCGATGGTGGTCGTCAGCGGGCCGAGTACCGGAGCCAGTATGATCAGGGCGGCATTGATATCCATGAACATGCCCACCGCCAGCAGCAGCAAAAGAATCAAACCGACAATCACCTTCGGGTTGGAAGAGAGAAACAGGAAGAACGCGGCAATCTTCTGAGGAATCTGCATGAATGTCATCCACCAGCTCAATATCGATGCGCTGGCAATGATCAGGAACACGATACCGGTTATCCTCGCGGTGCGGATCAGCATGTCCACAATATCATTAAATGTCAGAGCGCGATAGATCACGGTGCTGATCAAGAGTGCATAGAATACCGCGATGGCTGCTGCTTCGGTGGGAGTGACAATGCCGAACAATATGCCGCCCAGGATGATACCCGGCATGAGTATGGCGAGAAAACTGGACTTGAATGCCCAGAATATCCGAACCAGGCTGAACCTGTTTTTGCTTATCGGAAGATTGAGCCGTTTTCCCAGCAGACCGATCACGCCCATGCAGGAGACACAGATAAGAAGTCCCGGCAGAATTCCTGCCGCAAAGAGCCCGGCGATGGAGACCCCCATCAGAGAACCGTAGATTACCATCAGGTTTGAGGGCGGAATGGTCGGGCCAATGATGGAGCCGGCAACCGTGACTGCACAGGAAAATGGACGTTTGTATCCTTCCTTGACCATGGCAGGGACAAGGGTATTGCCAAACGCTGCCGTATCGGCAACAGCCGCACCGGTCATACCGGCGAACAATACCGAGGCGATCATGTTGGAATGCGCCAGCCCCCCGCGCAGGTGGCCGACCAGGGCATCAGCGAACGCCGCGAGTCTCTCGGTGATGCCGGAGCGATTCATGATCTCCCCCGCAAGGATAAAAAACGGCATGGCCATGAAGGTGAACAGGTCAAGCCCGTCAAAATAACGCTTGGGGGCCATCATCAGGAAGTTTTCACCGCCGATCTGGATCAGCCCGACGACACCGGCAACGCCAAGGGTCACGCCGATTGGAAGTCCGATCAGAATAAAGAAGAAGAAAATAAGCAGTACGACTATCATGATTACCTCGACTGTTTTTGGGCCATGCCCGCGGCCAGGGGCTCCCGGCTTCTGAACATGGCAGCAAAAATCTGGAAGGCTGCCAGAACCGATGACACAGGAACTGAGGCAAACGGCACGACCATGGTGATCCCGAAAATAGTGGCAAACTGGCCGAGCCCCTCTCTGGTCATGCCAATCCCATACCAGGCCAGAAAAAGGAAGAAGGCAAGACTGATGAGATCAAGAAAGATCGCCAGCGCCTGCGCCGCCCGGGGCGGCAAAAACCGGTTGACGATGTTGAGGCCAATGT
>CBDUGK010000123.1:0-9812 GCA_965366875.1 uncultured Desulfobulbaceae bacterium | reverse complement strand
TAATAATAATTATTCTCGTACGCATTTCGAGCGCTTGATTCATTGGAGCGTGCGGTTACACGTCGGTTGCTTTCTGAGAACGGAACTGAAAGCCTTATCACTAATACTTTCTAAACGGGGGAGTCATGGCAAAGCCAAACCAGTTAATCAGGCCTGAAGATATCACCATCTGCGAGTCAACCCAGCAGATGATCCAGAAAGCCCGCAGGGATGGGGTTGAACTCTTTTTTGATCGGGCGGAGGAAATGAAGCCGTGTCCGATAGGGGCAGACTCTGCCTGCTGTAAACATTGTTCGATGGGGCCCTGTCGCATGAATCCCAAGGACCCATACAAGCGGGTCGGCGTTTGCGGGGCCACGATTGATACGATCAGCGCCAGAAATTTCGGCCGCATGGTGGCGGCGGGGACAGCTGCTCATACGGATCATGGCATGGCCATGCTCGAACTGTTTCGGGGGGTTATCGAAGGTACGGTTCAGGATTTTGAGATCAAGGACACTATGAAACTTAACGAGGTGGCACAATCCCTCGAGATCAAAACAGAAGGTCGGTCCATAAAGGAAATCGCCCGGGACGTATACAAAGAGCTGGAACGGACCTACACCCAGGTTGATGGTGAAATCCCATTTGTAAAGCGGGTACCGAAGAAGACGCTGGAAAGCTGGCGCAAGGAAGGTATCGTTCCCCGGGGTGCGATGAGAGAAATCATGGAGATGATGCACCGCACCGCCATCGGTGTAGACCAGGACTATGAAAATATCACCAAACAGATTTCGCGAACCGCGCTGGCAGATGGTTGGGGCGGCTCGATGGTTTCAACCGAAATCTCCGATATCCTCTTTGGTACCCCTGCACCTGTCGAAGTCCAGGTTGACCTGGGGGTTCTGAAGGAAGATCATGTAAACATCATCGTTCATGGACACGAGCCGATTCTGCTCGAGGCAATGCTGATATCGGCAGATGCTCCGTCCATTAAAAAAATGGCAACGGATGCAGGGGCCAAGGGCATTAATCTGGTCGGCATGTGCTGCTCCGGACTCGATGTCCTGTCACGACATGGTGTGCCGCATGCCGGGAACTTTTCTTCAACAGAGGCAGCCCTTGTCACCGGTGCCGTCGATGCGATGACCGTCGACATCCAGTGTATCAAACAGGATCTGCAAACGGTCGCCAAATGCTACGATACCCAGTTCATCACCACCAATTACCGGGCTAAAATTGAAGGTGCACAGCATATTGAGCTCGACGAGCATGATCCGATGAAATGTACAGACGAGATTGTAATCAAGGCGGTCGGTCGGTATAAAAATCGCCATATGAGCATCGAAATTCCACGCAAAACAGCACGAGGTGTGCATGGGTTTTCCCATGAATACATCAAGTATATGCTGGGCGGCTCGTTCCGGGGCGGCTATACGCCGCTCAATGACAACATTATCAACGGGCGTATCCGGGGTGTTGCCGGTGTAGTCGGTTGCACCAACCCTCGCTCAAAACAGGATTTTTCCCACGTTGAGCTGGTCAAGGAACTGATTAAAAATGATGTTCTGGTGGTACAGACCGGCTGTTCCCAGCTGGCGCTTGCCAAGGCGGGACTTACCACTCCGGGAGCTGCATCGCTTGCCGGAAACGGACTTGCAGAGGTCTGTGAGACGGTCGGCATCCCGCCTGTACTTGGTCTTGGTTCCTGTGTTGACAACAGCAGGATATTGATGGCTGTCGCAGAGATGGTTCATACCGGGGGGCTCGGCGATTCAATAGCGGAACTGCCTGTTGCCGGTTGCGCACCGGAATGGATGAGTGAAAAGGCAATAGCAATCGGCCAGTATTTTGTCGCCTCGGGGGTGTTTACCGTCTTCGGCCACACCTTCCCGATAACCAAAGAGACGAAGTTTGAGAGACATCTGTTTTCAGAACTTGAAAACAAAGGCTTTGGTAAATGGGGCTTTGCCGACAGTCCACATGAGATGGCCCGCCTGATGATTAAACATATTGACAAGAAGCGCCAGGCGCTCGGTATAGACAAGGCCCGTGAACGGGTGCTGCTCGACATGGCTGACCGCCGGGCACTGGAGGCGACTGCCTAGACCGTTTCAAATTCATCTCCGTTGTATAATGGCCTTTTCAGTTGCTGAAAAGGCCATTATAGTATCAACCAGATGGATAATCAGTGGAGGTGTTATTCGGAAGCAAACCCATGGAAATATTCAATGGAATCTATAGCTGGGATGGCAAGAAGCATGATGGAAGGGATCCCGTCGCCTGGTTTCCCGGTGCCTATAACCTGAGAATTTTTAATCTGACGATTGACAGCGGCGGGATTACCCACCTCAAACCCTACCTGTGCATTTTTTCCGAAACGGGCCGGGGGCATTCTGTTTCAGCAAAACCGGCTAATTTTGCCAAGCACGTGAGCAGGGATTTTTCCCTTGATATCGAACGGGTTATCTGGGTTGAGGAGATACAGGAAAAAGAGGATTGTTTTGAGATCATCATTTTCAGCAGATGCGGGAAACTTGGAGATGAACCGTTGTACCATGCAGCAAGGCGTCTTCCGACCGAGGGTGAACGAAAACTCATCGAACGGCAGCTCTCCGGACTCTGCTCCTGAAGCCAATGGAGCTCACAGCTCTTTATCGCCATGAACAAAACGCTTGAAGATCTTGATGCCAGGCTCAGCGAGCTGGACAAAGCGATTGCCGAAACCAGAAAAAGACTGCCGGCGCACTCGGTCAAACCGCCCGTGATGATGGAATTGCTGCAACTAGAAGATGAACGTGACGAGCTGCTGAGAAGGCGTGAACAGCTTCGCAACAAACCGTGACTGCGATCGTGAAACGAAACATCTCGTTTGATTAAACAGTTCGGGGAGCAGGAAATGAAGATGAGGATTGGACTGGCGCAGATGAATTCACAGGACAGCAGGGATAAAAATCTGCTGTCAGCCGAAACGCTGATACGAAGACTTGCGGGATATGGTGCCGAGCTGGTCATGCTTCCGGAGCACTTCAGTTTTATCGGCCCGGACCATCAGAAGTGCAAACAGGCTGAACCGCTGGACAGCTCGCCGAGTCTTGATATGATCAGAAGCTGCGCCGCTGAGCTCAGGATCCACATCCACCTTGGAAGTTTCCTGGAAAAAGAGGGTGACAAGGTCTTTAATACGGCAGTGGTCGTCGATCCCTCCGGCAAGGTGATTGCACGGTATCGAAAGATTCACCTTTTCGATGTCGAGGTCCCCGGCGGCAGAACATACCTCGAATCTGATACGATTTCTCCGGGACAGGAAACGGTACTGTTTACAATCGGGAATTTTGTTTTCGGGCTGGCCACCTGCTATGATCTCAGGTTCCCCGAATTGTTCAGGGACCTTGTTGCCCGGGGCGCAAACATTCTGCTGCTGCCGGCAGCTTTTACCCGGGAGACCGGCAGGGACCACTGGGAAGTGCTGCTGCGGGCCCGCGCGGTTGAAAATCAATGCTGGGTTGCCGCAGCCGGACAGTGGGGAACGGCGCCTCCGCATCATGCAAGCTATGGGCGGAGCATGGTCGTTGATCCCTGGGGCATTGTCGTCGCCCAGGCAGTTGATGGCGTTTCAACCGTTACAGCCGACCTGAACCTCGATACGCTGCAGTCGATCCGCACAACCTTTCCGGCTCTGACACATGTTCGCCGTGATCTCTTTTAGATCCTCTGTGCTTTTTTCCGCCCTGTTTTAAATTTTTAACCTTGCCCAGTTTCCCCGATTTGGACAGCGATAAACGACTATCTGTATTGCCTGCGAACCTTCAGCTGGGCGCAGAGATGCTGCCGGGATCTGCTCCCATGAGAAGGCGGGGGAGCAAGATCCTCACGAGGTGGCACAAACTGTCGATTGTGTATATCATTTAGTCCTGAGCGACCCGACGGCAACGCGGAAAGCATGTAAAACAACGATTCACCCAAAACTTCTGCCGGCTATGAGAACTTCTTCTGAAAAACTGCAGCTTGTTCACGATGTTCAATTTAATTGTGATATCTCCGATGCCCGGGATCACGGTATATACTCGATGTGCTCAATGATTCTGAAACTGAGGAATCTTTACAAGTGGGAGCAGCAGATCGAGCCCTGGTCTGAACCGGAACCGGCGGATCTTCTTGACTGGGTTGACAGGAAGGAGAAGTACTGGCTGGAACTCTCGGAAAGATCTTTTCGCCCGCTGACGATTCTCGGTAAACAGATACTGCCGCATGACCTCAGGCTTGTGAACCAGGCCCTGAATCAGGGAAATCTTCTCTATGGCGCCGGCCACGGGCGATCGATGAAAGCCGTATTTTTTCTAGCCGACATTCTTGAAACGCGCGTGGTGGAGGGATGTACCGTCCATATCCTCGGTACGGAGCGGGCAAAAGAGATGGCCAGCCCGGTTGCCCTGGTCCAGGACGGTGTCGTGGTGATAAAAAAAGAATCACTGCGTTATTTCTTCTGGGATCAGCTCCAGGAGATGCGTTCATCTCGTAAATCGTCAATCCGTCATTTTCTCAGCCACTACGGGCTGCTCAAAGATGGCAGTCTCGATCAGGCGCGTTTCCGCTCAGGACTTGATTTCATCGTCGAACAGGAGTTAGACCTTTTTATTTATCACGAGATAGGAGAAATCCTGGAAACAACGCTCAGCAATGACGTTTTCCAGAACATTATCGCTCGATTCCCGAGTTCAGTCGTTGAATTTGTCTGCAGGGCAGTTAAAGACAGTCTGGCCGACACCCATCCGCACGGACTGCTTGCCTCTGTCATCAGGGACCGGAAAAGCTCCAGCCTGGGGCTTTATCTGGGATTTTTGGATGGCATGCGGGAAAAAATATTTCCCGAGGTCAAGACCGGATGGGAGATTTTCGAGCAGAGCGGTGACTGGGACTTCATTGAACAGGCGCGCTCAGCGGGGCGGGAGAAATTCCTCATCATCGCCGCTACTATCAGAGAAATAGCCGAGAAAATCGGAGAAGTACCAGATGAGTTGATCATGGAAAAATTCACCCGCCGGATCATAGAACCGCTGGGTTTCTATGCAGGCTAAGAACAGAATAACGCCATACCGCTCTGCTGTCCCGGATGATCGCTCGTCCAGGCAGTCCTGGTTGCGCCGCCTGTGTCGGAATCTGGATGATACTCTCGCCGAAAGGATTCAGGCTGAACTGGAATTGTCTCTGGGGACTATCCTCGAAAGCCATGGCGGCTGCGGCGATGATTTACCTCAATGTCAGCAGGCGCCATGATGATTCCCAGGCCATTTTGTTTTTCATGTTCGGGCCTGGAGCACTGGTCATGTTTGTCATCTTCAGAACGTCAATCTACTGGCCTGACCGGTTTGAATCTGTTTTTCCGGTTGCCTGCTCGGCAGCAGGTGTCCTCGGCCAGTACCTGCTTACCTATGGTTTTCTCTATGTCACTGCGGTTGAAGACTCCATCTTTTCATCCAGCAGGATAGTGCTGGCAGCAACTTCTGGGTCCTGCGCTTGTCGGTGACCCGGCCCTGACAGTGACCGGCTGGTTCGGTGCGCTGATCATTTTCACCGCAGACAAAAGCCTTGCTGTTCGCTGGTCCAAGGCCCGGCGGCTGTGATGGCAGGAAGAGTGCTTCCCGGCTCAGATCAATCAGCTTTTTTTTCGTTCAATGACCTTGAAAAGTGCTGAATGGTCAAGGTTTGCTCCGCCGGATGCTATCAACCGGTCGTAGAGTTCTCTGCTCAGCGTTGTGGCCGGCATCTCAAGACCCAGCTGAGCCGCCAGTTCGATTGCCTGGTGCATATCCTTGCGCTGGATGGTGCTTTTGGCCCCGGGTTCAAAGGAATCATTGACCATCCGCTGCCCATGCACTTCAAGGATGCGTGAGTCGGCAAAACCGCCCTTCAGCGCTTCGCATACTTTGCCAGGATCAACCCCGGCGGCCTTCGCCAGTGCCAGCGCCTCGGCAACGGCGCCGATAGAGAGACCGACGATTACCTGATTGGCTGCCTTGGCGACCTGCCCGGCCCCGACCGAGCCGACATGGGTAATGCGCGCGCCCATGACCTGAAGAACCGGCAGGGCCATTTTAAACGCCTGCTCGGAGCCGCCGGCCATTATGGTCAGGTTACCGGCTTCAGCGCCGATCGTTCCCCCTGATACCGGGGCATCGACATAGCAGCAGCCCTTTGCTTCGGCCTGCTGGGCAAAGGATCTGGTTGCCGGTAGCAGGGTTGTGCCCATGTCGATGACAAGCGATCCGGGCCGTATCGCCGTGTATACGCCTTCCGGGCCATTCAGCACGGATTCAACCGCCTTTGTGTCGGCGACAATGATGATGATAATGTCTGCCTGCCGCGCTACTTCGGCAGGTGACTCAACACTGACGGCTCCTTTCTGCTGCATTTCACGCCGGGGAGCTTCGGAGCGGTTGGTAACCACCAGCCGGGCTCCGGCTTTCATCAGGTTTGCGCACATGGGTTTGCCCATGAAACCGAGGCCGATAAAACCGATTGTGCTTCCGGAAAGATCACTCATCTGGATATCCTCTTAGATTATCTGCTGCTTGTGAATCTGTTTATCGTATCGCTGCCCCTGCTACTATCCGTTAGCATGTGCGGAGCGGATAGGCAATTGATTTTGCCCGGGCGACGGGGGCTGCACCGGTATTTCGGCACGCCCGCCGACAGCGTTGAAGGATTTGGGCAGCGTTCAGCAAAACCTACCCGATCTGTTCAAAAACCTTTTTGGCATATTCTCTGCCGGCAGTGGTCAGGTATTCATTTTCAAGGCAGTCATCGACACGCTTGCGGTCAAGAGGGCTGTGCTTATGCGTTTCCTCGAGAATCGCAGTTCGCTCGGCATCGCTGAGAATCATACTTTCACGGACGCCGCGTGCTTCATCGCTGTTATGAATTTGTATCAGCCTGCATACCTCGTCGAGAACCTGAGGGTTTGCACCAAGCCCGGTGAGAATATCTGTGGCGATCTCAATGCTCTGCTGTTTGACAATATCGGGTTCCCGGCTGTGGTATGTCTGCTCAGCCCGGCTCAAACCAATATCATTGAGATAGGCCGCACAGAGGATAATACCCATATGAGCACCTTCTTCTTTGCCGATTCTTTCCGCATGATGTGCAATGCGTGATACGAGGCTGATTTTTTTGAAGTCAGTTTTGTAAAAACGTTTTATTGCAACGGCAACCTTGTCCTTCAGCAGGTTGTCCTGAGAACCGATGAACGCTTCCGGAAGCGTTCCAAGACATTGTTCGGCATACTTGCAATAGGCAGCGCAGCCGAAATCCATCTTGGGATTGACAAAGCGATGACCGCAATGACCGCATTTACGGGTTGTGTCATCTTTATAGAATTCAACAGGCTGTTTGCATTCAGGGCAGCTGGCTTCAAAGATCGCATCGCTGTCCCAGTACTGCATGTCCTGGCCGGGGCATTTCATTTTTTTCCTCCAGTAGCTGTGCCCATGTAATGAGCGTCGGAACAAAGACCATCTCTTCTCGAAATACTCTTGACCCATACTATATATCAGGACACAGGGCTTTGCTTTGACCTAGGTCAAAAAGAATGAACTGGCTGACCATCTGTGCTGATGCTCATATATGGGGCAGCCGGCACTGTTACGACCGCTGCCGGCTGCCCTCATTGATTCAGCAGGTTTTGAGAAATTAATTTTTTGAGATTTAGACGATTGACAAGAGGCACCCTGTGGCAGTACTATAAGCGAAACTTAATGGTAGGTTCAGATTATTTGAATAAAGCAGGGATATCGGCAGGTTCCGGAACCATTCTCAGGTGGCTGATTCTCCGCCGGCAGCTGTGTTCTACTCATTGTCTGAAATTTCATATGACGCCACGTTGGGGCGGTAAGCGGAACTTGTTTCTTCTCCGACTACTGCCCGTTGGTTTCAGTGATTGTAGACGTGATCAATCTCTGCATTTTGATATCAAGCGCTCGTAAATCCAACGATAGGAGGTTCAATGGAAGCAACCAAGAACAGTCATTCTTCCCGTCAAGCCACCCTGATCGCCGAGATCGATCCCCCCAAAGGCACAAACATTGAACCATTCCTGAAGTCAGCCTTGAATCTCAGAGGCAGGGTGGAATCGGTCCGGGTCACCGACGGTGAACATGCCATCATGCGGATGTCGCCGCTGGCGCCCTGTCTGGCGTTAAAGGAAAAAGGCATTGAACCGAGCATGATCATCAATGGCCGCGATCGCAACCGTATCTCTTTTCAGGCAGATCTTCTCTGCGCGTCCGCCCTGGGTATTACGCAGATCGTCATCAAGGAAGGCCACGATCCGCGAGAAGGGGACCAGCCTGTCGCCCGGTCAAGCGGTGATCTGGACCTGGAAACCATGCTCAAGTGCGTTTCAGCACTAAATGCAGGAAAGGACCTGGCTGGAGAATCACTCGATGGTTCCACGAATTTTACCATCGGCGTCTATATTGAACTCTCGGATGATATCAACCTCAACAGGGAGCGGGCGGAGTATTTCAGGCAGCTTGAAAAATTCGGTGTCGATTCGGTGACCCTGGGGCCAACCTATGATATTAATATCATTGAACAATTTGTTCCTTTTGCGGAACAGTCCGGTATCAAGCTCTTTTCATCGCTGATGTTTTTGAAGTCAGTCACCATGGTTCGATACCTGAACAATCTTCCCGGCGTACCGTCTATTCCCCAGGAGTTCCTGAAAAAAATGATGCAGGCCCCGGATAAAAAAAATGCCGGTGTCAAGGTCGCCGCTGATTTTCTCCAGGAACTTGCTCAACGTGGCGACGGGGTCGTGCTGCTGGCTCTTGGCTGGAGTGAAAAGTTACCGGAAATTCTGGATCTTATTGAGCGGTAATTAATCGTGCAGAAAAGTGATGACGAAAAGTCTCCTCTGAGAAAAAGTCTGCCTGAGGTAACCAGAGAGCTTGGTTCCCATCTCTACCTTTACCAGATCCTGGACGAGACACCAAACGGAGTCATGGTTGTCAGCCTCAAGCATCAGGTCCTGTATGCCAATCCGGCAGCAAACGGCTTGCTTGGTGTCGCCTATCGCAATCTGGCAGACACCGATCTTGAAGTTCTTCTGGGCCCTGAAAACCAATGGTTTTTTTACCTGATCGGCCAGTTCTTCGACAATCTGGCGGAGATCCAGAAGTCGAGGATCAGGCAGGTGATCCAGATCAAGACGGCTGAAAATGAGACAAAGATCCTTGACGCGGTACTCACCTATCCACCCTCACACCCTGATTATTATCTCATTTATCTCATTGATATTACCGATAGAAAAAGGCTTGAGACCCAGTTGAGAAGACGTAACGCTTTTTTCAACGACCTGATTAACTCCTCCGTTGACGGCATTATCGCAGCTGATATGACCGGCAAGGTAATCCTGTTCAATGACGCCGCCGTGAACCTGCTTGGCTATACTGAACAGCAAAGTCTTGAAAATCTTCATGTTACCGGACTTTACAAGGATGGACTTGCCTATGAAATCATCAGCAGGATGCGCAGTGATGAATTCGGAGGAAAAGGTAAACTGCTGCATCACGAGATCAATGTCCGGCACAAAGACGGTCACGATATCCCGGTACAGTTTTCAGGCGGTATTATCTATGACAAGGACAAGGAAATTGCAACCTTCGGCATTTTTACCGATTTAAGGGCAATGCTGAAAATTGAAAAAGATCTCGAACAGACCCACAATATGCTTATGCAGTCGGAAAAAATGGCGGGTCTTGGCAGGCTTGCGGCCGGTGTGGCGCATGAAATCAACAATCCGATGTCGGGAATCATGCTTTACGCCAATCTCG
>CBDUGK010000122.1:0-10180 GCA_965366875.1 uncultured Desulfobulbaceae bacterium | reverse complement strand
GGTAAATGAAAGCGGGAAAAAATAGTAGGAAAAACTCGTAAATGATGATTTCATAGCAGCAATTAGTTCCGGTGCTTGCAGCACGGAGAAAATTGGCTTGCCATGGAAGCGATATATAGTATAAACCAGGCTCCTGATAAACATGAACCTGTGGTCTGCGAGGGTATCGCTGCAAAAGGTGCGACATGAACAAGAAACAGTTGGCAAATGCTCTGATCAGCCTGGTGGCGGTAATGATTTTTGTTTATGGGTTGAGCCGTATTGCCGGGGCACCTGATATCGTCTCTCTTTTCAGCCCGGAGGTGGAAATAAGCAGTGCGGCCGCGGCGCTTGAAGACACGGTGACCCTTGACGATTTTGAATTGAACATCAACCAGGTTACAAAACAGGTAAAAGCTGTTTTTAAGCTGTCTAACAGGGCGAAGATCACCATCAGTGATATGTCGATTGTCTGTGACCTTTACGATGCTAACGGGGGGAGCTGGGGACGGGGACGCTGGAAGATTTATGCCGACCTGCCCGCGAACGGTTCAGAGACCTATGTCCTGACCGACAGGCGTTTTATTTCGTATCACGTGCGAGCCGAGCAGAGCAGATGCAGGATCGTTGATGTAAAGCGCTCAGGAAAGGTGGAAATTTCAGCTGCCGGGGACCATTGATTGCGCCACCATTCACAGTACGAATTACAAATCATTCAGCAGATAGAAAAACGTTATGTCGACAGAAATACATTTTGATGAAATTTTAAGTAAATACCGTTCAGACCCGTATGATTATGTGGACATCACCGCAATCCATACCGGTTTAATCAATTTTCGGGTGGAAAGAGGTGTCGAGGTGGATGCTCCTGGCGGTGAATGGAACCATATTCCAGGAACCCCCCTCTATGAAATTACCCGGGAGCGAAATCCAAAAATGGTAGGGGCTCCGATCAATGGGATTGTCTCGGAACTTCACGGGGAACTGGAAGGACAGTTCGTCGAGGCGGGTGAGAAGCTGATGACGATTCGTCACCCCATGAAGAAAAAGGAAGTTATTGAAAATATTCTCAAAGAGGTGCTCTATCTCTTTCCGGCTCCGGAAAAAGCCAAATATTTTTTCTCACTTGATATTCAGTCCAGAATTGATAAGAAAAGCGCCCGCGAGGTGACCATCAAGCCTGGTGAGGAGGTGTTCACCATGTCGCTGATGAAGCGGGACACGCCGGTATACTACACAGGTGTCGTCGGAGTTATCCACTCTGTTTATTTCAAGCCGGGAATCTCTCTGGAGCAGGGTGAGCCCCTTATCGGCGTCTGTGCCGTTGACAAACTGCCGTTGATTCAGAAAGTGATAACCCGGGTTAAAGCAGAGTGGGATACCATCTGAGCAGCTCAGCGGTTACCCCCGAGCGTCTCCGCTCCTACATCCATGAGGTGGAGCTGCCGGAACGATGCAGATACGTGGCGCGAAGCAGGGCTGAAACGATACTGCGTAAAGGCGGATTTGTCGGATCGGTCATTGAGCATCGACCGCGCATGGGGCGGACCATGGATCATGCCAGAGCCCATATCCAACAGATTGAAAGAGAGCGGAAATCGGTGACCAGCGGGACCCTGTTTCTTGCTGACCAGCTTCACAGCTCAAAGGGGCGGTTTGCCAGGCAGTGGTATGCGCCCGTGGGCGGTTTGTGGGGATCGATGATCTATGTTTCCACACTTCTGCCGGATACACACCTGCTGCTGCCGCTTGCTGTCGGCATATCCTGTTGTGAATCACTGCACCGGATTGGCCTGGATGATGCTGAGCTGCGCTGGATAAACGATGTCCTGGTCGATGGTAAAAAGGTTGCCGGTATCCTGATGGAGGGGTTTTTCGGAGCCTCTTCAAAGGAGGAATACACCCTGATCGGATTCGGCATAAATGTAAACAACAGTGATTTTCCGGCAGCGCTGAGCGAGTTGGCAGTTTCAGCAAGAAATTATCTTGGTCGGCCTGTTGACCTGGAAGCTTTTACCTGCTGTTTTCTGGCTAAACTTTCCTGGAATATCGGCCTCTTGCACCATGAAGAAGATTGCTTTCTCAGTGACGGGGAATGGTCCGGCAGTGGCCGAAGCAATCCGCTGGTTGGGCGCTGGCGCCAATTAAGCAGCACTATCGGCAGTCGGGTACTCTTTGGTTTTGATGTGGAAAGCAGACCGCAATATCAGGCAACCGTCACCGGCATCAGCGCTACCGGTGGTCTCCAGCTGAGACTTGATGACGGCTCTGAAACCGTTGAGCACAGTGGGGAAATCCGTTACCTGTGAGATGCTGAAGGGTTGGTCAGGTTATCCGAAAAAAAACGCCAGGAAATAATCTCACGCTGGAACAGATGTCGTCCATAGCGATAGGCATTGTCAAGCAGATCATCGAGAATAGTGCCGGATAGTTTCAATCGCTGCAGTCTCGTGATGGACTGGTTCTGAATGTCGCTGATAACCCGGATCGTTCCGGCTGATAATTTCCGTCCGCTGAATGTTCCTGCAGCCATGCACCGGGAGCAGATCAGTCCCCCCGCCTGGTTGCTGAATACTGCAGGATTTCTGTCCTGATACCTCAAGCCGCAGCTCTGACAGCAGGAAAAATCAGGCCTGTAACCGATCGAATCAAAAAATTTAATCAGAAAAATCGCTATGGTCGAGGGGCAGCTCTCACCACTGTCGAGGGAATGAAGCGCCCATAAAAGCAGGGCAAAGAGATCGTTTTCCGGCAATTGTTCATTTGTTGCCAGCAGGGTAAATTCTCTGACGACGCTTGCCGCCTGGTAATGGGAGACAGAGGACCGCAGGGTCATGAAACTGTTAAGGAGCTCTCCGTCAGTGATCAGCCCGAGGCCCGCCTGAGCGGATTTTGAGCAGCTAATTGACAGAAACGAAAAAAGTTCAAGCTTGTTGACAAAGCGCTTCTTGCTCCGGTGAGCTCCCTTGGCAATGGCGGTCAGCTTACCGATATCCTTGCAGAAAAGAGTGATTATCTTGTCTGACTCGCCATAGTCCCGACTGTCCAGAACAACTGCCGGCAGGTCAGTGTGGATGGTTGGCATGAGAGAAAAATGAATTACTCGGGTATTGAGATAGTAATCGTGTCTCCGGAGGCTGCGGGAAGGGGCAGCGATTCTCCGTTAAGGTAGAGTTCAGCTTTTGTTTGCGACGGGAGTTCGAGAACGATTTTTTCCTCAGCCTGCCATGTTTTAATCGTGTTGGCCGTTATTGACAGATTCTCGGTTTCAGCGCCGTCAATGGTGATACGTACCTCCGCGCTGGAGGGAAACTCTGCGGCCAGCTGGTATCGGCTGTTTTCGACGACTGTTACACCGCTTTGAGGAACCGACGACAACTCACGGGTTTCAACCTCGGGAATAACGGCCGTCGGCAGTTCTTCATCCGCAGGAGGCTGTTCTGCGCTTATCTGCACCTCAACAACAGGTTCTTCCTGAAAGTTCCTGAGCCACTGACTGATATGGGTCGCAGGGTTGTAGCCGATATACCAGAATATGCCTGACACCAGAAGCAGCAGGACCAGAAGCGCCGAACCGATGATCGATCCCGGTGTCAGGGCCGGGCGTCCGGCCATTGTTCCTATATTTTTATGCTGCTGCCAGCTTGGAGACGGGAGCTTTCCGGACGTTTTTAACGTGCTGTTTTCACTGCGCTCTTCGTAGTAGCGGCGAACAATCTCACTCTTGTCGAGATCGAGCATTCCGGCATAGAGGCTGTAAAAACCGCGGGCAAAAGCAGGTGCCGGCAGGCGATCGTATTCATCCATTTCGATGGCGCGGATTGTTTTTGCAGGGATTCTCGTTTCTTCAGCTACATCTTTGATATCGAGGGACCGCTCCAGTCGCAGTCTTCTGAAAAGGGCTCCGAGCGTTTCAAATTCTTTGGGAGCGTTGCTGTTTTCCATTGTATGGTCCCTGTTTGTCAAATGCTGCGTTATGATCTGAAATGGTCTAGAGTAATTTTTTTATGTAGGATTTCCCTTTAATTCCCTCAATCCAGTTGACAAACGCTTCCTGCATTGCCTTGTTGTACAATTCTTCCCGAATGTCTTCCTTTACGCTGTCATACGGGGCCTGCATGACAATGCCGCCTTCCCTGTTGGAGAGCAGTTTGAAAAACTGGAACCCGACCGGAGACTCGACAATGGGGCTTATTTCACCCGGTTCCAGTTTCAAGACCGCCAGCTGCATGTAGGAGGCCATATCATTTTCATTGAAAACACCAATATCGCCGCCATCGGCAGCGGAGGGCAGGTCAGAAAATGAGCGGGCAAGTTCCTTGAAATCCCGTCCGCTGAGGGCCAGTTTGTGAACCCGCTCAGCTTTTTGCCGGGCTTCCATCTTTTTCTGCTGCAGGGCGAGCGGATCAGCGTCGTCGTCGGCCTCGTCCCAGCCGATACCGATCTGAAGAAGGTAATACCCACCTTCCTCTACCCGCCGCGTATAGGTGCTGTCATAATAATCGAGGATCATCTCTTCAGTGATGACGATTTTTGACCTGACATCGAGGGTAATAATTTTGTTCTGATAGATCTGGCTTTTTATGTTGCTCAGGTAGGTTTCCCGGTTAATGCCCTTGTTTTCAAGCTCGGTAAAAAATGCTTCCCGGCTCAGGTTGCTGTTTTTAATGATATTGTCGACTGCAGTCTCTGTTTCCTCTTCGGTGACGACAATTCCCTGTCTGGCAGCCTCCTGCGAGATCAGCATTTTGTCAATCAGGCCGTCAAGGATGTCCTGGTAGGCCTGTTCGAGGGTTTGTTCACGGTCCTCCGCCGGAACCTCGGTGAGGATTAGTCTGATGAATGATTCGCCTTCTTCATCGAGTTCGGAAAGCGTGATAACATCGTCATTGACCTCAGCCACGATCCGGTCAATCATTTCTGCCCGGGCAAGCCCGAAAACCATCGTAATCGATGACAGCACGGTGAACAAAATCAATCTGCGGCAGTTGAGCAGATAATTTGAAAAAAGCGATTTGATCATCTGGTAGTCCTGAAATAGTAGTAATGCAGATACAATTATTAACCTGAATTTTCCCGGCGCCGGCATCGCAGAGACAGTGCACTCAGCCTCACAATAGGAATTATATACCCTGTTTGCGAGGAAATTTCACCTAAACCTCTTCTTCTCACATGTTGACAACTGCACAATATGGAATATTCTGTGATGAGCAGACAGTATTGCACACAAAGATATCTGAGTCATAAGGAAATAGCTATGGGTAAACGAGTATACGTTTTTGTTTCTGCTGTCTTTGTTCTCATGACAGCGCTCCTATTTATTGTAAACCCGCTCCATTCGGCGACAAAAATGCCCAGTTTTTCCCTGGAGAGCGTGACAACCGGCATGGAGGTCAGCAGTGATACGTTTGCGGGCAAATCGCTGCTGATCACTTTTTTTGCAACCTGGTGTCCGCCGTGTATTCAGGAAATCCCCAACCTCATTGAAGTACAGAACACGTATGGAGAAGAGAATTTCTCAGTTGTAGCCCTGTCGGTAGACCAGGAAGGTGCCAAGGTTGTAAAACGAATGGTTGAGAAAAAAAACATCAACTACCCGGTAATGATGGCGGATAACAGCGTTACCCGCGATTTTGGCGGAGTCTACGGTATTCCCACGTCTTTTCTGGTAAACAGCAGAGGAAATGTCGTAAAGAAATATACAGGATATATTCCTCATTCGGTCCTGGTAAAAGATATTAAACAAGTTCTTCAGTGAACGGATCTTGACAAAATTTCATAAAAAAGATATGTTAGATTCCGCTTAAATAGCTATGGCGGTACCTTCTTGTCATCAGCCATGACTGAGAGGAAGAAGCTGTGGTAAACGTCGGAATAAGGTTCCGAAAAACGCATAATCTGAAAAAAGGGAGATTAAACATGAAGAAAATCGTAGCTGTATTATGTGCGCTGTTTTTTGTCATAAGTGTCGCCGGTGTCTCTGTTGCCGCGAGACTGAAATGTACTGTCGATGGTGTAGAAGGTGACAAGGTCACGCTGACCTGTGAGGATGCGGACAAGCTGAAAGAGGGCGACAAGCTCAAGATCACCACTCCTAAAAGCGGGGCGGCAGTTGAAGGTTGCTGATCGACAGTAAAACCGTTTTTCTGTAGTTTGCGGGGTCGGTTGACAGAAAGAGCGTCAACCGACCTTTTTTGTTTTAATGCTTGAGCCGCTTTTGAAGAGATGAAAATCGTATCTGCTGTGCATACCTATCGATTAATAACCTGCTACCCGGAGCGGATCTGTGGAATTGCTTAAAGCGGTATTGCTGGGGTTTGTCCAGGGAGCGACAGAATTTCTGCCGGTTTCAAGCTCGGGCCACCTGGTGCTTGGCTCCCATATTCTCGGTTTCAAGGAACAGGGAATTGTTTTTGACGTGATGCTGCACCTGGGTACCCTGCTGTCGGTGATTATCGTTTTTCGAAAGGATCTGCTGGCAATGATTGCTGCTCCATTTCAGCTGCTCAACGGAGAACGCGATGAGCAGGTGCGCCAGGCATTCTTCTGGGATATTTACGTGATAGTTGCAACGATACCGGCTGTTGTTATCGGGCTCGGCTTCAAAGACTCCATCGAGCAGACCTTTACCTCGATAACAATGGTCTGCCTGATGCTGATCATTACCGGCACCATGATGATACTGAGCAAATACCTGCCTGATCGCGGGCGCAGGGTGACCGCCGGTCGCTCACTGCTGATTGGCTGCGCGCAGGCGGCTGCCATTCTTCCCGGGCTGTCCCGTTCCGGATCCACCATTTTTACCGGGATGCTGCTCGGTGTTAACCGGGAGACGGCGGCCCGTTTTTCGTTTATCATGTCGCTTCCGGCGATTCTCGGCGCCGCAGTTCTGAACCTCAAGGAGGTTGTAATGTCTCCTCCGCTGGGTTCAACGCTGGTAAATTTTGCAGCCGGAACCGTCATGGCGGCGGCGACCGGTTATTTCGCAATTATCCTTCTTCTTGATGTCATCAAGAAAAACAGGCTGCCCTGGTTTGGTTATTATTGTCTGGCTATTGCCTTTATCGGGCTGGCAGTTATTTTTATGTAATGAACTGCGGCGGGCTCAACACCATGCAAAAGGGATCAGTCTGCAGGTAAGTGACGGGAAATCCACACTATGGACATTCGAACACTGCCCGATAAAGAGCGGGCACTCTATAATACGCTCAAAAAAAAATACTCGCTTCATTTTAAATCACTGAAAATAGGTGATCACACCATTCATCTGCTCAAGCCTTCGGAGATTGAGGAGTTTTTGAACAGTAAAGATCCGTTCACCGATGCCCAAACATTCCCTTTCTGGGCAAACCTCTGGGAGGCCTCTGTGGTGCTTGCCCATTTTCTCGCTGCGATACCGGAAAGACAGGGGAAACGGTTGCTTGAACTGGGTGCTGGACTCGGGCTTCCAGGCCTTGCCGCATCGCTTGCCGGGTTCGCTGCGGTGCTGGCTGATAACAAGCAGGTGATCCTTGATTTTCAGCAGGTCAGCGCGGCGGCAAGCGGAAGTGAGGGGGCAGGGCACATCCTGTTTGACGTGTTTCAGCCAGCGAAAATCGGCACCTTTGATGTTATCGGGGGAGCAGAAATTCTTTCCGGTGAAGAATTGGTTGATCCCCTGCTCGATATATGCAAAAACTACCTGGCAGACGGCGGAACGGTTTACCTTGCGCACGATATCAGGCGAAAATGCCTGCCGATCTTTCTGAGAAAAGCAGAGCGTGATTTTTCTATCGGCAGCCAAAAAAGATCGTTGCAGAGTAATGGTGCAACGTTTGATATTCTCGTTAATCGACTGCAGCGAAAATAAGAGCGGACTAACGGCATGGTTTTTTACCCGATAAATGTAAATATAACAGGCCGTCTCTGTCTTGTTGTCGGCGGCGGTGGAGTTGCCGTCAGAAAAATAGAGTCGCTGCTGCTCAGCGGAGCACGGATTCGGGTCGTAAGTCCCGAGGCCTGCGGGAACATTTCAGATCTCGCTGAAATCGGCACGATAGAATGGCTCAGGCGTGAATATCGGGACAGTGATCTTGACGGTGTCTTTCTGGTCTTTGCCGCGACCAGCCAACCGGCTGTTCAGCAGCAGATAGCCGAGCAGGCGAAGACCTGCGGGGTACTCCTGAACAGTGCCGACAGCCCGGATCAATGCGATTTTCAGGTTCCTGCGCAAATTCGGCGGGGAGGCCTGCTTATCGCTGTCTCAACCGGAGGGGCGAGCCCCGCGCTGTCCGCCCTGATCAAGCAACGTCTGTATCTTCAGTTCGGCCCGGAGTATGGAGATCTCGTTGACCTCCTTGCACGTATCAGAACTCAGGTCGTCGACGGATCCAGTGAGTCAGAAACAAACAAGGAGCTGTTTCGGCAGCTGCTTGAACAGCCGCTGGCGGAGATGATACGGGCAAGACGGTGGGAGGAAATTCGCACCAGGCTGGAAGCCATCCTGCCTGAAACTATTGACTGTGAAACGCTGATAGCCGGTCTGCAGGCGAGGGTGGCGTCATGTCAGTCGCAAAGCACAGGAGGCAGGGTGTCAACCCATGATCAGTGAAATCAGTTTTCTGCTCTTTCAGGCGACCATTGGAATAACCTTTACAGCTGCTGCGGGGTACCTGGTTTTTTTTATAACCCAGAATGAAAAAGTGCGGAAGATTGCACGATATATTCTCCTTGTCTCCTGGGGCTTCCAGACGCTGTATATTGCTTCAAGATATTATCTGGCAGGCCATACCCCGGTGACCACCCACCACGAGGCGATTTTCTTCTTTGCCTGGGCAACCACCGCTGCATATCTGTCCTTTCGCTGGCGCTACAGCGTTAAAAATTTCGGCACCTTCGTGTCACTGCTCATTTTTATCCTGCTCATTGCCGCCGCCTTGGCGCCTAAGGAGCTGATACCGCTTGAGCCTGCACTGCAGAGCCTCTGGCTTCCGTTTCATGTCGGCTTGTCACTTGTCGCCTATGGCTTCCTGGCCCTGGCGTTCTGCGGCGGGCTGATGTATCTGCTGCAGGAACGGGAGTTGAAGAGCAGGAAACTGGGGTATTTTTTCACTCGCCTGCCCTCGCTGCAATCCCTTGACCAGCTGAATTCTCACTGTCTTGCGGTTGGTTTTGCCTTCCTCTGCCTGGGAATGGTCAGCGGCTCCCTCTGGTCCAAACAGGCCTGGGGAACCTACTGGCGCTGGAATCCGAAAGGCGTCTGCACCCTGATTATCTGGCTCATCTATCTCGTACAGATTCATCAGCGTTTTACTGTCGGCTGGCGGGGAAGACGGGCAGCCGTGATGGTTGTGATCGGTTTTGTCATGGTGCTTGTCACCTTGTGGCTGGTAATCACGTGATTGCAGGAGACCGTTGAAATGACCAGTAAACGCATATCGCTGCTCGGTGTGAACCACAAGACAACACCACTGGCAGTCCGGGAGAAGCTGGCCCTGGCCGGAGGCTACGAGGAGCCGCTGCTGGAGCTGAAGAAGGTTCCCGGCTGCGCGGAGCATTTTCTGCTGTCGACCTGCAACCGGGTCGAGCTTCTTTTTGTGTCGGAGCCATCATCCGGCCTGGATGACGGCATGATGCAGTTTCTTTTCGGTGAGTCGGTGAGCGCAGAGCAGCGAAGCCACTATTCATATCTCTATCATGATGAGGATGCGGTGCGGCATCTTTTCAGGGTTGCGGCTTCTCTTGATTCACTCGTCGTCGGTGAGGCGCAGATACTCGGCCAGATAAAAGAGGCCTATCGATATGCTTCACGGCACGGTTGTACCGGCACCCTGCTCAACAAACTGATGCATAAATCTTTTTCCGTGGCCAAGCGGGTGCGCAGCGAAACCGGAATCGGCTCATCGGCCGTATCTATCAGTTATGCTGCAGTGCAGCTGGCAAAAAAGATTTTTGGGCGGCTTGACGATAAAAAAGTCCTGCTGATAGGGGCGGGTGAAATGGCCGAACTTGCTGCCGAACACCTTGTCGGCCAGGGGGTCTGCGGGGTTGTTGTCGCCAATCGCACGCTTGCCCGGGCCGTAGACCTGGCCAAACGTTTTAACGGTACGTCCTGTTCACTTGAAGAGCTGTCAGAACAGCTTGAATGTGTCGATATTATCATTTCATCAACCGGCGCAAGCGGTTTGATCATCAAGAGTGAGGACGTCAAGCCATTGATGCG
>CBDUGK010000121.1:0-10218 GCA_965366875.1 uncultured Desulfobulbaceae bacterium | reverse complement strand
GTTGAAAACGTGATGAGAATCAGGACCGGAGAACAGGGGCCTGACGCCATCTAAGGAAGCAGTTCTGTTGTACCCTCCTCCTTGAGACCCTCACCAGCAGCTTGGTGAGGGTTTCTTGCGTGTGGTCGTCCTTGTTTATGAACTCAGTGGTGCTGGATATAATGATCGTATTTTTCCAGGTAGATTTCGGACAATGTCAGAAAAGCGGTAACAATAAGCGGTCCGTAGATGATCCCGAGAACCCCGTAGACGCTCAGGCCACCGATAATTGAGAGAAATACCAGCAGGGTGTGCATCTTGACCTGGTTCCCAACCAGTTTTGGCTTGAGCAGATATTCCACGGAAAAAGACAGGAACAGGTAAAAAACGAACAGGAAAATACCCGCCGAGACGCGCTCGTTAAAGGCAAGAACAAGCGCCGCCGGCATCATGATTAGGCCGATTCCGAAAATCGGCAAAAATGCCAGGATTCCCATGATAAATCCCCAGAGGATTGGAGAATTCAGACCCAGTATTGAAAAAACAACTCCACCGAGAAACCCCTGAATTATACCGCAAATCCCGTTTCCCTTGAGAATTGCACTGGCAATTTCTTCGAACTTCTTGATGAGCAGTCGGTCCTGGTCGTCCGGCAGCGGCGATATCTTGATAACAAACTCAAGGAGCCGCGGCTGGTCGATGAGCAGGAAAAATATCACCAGGATCATCATCATAAAAAGAAAGAAGAACTGGGCAATATTGGCCGCCCAGGCGCTAGCCTGGTTGTAGAGCATCAATCCGCCCATTTTCACCAGGTAGGAAAGCGAATCGGATATCTGTGCCGGCTGGAAGTCAAAACCTACCTCCCGCAGGTATTCCTGGATATGGGCAACGAACGGGCTCTCCTGGATAAACAGTTGCAATTTAATCCATATCCTGCTGTCACGTCCCCAGTGGTAGACGGTGAGTGCTTCATTGGACAGGGCAAGAATAAAAAAGACCAGCGGGATAAAGACAAGCGCGATGATCAGCAGGCAGGCAATGACCGAGGATATGCCGTTGGGAAGTTTCTTGTTGAAAAACAGATATATTGGTCTGAAAAGGCTGGCAAGGATGAATGAGAGCACAAGAATAGACCAGAACGGGTAGAGGATTTTACCGAGAAAAAATAAAGAAATGAAGAAAACAAGCAGGAAATAGCGCACTCTCATCGGGTTGGGGCTGTTGTTGGAAGGGAGATCTGCCGGAGAATGTTGCCCGCTCATTGTCTTGTCAGTCCTGGTGTCCTGTCAGCGTTTGGAAATATGATTGCAATTAGTCATGCTGCTGAGTTATTCTATGAAGCTGCAAAAATACAATGAATTTAAAATTATGGCTGAGTATATAACGAACCAGTCAGTATGAAAAGCAAAATCAGTCAGCTTTGGAGATTAGACCATGTGGGAAGAGAGTGATATCGCCCTTGAGAAATCTGGTGCGTTGAAAGAGAAGCCGCCGCTTGATAACCTGGGCTTTGGCCGGTATTTCACCGACCATATGTTCATTATGGAGTGGAACCGGAAACAGGGATGGTCGAATGCCAGGATCTGCCCCTACCAGGACTTTAAGATGGACCCTGCTTCAACGGTCCTTCATTACGGGCAGGCAGTTTTTGAAGGGCTCAAGGCCTATAGGGGAAAAGATCAGCAGATTTTTCTGTTCAGGCCAAAAGATAATCTGGAGCGCATGAACATGGGGGCGGTGCGCATGAGTATGCCCCGGGTACCGGTGGACCAGGTACTCAAAGCACTCAAGGCCCTCGTCTATCTCGACAGGGATTGGGTGCCCGACAGTCAGGGGGCGTCATTGTACCTGCGGCCGACGATGATCGGTATCGACCCCTATCTGGGACTGAAACCATCGGACAGCTACCTGTATTATATTATCATGAGCCCGGTTGGCGCATACTATTCGGAAGGCTTCAGTCCAACGAAGATCTTCGTTGATAAAGAGTATGCCCGAGCGGTAAAGGGTGGGGTCGGATACGTGAAAACGGCCGGTAATTATGCCGCCTCGATGCTTGCTACCGAGCAGGCCAAAAAGGCAGGGTATACCCAGGTTCTCTGGCTTGACGCCTGTGAACATAAATATGTTGAGGAGGTCGGGACCAGCAATATCTTTTTCCTGTTCAAGGACACCTTGGTTACCCCGCCGCTCGGCGGCTCGATTCTCGGGGGTATCACCAGGGATTCCGTGATTAAACTTGCAGGCGGGTATGGTGTCGAGGTTGAGGAGCGGCCGATTTCCATAGACGAGGTGATTGCGGCCTCCAGGGACGGCAGCCTGAAGGAATCCTTTGCGACCGGAACAGCGGCGGTAATATCTCCTGTCGGAGAGCTCTTCTATGATGATACCGCTTACGCTATAAACAACGGCAAAACCGGTCCGTTATCGGCAAAGTTATTCAAGGAACTGCAGGCGATCCAGTACGGCCACAAGGCGGATCCTTACAAGTGGAGGGTCAGGGTGAGTTGAGAGAATGGCACCTTCGCGTCATCGGTAAAGTCCTATAAGATATCTATATTTATAAAAAAAGGGGTACGATTAAAAAAAATTAACGTGCCCCTTGATTTTTATACGAGCACCCCTATATTTTGGTCTGTCTGAAATTTGCCCGGTTGTCGGGTTAGGTTGAGCAGGAGCCATAAAAACTAAAACGGCCGTCCTGTATTTTATTATCATATTGTATTTATGTAGGTGAGGAGGAAACAATGAAGATTCGTCCATTGAATGATCGTATTCTCGTTCAGAGGCTTGAAGAGGAAGAGAAAACAGCTGGTGGTATCATCATCCCAGACAGTGCCAAAGAGAAACCGGCAGAGGGTAAAATCATTGCGGTCGGCCCGGGAAAACTCAACGACGCAGGAGAGCGTGTGGCACTGCAGGTTAAAGCCAATGATATCGTTCTTTTTTCTAAGTATGGTGGAACCGATGTGAAGATTGATGGTGAGAGCTATCTGATCATGCGTGAAGATGATGTTCTTGGAGTGATTGAGAAATAACGGTTTGTAACCATTGTTTCAACCCGAATATAAATTGTTTTAAAAGATAAAGGAGAAAATCCAATGGCTGGAAAAGATATTAGATATGGTGTGAAAGGCCGGGAGGCAATTCTTGCCGGAGTAAACAAGCTTGCAGATGCAGTAAAAGTGACCCTCGGCCCGAAGGGACGTAATGTACTCATCGAGAAATCATTTGGCGCACCAACCATCACCAAGGACGGTGTTACTGTTGCCAAAGAGATTGAGGTAAAGGACAAGGTTGAGAACATGGGCGCCCAGATGGTCAAGGAAGTTGCTTCCAAGACCTCTGATGTAGCCGGTGACGGTACCACCACCGCAACCGTCCTCGCCCAGGCGATCTATACGGAAGGTGCAAAACTTGTTGCCGCAGGAGCCAACCCGATGGAGCTCAAGCGCGGAATCGACAAGTCCGTAGACGTTGTCGTAAAGAAGCTCAAGGAAATTTCTACCCCGACGAAAGAGCAGAAAGAAATTGCCCAGGTTGGTACTATCTCTGCAAACAGTGACGAGACCATCGGTAAGATCATTGCCGAGGCGATGGACAAGGTCGGCAAGGAAGGTGTTATCACCGTTGAGGAAGCAAAGTCGATGGATACCACCCTTGATGTCGTCGAGGGTATGCAGTTTGACCGCGGATACCTTTCTCCCTACTTCGTTACCGATCCGGACCGCATGGAAATCAGCATGGAAGATCCTTACCTGCTGCTCGTTGAAAAGAAGGTTTCCAGCATGAAAGACCTGCTGCCGGTTCTCGAGTCAGTTGCTAAAATGGGCAAAGGACTTTTCATCATCGCAGAAGATGTCGACGGTGAGGCACTGGCAACTCTGGTTGTCAATAAGCTTCGCGGAACCCTTAATGTCGCAGCCGTCAAGGCTCCGGGCTTTGGTGACCGCAGGAAGGCGATGCTTGAAGACATCGCAACCCTCACCGGTGGCCAGGTGATCACAGAAGATCTTGGAATCAAGCTCGAGAACGTTACTGTCAACGATCTTGGTACTGCAAAGCGGATCGTGGTTGACAAAGACACCACCACCATCGTTGATGGTGCCGGAGACAAAGACAAGCTTGCGGCCCGTGTCAAGCAGATCCGCAACCAGATTGAAGACACCACCTCCGATTACGATCGTGAGAAGCTCCAGGAACGTCTTGCCAAGCTGATCGGCGGTGTTGCCGTTATCAATGTCGGTGCTGCAACCGAGATTGAGATGAAAGAGAAGAAAGCACGTGTTGAAGATGCACTTAATGCAACCCGCGCAGCTGTAGAAGAAGGGGTTGTTCCCGGTGGTGGCGTGGCTTATATTCGTTGCCTCAAAGCACTTGGAGATCTTAAGCTTGAAGGCGAGCAGTCTCTTGGCAGAAACATCCTGCTCAGAGCCCTTGAAGAGCCGATTCGTCAGATCGCCAACAACTCAGGCCGTGAAGGCTCCGTTATCGTCGAGAAGGTCAAGACACTTAAAGGTGCTCATGGCTTCAACGCTGCGACCGAGGAGTACGAAGACCTGATTGCAGCCGGTGTCATCGATCCTGCAAAAGTAACCCGTACAGCGCTCCAGAATGCGGCCTCTGTAGCGGGCATGCTGTTGACCACCGAGTGCGTTATCGCAGACCTCCCCGAGGACAAGGATAGCGGCATGGGCGGCGGCGGAATGCCTGGCGGCATGGGCGGCATGGGTGGCATGGGTGGAATGGGCGGCATGATGTAATCCACGCCTGAATTTCACCGGTTCCGGCCGATGATTGCAAGAGGAGTCCTCCACGCTGGGGGCTCCTCTTTTTTTGCTTCAGACAATCCTGAAGCCCTCTATCCGGAGCTGGTTTTCACCCAATTTCCTATTGACACCAATAATTGAATGATGTATTTATTGTGACCTTTATTACCATGGCGATGTAGCTCAGATGGTTAGAGCATACGGCTCATATCCGTAGTGTCCGGGGTTCAATTCCCTGCATCGCCACCAGAACACTATCCAGTATCGTCCGATACTGTCCTAAAAGGCCCGATTTTACGGGCCTTTTTTTTTCTGTTGTCCAGGTAAATCCAGCAAGGTATTCTGAAAACCAGAACTTCTGGGGGCCCCCAAGCTATCTCCAAGGTACGTATCCTGTTTGTCGGGTGGAGGTATAATTTCTACAATGTATCGTAACAAGCCTTTAGCTTGATTTTGAATTGCCCGTAGTTGTAAATTTTATCTGTCAATTTACGGCCTTCAATGCCTAGACCATGTCGCAAATGGCTGTTCTTTGCGAGTTTGATCATACCCTTTGCAAACGATTTGGAGTTGGCTTGTTTTAAAACAGCAACGTTATCATCGACTATACGCCGATTTGCTACATTGTCTGTCGCCAGGATTGCCTTCCCTGATTTAAGATAATCGAGTAGTTTAAGTGGTGTGTTTATCCCGGAAATACGAGGGGAAAGGAGGAAGTCGGCCGCGGAGATATAGTCTGGCAACCGATCAGGTGTTACAAATCCGACAAAGTGAACCATCTCGCGTATTCCACGCCGGTCCAACCACTCATTGCGTAGATCTATTTGTTCCTGTGTCCCCCCAATGACAACAAGGCGTAAGTTTGGTGAGTGCTTCAACGCGAGGAGCAGGCTTTCAAACATAAGATCAATGCCTTGGTATACGGCAAACGACCCCACATATAGAGCGATGATTTCATCAGGCTCCCTGCGAAAACTCGTTTTTATCACTTCCACTTGCTCTGGATCAGCTTCTTGACAGGATGAGGGTATGTCAAAAATATGATGTACTTTCTGCTTAGGAGCAACAGCTATCGCCTGTTCTGCAAGCCCTTCGCCTGTTCCAATGACGATATCAACTTTCCGGATAACGATTCCCTCTATCCAGCGGTACAGTGACAAAACAATATTTTTAAAAAACTTGTCCTTGTGCGAAGCGGGATCAGAGTGTTTCTCAAAGATCACTCGTGAGCCGGAGAGTCGGCCAATCAGCAATCCAATCACGCCAACTTCCTCCACCGCATGCACTGCTACATATTGGTGCCGGATGACCATGGCAAGTGCTTTGAACAGGATCAGGATGTCAAAAATCAGTTTATGTAAAGATGGGCCGATTGGAATGTTCCTGACTCGAAACGGATTCGCAACGCGATGGACAGTAACTCCTGTAATATTTTTTGTTTCACCGATAGGTATCGTCAGTAGATCTATTTCATAGCCAAGATCAGCAAGAGCTTGGACATTGAAGGCGACGCGAATAGAAGACCCTCGCCATTGAAAGAATGGCACCGAAGTCATGAAGAGTAATCGAGGTTTCTGGTTCGGCTGTTCCCCTGGAACTCCCGCAGTTACGACTTTCTTTTTCAAAACCAACTCCTGATTTTTTCATTACAATGGAAGATCATCACCAAATTAACAATCTGTTTAATTATTTGAAATCTCAAGATGTTCCAAAACTCTAAGTTCTACACCCACATCGAAGCAATCACTCATCGAGTATAGAGCGAAAAACAAATAGGACAAATAGATAAAAACGCTGTAATGTTTCGTTAATATCGAACTATAATGTCGCTTCAATCCTGCTTGGATCAACCCTGGTGAGATTACAATAATCATGGAATGGCTCAATTATCATCATCTGTTTTATTTCTGGACTGTAATGCAGGAAGGGAGCATCACTGCAGCCAGCGCCAAGCTCAGCTTAGCTCAGTCAACGGTAAGCGCTCAATTATCAAAGCTGGAAGAACATTTAGGGGCAAAACTTTTTAGGCGGGTGGGCCGAAATATTGAACCTACAGACATGGGACATCTTGTCTATCGTTATGCAGATCAGATATTTTCTCTTGGCCGGGAAATGATGGACTCTCTGCGTGGCCATCCAGTCGCTGGACCCTTGTCGTTAAAAGTTGGCATCGTCGACGTGATTCCGAAACTTGTTGCTCGAAAACTGCTTGAGCCAACAGGAAAGTTGCCAGAGAGAGTGCATCTGATTTGTCACGAGGGAAAAGATGAGCAGTTACTTGCCGAATTGGCCTTACATAAACTTGATGTCGTTTTGACAGATACCCCCCTTCGTTCGAGCTTAAGTATCAAGGCTTACAATCATCTTCTGGGTGAATGCGGTGTTTCTTTCTTCGGCACAGAAACGCTTGCCAAATCACATCGGGATAACTTCCCTTATTCCCTACATAGAGCCCCAATGCTGTTGCCCATGGCTATGAGCTCATCACGCGGTATGCTCGACCAATGGTTTGAAGAAATTGGCGTTCATCCTTTAGTAATTGGTGAGTTTGATGACAATGCCCTGCTCAAGGTGTTTGGACAGGCTGGTGAGGGTATCTTTATGACACCAACAGTAATCGAGAAAGAAGTAGAGCAGCAGTATTGTGTTCAAACGATAGGGCGCACCAGTAAAATAAGGGAAAGATTTTACGCTATTTCGGTTGAACGCATTATCAAGCATCCGGCAGTGGCCGCCATTTCAAGAGCTGCCCATCATAAACTCTTTTTTTGAGTGCAGCTGAGGATCTGCTAGCTTAGGAGCCGGCAGTGGTCTGTAGGTTCGGTCTCTAAAACGGGAACCATATTCAGCAGAGAAGAGAGTGAAAAAGCTCGCGGGAGATTTGGCTAGTAGTCAACCTTGGTCACACGTGCCGATAGGGTGCCATCATGTGGACAATTGTAGCGACATTGAAAAACCAGACCAAGTAATATCAGGTAGTTACGCCTTTCTGCGGATTCCCTGCATCGCCACCATGGTATTACTATCATTGAGAAAATATCATGCTCGATGATTTTAGACCCATTTTTATCCACTCTTGTTATCCACAGAGGCAGCAGACAGAGCGGTATGAAGATGGGTCTTATAGTTTCTACTCCTTGTTACATGTACCAGAGTCCTTCTGGCTGCATCTTCCGTTTACACATACCATCAGATCTGAAAGGACTTGTTGGTAAGACTGAGTTCCGGTACTCTCTTCGCAGAATTTTTCTGAGCTACGTAGATACAGGGGCACTGTCAACTCAAGAAATTTTGAGAAAATCAGATTTTGGAAGTGGAACTATTAAACGCAGCGAGACTATGTTTTATCCCCAATGTATGATATTTGTGTGACACACCTGACGAAAGACCAAACCTTATTCGTTCATAGCTTGCTGACTATTTATGTCATTTACTGTCCTTAGATTAATTGCTGTTTTTCTTGCAGCTGCCATTTTCACGCATCAGCCCAGCAATGCTGCAGAAATTGACAGTGTCACTCCGCGCAGGATACAACTAGATGACAGCCTTCAGGCAATCAACGCAATATTCAACCAGCGGATGATGGAGGGAATAGCAAAAGCCAACGGCAGAAGAGATGATATCGAGGATTTGACGGCGGAAGAATTCTGTGATGAAGAAATCCTCTTCGCGGAATTGCGGAAGGCAATTTTCCTTTCATTTACCGCTTCTTGGGGGTTGAAGGGCTACAGTCTGGACAAACAGCTTCGAGAGTTGCTGGCTGACCGAAGTTATTCTTTGTCACTGAATGACTCGATCTATCGCGATATTAATTATATTGAAGGGATTTCTCTGAATATCAAAGAGTTGAGCGATGTCGTGAGAGTCAGTGGCCATCTTGTCGGACTCGATAAACTTGGCCATTTCTTTGCGGAAGGCTGGCATTATTTTGAGCTTACCCGAGAGGAAGGTAAAAACATTGAACAGGACCTCCAGTGGGGAAAGGAGCAGGAGGGTGGAAAATATGGCTATACCACAACAGGTATTTTTTCCTTTGCCGATCTTGTGGCAAATTTTAACGGTTTGCGATTCTGGAACAGGGTACTCGGGAAAAACAACGATCCATTGCTGGGTTTTGTGGCCAACCTGCTTGATCGTCCATATGTGACCTGCGATATTCAAGTTGTTGCATCGTTACGGCATATGAAAATTGTCAAGGCCTGGGAGAGCAACAAGAAATTCGATTTGTCTGTTTACCTCGACGGTGTGTGGGACGAAGGGAATAATTGCAACAGCTATGCCGATCCTTTGATCGAAGAAAAAGTGTCATTACGAATAGGGGAAGTTGATTCGCAATTCACTTGTCCATTTATTCCGCAGATCTGCCTGGAGGCCCGGGAAAAATACGGTAAGTATGCAAAGCAGCTTCTCCACCCATACTGCCTTGTTGTGCCAGAACAATAAGCACCTGAGTAGGTGGAAAAATGGGGTGCAGGAGTGATCAACAACCGTTGTACAGTGAATACCGGAGAAAGCCTTGTTCCGGTATCTTTTTGGCGTCCTGTTCAGTAAATCATCCAGTTTCTCACAATCGGTTGCTTTACAGGAAGTCTACGGTTGCGACTTTATTTAGATGGCCAGGAACTATGTGTGGCGATATCTTTGTCTCGGTGCGACAGTAACAATATCCTGCCTGATCAGTACCTGCTGTTCAGGCAGAGGGTCAACTCCTGCAGAGAATCAATTGTCCAGGTGGGAGATACAGTAAGGGAGGATAGTTCAGCATGGCTCCAGTTGACAAATATGGTGTCGATGCCTGCGCTCGTTCCGCTGCAGATATCGTAGAGGGCGTCACCGGTAAACACGGTACTGATTTTATCTGCACCAAGCAGGGACATAGCCTTTAGAGCTGGTTCGGCGTCAGGCTTATGCCTGGTTGTATCTTCAGGCGTTACCAGGACGTCAAAATACCTGGCGGTGTCTGTGGAATGCAGGATTCTCTCCAGGCTGAACCGTCTTCGTGAGGTGACAACGGCCAGTTTTTTTCCTTCACTCTTCAGTATTTCCAAGGTTTTGATGACATGGGGAAATGGGCTGATACTATCTTCCATTATACTGAGCTGGTACTGGAGATAATCATCAAGAATCTGCTCATGGTCAAGCTCGGAACCTAGATGGGCGATGAGCTGACTCTTCAGCGGTAATCCTATGCCATTGATGATGGTACTCCTGTCCATGGTCTTACCTGCATATTTTTCTGCAACATATTGAAAGCATGTACAGATAAGGTCGACTGTGTCAAAGAGGGTGCCGTCGGCATCAAAAAGGTAGCTGTCATACGGTTTCATGGTATGTCTCCAATTGCTGATAATTGAGCTGTGAGGATACACCATTGGCTGTTGCCAAGCAATATGCTGGCAGGAAATCAGAGATACAGGAAAAATGTCAATGAGATTTTAATACAATACCATTAAGGTTGCCGATGGCT
>CBDUGK010000120.1:0-10519 GCA_965366875.1 uncultured Desulfobulbaceae bacterium | reverse complement strand
AAAAAGATTCCGGGCAGCAGCAGCAGCGGGAGCGGGGCCAGAAAAGACACTTCCTCCCCGGGACTGACAATGTATTCCCCAACCGGTTTGACGATCCGGGAGGCCACCTTGGCCACCAGTTTATTACCGCCGATACTCCATATCGGATCGATACCGAGATTTCTGCGTACCTGTTTACGCAGCTGCCAGCCGACATCAGGTGGTGTACCGATCAAGCGATGCGTTCCGGTGATATCAAGAAAGAGGTGGCCATCGCCAATACCCGGCTCCAGCACGGGACTATACTTCCGCGCTTCACCGACAAAAGCACTCATGGCCTTCTTATAGAGTTCTAAACGGGGCGGCAACAGGCGGGCCGACCGGCAGAGACGGACTGCCTGGCGAAGCGGCATCCCCTTGCGAACCCCGTCATTGTATGCCTCATTGCTCATATCATACACCGTCGCCCGGGCTGCCTTCAGTGCGGCGACAATAAGCGGTTTCTCCCGTAGGGAATGATCGACAACCCGTTCGACGGCAACAGCAAAATCAGCAACATTCAGGTGCAGGACAAAGCGCTCCCGGTTCATGTCGACAGCCTCTGTTTGCTCTTCTCGATCAGGGAAGAAAGCAGTCCGGCGTTACGGGGTGCCTGGGCGCGGACATGGTTGTTAAAGAAGATAACACCCCGATCGGAGCGGCGTACCAGCGGCGTGAGATACCGTTCGCACCACTGCTGCAGCTCCGCTTCACCGTAATCATAATCAAATTTCTTCTGCATATGACCACTTCGCCATCCCTGTCTGTTTCGTCCATGAAAACGGACATAGAAAAGCGCCGGGTTGGTCACCACGTCAAGCGCTGGAAACAGCCCGGGCAAATCAGGTTCATCAACCGTTACCAGAGAGACACCCCGGCGTTCAAGCTCGCCAAAAACCAGGTCAACGGCCCAGGAGCGATGCCTGAACTCCACCGCTGTCGGCACGCCGTCAAGGAGATCAAGCAGCTCAGCCAGAAAACAGCGGTTGCTGATTGTCCTGTCAAAATCGGGGGGCAGCTGTACGAGGATGGCAAGCAGCCTTTTTTTCAGGGAGGCGATCCCCTGACGATACAGTTTCACCTGCCCGCGCCAGTCCTCAACCCGTTCATGGGTGATGGTCCGCGTCAGCTTGGCACTGAAAAGCAGATGGGGCGGTGCTGCATTCATCATCCGCAACAGGGCATCACTGCGGGCCATCTGGTACCAGGTATAATTCAGCTCGACAACTGAAAAAGAGCCGCCGTAGAGGCCAAGCATTTCCGGCGACCGTGTTCCCGGAGGGTAAAAGCCGCTGTCGACCCATTCGATATAGGAATAGCCGCAGGTGCCAACCATGACCTCGCAACCGGCCGGCCGGCCGGCAGATGGAACAGATATTTTCCCCGAACGCACCATGGTCCTGAAGACAAGCCCTGCCGCTCAATATGGTGCAGCAGAAAACAGAGGATGTGAACCGCGGACCACACCGACAACCTTTCCCTGCACCAGCAGCTCGTTGAAACGGTAACGCATGACCGGATAGGCGTCATTTTCCGGGCGCAGTTCCACACAATCACTTTTTAGGAAAAACCGTTTCACCGTCGCTTCCTCATTGTGGATCAGCACGGCAACGACCTCGCCGTTTTCAGCATATTGCCGCGGCTCGCAGATGGCCAGATCAGCGTCGAAAATGCCCGCATCCCGCATTGAATCCCCTTTGATGCGCAGGCAGAACAGGTTGTCACCACGGAACAGCCGGCCATCAACAATGACGCTGCCGTCCCATTCCTGCTGAGCATACATCGGCATACCGGCAGTCACCTGGCCGATAATCGGCAATTCCCGGCTGGCTGAGCGGTCCGCTCTGTCAGCAACAGGTGATGTCAGCCGAATTGACCGGCTGTAGCGGCCTTCACGCTCGACCACGCCTTTTTTTTCCAGCTGCGCCAGAAGCTGTGCGACTGCCGTATGACTGACGCCAAGTTCTGCTGCCGCCACCCGCAAACTGGGAGCCTGCCCCTCACGGGAAAAATAGTCTTTCAGGTAGTTAAGAAACCCTTTCTGTTTTTCCGTCAATTTCATAATTTCACCAAATGTAAATGTACATTTACTGAAATTATACCATTGCCGCGGCCTATGTCAATATACATTTTGCCAGCGGTCAGCGAACCGGGTCACCAGAACCGGGAACACGCTCCTAGGTTTTGCGGTACGCTGATCAGGAGTCCAGTTACGCAGTTGCAAGGTTGAGGCAGAGGAGGATGAAAAAAATACGGTTACGCCATCGTAATCGTTTTGAAGCAACAGCTGAACGGTTCAGGCGACGGCCAGAAGATGAGGCAGAAAGGGCAGGAATCAGACACCAGATCGCTCCGGTGGTCATGTAAATCAGGCCAGGCACGATAAAGGAAAGCGGCTTACCGGGACGACAGGCTGAAATAAATTGCGGCAGAAAGGCGCGGAAAAAGACAGCCACTTACAACAGGAGCTCTTCCCCGCAAAAATCACGGGAGGCAAAACGCATCTATTCCCCAACGACAGCCGGCTTCAACTCGAATGTACCGTCAGCGATCTCCTGGTCGATGTCCTTGAGGCTCTGTTTCATCTGCTTCAGGGCCTGCCTGATTCTGTTCTCGTTTTCGACCAGAGCCAGGCGCACATAGGCGTCCCCTTCCTCGCCGAACCCCGCGCCGGGGGCAACTGCAACGTTGGCCCGATTCATCATTTCGACACAGAATCTGATCGATCCCATGGCCTTGTACGGTTCTGGTATTTTTACCCACAAAAACATGCCCGCCTTCGGTATGTCGACCTCCCAGCCCATACGGTCAAGCCCTTCACAGAGGACATCCCGGCGACTCTGGTACACTTCAACCTGTTCGGAAATTTTTTCATCGCAATCACGCATCGCAACAATTCCCGCCACCTGGATTGCCGAAAAAATACCATAGTCGTAATACCCCTTGATCATCGACAGCCCTTTGATAATCTGCTCGTTGCCGACACAATAGCCAAGGCGCCAGCCGGCCATGTTGTAGGACTTAGAAAATGAGCCGAATTCAACGCCCACGTCCATTGCACCCGGGGCCTCGAGGAAACTGGGAGCAACATAGCCGTCGTAGGTTATCTTCGAGTAGGCAAAATCATTGATCACCATGAAGTTGTACTGTTTTGCGCAGGCAACGATCTCGGCGAACAGCTCCTTGCTGGCGAGGGCTCCCGTCGGATTGTGTGGAAAGTTGAGCATCAGCAGCTTGGGACCGGGATACAGAGACCGGCACATGGTGGCAATCTGGGCAAGAAATGCATCTTCTGTAGTCAGCGGAACACGAAGCACATTGGCACCGGCAATCACCGCAGCATACACGTGGATGGGAAAAGCAGGGGCAGGAACGAGAACCGTATCTCCCGGCCCGAGCAGCGCCAGAGACATATGAGAGATTCCTTCCTTGGAACCGATGGTGCAGATAACGTCGCTTTCACCATTGAGTTCAACACCATAATGTCGTCCATAGTACAGGCCAATTTCCCTCTTCAGGTTCTTCATGCCTCCGGCAACAGGATAGCGATGACTTTTCGGGTCTGCCGCAACTTCGCATAATTTTTCCGTCACCGGGCCAGGCGCCGGATCAGAAGGATTACCCATACCAAGATCAATGACATCGTCGCCCTGCCAGCGTTTCTCCATCGTCATTTTGTTTATCATGCCAAAAAGATAGGGCGGCAGCTGGTTCATACGCTCGGCATACTTGATCTGAAACTCCTCGCTCATAACTCTTTTCTCCTCTGAACCGTCGACAGTTCTCTTACCGCCGGATTCTCCGGCCCTTATAAAGAAATACCCGTTAGACCCTTACTCTTTCTCTATTCGAAAAAACAGGAAAAAACAAGCAATCATCACCGGCCGGGTTTGCCCGCCATGGCGGGCAAACAAAAAAAGCCGTAGGTCCAAAAAAGTTGAACCTGCGGCTTGCCAGCGGATAAAAAACTCCCGCTAGCTGGTGAGTGTGCGGCACAGTCGCCCGAATCCGCCGGGAATCGTCCCCGATGACCAGAAGGCGCTTCCCTGCTTATAATCAACAAACCAATAACCGCCGGGTGTTCTCTGGGCAGCGACAAAGATAAATGGCTGCTCGCGTGAAAAATTTGAATTGAGATGTATCCCTTTCTCATTAATTACCGGTTCCAGCAGGGACATGGCCTCCTCCAGTGCAGGAAGTCGCCAGTCGTGGTAACCGGCAAAGCCGTCCTTATTGAGCTCTTCGATAGCCCTGTTCATCATGCGAAGAGAACCGATATCGATTCCACCCCGCTGCCACATGAGACCGCTGCGCTGGTCAACCAGTGTCTGCAGGCCGCTGTCATGAAGATGGGTCTGAAATGACCCTTGCGGATTTATTTTGGAATCAAAGAAATTCCATCTTTTTATTGCTTCCGCTACCTGTTCATCCGACATGACCGCCTGCACGGATGGCAGAGAGATCCTCTCAGCCGCTGAATCCGTGCCGTCCCACACCGGCAGCCGCCGCCCCATATCCTCCACGCGAGGCTGCTCCCGGACAGCGCGAACCAGACTTGCGTCACCATCGTCGAGCACGTTGTCAATGAGCCACTCCTGGATGGCATCGTCTATTGCAAAACTTCGCTCAAAAAATGACACACTTCCCTGGCTCTCTACACAATCGCTGACCATTTTGGCGGGAGCTTTTATTTCTGCGATTACCCTGGCATGTTTTACTCCCCGCTCCATCAGGCACAGCTTGGGTTCATCACCCCAATTATCAACAAAAAAGTAATAGATCAGCTCATTATTGTTTCTAACCCGTTCACGCCCGCCCCATGACTCAAACGTTCCGAATGTCAGGTCAGGAGTCATCTCCCAGTCGATCGAATTGATAACCATGTCGCCGACTTTCAGTTTATGAAACATTCCCATGCGCCACCCCTGTTCCGTGTTTTACCTATCCACTGAGCAATTGATTTCTGCTGTTGCAGTTGCCCTATCCCTGTTATACTTGCAGATAGAAACGATCATTTTAACCTTAACCGAATATAAGAATCATTCTCAAAATGTCCAAACAAAATTATTCTCGAACAAGCGCTGGAAAGCCGTTTCCGCTCGGCCCGTCACCTGACTCTGATGGAATCAATTTTGCACTGTTCTGTCCCAATGCTTCAAGGGTCATCCTTGTTATTGATCGTCTGGGGAACGGCAGAAAATCAGATTTCATAGAAATCAGCCTGAATCCGGAAATTCATCGCAGCAGCGATATCTGGCACATAAAACTGCACACTGCCCACCAGCCAGTCTGCTATGGCTACAAGGTTGACGGAATAAGCGATATCTCTCAGGGATTGATCTTCTACCCTGACCGCATTCTCATCGACCCATACGCAAAGCGCCTCACAGATCGCCCCTGGGGAGCTGCAGGAGACTACGGCAGCAAACCCGTGTGCCATGCGGAGCAACCGGAACCGTTTGACTGGCAGGACGACACCCCTCCGAAAACACCCCTCGCAGACACCATTGTCTACGAACTTCACGTGCGTGGTTTTACCCGACACCCCTCCTCTGCTGTCGCGAATCCAGGAAGTTACCTCGGAATCATTGAAAAAATAGACCACCTCAAAGAGCTGGGAATATCTGCGGTCGAGCTGCTGCCGATAACCGAATGGGATGAAAGAGACAATCGCTTTTTCAACCCGTTGACAGGAGAGCCATTATATAATTTCTGGGGATACAACCCCATTTCATTTTTCAGTCTCAAATCCGGATATTCCACCGAAAGCGGGTCCGCCTGCCACGACTTTAAAACGATGGTCCGACACCTGCACCAGGAGAATATTGAAGTCATTATCGATATGGTTTTCAATCATTCGGGAGAGACTGACTACGAAGGAAATACCACCAGTTTCAGGGGGATTGACAACCCAACCTATTACATGACTGATCAGGGAGACGGCGCATATCTCAATTTTTCCGGATGCGGCAATACCTTCAACTGCAACAATCCGGTCTGCAGAGAACTCATCCTCCAGTCGCTTCGCTACTGGGTAACGGAGATGCATGTCGATGGCTTCCGCTTTGATCTTGCGGCAATTTTCAACAGGGATGAAAACGGAGCGGTAATGGATGAGTCACCCCTGGTTGAAGCAATTGCCCGTGACCCCATCCTCAGCGATGTGAAGCTGATTGCCGAAGCGTGGGATGCTTCAGGGCTCTACCAGGTTGGATCTTTTTCAAAAAACCCGCGATGGCTCGAATGGAACGGCCGATTCAGGGATGATGTCCGGAGGTTCATGGCCGGTCATGACGATACCGTCCGGACACTGGCAACACGGATTGCCGGCAGTTCAGATCTCTATCAGATCAATGCTCACGGTCCACTCAACTCCGTCAATTTCATCACCTGCCACGATGGCTTTACCCTCTATGACCTGGTGAGTTACGAGAACAAGCTCAACGACAGCAACGGCGAGCAGAACCGCGATGGAGAGACGCACAACCTGAGCTGGAACAGCGGCTGCGAAGGTGCTCCATGCTCAGCGGAGATAGAGCAGCTCCGTTTCAGGCGCATTCGTACCTTTGCTGCTCTGCTCTTTCTTTCCCAGGGGATTCCAATGGTGACAGCCGGGGATGAATTAGGCCGAAGCCAGCAGGGCAACAACAACGGCTGGTGTCAGGATAATGAGATCAGCTGGATCGACTGGTCACTTGCTGAAAAGAATGGTGGGCTGCTGCGTTTTTTTCAAGAATGCATCCTGTTGAGAAAAAAATACCCCCTGTTCAGGCGAAGAGCGTTTTTTAATCCGATCAACGCTGATAATGGAGACAGGCAGGATATAACCTGGCAGACCCTTGAACCGGGCAGTCAGGACTGGTCTGCCGATTGCCGGATACTGGCATTCACCCTCCATCGCACCGGGGTGGAAAAGCACTGCGACAGTGATTTCTTTGTGATGATAAACGGCAGCAAAGAGCACGCTGCCCATGTTACCGTGCCAGACATTCCAGGCCCTGCAGGAACCGGCGAGTGGCGCAAGATCATAGACACTGCGGCAGTGAGTCCTGAAGACATTCTTGTTTACGAGAACGGCGAGCCGGTTGAACCGGGAAGCAGGGTTGAACTACCCTTCATGGGGCTCATTGTCCTGCAGTCCAAATCCTGATTCCACCGGTTTATATACCAATGTTCTGACAGGAGAGATCGAACGGGAATATGAGTCCATCAACCTTGCTCCTGCTGGGAGACTCGCTTATTGACTATGGAAACTGGCAAAAGCTTCTCCCCCGCTATACGAATATCAGCCTCGGAATGCCTGGTGAACGGAGCGAAGAACTCCTCCACAGACTGCCATACTGCTGCTCATTCAAGGCGGTGGATGTTGTCCTGCTAATGACAGGAACCAATGATCTGCTGACAGGAAACCCCGACTTCACCGGAACCGTACAAATCATTATCACCAGACTCAAACAGTGTTATCCTGCCGCTTTTATCCTGGTCAACAGCCTGGCACCTGTCCAGGTTCCACAGTTCCAGGAAATAATTCGCCGCGTCAACGCTGACCTTCGCACGGTCGCCGAGACTTCAGGAGCGCTCTATCTTGATCTCTACAGCCGTTTTGAAAAAGGAAAACAGCCGCTGTTTGATTTTGACGGGGTGCATTTCAATAGTTCCGGCTATACCCTCTGGGCCGATCTTTTATCGGAGACGCTCGGGACACTGCTTGCAAAAGATCGCGATTGAATTATCTTTGCATGACCTGAAATATTTTTAATCACATGCCAAGGAGATTTATCATGAACACTTTCCCTCTCACAGCCAGATTGGGGATCAGCGCCCGGCTTCTGCCGGCTCTATTCCTGGTACTGCTGTTTTCTCTACCGATCAACGTGTTTGCCGCCACCGCCGAGGACGGAAACAACCTGCTCCGGGGAACAGTCCTGGAGACCATGGATGCTGCCGGATATACCTACGTGAATATCTCTTCATCCGAAGGACCGCTCTGGATAGCAATTCCCGAGACTGAAGTGGGCACGGGGGAGCAACGCTCCTTTGCACCCGGTATGGAAATGAAAGATTTCCACAGTACCTCTCTGAACAAAACATTTACCCGTGTCATCTTTTCAGAAGGTATTGTCGACGTCGCTGCTTCAGCCAAGCCGGACGACTCGAAACCTTCCAGCTCCTTTGAAGCAGCCGTTCAGGCTGAAAAGCAAGCTCTTCCACAGGTGGCGGCACCCCAGGCTTCCGGGGGCAGCATGGGTGCAATAGCGCCGTTTTCAGAGATATCGGTTGAAAAGGCGGAAGGAGAAAACAGCTTTACCGTTGCCGAGCTGTTTGACAAAGCCGCAGAACTCAATGGCACAAAGGTCCGCATTCGCGGCAAAGTCGTAAAATTCAATGCCAACATAATGGGAAAAAACTGGCTTCATCTCCAGGATGGTAGTGGAGACCCGATGAACAATACACATGATCTTGTCGTCACCACCACGGCAGAAATCGGCAGCCCGGACATCATCATTATCGAAGGGACCCTTGCCGCCAACAAGGATTTCGGCGCCGGCTACACATATACAGTCATCGTTGAAAATGCATCTGTTCTTCGATAGCGAGCTGGACCAGAACCGCAGCAAAGAGGCAGCAGGCAGCCCATGAAACTTCGGCCGGAATGCGTCGGTTTTGACTTTGACGGCGTTATTGCCGATATCGGGGAAGCTTTCATCAGGCTTGCCTGCAGCGATCATGGCTACTGCTCCGTCAAGATCGAAGATCTGAAAAGCTTTCAGGTTGAGCATTGCCTGGAGATTCCAGCTGACATCATCGAAACCATTTTCAACGATATACTCGTCGACTCGCTGGGTATCGGGCTGCTGCCGCTGCCTGGAGCGATCGAGACTCTGGCCAGGCTGGCCGGCTGCTCGGATGTCACCATTATCACCGCACGGCCCGATATTCAGCCGGTTATAGACTGGTTCGATTACTATTGCGCCCCTGAAGACAGGGGAAAAATCAGATTGATCGCCACAGGGGATCACGATAACAAGGAACGCTATATCAGGACATGCGGCATTACCCATTTTATCGACGACAGGACCCTGACCTGTCTACAGCTCGCCGAGGCAGGCCTCAACCCGATCGTATTCAGCCAGCCCTGGAATTACAATCAGCATAATCTCCCCTCGGTATCGAACTGGGAAGAGATACATTCACTCTTTTTCTTTGACGATCCGAATCCTGCCAAGACAAAATAACACTATTCTGATGAGATGCCCTCACTGCAACCACACCATGGATCAACCGAGAAACCCGATCCCGACCGTTGACATCATTATCGAGGTCAAAAATAAAATTGTTCTTATAAAAAGAAAAAACCCGCCTTTCGGCTGGGCGCTGCCGGGCGGGTTCGTCGATTACGGTGAATCCTTTGAGAATGCAGCTGTACGGGAAGCATTTGAAGAGACCGGTCTTCAGCTTGAAACACTCAGGCAGTTTCACACCTACTCGGCTCCCGGCCGTGACCCCCGAATGCATACGGCCTCAACGGTCTTTATCGCTCAATCAGACAGGCTGCCCAAGGCAGGAGACGATGCCGCAGAAGCGGCGCTTTTTTCCCGGGAGGAGATTCCCGAAATGGCCTTTGACCACGGCCGGATACTAACAGACTACTTTTTGTATAAAAAGCAGGGTACACCAATTTTACCCGACGAGGCTTTTCACACGCACGGGTAAGTGCTACAGGAGCGTATTGAGCAGCCAGAAAACCAGCGCTCCGCTTCCAACGGAGCCGTATATCATCAGTCAGGGGATGCAGCCGCTGCCGTATTTTTTGGCAATCAAGGCAAAAACTCCGATTCCAGCAAGCACCGATACTGCAATAATAAAAAATGTTTTCATACCATTCTGTCAGTTTCTTGATCTGAGCCGGCTCTGCTTTCTCAGTCTTATCGACTTTGGGGTAACTTCAACCAGCTCATCATCATTGATGTAGGCAATACAATCTTCCAGTGTCATTTCTCTGGGCGGCGTTAAAGTAACCGCATCATCTGTGCCGGAAGCTCTGACGTTAGTCAACTTCTTTCCTTTCGCCGGATTCACTACGAGATCGGATGAGCGGCAATGCTCTCCGATAATCTGACCCTGGTAGAGCGGCTCTCCCGGGTAAATAAAGAGCTTTCCCCTGTCCTGAAGGTTAAATAGAGCATAGGCAACTGACATACACTGTTCCTTTACAACCAGGACGCCGCTGATTCTGTTTATGATGTCTCCGGCATGCGGTCCATAGCTGTCAAAAACATAGTTCATCATCCCCATTCCCTTGGTATCGGTCATGAACTCCGAGCGGTATCCAAGAAGTCCTCTTGTCGGGATCTTAAAGACCATCCGGGTCATGCCATGAGACTGGGTCATCTCTTCCAGCTGTCCTTTGAGTTTTCCAAGCTTTTCGATAACAGCTCCCTGAAATTCCTCATCAACATCAACGGTCAGGCGCTCATACGGCTCTTCGAGCTTACCGTTA
>CBDUGK010000119.1:0-10521 GCA_965366875.1 uncultured Desulfobulbaceae bacterium | reverse complement strand
CGATGCTTTTTAGATCGATACCTCCGGCCCGCTGCAAGGCTGCCTTCAACAGCGGAGCGAGTTCCACATTCATCCAGCGCAATTTAGCAAGGACTTCATCATCAAAGGCGCCATGGCGGAGAACCTTGCCGATCCCCATATACAGCGTGGAGTAGGTTTCAATGTTATGGACGGTGTTGCAAACGACATTTACCTCCATCGACGGGGTAATGATCCCGGACATCGGGCCGATCGCGTGCCGGTGGTGACTCGAATCGAATTCAAGTTCGCCGCTCAAGGCCAGCTCAGCCACATCCTCCGGGTTCTCAGCCCAGCCCTCATAGATGCAGGCGCCAGTAATCGAACCACGCATCGGTCCACACATATTTTCCCATGGCACCGGCGGCCCGGCATGCAGAACAGTACGCTCCGTCATTCCAGGAATTACTTCCTTTGCCGGCCTGATATCACTCCAGACAGCGGTACTCTCCTGAATTTTCTGGAGGCAGGCCTTATTTGCTTCGTTAATACTCATCTGGTCCTCTTTCATGCAGAAATCTTAATCTGAAATGAGATTGCTCAACCGATTATGCTTCTTCCCCAAGGCGATCCAGTAAATCTATAAGCCGCGAATCTCCTCCGGCAGGAGGTCTCCAGTCCATCTGAATGACCGGAATATCGTGACTCCGGAGATCTTCAGCAAAACGTTCAAGGCCGATATTGATGACGCCTACTGGTCTTTCGAGGGGTGATTCGTCTTTTTTCATACTGTCTCCTTCAGGTAGTGTTTGCGGCACTCTGGCAGGACGAGCATTGCAGCATACCGGGCCGCCTCACTGTTGCGGCGAAATACCGTAATACCAGCATCTTCCAATCCAGTTACCTGGCTTTGTGTATCCTGCGGATCCATCTCGGTGCCGATAACAACAGCAACAATCTCGGGTGACAGCCCATAGGTGCTCCTGAGTAATTCAATGCTCTGAATCATTTCCTGAGCCGGATCGTGATGAGAACCGTTGCCAAGTACCAGGTCGACCAGCACAACTCCGCAGGAAACGAGCCCACCGGTTTTTGCCAGCTCAACCAGTTTTTCGGTCCGCGTTTCCGGGGCGATCATCGGATGGGGGCGTCCAACCGTATACTGGTCATCACCCAGATCGACAACGATATGAGCCGTACCCTCGTCCAGGGTTGTTGCCACGATTCCAAGCTCTTTTGAGAGCAGGAGCCCTGCCTCTTTGGCAAGTGTGCCGCCGTTGAAGAGCCCGACAACCCGTTTCTCTGCAGCTTTTTTCCCAACCCTGTCAAGAAGAGCAGAAACATGTCCTGGTTCTGAAAATGAACGCGCCTGATAATCACTGCCATTTACCAAACAAGCAGCCATGGCGGCGGCTTCATCAAGGGTGGATGCCTGTACAAACGCAGTTTCCGTCAGGTGGGCACCCTGGAAACAGGTCACAACTGGAGTGGACATTGCTGAGCAAAGCGACTCCAGCAGCGCCACCACCTCAGCATGGGGCGGTTTTGACAAAAGCACAATGACTTCGCTGGCCGGGTCGTTTTCAAGCAGTTCAAGCGCATATCTGGTCATGATGCCGTTCACTTCACGGCTCAGATCCCGCCCTCCGACACCGATACCGTGCGACACCCCTTCTCCCAGTCGATCAAGCTCAGAGACGACGGCCTGCAAACCTGTTCCGGAAGCGGCGATACAGCCAATACGGCCAGGTCTGACAACATTGGCAAAACCGAGTCCGACCCCATTGATGTAGGCCGTTCCGCAATCCGGTCCCATGCAGAGAAGATTTTTCTCACGGGCTTTCTTTTTCAATTCTATTTCAGCCTCAATTTTGACATTGTCGCTGAATATAAAAACATTGAGTTGTTTGTCCAGGCACTTGCCTGCTTCCCGAGCCGCAAACTCTCCGGGGATGGAGAGAAAAGCAAGGCTTGCATCCGGCAGAAAACCCAAGGCGGTATCCAGCGTCCGGGGACGGTAATCAAGGTCTGTATCCTGCCCCGGTGCTCGTTGGGTGAGCATTCTGATCGCTTCCTGCGTCGCACTATCAGCGCACGCTTTTGACTCAGCGACTACGATGACAATCAGGTCCTGTGGTCCTGCCTCCCGACTCTTCTCCGTGGTAAGGCCCACCTGGGCAAGAAGGGCATGATTTCCCTCCGTGCCCATGAACATTGCCACCTCTGATACCTCGTCCTGTTTCTTGAGCTGACTGGCAACACGCATCAGGACAACCGAATCGTAATAACTGGATTTTAGTATATGAGTACTACAAACCATGTGTATTCCTTATTGTTTATTAATTTCCTGTCTGCCTGAATTCACCGGATTTGAAAGCCTCCCGATGCCTTCGATCTCGACCTCGACGGTATCACCGGTCTGCAATGGGCCGATTCCTGAAGGTGTGCCGGTAATCACCAGATCGCCAGGCCAGAGAGTCATGAACGATGAAACAAAACTGAGTATCTGGGGAACGGAAAAAACAGTGCTCCCCGTATTGTCCTCCTGGACGAGTGCCCCGTTAAGATACGTCCTGATCGACGCATTTCCAGGGTCAAGGTCCGTGCTAATCCATGGCCCACAGGGACCAAAAGTATCACAGCATTTGCTGATATCCTGGTTAATCAAGCCGGTGCTGCCGATATGTCGCTCCGTTACGTCGTTGAAGCAGGTATAGCCAAAAATATGCTCAGCGACAGCCTCTTCAGGCACATATCTCATTTTCTTGCCGATGACCACACCAAGCTCCCCTTCGTAGTCAACTCGTGTTGCCCAATCTGGGATTAACACCGTTTCAAGGTGTCCGGCAATTGACCTGCCGGGCTTGAAAAATAGTGCCGGCAGCTCCGGTGGATCAACCTTCATTTCCTTGACATGACTCGTATAATTACGGCCCAGGCCAATTATCACCGGTGGTTCAACGGGCGGCAGAAAGGATACGTCCTGCAAGGATAGGCGCTCACCGGTCTTCTCTATACGGCTGAAAAAATTTTCACAAAGAAGGTGAATGTCATTGCCCTCAACGATTCCGGCGCACACGTTATTACGGTAGCGGAAACGACCAATCAGCATACCGCCTCCCCTGCAGGGATCTGCCGTTTATTCTGCTTTTCCAGGACAAGGCTGAAACCAAAGAGGATACCTGTGATGGTATCCCAGCCGGAGGTTGCACCGGCAAGACTCACCTGTTTCAGCAGCCGCTCCAGATTCCGGGCATCCCCCGTGCCGATAACGTCCAGGAACTGGTGATATGACTCGACGACATATCCCTCGCTCAGTGCCCGGTAAAAAGCCAGGCTGATGGCTGTCACCCGTCCATGCGCTGCTCGATAGAAATAATGAGCCAGGAGGCCCGCTTCATGCTGATGACCCATTTTGAACAACCCCATGACAATCCCTGCCAGGAAATCATCGCCTGCCGGTGTCAGACCGGGACCGAGCCCGATGAGACATCTCAGCTTCTCGGCAAAAGAAAGAGCACACTGTTCACCGGAAAGCAGCAGAGGAAGATAGCGCACCTCCGACATAACCTCGACAAAATACTTGTGCAGTGAATTCGTCAGCAGACTTGACGACCAAGTAATTCTCTGTATGCTCATTGGGAAAAAACTCGACACCACCGGCCCCAGGCTCTCAGGCGGCGCATCACGGAAAACCTTTTCAGCGATCCAGCGAATATCAGCCAGAAGACAGTCGCCTTGCCTGCTGATCGCCCGCAGAGATTTATTCCAGACCAGGGCACCATGCAAATCAAAAATGATCCCTGTTCCCTCGAGGAGCAATTGATTTTTCCGCAACCTGATCCCAGTGGTGGTTGACAAAACAGGTTCAGGCCAGGGACTGTCAAACGAACAGAGAAGAGTAAACGGGCCTTTTCCGATTTCCGCCCGGCCAATACAGATGATGTGTCCTTTGCTGTCGCGACAATAAAGGCTCCGTTTGAAGGTGGCGATCACCTGCCATTCTTTGCGGGAAGACAGGCAGCGAAGTGCCATGGATCCTATGGAAAAAACCGCTATTCTTTGCTTTTCCTCTGTTTTCAAGACGGTCATTGTCGCTCTCTCACATCATTTTACTACATGAGTGCCGGTCTGCCCAAGCAAGGCCTCATAGGCGTTATCAAGATCAGCGATAATAGCCCTCTTTCCGCCATATTCAAGGAATTGAATTACTGCTTCCACCTTCGGCCCCATGCTTCCTGCCGAAAAGTGGCCCTGTTTCAAATAGGTTTTGAGTTCACCCAGAGAAACGTGTGTGAGGTTCTGCTCCCGGTCAGTGCCGAAATGAATCGCAACGTGGTTCACCGATGTCAATATGAGTAGATGGTCCATATCCAGTTCATGGGCGAGAAGCACGGTCGTCAGGTCCTTGTCGATAACAGCCTCTACCCCGGAAATGTTTCCATCGACGTCTGCGATCACCGGTATACCGCCGCCGCCTGCCGTAATGACGATGACACCACTCCCGGCAAGGTCCTTGATCACCTGGCTGTTGAGAACCTTTCGAGGCCGTGGTGATGGAACAACCATCCGCCAGCCCCTGTTGGCATCCTCTTTCATGTTCCAGTTGAATTCCTTGTGCAGCTCCTGTGCTTCTGACTCGGTAAAAAAATACCCCAAGGGTTTATCCGGGTGGGCAAATGCCGGATCATCAGCGTCTACCTCTACCTCACAGAGAATACTGCTCACCACACGGTCCACCTTGGCTGTGTTCAGACAATTCTGCATTGTCTGCATGATAACATACGAAATACCTCCCTGGCTGTTGGCAACGCAGATGTCAAGGGGCATAGTGGCCACGCGCTTGCTCGCTATGGCCTGCCGCATGAGGACTTTACCGACACCGGGCCCGTTGCCATGGGTGAATACGAGCTCGGGGATGTCTCGTAAAACAGGAAGCAAGGCCTTGGCGGCCTTTGCCGCGATGTCGAACTGTTCTTCTCCAGTGCCCTTGATTCCGGCGGGATGAATTGCATTGCCGCCAAGGGCGATGATCAGTTTTTCGGGCAGGAGTTCCTGAGAATTACCTGACACGTCAGCCCCTCATCTTAGCCGGCAGCCAGGTAACCACCTCTGGAAAAAAAATCAGCAACACGGTAAAGGCCAGCATTATTGCAGCAAAGGGCAATGCTCCCCAGATGACATCGGACAACGGTCCCTTGTCGCTTCGCACACTCTGGATGACAAAAAGATTCATCCCCATCGGCGGTGTAATCATTGCAACTTCGCTCATCAGAACAATAAAGATACCAAACCAGATAGGGTCAGCTCCTGCGGCGGTCATGATTGGATAGGCAATGGGAATGGTCGCAACCTGGATTGAAAGTACGTCCAGAAACATGCCAAGTACGATATAAAACAGGATCATAACGAAGACCAGCTGGGTCAGGGTCAGATTCAGCGACATCACTTGGCGGGTCAGCAACTCCGCCACACCAAGCAGGCTCAGGGTCAGGTTCAGGATGAATGCCGCCGTTATTATCAGGATTATCATCCCGGTAAGCTGGGCGGTATTAACAAAGCAGCGATGCAGCATACTGAAGGTGAGTTTTCCCGATCTCCAGGCAAAAAACAGTGAGGCCATGATTCCCAGAGCTGCCGATTCGGTCGGGGTGGCAAAGCCGAAATAGATACTGCCCATAACGACAAAGAAGATAATTAATGGCGGGACAAGGTCAGGCAGTGCCTGGAAGCGTTCGGCCCAAGTCACCTTGATTGTTCCGGTATTTCCGAGATAGATGCTCGCTATCATCAGGTATATGATAAACGCGATGGTCAACAGAATACCGGGAATGACACCTGCAACAAAAAGCTGGCTGATGGAATTGTTGGTGAGACTACCATAAATGATCAAGGCGATACTCGGAGGAATGAGTATGCCCATCGTGCCTCCTGCCGCCAGTGACCCCAGTGAGAGTTTTTTGGAGAACCCCCGCTCTTCAAGTGCCGGCAGCGCAACTGTGCCGACCGTTGCCGCACAGGCCACCGAAGATCCGGTTGTTGCCGAGAACAGCGCACAACAGCCGATATTTGTATGCAGCAGGTTGCCGGGCATCCAGCCCATCCATTTTGCCAGTGACTCATACATCTTGTCGGCCACCCCCGAACGCAGGAGGACTTCCCCCATCAGGATGAAAAGTGGTACCGCCGTTAAGATAAATGAGTTGTGTACTCCCCAGACAACGCTTCCAATCGAATTCATGAACGGCAAACCAAAAGCAAGCAGGCCCCCGATAACGCCGATGATCGCCATCACCGCTGATATGGGAATTCCGAGAAAGAGAAGCGCCAGACCGGCGAGAAAAAAGAGCGTGATATCTGAAATCGGCATGTTCTCGTTCCCTTCTGTTAACGTTGATCAAGATCTTTTAATTCTTCTTTTACTTCATCTGCCGAACCTTTTGGCTGGAAGAGAATGCGCAAATCATTCCAGCGACCGGTAATGAGCAGCCAGGTCGCACTGAAAAAATAATAACTGGCAAACAGACAGAACAGCACCAGCCCGCCACTCCAGAAAAATTGCGGGTATTTAAGGGGTGTTGCCCAGGGGGTTGGAGCGGTACTGCCATAGCTGAGGGTTTCCTGCAGCACCCCGATTGACGCATAGGCAAGCAATAGTGCCAGCATCAAAACCGAAAGGTTGGCCGCCCAGTTAAGCAGGGCCTGCATCTTGAGTGGAAATTTGTAATGCACCAGATCAATCCGTATGTGACTGTTGCCGATGAGGGCCACTCCGAACGCAATCACCGATGTGATGGCCAGGACATATCCGCCCAGTTCGTCGGCCCCCTGCAGGGAAGCCGAGAACAGCTTGCGCATGATTACCTCAATACTGATAAAAACAGACAGCGCAATACACAGATAGCCAAAAAAACAACTGCAGATAAAGGCAATTCCCTGTCGCTTTTTCATTCCAGCCTCACCTAAAAAAAAGAGTAAACCGGCCAGTGCGAACGTCTGGCCGGTTCCTGTGCAGCGTTGTTTTACTGGATTCCGGTCATTGGGCCGAGAATCTCCTTCCATTTGTCCGTGCATCCTGGATAGCTTTTCTCGCAGGTTTCAGACCAGGCAGGAAATGATATCGTTCTTACTGCTTCAGCTACTTTCGTCAGATCGTCCTGGCTTACGGGAACTTCTTTCATGTTATATTTGGTAACGGTGGTGCATGGTTCTTTACCGACATTACAGCGCAATGCGTCCTGAAAGAGTTCTTCCGAGTACACCCAGATATCCTCCACGAGCGTGTCGAAGGCAGCCTGAACTTTTTCCTGATCTTCGGCTGAGAGTTTATTCCAGCTTTTCATGTTCATGGCATAGCCGTTAAAACCGACCTGAAAGCCGATCGGCATAAAGTAGTCGGTAACCTCCGGCCACCCCGCCGAGTTAGCAGAGCTGGCTCCAGTGATTGCACAATCCGCAACACCTCGGGCAAGTGCCTGCTGAACTTCTGAAAAGCCTATCGGCACAGGCGTTGCGCCCAGGCTTTCAATAAACTGAGCGAGACTCTGGTCGTAGACGCGGACCTTTTTCCCCTTGATATCTTCAAGGCCGGAGATCTCCGGCTTGCAGAACAGAACCTGGGGGCCAAACGGCCAGAGGCCGAGGAGCTGAGCATCAAATTTTTCCTTGATCCGGGCGGCGAAATGCGGCTTGTAGGCGTCATAGACTTTCCGGGCTGTTTCATAATCCGGGTTCAGGCCAACGAGATCCTGTCCAAGCAAAAAAACTTCGTCTCGTGCCGCCTGGGCGGTGCGAATAGAGACGATATCAAACAGGCCGTTTTTCAGCACGCGCAGCGTCTCTTCTGACTGCAGACCGGTTACATCGATCGGCTTGTAATTGGCGTCGATGTCAAGGCCCGTGTTTTTGGCAAAGTTCTCGAAGAAAGGCTGCTCTTTGTTTTTCTGAATAAGTCCGGTTGCCAGCGGTTGGCCAAGGACGTTCAGAGTGCTTCCGGCGGCAAACGAAAAGCTTGCCATACCGATCAAGCCGAGCGTTATTACTGCACTGGTAAATCGTTTCATGGGTTCTTCTCCTATGGTTGGGGTGCGGGGGAGTGTCTTAAGAGGGGTGCGACCTCTTACAGACTTTTTTTAGAGGCAAGCCGTTTTGCGACTGCCTCTGAAACATCGTTCACATGTTTTTCGGTCAATTTTTTCAGCCCCTTTTTATCCTTATTCTTCAGCATTTCGATCATTTTTTTATGCTCCTTTACTCCGCGGAGTCGGTGAGTTTTATCTTCAAGGGAAAATGGCCTGAAGCGAAGAATCGGCAACCTGACGATCTCAAGAATTTTGTTCAGATAGGGGCTTCTCGCAGCACTACAGATGATGTCATGAAAAATAGTATTCAGATGGCTCAGTTCAACAAGATCAATCTCCTTGCCGTTACTCTCGGCAATAGCCATATCTTCTGCCAAACCGACAATGCTTTCAAGCTTCTCGATCTCTTCTTCTGCGATTTTATCGCAGGCGATATCAACGGCATGAATTTCAAGGACCGCCCTGAGGGCCGAAATTTCCCTGAGTTCCTCAAGTGACAAATCGGTAACACGAACGCCGCCTTGAGGGATACGCTCCACCAATCCATCCTGCTGGAGCAGCCGAAATGCTTCTCTTATTGGGGTTCTGCTTACCTTGAGTGATTCACCGACCGAGAGCTCAAGCAGGCGCTCGCCCGGCTTCAGTTGCTGTTTAAGGATTTTTTTTCGTAACAGGTCGTAAACCTGCTCGGCCATCGTTCGTGGTGTCTGGACAAACTCTCCTGACAACTCAGCATTCATAGCAGCATCCTTTTTTTTGATGATTATTCATCACAACCAGAAATCAGCTTCAAGGTTCGATCGCTCAAAATCATCCGGGTATCGTGTCACAGGGACCCCGATGTATTCTTGTATACATGTATACAAACCAGCAGGCAATGCGTCAACCTATTTTTCCATCACCTGGTGATACTCTGATGATGGTTGTGAATGAAACGGATTGCATCAAGGAATTTCGATCCCGACCCTTGTTCGATTTTTTCAAACAAAAAGCTTGGAAAATCGGAATGTTCCTGCATTGCGCGGCAACGTCCTGGTTTATCGATGGATTAGCCAAAACCCTTAAACATCGCACATTTCACACAAGTCTTGCCCTTAACTCAGAATTCAGCTATACCATTTTGTAGTACTTTTCTGTTTGTTACTCTGATTTAAGGGTCCACACGTTGAAGCACGCAACCATCAAGCAAAATAAATCCAGCACGTTTCTCATTATCTCAGCCTGCCTGCTTCTCCTGCTCTCCTTTGGATTTCGCTCAAGTTTTGGCCTTTTTGTAAATCCAATTACAGAGGCAAACGGTTGGGGACGGGAAGTGATATCGTTGGCACTGGCTATCCAGAATCTCTGCTGGGGCGTCGTCGCAGTATTCGCTGGAGGTCTTGCTGATCGCTACGGTAATGCAGCAGTCATCGTCGGTGGCACACTTATCTATGCCCTGGGAATACTCATGATGGCAGGCGTTGACAACCTGTGGGTACTGCACAGCTCTGCCGGGATACTTGTTGGGGCCGGCATTGCCGGAACATCCTTTGGCATCGTACTGCCAGCCATGGCCAGGGCGGTGGGTGAGTCCAGGCGGCAGATGGCACTTGGACTGGGTACTGCCGCAGGTTCTCTTGGCCAATTTGCCATTGTACCGATTACCCAGCTGGTGATCGACAATTACGGCTGGATCACCGCCTTAAACATTCTTGCGGCATCAGCCCTTGCCATGGCGATGCTTGCTCTCCCGCTTGCCCCCTATTCCGGCAGGCAGGACGCCTCATCCCTGCAGGAAGATCAGATTATGTCTCAGGCGTTAAAGGAGGCCTTGGGTCATCGCTCTTTTGTGCTGCTGGTTTCCGGCTTTTTTGTCTGTGGGTTTCATGTGGCATTTATCACCGCTCACATGCCGGCGTTTCTGGTGGACAATGGCTTTGATGCGCAGCTGGGAGCCTGGTCCATTTCAATCATTGGCTTGTGTAATGTGGTCGGAGCTTTTCTCTCAGGGCTCTGGTCCGGAAAAGCATCAAAGCGTGATATACTCGTGGGTATCTATATCGGTCGCGCCATTGCCATTTCTCTTTTTATGCTGCTGCCGATCTCTACCACCTCGGTGATTGTCTTCAGCGCCGTGATGGGTTTTCTCTGGCTGGCTACCGTTCCACCGACTTCAGGTCTCGTTGCGGTGATGTTCGGCACCCGTTACATGGCGCTTCTTTATGGCATTGTTTTCCTCGGCCATCAGATCGGCAGTTTCAGCGGTGTCTGGCTCGGTGGCTGGCTCTATGACCAGACAGGCAGCTATGACGGGGTCTGGTGGATGGGTGTGGCCTTTGGTGTGATGGCGGCAATTATCCACTGGCCGATTAAAGAGGCGCCTGTGCTGAAGCTGGCAGGGCCGGTTGCCGCAAAATAGCGCTTTGTTCTGCCGGGTCAGGGGGCTGATTCCAGCAGCTCCCACTCGGACTGTGCCTTGATGACAAGCGCTTTCTCCGTCTCG
>CBDUGK010000118.1:0-10597 GCA_965366875.1 uncultured Desulfobulbaceae bacterium | reverse complement strand
AGCTCTTCCAGGCCGATATGGATATGGTCGAGGAACTTTTCCAGTACCGGCAGGTTAAATTTCCAGCCAAAGGTTCCCGTAGCCTGTTCCCTTGCGATACTTTTGCTCAGAAACAGTGCCATGGATTGATCACCGATCCGCTCTGTAAGTTCTTTTCTTATTGATTCCCTGCTCCCGTGAGCGGCTGGATTTGTCTGTTTGAGGGCTCGGATAATGGTTCGGTGATAACTGTTTTCTGCTGATTGATAAGCCGATGGTGCCATATCAACGACAACCAGTCTGGTGATTTTTTCCGGTTCAAGCAGGCCAAAAACCATCGCCAGCTTTCCGCCCATCGAGTGTCCTATGATGTCTGCCTTTTCGATATGATGCTGATCGAGATAGAATAACAGGTCTTCACACATATCGGGATATCTGTGGGTGTCTGCATGCGGGGACCTCCCATGATTTCTGAGGTCGACAAGGTGAACAGAAAACCCATATTCAACGAGTCTGTTGCCGATGGTCAGCCAGTTATCCGACATGCCGAAAAGGCCATGGAGGATGACAAGCGGCTCACCTTCGCCGAGTATGCGGGAGTATAGTTTCATGGCTCTCAAATCATTATTGACTGGATCATTTCATACACGAGTATCAGCGTTTTTACAACAGGATCGGGCGTATGTTTGCTGCGTTGCTGAGTTGTCTGTGAGGTGTGACAGTCCATCCGGCAATAAAAAAATAATGCAAACTGTTCAGACAGTATATACGTTCTTGGCTACGGAGGCGTGCGGTGTCAACAGTATGGAAATACGATGACCCGGCTGAGAAATGAGTCGGGCAGGCGATCCGGGATCTTAGATCGGAACATTTGCGCAGCATAATGAAACAGGGAGTGACGAATGGAAATCAGCAAACTTGAGCCAAAAGAAAAAAGAGGCCTTGTTGTCGTCCTGACCGGATATGGAAAAGGTAAGACAACGAGTGCCATGGGGATGGTGCTGCGGGCGACCGGACATGGCATGAAGGTCTGTGTTATCCAGTTTATGAAAGGGGACCTTTACTCAGGAGAGTGGGACGGGGTAAAAATGCTTGGCGGTCAGGTCGACTTCACCTCGACAGGCAAGGGGTTCTGCGGTATTCAGGGAAACCCCTATTCTCAAGCTGAGCATCGGGCAAATGCCCAGGAGGCGATACAGCTTGTCCACCGGAAAATGGAATCAGGCGTATTTGATCTTCTGGTTCTTGATGAGATCAACAATGCGCTGCACTTGAAGCTGGTTGACCTGGACCAGGTTCTGTCGATACTGGATAAAAAACCGGAGCAGCTGCACCTGGTGATCACCGGCAGGGACGCTCACCCGCAGGTTATTGACCGGGCTGACACCGTCAGTGAAGTGACGGAGATAAAGCATGCCTATCGCAAGGATATCGAACCTCAACCGGGGATTGATTATTGATGGACAGTACTTTCAGGCCAGACGGCGTGGTTTTTGCTGGCTGATATAGACGCCGAGAAGGACCAGTGTCGAGGCAAAATACTGGGGGATGGTGAAGGTCTCGCCAAGAATCAGGAATCCGAGAATTACCGTAAAGACCGGGATAAGATTGACATAGGCTGACGCTTTGCTGGCCGGAATCTTGCTGACGCCAAAATTGTAGAGCAGGTATGCCCCCAGGGTAATAAAACTGCCCAGGTAGAGAACTGCAAGCGTTGGCAGCAAGGGGAACAGGGTTGGCAGGTTTATGTCAGGAGAGAGAAAAAAGAAAGAAAAGAATATCGCCCCGGTCCATGACTGAACCGCGGTTAAAAAGATAGCGGAATAGCGGGCTGTCAGATGTTTTAATGACAGGGTGTAGCCGGTTGCTGTAACCATTGCCAGAAATTCGAAAAAATTACCGAGCGGGGGGTTCGGTGCACTCCGGGAGGTTTCACCGCTGAGGCTGAGCAGAAACGCCCCGCCAATGGCGATAGAAAACCCCACTATGGTTTTCCAGGTGATTGTCTCCTTGAGGACAAGATAGGCCCCAAGTGCAACCATCAACGGGAGCATTGAGGTGATCAGGCCTGCCTGGGAAGCAGTCGTCAGCTGCAGTGCTTTTGCCTCAAAGATAAAGTAGATGCATGGTTCACAGACGGCCATGAAAAGCAGATATTTCAGGTCACCGCGGCGAAACTTCACGGTCCGCAACTGGCTGCTGAAAAAGATAAAGCAGAGGCTGCCGATCATCATGCGCCCCCAGATCACGACCATCGGGGGAAATCCTACAAAAGCGAGCTTCAGGGCGATAAACGAACTCGCCCAGAGCATCATTGCTGTCGTCAGACTCAGGGCGGGAACCCACTGTTGAAATTTTAATGGCAAGGCTGAATTTCCTTTAAACATTAACAAGAGGCGGTGACTCTATCACGGCAGTTTTTTTATCGCTACAAGAAAAGTAACCCGTCTGTGTCCTGCAGGACTGAATCGGCGGGCTCCGTGGCAGGTGTCGGAGATTCACACCCGCTATTTGAGTTAAGTCTTGACATGCTTGGTGATACATAGAAATAGAAAGAGGAGGTTATGTGTGGATATGAGCATTGTTTTCTTGGGAAAAGATGATCGTTATCTGCCTGAGTGCTCCATCTGCTAAGATAGCAACCTTTTTCGACAGATGATCCGATTTCAGCAGCCTGTGCGAGTGCGTTACCTCGTGGTTTTCTCAGATAACTACTAAAAAGAGAGGCACAAGATGATGAAAAACATTCTGGTATTTCTGGCAGCAGTATTGATGGTGGCAAGTGTTGCTTCTGCAGCAGATGACTGCAAAAATCGCGGCACGCTCGATGAGATGTATTGCGACGAAGACATGGATCTGGTTGCAGATCCTCCGAAAGACCCGAAGGACTGGAAGGATCCCAACACCCTGGTTTTCACCTATACGCCGGTTGAGGACCCGGCAGTCTACAAGGATGCGTTTGCCGATTTTCAGAAGTATCTGGAAGAGGCAACCGGCAAAAAGGTCGTATACTATACTGTCCAGTCAAATGCTGCAGAAGTCGAGGCAATGCGCTCCGGTCGTCTGCATATCGCCGGGTTTTCAACGGGGCCGACCGGCTTTGCCGTAAACCTTGCAGGTTATGTACCGATTGCGGTCAAAGGTTACCCTGACGGTTTCCAGGGGTACAACCTAATCGTGGTTACCAAGAAAGACAGCGACATCCAAGCCCTTGAAGATATAAAAGGAAAGCGGATCGCGCATACCTCGGCCTCTTCAAATTCTGGTAACCTGGCGCCGCGGGCAATTTTCCCTCAACACGGCATTGTACCGGACCAAGACTACACCGTTGTCTATTCAGGAAAGCATGATCAGTCTATTCTCGGTGTCGCCCATGGCGATTACGATGCAGCGCCGGTCGCCTCGGATGTTTTCACCCGCATGGCGGCAGCTGGCAGGATCAATGGAGATGATTTCCGAACCGTATTTACAAGCCCGAAGTTCCCGACCTCTTCGTTCGGCTATGCGCACGATCTCAATCCTGAACTGGTACAGAAGATCGTCGATGCTTTCTATTCTTACCGGTTTACGCCTGCGATGCAGGAAACCTTTGGAAAGGCAGACCGTTTTTATCCCGTCACCTACCAGAAAGACTGGAAGGTTATTCGTGACATCGCTGAATCCACCGGCACATCCTATAATCAGGCAGGTCTGAAAAAGATGGCTGAAAAAGAGGAGAAGGCGGCTCAGGAAAAGGCCAAGAAGCAGTAATCTTTCTGCCGGCAGGCACCATTTCATGACAGTTTTTACCAAAATGGTGCCTGTTTTGTTCCTCCAACTCAGATCATACGAATCATTATGATTTCTCACCCAGCCGGTTCCGGTTCATTACCTCAACGCTCACTGCGGATCGAGAACCTGAGAAAAGAGTATGTTCGTGGAAAGCCGATTCTCAGGGATATCAGTTTCGAGGTGAAAGGGCACAGCAGCGTTGCCATTATCGGCCCCTCAGGAACCGGGAAAAGCACCCTGATCAGGTGCGTTAACAAGCTCATACCGCCGACATCAGGTACTGTTTTTGTCAGCGGTGAAAATATTACCGAACTCCAGGGGAAAAAATTACGAAAAGCCCGCCGAAAAATAGGGATGGTCTTCCAGGAGTTTAATCTGGTAGAACGGCTATCAGTAATGGAAAATGTGCTCAGCGGGAGACTCGGGTATGTTTCGCCGGTCAGGGCCTGGCTCAGGAAATATCCGCAGGAAGATATTGACCGGGCGTTTGAGATTCTTGACTCCATCGGTCTGCTCGAATTTTCCAGTCAGCGAGCGGACAGTCTGTCCGGTGGTCAGCGGCAGCGGGTCGGTATTGCCCGTGCCGTCATGCAGGAGCCCCATGTTCTGCTCGCCGATGAACCGACCTCTTCACTTGACCCGAAAACAAGTGTCGAGATTATGGAATTGCTCGTTTCCTTGTCACAGGTTCATGATATCCCGCTGATCATCAATATCCATGATGTTGAACTGGCCAAACGCTTTACATCACGGGTAATCGGCTTGTCAAATGGGGTAATTGTCTATGACGGTCACCCGGATCAGTTGGGCGATGCCGATCTGCTGGAAATATACGGCGGGGAGGCCTGGCTGAAATGAGCGATCAGGCTGTCTCCGGCAGGGTTGCTTTTAAGCCTGACTGGCCTGCCCGTATCGGCTGGGCGCTGGCACTGCTCTATGCCCTTTATGCAGCTGATTATCTCGATGTCTCATGGTCGCGCTTTGTTGCCGGTCTCAGCAACGGTGCCGATTTTCTCGCCGAAATGGTGCCGGTTGATTTCTCACGCTGGAGACTGCTGGTGGGCAACCTTGTGGAAACGGTCGAGATTGCGATCATCGCCTCGGCATTTGGTATATTTTTCTCGCTTCCGATCGGGCTGCTTGCCGCAAGAAACCTGATGCCGCCCTGGGTGACCTGGCCGTTTCGGACCTTTATCGCGCTCTGCCGATCATTTCATCCGGTTATTTTTGCTATTCTTTTTGTCAAGGCAGTCGGTTTTGGTCCGCTGGCCGGAATACTCACGCTTATTTTTGCTTCCATCGGCTTTATCGGCAAATTGTTTGCCGAGGCTATCGAAGAAATATCATTGAAGCCGCTTGAGGCCTTACGGGCTGCAGGCGCGCCGTTCTCAAGTGTTATCATTTATGCTGTCCTGCCGCAGGTGCTGAATCGTTTCATCGGTTTTTCATCCTACCAGCTCGATGCCAACCTGAGAAACTCAACCATGGTCGGCATTGTCGGCGCGGGCGGCATAGGCGGCACATTATTTGCCGCCTTTCAACGCTTTGACTATGATTTTCTCGCGGCCATTCTTATCTCAATTATCGCACTGGTAATGGTGAGTGAGTTTCTCTCCGTGCAGGTCAAGAAGGTGTTCCAGTGAACGAAATTAGGCCGCGGAGATGGAACCGGTTTACCTTCGGGGAGCGGCTACTGCGCTTTGCTGTGTTTCTTGGTTTCGCGCTGGCCCTTTCCATTTCCTTGAGAACCGTTGAGGTTATTCCTGAATTTCTCTATGATGCACCGACCCAGATTGTCGATCTGTTGACCCGCATGTATCCTCTTGATCTGGCTTATTACCCCAAAGGGATCCATGCAGCGATGATGGAGACGCTGCATATAGCCAGCCTCGGAACCCTGCTGGCTATTGTCATGGCAATACCGGTCGGTATCATGGCCGCAAACAATATTGTTCATTTTCCAATACTCAACTGGTTCGCCAAACTGATCCTGGTTTCATCGCGATCAGTCAATTCCCTGGTCTGGGCGCTGCTTTTTGTAGCCGTTTTCGGACCGGGAGCACTGGCCGGCACCGTCTGTATCGGTTTCAGGTCGGTCGGTTTTGTTGGTAAGCTCTTCGCGGAAGCGCTTGAAGAATCAGACCCCGGCCCCATTGAAGCATTGACGGCAGCAGGTGCTTCCTGGCCGTCAATTTTCCTCAAAGGCTTCTGGCCCCAGGTTGCTCCCGCCTTCTGGGGAATATTTCTGTTCCGCTGGGATATTAATGTGCGGGAATCTGCGGTGATCGGGCTGGTTGGTGCAGGCGGCATCGGCATGGTGCTCGATACCGCCCTCAACCTGTTCTTCTGGGACCGGGTCTCTGTAATTCTGCTCAGTATCTTTACCGTGGTTATCCTCGCAGAACTGCTGGTTACCTCTATCAGAAAGCGTATCATTTAGCCTGCAGCGGCCATTTTATTCTGTCGCGCGGGTGGTGTCGGGAAGTTTGTATCGGTTGATTTTCTTTATTGCCGTGCGGGAGACAACCGTCTTGATGCCGCTTTCAGAAATGATGGTCACCAGGTCCGGTTCGATGGTAACCGAGGTGGCCTCAAGATCTCCACCATCGAGGAGTTCAATGACATAAAAGAAGCGATCGGTCGGCGAACTGCTTTCACTTGTTTCGTATTTACGCATCCTGTCCGCACGCAACTCCTGTATCGCTGCGGAAATCATTTCCGGGGTTGCGTCTATATGAGTATCCCGTTGATCATATTGATTTCGGTCTGCTTTTTCTGGCTGGATTGTTGACAATGTTTGGTTCAAAAATGATGTAATATCAGTTGGTTTAATGACAACAATGAGGATAGAGAGAAAGACAAAACCAGCGAGCAGTTTTTTCAGGGATACTCCCAGCAGGGATAACGGGCGGTGTTGGTTTTCCATACTGTCTTCTGCTCCATCGTCGATACTGTTCATCACATATTTTATCCTACTTTTTCCTGTTTGCCGAGACAAGCTGAATGTTTGATAGCATATTTTAACCGCGTCTGGAAAAGCACCTGATGCAAAAACGAACATTTCTCTGCAATGTAGTCTATTGGACAGAGATCTTTTCCTGATTGTCGCACAGTAGTGTGCATTTGCACTGAAATACTTGACAGGGGTTGAGCGTCCTGGTAGGTTCTCGCCTCATGTCTATTTAACTAATACGTTTATTACTTTAGGATTGCGCCAGGCGGCTGCAGGACGCCTAAATGCTGCTTTTTTTGGTATACCTATTCTCTTTTTTGTAGTACATTGCTGTTGCTTTTTCAGGATGAATCGGCATGACATGAAGTACCCAGCGGTCCTGTTCATGATACTCTCCGCGTTTATAAACGGGTGCATATCACGATATTTTCGGCTCTCCCGGTTCATCTGCTCTGCTGATATTTGAGGGAATATCCTCTGTTTTCAGGAGCTGTGCTGTGATCAACTGGCCTTCTCGGCTGTAACTATATAGAGAGCAAGATATGAAGATTAAAGAGCTTGAAGAGATGAACCACGAGAGCCCCGAGACCCTTCCTTCCAAGGAGCGAAGATCGCTGTTGCAGATCGGACTGGCCGTCACCGGCGTGTATCTTGGCGGCACGGTGCTGTCATTGACCTCGGCCAGGAATGTTCGTGCTGATGATGTTGTCCCGAAGTTGGGCAAATATCCTTACAGTCCACACTATACGATGGTCATACGCGAGCGGCTCTGTGTTGACTGTGAACTCTGCATGGAAGCCTGCGTTGAAACGAATAATGTCCCTTCGTACGGCTTCCGAACAAAGATTCTTGAGAAACGCAGGGATATTGTCGGTGGAGAGCAGGAGACCATTTTTGTGCCGGTACTCTGCAATCACTGCAATCGGCCGCCCTGCGTGAGGGTATGCCCGACAACCGCAACCTGGAAGGACAAAAAAACAGGTATCGTGGTGATGAAGCCGGACCGCTGCATCGGCTGTAAAACATGTATGACCGCCTGTCCGTATAATGCCAGGTATTTTAATGAAGAGCTCAGAGCCGTAGACAAATGTAATTTCTGCTTTGATACCAGGCTCTCAAAAGGTGAGACGACAACGGCATGCTCTGAGGCCTGTCCTGCCGATGTGCGGGTTTTTGGAGATTTAAGTGACAGCTCCAGTCGGGTGTTTGCACTGGTTCATGCACCGGAGACCATCGTCTGGGTCTTGAGGCCTGAGGCCGGCGCGCTGCCGAATATTTTTTACACGAATGCATAACCTGTCGAAGACAGACGTGCTGCAGATGGATAAAAGCCAGACCGTGGATCGTCACAGATCACGGGTTTATGGGAGATGATAATGAAAAAGATTGTTACGATGATCATTCTGGGACTGGCCGTGTTCGGTTATGTCGCTCTTTTTGCTTCTGATCAGAAAGGTGAGGAACAGGAACCATACGATGAGGATACATACGGCCCGGAAGCCCCTATTGTCTGGACAAAACCGGTAAAAGCGGTGATCTTTAACCATAAGACCCATACCATGGATAATGATCTTGATTGTGATTCCTGCCATGATGACCTGTTCCTTATGGAGGCAGGCGCGGCCGAGGAAGAAGAAGACTTCGTCATGGAGTCGCTTTATGATGGAAACTATTGCGGAGCCTGTCATGACGGAAGTACCGCCTTTGCTTCCGATACACGATGCACGGCCTGCCATATCGGGGTTCGCGGCTATGCCCGCCTGACAGGCGAGAATGAAGCTTCCGGCAGCGGATCCGGCCATTAAAAAATGTTCCCGACGGGCCAGAACACTATCTGAAAGTGGTTCTGGCTTGCCGGTTTTTGTTGTTTCCCTTACCTAATGAGTAAAATCCCCCCAACACATATTCAAATGAGCTGACCTGTCGGGCGTATTTTGCGCCCTTTGTCGTTCCCATCCCAAATGCCTGAATTTGCAGGCTATTTTTTTTCCGTAAGTTTTAAAATTTAATTAAAAACTTTTTCAGTCGTTGTTTTTTTATGCAAATTGTTTTGTAACAATTTGAAATCATATATTATTTGTGTGTCATTTTTCCAGGGCGTATTTTGCGTCCTGCAAAATAGCCATCAGGGCGCATCCTGCGCCATAGGGGTAAGAAATAGTGGCAAGATAATCCGATTCTGATCCTCAATAAAAGGAAAAACAAAAAATAAAAAAAATAATAACAGTAAGTTGCATTGTATGTATCTTTTCTGCCCTGGAGATCTCAATTGTTGGCACATCGCTTGCTTTATAGAAGACAAAGCGTATCTGAAACGACTCAAGAAGGAGGTCATCATGGCTGCAACGTATATCGAAGCAACAAAAGTTATAACCGGGAAAAATCCCGGACTGTTTGCAGGCTTACGGGATAAAATAGTTGAGGGGTTCTGGTTTTCACTCTGTCTCCTGCTTTTTGTAATTCTTGGGCCGTTTTCCGCCCCTATTGTCCTGGCTTACCTCTTTTTTAATGATCACCTGAGCGGTGAGATGCAGGAACCGGAATCTTCAATAAGTTAGCAAGTCAAAACATACATAAAACTTACAGTCACAGGTCGTGCGAAAAGGAGCCACCATGTTTATTCAGTCTCAAGCCGCAGTAATTCAGGATCAGCAAATCAGTAAACCACAGTTCAACGTGTTGTTATGGGCAATGCTTGCCATGACGGCTATCGGCATCTCGGGCGGGCTATACGCACTCTATGTCGGCCATCACCACGCCTTTGGCGTTTCTCGCGAGGTGTCATGGGGAATCGCGATCAGCACGTATGCATACTTTGCAATCATCTCCACAGGGTTGTGTGCGCTCGCAGCCATCAGCCATCTGTTCGGGGGAAACAATCTGGCACCGCTTGCCAACCGTATGGTCTGGCTGTCGATCGCCGCAATTCTTGCCGCATTTCTCGTTATCGGTCTTGAAATTGAGAATGTCTGGAGGATGCCGCTGGGTGTAATCCTTTATCCAAATCCCACCTCCAACATCTGGTGGATGGGCACACTCTATGGTATGGCGGTAGGAATCATGCTTGCGGAATTGTACCTGATTATTGGCAAACGCTATAAGCTCGCTATTATTCTTGGTGTCTGCGCGGCAATCACCGAATTGCTCGCAAACAGTAACCTTGGCTCGGTTTTTGCGTCGCTGAATGCCCGGCCGTTCTGGTATGGATCGCAATTGCCCATCTTTTTCCTGGCTTCTGCATTTCTTTCCGGCGCCGCTGCTATCGTCCTGTTTACCCACGCCTCCTCTGCCCTGAGAAGGAAGCCGGTCAGTGGAAAAACATTTGAGGGCATGCAGACTGGCGGCAAAGTGATGGCATTGATGATTTTCCTGATTGGTATTGCTACTGCCTGGAAGTTCCTGAATGCCTTTGTCGGTTCCGTGGACGTCGAAAACGCTGCAAAACTGCTGACCTCCGGATCAATGTCAACGAGCTTCTGGCTGTTTGAAATCGGGATCGGGCTTGTCTTCCCGTTCGTCCTCCTGATATTGACACGACTCGAGTCGATTCAGGCACTTTCCGCCGCCGCTCTGATGATTCTGGTCGGACAATTTTTTTCAAGACTGAACCTGGTGGTAGCAGGTCAGCTGATTCCCCAGTATTCCGGTTATGAGGGTGTGCCGGCGCAACTGACCTATGCCCCGACGGCCCCGGAACTTGCGGTGGTAATGAGCGGCATCGGCCTGCTCGGTGTCTGCTTCCTGATCGGTGAATATTTTCTCGGTGACCGATTCACCCATCATGACGGGGAGCATTGAGCCATGTATGTCGATCCGGAAATCGGGCAAGGAGGATACACGATGATATCTCAGGATGAACCAATTTTCACCATCGGCATGGCCGCCAAAATTCTG
>CBDUGK010000117.1:0-10708 GCA_965366875.1 uncultured Desulfobulbaceae bacterium | reverse complement strand
TCGGAATTTTTCGGGATTTTATAGCCCATAGAGACGTTCCAGAAAATAGTTCATCTGTCTGTACCACCAAGGCCAGTCGTGATTGACATCGTGACCCCAGTAATCGGCCCGGGCAGGAATGTTTTTTGCCTGGAAAATATGGTCCAGGGCACGGGTATCCTCGACGGCCTCATCTTCCCATGCTCCCTGGCCCACACAGACGATAATGGTACTCGTGCGATAGCGACCCAGATACCATGGATCCGACAGCCCGGGTAGATAACTCAGCGGCGAGTTGTGGTAAACAGCAGCAATATCCTCTGCATTCATGCCAAATTCATGGCGGTCCAGGCGGTACAAGCCGCTCAGCGCAATGGTCCCGGCAAAAAGGTCCGGATGGCGGAGAAAAAAATTAACCCCATGGTAAGCACCCATGCTGCACCCATTGGTCATTATTCGCAGACCCTCATCCTTGCAATGGCCGCGCACAAAAGGAACTAATTCCGCAGTGATATACTGGTCATATTGTTCATGGCGGCCATTTCGCTCTGCAGGAGATACACCGAAATCATACCAGGAATAATCGTCAATACTGTCCACACAAAAGAGCTTAATGCGGCCACCGTCAATAAAAGGCGCGATAGCCGCTATCATGCCCATCCCTTCGTAATCAAAATAACGCCCGCGTGAACACGGGAAAACAATAAATGGCTGCCCCCAGTGCCCATAGACTTTGACGGTCATCTCCCTGCCGAGACGAGGGCTGTACCAGTGATGTTCTTCGATACGCATCTGCTGTTCCTTATCGGGCTTCCTGGATAAACTGGACAATCTCCTCAATCTGCTCCATGTCCGGGGACCGGAAGATATAGCCGAAGTCTCCCAGCGCACTGCTGAACACCCCTGGGACGCTGACCGTCTGGACTATGAATGCGGAGTAGCGGGCCATCACCTCTTCATGGCTGTTGCGGTAGCGGTAGCGATTTTTACGGCTGGCGTAGCAGCAGTGGTATTTGCGCTGATAGGTGAGCGGGGCAATGCCATGTATCATTATCTGCGCCCATAGATTGTAAACGTCGATGTCGCTGGCAAAATTGAACATGTCTGTGGTAAATCCCCCGGGTGGGCGCATGTTCACTTCCAGAGCAACATAAAGGCCGGGCGCGGTTTCGAAAAACTCGATATGAAAAAATCGCTCCCGCACCTGGAAAGCACGAAGGCACTCACGTCCAGCCTTTTCCAGAGCAGGCTGGATATCACGCAGGGAGGTATAGTGGATATGCCGGGCTTCGTTTACCGTTTCCATGATGCCCTGACTGAACCGGTGGGCAGTATAAAATACCAGGTCGCCGTTGGCGTCAGCCAGGCCGTCAAAAGAGTAGATGTCGCCTTGAACGAATTCCTCCATGATGTATTCTACTTCCGGTTTTGTGGAGAAAAAGGCTGTGAGATCATCATCATTTTCAAGGAGGAAGGTTTTCAATGCACCGACACCGACATCAGGTTTGGCCACGACCGGATAGCCGGTTATCTTTATCAGCTCCATGGCTTCATCTGCAGTGGTGACGAGCCGACCAGCCGCCACCGGTATTCCAGCAGACTGGAAACGCTCTTTCATCCTGGATTTTCGTTTGATGGCATCAATATCACAGCCCCGCACGCCGACAATATTAAAATCGTCACGGATGCGTGCCTCGGTGGCAAGCCAGTATTCGTTGAGGGATTCAAAACGGTCTATTTTACCATAGTGATGGGTATAGTAGCCGCAGGCCCGCACGAGCCTATCGTAGTCATGCATATCCGGGATTTGGTAGTACTCGGTCAGACCGTTTTTGACGGCTGGATCAAGCTCGGAATAAGGTGCATCGCCGATGCCAAGCACGTTCGCACCGAGCTGTTTGAGGTTTTTGCAAAATTGATAGTAGTGATGGGGAAAGTGGGGGGACAGGTAAACCAGATTCATAGCGATATCCTTCAAACCCTTGCTCCAACAATATGTTGAAAACTGTGATGAGTGCAGATCAGGCAAAGTCATTTCACCTCGCAACTATACAATGTGTTGATTGCCATGCCACAGAAAAATCAATTTGGACTTGTATTCCTGGCCACATACCTTACTATTTCTCTATAACTGCAAACCCTTGCAGCTGTGCAACTTATCTCATTACTGGTATTAGACCAGCATCGCACCAGGCGCTCAGCCGTGGTGCATTCATCATTGTAAAAGGAGAGAATTATGAAGGTGAAAACGATCCTATCTCGGCTCGCTGCTGCAGCAATAATGGCAGGATTTCTCATGGTGGGCACGGGCCAGGCTGCCGATGAGCGCAGCTATCTGCTGGCAACGGCCAGTACAGGCGGAACCTATTACCCTGTTGGAGTGGCAATCTCCACCCTCACCAAGGTGAAACTGCAGCCGACACAGAAAATCAGCATGTCGGCCATCAACTCAGCCGGGTCTGGAGAAAACATTAAACTCCTGCGGGACAACGAAGTTCAGTTTGGCATTTTACAGGGTCTGTTTGGTTATTACGCCTGGAACGGCAAAGGCCCTCTGGAGCAGGACGGACCTCAGAAAGAGCTGCGATCCGTGACCATGCTCTGGCAAAACGTTGAACATTTCGCTATTCTTGCTGACCAGGCAAAAACCGGCACCGTCGCCGACCTCAATGATCTCAAAGGCGAACGTATGGCTCTTGGCGCCAAGAACTCGGGGACCCTCGGCTCCAACAAATTCATGCTCACCAATCTCGGCATCGACGCAGACACGGCGTTTGAACTCGTCTATGGAGGCTATGGCCCGAGTACTGCTGCCATGCAGAACGGACAAATTGCCGGATTTGGCATCCCGGGAGGAGCCCCGACCGGAGCAATAACCCAGGTTATGGCTGCGATGGGTGACAAAATCAAGATCCTTGAATTCACCGATGAGCAGGCAAAACAGGCTGACGGCGGCCTTGAACTCTATACCCGTTACGTCATCAAGGCAGGAACCTATCCCGGCCAGGAGAAGGATATCAACACCATTGCCCAGCCAAACTTTCTTGCCGTCCGAGCAGATGTTGATGAAGACGCTGTTTACCAGATTACCAAAACCATTTATGAAAACCTGCCGTTTCTCAATGCCATTCACAAGGCTACCAGTGTCATGGCTCTGGAAAAAGCACTCGCCGGTCTGCCAATGCCGCTGCATCCAGGGGCAGCAAAATATTTTCAGGAAGCCGGTCTGACAATCCCGGACCGCCTGATGCCACAATAATTCTTTTCCGGTCCATCTTCCGCCAGCAGGTGGAAGATGGACTCCGCAGTTTTTGTCTATCCAGCGGAGTTTCCCTTGGAAAAAACAGTGTCAGTGCCCAAAGCGAAGACCAAAACAGAAACAATGATCTTCTTTATAGGAGTTCTGGTCTCTCTGCTGCATATTTATTTTAATATATTCGGTGTCTTATCAAACCTTTGGCAAAATTCGCTGCACTTTTCTAGTTTCGCTATCCTCTGTGCCTTCGTCTACCCGTTTCGTAAGCTGGGGCTGTCAGAGCGCAGTCTCACCAGCCTCTTTTTTGACCTGACTCTTGGAATAACCGCTGCAGTCTGTGCCATCTATCTGATCAGCATGGAAGACGCAATTTATGCGCGAGGCGTTCATCTGAGCACCACTGAGTGGATTGCGGGCACGATTCTCATTTTTACAGCAATTGAATTCACCCGTCGCACGACAGGTTTGATCATTCCGGTGCTGATAATTGTTGCCCTTACCTATGTCGGCTGGTGGGGAAGCATGGTGGGCGGCGTCTTCAAATTCAGCGGCTTGACCCCTGAAACAATTCTCTTCCGCTCTGTTTACGGTGACGACGGACTTTTCGGCAACATCGCCAGGATATCATCAACATTCGTCTTCATGTTTATCCTCTTCGGAGCCTTTCTCCTGCGTTCCGGAGCAGGAGAGTTCGTCATCAATCTGGCCCGGGCTGCAGCCGGTCGATTTATCGGCGGTCCCGGGCTGGTAGCCGTGTTTGCCTCAGGCCTGACCGGAACCATTTCGGGCTCTGCTGTTGCCAATACGGCATCAACCGGGGTGATTACCATCCCCCTGATGAAACGGGCCGGCTTCGAAGGCAGGTTCGCGGCTGGGGTTGAAGCGGCTGCATCCACGGGGGGCCAGCTAATGCCGCCTATCATGGGTGCCGGAGCCTTCGTCATGGCCAGTTACACCCAGATTCCTTATACCACAATCGTGCTTTATAGTTTTCTGCCTGCAATCCTCTATTTCGCCACAGTGGCCTTTTTCGTACGCGTTGAGGCCAAACGAATTAATTTGTCCGCAGCAGAGGATGAAAATCTCAAGGTGTTCGAGGTAATCAAGGCAGGCGGACTGCCCTTTCTTCTGCCCATTTCAGTCCTCATCGGCCTGCTGATTTACGGCTTTACCCCGACCTACGCAGCAGGAATCAGTATTGTCGCCGTTGTCGCCTCATCCTGGCTTACGCCTAACAAAATGGGGTTGCAGGGCATTCTTGACGCGCTGGCACTGGGGGCCCGCAATATGGTCATGACGGCAATTCTGCTTTGCAGTGTCGGGCTCGTTGTGAACGTTATCGCCACTGCTGGAATTGGCAATACCTTCTCTCTGATGATTACCAACTGGGCGGGCGACAACATGCTGGTAGCTATCTCCATGATCGCTGTTGCCTCACTGGTTCTTGGTATGGGTTTGCCGGTAACCGCCGCCTATATTGTTCTCGGCACCCTGTCAGCGCCGGCGCTTTTTAACCTGATTGCTGATGCTCAGATCGTTGAAATACTCACCCGGGGGACACTGCCTGAAGAGGCAAAAGCTCTCATGATGATTGTCGCCCCGGATAAACTGGACCTTCTGAACCAACCGATGCCAATTGAACAGGCCAAGACATTTCTTGCCTCGGTGCCCATCGATCTTGCCGGGACACTGAGGGATATGGCCCTTGCCCCTGAGGTTGCCACCTTTGCACTGCTCTCGGCCCACCTCATTATTTTCTGGCTCAGCCAGGACAGCAACGTCACACCGCCGGTCTGTCTCGCCGCTTTCACGGCAGCAGCCATAGCCGGCACCCCGCCGATGTCCACGGGTCTTCATTCCTGGAAAATAGCCAAGGGACTCTACATTGTTCCGCTGCTCTTTGCCTACACTCCTCTGGTCGGCGGCAGCTGGCTCGAGATTTTTACTGTTTTCTTTTTTGCCCTGTTCGGTCTTTATGCCTTTACCTGCGCCCTGCAGGGTCACATGGAAAACAGCATTTCATGGCCGCAGCGTCTCATTTTACTGGTACTCGCTTTCTTCCTGCTCAAACCGACAGTGCTGGTCGTTCATGCCGCCGCTGCCGTGTTGTTTTTCGCTTTCTTCTTCTTTAACGTCAGGAAATCTCCGGCTAAGGCTCCTCTTTCTTGAGCGGACTTTGTCCCCTGAAAGGATGGAATGTTCCCGGTGTTGATTGATCTTTACGCAAAAGATATAGAAGGCCTCCGGCCGAGAAAGTTCCAAGATGTTGATGACAGGTTTCGCCACAGTCATCTGTCGACCTCTACAACCTGCAGTGATGTGACGTCGTTTGCTAACTCAAGCAATTGTCTGGTGACCCCGGCGATGTTGTAGAGCGAGGTTAATTGTTGTCTGGGGATGGGCTGCCTGGATACCAGCATTCGACCGCGTATTTGTGCTAATATTTCGATTATATGATTGTTTTCTGGAGTTTTTCCTGAATGTATGGACAGGCTGACTTTCTGTAGTGTTTCAACTATGTCGTTTGCCAGGTGAGCGATCTCTGGATAGAGTGCCTGTAGTTGATCGCGGTGCGCCCCCAAGGCTGAAATGTAGGCCAACAAAGCATGGTTGAGGTAGGTAAGGGTAAACGCCTGTTTCCGGAATTGCTGTCTTTTTCGGGGTTCAAACTGCATCTCCTGCCAGGCAAGAACCAGGGCGTTATCGGCACGATGCGCTTCCCTGCGGGCGATTCGGTACGGCAGATCATCTTCGACTGTCGCCTGCCGGTATTCTTCCAGGATTGCCTGGAAATAGGAGGTGTTTGTTGATATCGCCTCGCTCAAAAGAGCAGGTAAGCGTTTGTACTGCCAGTCAGGCCAGAGAAGACGTACGGAGATAATAGCCAGAAGCGAGCCAATAAGGGTATCAACCAGCCGGGGAAGCATGACAGCCACACCCTTGTCCGCCAATATATTGAATGAACACAAAACGAAGATGGTCACAAAAATAACAGAGCCAGAATAGTTGCTGATCTGCCAGACAAAAAAAACATACGCTGAAAGGAGCAGGAGAAAGAGCTGGCCTGGAACTGTCGGCACGATCTGCACGATTATTATCCCCCCGACAACACCAAGAATGGTGCCATAGATTCGTTGATACAACCGCTGGCGTGTATCACCGTATGTGGGCTGGCAAACAAACAGGCTCGTTAAGATAATCCATTCACCTTTGGCAATACTGAAAACCTCAGAAATGGCAAAGCCAGCGAGAAAGCAGAGTCCCAGCCTGATTGCATGCCGCAAACGGGGATTTTTCCAGTTCAGCAGACCTTTTGCTCGCTGAATAATCGAGCGTTTGTCTTTTCTCAGTTCAGCTGTCAGAAAAGGCTGGCTGCCATCATGTACATTTTGCAGTGAAACAAGGGAGCGCGAGAGATTCTGAACGATCATAGTCAACGGGTGATCCGAGGCAATTTCATGGTTTGCCAACAGGTCGTTTAACGCATCGGCCATCCAGCCGAGAGATACCGGATGGCTATAGGGTACCCCGACAAGCAGGCTGTCGGCAAATTTCCCGGCAGCATCTGCATACTGGCGAAGTGTATACCCTATTCCTTCAACCAAGACCCTGTTGGCTTGATCACTGCTGAGCAAATCGTATCGTTCATGGCTCGATGCCGCTCTTTCGTGGAGGTTTTGCAGCAGCAGGAAATAACCGAGGTAAGGCTGCAAAGGGGAAGTATCTTCAATGGAATCTCCATAACTGTTCAGCACGTCCTTACAACCGTCCAAGGCACCGACGACCTGGACGTTTAACAGGGCAAGCTGGTTGCGAATCTCTCCCTGCTTTTTCTCGTCACTCGGGAAAAGGCTGGCTTTAAGCTCGAGGTATCTGGCAAGGGCGAAAAAGCCGCGGGCCAGCTGTTCATCCAGAGCCCGCCAGGGATGCCGACAGAGCAAGTACAACGAAAACAATCCATAAAACAGGGCTCCGGCAGGCAGCAGGATCGGCTGCCAGTACCAGGCTGGACTCATCGCGGCGCTGAGCATCGTGTAAAGCCCGACCAACTGGGCGCCGAAGGTTACACCGCGATACCGTTCCCCGAGACCGCCAATCAATACATAGGCGATGGTAGAAACAAATAAGCCAAGCCCAAGCAGCACCGGGTACGGGCGAAGCAGCTCAACCGCCAGACTTGATACGGCAAAGCTGATCACTTTAAGTTGTAATGATTTAATCCGCCCCTTGGGGTGATCATCGGTTTCTGACAGTGCCCCGGCAAAGGCTCCCAGGGCGAGGGTTATTGCAAAAAACGGCTCACCCAGCAGCACAAGCGGCAGAGCAAGCGCACCGATGGCAACGGTGGCCTTGATTGCCCTAAACCGGTCTGGAGTGGCAAGGAAATAATGCCTGAGCACCTTCTGCCAAGAAGATAGCTGTTCTGTAATGATGGTGTTCATTTTCGATCAGAAAGCGCGATTACCCACCTTTGGAATCGTTCATTATCTCAAACTCAGCCCACTCGTTTAATTTTATGGCATCAGCTGCTTTCTGCAGGCACTCTGCATGTCCCTCTGACGAGTCATGTTCGAATTTGCATATGAGTTTCTTTTTAACTTGAATACGATAGACAGATTTTCCTTGGGCATCGCCACGCTCATAGCTGATTGTTATCATTTTATTCACCATTGGAGCCAGGCTGTTTCATTAACCAGTTGCCGACGAATTCTGGCAATGCGAAATCTGTTGAAAAACGGTGAGCCTTGATATGGTTTCGCATGGTTGAATGTCTTGTTAGCTTTAATTTTTGAAGTTTAACAAACATCGGGAGCAGCATCCTGGCAGACAGCGCAGCCATGATTCATGTTTTCAGGTCAACTCGATTTAAAGGGGCATGCGCTGACTCGTTAAAATGTTAGTATATCCTAAAACCGACACAATAACTTAAGCAATTTTTATACCATTATATAAAAAAAGAGACACTTTCATAAAATTCAGCTACTTGAGCGGCGAACAGGGAAAAGCTATGGTGTTCGAAAAGAAAAAAATGAATTGTATATTTACAAAAATGAAAGAAGACGACACATGTAATGTCATATCGCTTGTTGGTTCTTCCCTGCAAGTCAACGGCAATAGAGCGAATCGCGCTGTGCCATCGATGTGAGTCTGTGATAATCCTGGACAGTTTCTAAAAGTATCGTCGGCAAAATGCCTCGGAACCGCTCTCCTGCTTGATGAAGCTGGTAAAAGACTTCATTCGAGAACCAGGAGCCCCGAAATACAGCAGGCAGGCAGACACCTCTTCCCGCGCCAGACTCACGGCACCGAAACGTAAAACCAGTTGGTATTCAACAGGATCTTTATGAACGGCTGGGGATCATCCAGCTGCGTCAGGTGCAGGTAGGACTTCACCGCAAACCCTGTAGGGTTAAGCCCCATGTAGGCAACTCCGATTGAATCGCCCGATTCCCACGGCCCGACATTACTTGCGGCAATAATTTCCCGACGACGGTCCGCGGAGAGGACACCCAGCTGGGTAGAGTGGGCCAGATATTCCTGGGTTGCATTGGCATAATGGTTGTCGACGTTCACGACATTGTGCTGGAAGACAGCGTGGGCTATCTCGTGAGCGATGGCGCCCTGATAGTGTTCGATATCGAAGGGTTGATCATACATCTGCGGTGACTGGTTATTGCTCATTATCGCCGGATATGACATCAGCTCGATAACATCGAGCTTGCGGTCATAGCTGCCAAAAGCAATATAGCCATTGCTGTCGATGTTCCTTTCGACGATCCTGACCGTAATCAAGCGCTTCGGGCGCAGGCCGAATTTGCCTAAGAATCCAAGAGCCTTTTCTGAAGTCGTACAGATATACCCCAGCATGCTGTCGTCGGCAGCGTCGATTTCAATGAACTCATTTGCCTCACAGCGGAAACTTTGCGCGTCGGCGGTTTTGCCGTGCAGAATTGAGACGAGAAGGATACCAGCAAAAAATAAACGGGAAAAGAGTCGTGTTTTCGTTCTCAGCATGAGATGGGCCTTCTTATAGAATGTACCAGGTATACTCGTCATGTATCTCGAGCTCTACCTGTTAACTACTTGTGTTTTAATCAAAATCGTTCCACGTGTATGACGCTCACGGAAAAACAGCCTGTCAGACATAATCGAGAGCATCACATAACAATATGGCCAACCGACAATTATTCAACTTTGGCACTCACATATATCATCATGAACCACCAGCTCATAGGTGGGCTCTTCGCCTGAGGAGCAATCAGCAGTGAGGGATTATGAATCTTTAGTGCTGGACCGCCTGACAACAGCATCCGGGCGTTTCGTGATATCGGGAAGCAATTCCATGCCGAGCCCCGGGCCTTCGGGTGGTCGGACATACCCGTTTTCCATTATTGGCAGCGCAGTCGCAACCTCATTGAACCAGCCACCGTTGTAGAACGCACGGACACTCTCCTGAATCAGGGCATTTGGTTCGTGCACCGACATGTGTGTTGAAGCCGTGTATATGACCGGACCGGTGCAATCATGAGGTGCGAAGGGAAGATGATGGCAATGGGCCATCTGCGCTATGGCATGGGCTTCGGTTATCCCTCCGGCCCAGCCAATATCGAGCATGACGATATCTACGGCTTTGGCTTCGATCAGGTCGCTGAACCCCCAGCGCCCTGATAATGTCTCACTGGCAGTCACTGGGCATCTGGTCTGGGCCCTGAATTCAGCGATTGTAGCCAGTCGATCCATGCGGATTGGATCCTCAATCCAGAACAGGTCGAATTCTTCCATTGAACGGGATATGCGAACAGCAGTTGGCAGGTTCCACAGGGAATGGCACTCGAGCATGATGTCCATCCTGTCCCCAACGGCCTGTCTGATCTTCCTGAAAGGCTCCATCCCCTTGCGCAAGTCGGGTGCGGAAATGTATACCCCGCCTGTCGCCTCGGCGAACAGGTCAAGCGGCCATATCTTCATCCCGGTGATCCCCTGCTCCAGCAGACTTTCAGCGAGCTCGTCGGCACAGTTCAAAAAACCATCCAGATCTTCATAGGGGCCGAGTGCATCGCCGGTCCCCCAATTTTCCGATGACTGACCTTTAGCGGAGCGGATATAACGGTAACCGGCACAGGTGTTATACGTCCTGATACGCTCTCGGGTCCGGCCGCCAAGCAGCTGGAAGATCGGTTGATCCGTCGCCTTTCCCCAGAGATCCCAAAGGGCTACATCAATTGCCGACAACCCTCTCATCTCTGCCCCGGAACCACGAATACCGCAATAGCCCTGCATCCTCCCGTGCAGATACGCTATACGCAGAGGATCCTGCCCCAGCAGCAGTGGGACAGAGGTTTCGTGGATCCAGGCCTCAACTGCCTGCGGACCAAAAAACGTTTCGCCCAGCCCCACCAACCCCTCGTCGGTCTCAATAAACACCCACAGCAGGTTGCCAAATTCCTCAAGTCTCAGTGTTTCAATCGCCGT
>CBDUGK010000116.1:0-11618 GCA_965366875.1 uncultured Desulfobulbaceae bacterium | reverse complement strand
TTCCTTTTCATTGTTTTCTTCCGGTTGATTTGATCGTAGGTCTAACCTGTCAACTAATTCGGGGGAACTAATTCGGGGGACAGTATACTTATCTCTGGTACTCAGATTCAGTCTGCATGGAGTGTCCATGACCAGGACTGCTTGTATTATACACCTGGTCATCCTCACCATATTATCCAAAGAAAAAGAATAACGGCAATGAGGTATACTGTACCCGGAATAGGCGGAACAGGACGGAAAATGAATTACCGTGTTACCTCTGCAGTGGATGGCAGGCCCAGCGAACTCAAGGCAGCGAGAACGTAGCAGCTGAGGCCGCCAATGGCGACCAACAGAAAGCCCCATTGCATAGCCAGTAGTGGCGTCAGCAGCGTGGCGAGTACCGAGGCGAAGCCATTGACCGCCCAGGCCCAGGGAATGAGGCGAGGCTGGTTTTCACCCAGTCGCTTTATCCCTATGGGGAATACCATTCCCATCAGAGTTGAGAGCGGGGCGATCAAGACAAGCGCCGTGACCACTCTCACTGTTTCTGAATATTTTATGGTGGCATCAAGTACCGGATCAATAATGAGCAGCAGGATAGTCCCTGCCAGAACGAGAGCGATGGCCACCTGAAAATGTTTTTTTCGTAACGGGTATTTCAGCCGACCGCCCAGGATAGAGCCTATGCCGCCAAAAAACAGAATACCGGAGAGGACGGTGGCAGCCGCCCAGAGAGGGTGGGCGAGATAGACGGTCAAACGTTGCAGTAAACCCATTTCAAGGAACATGAAACCGAGGCCAAGCGCTGTAAAAAACAGGAGTACAACCAGCTGCTCTGGCCGCCTTCCTGGAAGCCCGATCACTGGTGCCAGCGGAGCCAGAATAAGAAAAAAAGCAAGGAAGACCGTCTGAAAAAGTGCGGCAACAAGCATAAAACTTCCCAATTCCCAATAAGCCCTGCCTCTCGTTCCCAACTGCTCTTTGAGGATATGCAATCCTTGCCAGCGGCCGAATCGGTTGAAAAATGGCCGATTATCATCCGGGATGGAGAGGTCGTAAAGATAATTTTGGATAAGTGATTCACGATCCGGTCCCATTAACGTTTGCGCACCCTGATAATAGAGCGGGGTTTCCAGTTGATGGTGGATATTTACTTCATGGGGCTGAAGATCGGGAAGCCAGACAAGATCAAAACCTCTGTGCGTGCAAAACGTACGAATAGTGAGCATCTGGCCTGGGGTTAACGGATTCTTTGCCGCAACCAGGGTAACATTCGACCAGCTCCGAATCACGGTTATCTGTTTTTTGGGATCGCCGCCTTCTTTCTGTATCGTCTCTATCAGCAGGTTCAGCAGTCGCAAACTATCCCTTGGTGGAGAATGGGCAAACGTCGTGATCGCTACTAATCCATCCTCTGTAAGGCGTTTCATACAGAGCTCAAGTGTCTCCAAAGTAATGGTGCCTTCAGGCTGTGTTGCCGACAGCCCGCCATGATCTGAACCGACGGTAGGAAGAACGATGAGAGAAAACCTGTTCGCTGATGCCTGCAAAAAGCCGCGAAGGGTCGAAGTCCTCAGTATTACTTCCGGAATGGTATACGGGAAACCGTGATACTTTTCTATCTTCGACACCTTGAGGGTGTTGATGGTGCTGTGCGCTGAAAGAACATGCATTTTCCCTGATCTATGATAGACGGCAAGACCGGCATGATCTGAACTCAAATCTTCTACCAGCAGTACCTCGGAAGGTGTTACCAGATGATAGGGGAGTGCCATGGTGGTGTAATCGAGAAACTCAAAATCCCCTGGCGCATCGGCAAGATAGAGCGATCCGGCAACCTGTCCATCGATGAGGAGCGGGTATTGGGGGGGAACCTTTACCGGAGTGGTAAGCGCCAGCCCGGGGGCAAGGTGGAATGAAGGAGCGTCAAAAAGTGTGATCAGCCCCCGAGGAGTGTCCCTGCTTGCCAGGATCGTGCTTCCCTCCATTGCCTGGATCTGCGGCAGGTCCTTGTCAGCAGCGATCTCAGGGGATTCAGGAATGTACACGATGACAGCCGACATGATAAACCAGCAGAGTACCCAGCAGAGCCTGGGAAGAAAACTTCTCGCATGGAAGACAGCCATGGCAAGAATCAGGCAACCACAGGCGAGTATCAGCTGGCGCGGCGAGAGTATATAGAGCAGCAGGATTGAAAGCAGGCCGCCGGCACCAGAACCAAGAAAACTGGCGCCATAATTGCCTGGTACCCGGTGCGGTATATCTTCAAGGGCGAGGCCGATATACATTCCTGCAAAAACAAAGGGCAGACCGAGTACAAATGCAAGAACACCAACCTGCCATGCCATGGATGGCTGCCATACCATTTGAATCAGATCGAGATCGATGAGACCTGCCAGTCCGAGACAGCTCGGTAAGCTGATTGCCAGGGATTGCAGAGATATAAACTGCAGGGCCTGTCGCCGGATCCTGGAGAATCTGTGGACGATAACGAGCACTGTGCCGCTGATGCCGAAACCCATCAGGGCAACAGAGATAACCAGCCAGCCCAGATGCTCCCAGAAACGAAGGGCAAGTTCCCGCATCAGGGCAAGCTCGACAGCGATGACAATAAGGGACACGGCAAAGAGTATAAGCCGCTGAAGCCGGAGTTCAGACACCGTCATTTTCTGACCAGCGGCACAAATCGAACGGGCATTAGGGACTGGCTGGAAATGCTGCCGTCCATGTTTTTGGTGATCAGAATAAGATGCTGGGTACCAAACCTCTGGCCAACCGGAATGATCATTCTGCCTCCCGGTGCAAGCTGTTCCAGGAGCGGGGGCGGGACATTACCGGCGGCACAGGTAACAATAATTCCATCAAATGGTGCCGCTTCGGGCCACCCGTAATATCCGTCACCGTGTTGCTGTCGAACGTTTATATAACCAGCTGACTTGAGGTTGTTAGCTGCAAATTCAACAAGGGGCTGAATGATTTCGATGGAGTACACCTTGTTGGTGATTTCTGCAAGCACTGCAGCCTGGTATCCCGATCCTGTGCCGATTTCAAGGACCTTTGATTCGCTGGACAGGTTGAGCAGCCGGGTCATCTCTGCAACAATAAAGGGTTGTGAAATGGTCTGGCCGTAACCAATGCCCAGCGGCGAATCTCCATAACTGAATTTTTTGTATTTTTCTGGCACGAACATGTGGCGTGGAACATGTCTAACGGCTTCAAGAATTTTGCTGTCCGTGAACCCGTATGTGCGGATCCCTTTGATCATAGAATCCATTGCACCCTGGGGAATCTCAGTTTCAGCTGCATAGGAAGTCAGCGGCTGCGACACGACGACCAGGAAACAGAGAATGCGGGCACCTGCAGCAGCAAAGAGGGTCAGTATTGCCGGCAGACGACAGGCGATCCTGATTATGGGGTGAGCTTTGTCCATGGTATCTTTATAATCACTAATCGGTATTTGATCAGGAATCATGTTTACCTATCTGTCAGGGTGTTTTCAATGCTCGTCTCCGGCCGACGTGTCGGAGCTGTCTTTTTCCGACCTGATCCAGATCCAGGTAGCGAGAACCAGGGCTCCAAAGACAGAGTACCCAACAATGAATGCCCATTGAGGTGCGTCATCGTATACACCCTGCCGACCCAGTAGCCGACAACCACACAGCCCTGCCCTCCCAAAACAGAGACAATACATGCGAATTGAACAACCAGTATGGCGTCCGCAACCAGTGGGTACAAGGACCTCACCTCCCGACCCAAGAGTGATGTATCCCTTCCGGCATACGACCCTCCGCCGAAACTGCCGGTTCATTGTCCGGGCAGGGGCGCGTTCCAGGATGAGACTGTTTTAATTTGATCCTAAAGTATCTATCTATTCTTTCCCACAATCTTATCTGGTTTTTTGGCAGGAATTTTCGGACTGGATGGTATAGATTCGATATCAGAACACCTATACTGAAAACTGGAGACAAAGAGGATGGAAGTCGTAGCGCTTTTAGGCAGCCCGAGAACAAAGGGAAATTCTGCCCAATTGGCAAGGATCATTACCGCCATACTTGCTGATAAGGGGAATCGGATACATGAATATTGTCTGAATAACCTAAATATAAAGGGCTGCCAGGCATGTGGAGCATGTAAGGGAAAAAGCAGTTGCTGTACTGTGGATGATGATCTTGCTCCTGTTCTCGAAGCAGTGAAATGCGCAAACGTAATCATACTGGCTACCCCTGTGTACTGGGGTGATATCTCTGCCCAACTCAAAACATTCATTGACAGAACCTATTCGTATCTCACGCCGGGGTTTATGACAGCAGAGAGCAAACATCGGCTGCCAAAGGGAAAAAAGCTGGTGTTTATCCAGACCCAGGGAGCGGGCAAACATCTCTATGGCGACGTGTTTGAACGGTATAATTCTTTTTTCAAGGCACTGAACTTTTTTGATGAGACATATCTTCTTCGCGGCTGTGAATTGAATGAATTGGGTGGCGTGGACAAGAGAGATGATCTTGTCAGGTATGCCAGAGCAATAGCTGAGAAACTGGGCTGATAACAACATAATTGATGAAGATGCCTGGGAGGGTATTTTTTACGATGGGGAAGATCCTAAAAAAGCCTCAGCTCATCTTCAAATTGATGATGTTGATGGAGAAGGGAAAGAAACCAGTCGATCTGTCGGGGTAAGGCAGTTTGATGATCGGTTGTCTGGCGGGATGATTTTAGCTCATTGAGATGCGGGATTTATCTCGGACCTTTCGCTATGATCGCATCAAGAGCTGCGTTGACCTGGAGACCGGTGAAGTAGTCCATGATGTAAGTAGGTACCTAAACGAAATTCATGATAGATCACCGGAGAGAACTCTGGAAATTCTTTATGATGATTTCATCGACATATTAGACAGCAAATACGAAGATTTTAAACTCACAGGAACTATATTCACCGCGTCAGGCTGAAGGCAGCTTGTCCCTGCCAGTGCCAAGCACGAATCTGTAACTGCTCGATAATGCCTTGCTATACCTTCCACGTTGCCTAGTATTCTTTCTGTATAAAATCATAGAAAGCAACTAATGTGTGTTATTCTGTTAACTTGATATCCAGTAAAGTAGTCATGGTATAGAGAAGAAAACAGGATAACTGGCTGATTTTCCGTTGTCTGCAATTTCTCTGTTCCAGAGAAATAAGGAAACCGGAGAATAACTTGTTGGCGGCTGAACACCGCCGGCAACGGAGGGAGAATAATGGGAAAAAATAGTTCTGAATACGCAGACGGACAGCAAGAAACCGGTAAGGCCATCCATTCCTTTATGGACATTGTGGCGGGGGAAGCCCAACAATATGCCGCAGACCACACCTCACCCATGTCTCCGCTTCTTGAAGAGATTGAGAACTACACTCTCAAGAAAACCGAGTATCCCAGCATGCTTACCGGCCGGGTTGAAGGACGTTTTCTGCAGTTGATTATCGTCCTGTCGGGATTCAGGAATGTGATCGATATCGGCACATTCACCGGTTACTCGGCCCTGGCTATGGCCGAATCAATTCCGCCAGACGGCACGGTGCTGACAATTGAACATAATTCCGCCAATGCCGACATCGCTCAAGGCTTTTTTGACAGGAGCCCGCAAGGCTACAAGATCAATCTGCAGCGGGGGGAAGCCATTCATATTCTCAAATCCCTGCCGCCCGAAGCAACCGATCTTGTCTTCATTGATGCTGATAAAGCCAACTACCTGGCTTACTATCACGAATCAATGAGGATTCTGCGGAAAGGCGGCCTCATTGTTGTTGACAATGCCCTGTGGTACGGCAGGATCTTTGAACCCAAAGATAAGGACAGTAAAGCCATAGCCCTCTTTAACGAAGAGGTAAACGCTGACAACAGGGTGGAGAAACTCTTCCTCACCCTCTGTGACGGCATCTACCTGATCAGAAAAAAAACAATCTGATAATAATTCAAACAAGAAACATGCTACGGTCAAGCCGTAGATGTTTAAACGTTAAAATTGCCACCACGAAGCTCTGATTACCTTGCCTGTACCTCGGCTTCACATGTTTCCTGTTTCCTGTAAGGGCGAGGTGTGTTCCCCGCCCTTTGAGATAATACTATCCGTAAAGCGTTTCGATCCACCTGATAGCTTCTGTATCATTGACCTTCCCAAGATACCGTTGAGTTGTTGAGAGGTCTGCATGGCGTAAAATGACCGTGCTGACAATTTCTATGGGTATACCAGACCTGAGGCATACGTTGCTGCGTGTCGTCTTAGATCGTGAGGTTTTAGCTCAATATCGACCAGTTGTCCGGCTTTTCTCACCATCGACCATGCGGCCACGTATGAGATTGGGGAAATGCTGCCATCTTGTTGATATTATTTTCTTTTGCATACTCACGTAAGCTTGCCAGGATTTTTCGTGGAACATAAATCCGCTCTTCCGGCCTGCCACGTTTCGGGTTCTGGATGGTCAAGAAACCTTCCTGAATATCGCCCGGCGTAATTCTTGAAACTTCTCCGATACGCATTCCACCCCTTGCCATAAGTTCGAGTATCAGCCTGTTTCGTCGGTCCGTCGTCCGGAAAACGATTATATCAATAGTCTGCTTGTCAACAATCCTCCATTGAATGGTTTGGGGTCGCTTGAAAATCTTCATCATCATTGAGGCGTTGCAGGGATTGGCAAGGGCGGGCAATGAGCTGTTGATACTGAAGTTGTAGAAAGAGGAGAGTACCGAGTAGCGGTTTCTCCTGGTCGCCTGCTTGTTATCCCTGGTCAGACGCAGAAGAAAATCCATTGCTTCTTCGGTAGAAACACTGGCTAAATCACGCTTTCCGAACTGGGACGAGAATTTTGTTAGAACGTACTTGCAGGTTTTTACGGTATTTTTTTTTGGAGTTTGCCTGGTGATACCGTAGATGGAAATCAACTGCTTGCCAAACTTTCATGATGCACCTCCTTGTTTTATGGGAATCTGAGTGTACTGCTATTCCTTATTATAGCCCACCATGCTATCATCCTTGCGGGAGTTGCTCTGGAAATCTATCAGGTAATATTATGCTCTTAGAGGTGGGGGGTCATGGAACAAAGGTTACTGGGTCAGACTGGCATTACTGTCGGCAAGGTTGGAATATCATCCAGTTACGGGGCTGACTGTGCAGTTTTTGAGGCAGCGTTGGATTGGGGTTGCAACTACTTCAACTGGGGCACCTTTATTCGTGGAAGATCCTCAGAATTTAAAACATTCATGCGTGTGCTGGCTAATAATGGCAAACGGGATAAAGTTGTACTAGGCCTCATCAGTTACTCGCACTCTGTTTTCTGGGGTAATCGTGCGGTTGACTCTGCACTACGCCAGTTGCGTACCGATTATATCGATACTCTTATCCTTGGTTATTTCTCCAGGCGTCCGCCGCAACGCCTGATTGATTGGGCGCAGGATTTAAAACGTAAGGGAGTTATTAGGGCGATTGGCATGACAACGCATAACCGTAATATTGTAGTCCCTTTGGCAAAGGAAGGCGTCATTGACTATTTTCATATCCGCTACAATGCGGTCCACCGTGGTGCCGAGGAGGATATTTTTGCCCACCTTCCCATGAAGACAAGTCCGGGAATCGTATCTTTTACAGCTACATGCTGGGGTAAATTGTTAAAAGAGAAAAAGCTCCCTGACGGTGTGCAGGTGCCGACAGCAGGTGACTGCTATCGCTTTGTACTGACGCACTCAATGGTCAATGCATGTATGATGGGAGTGAGAAACATGGCTATGTTGGAAGAGAATCTTCAGGAAATTGAAAAAGGCCCTTTGAGTGCAGAGGAATTGGAGATCATGCGCAACATTGGTGATCATCTGTATGGAAAGCCCAGGTAGGAGAGCATCCTGGGGCAATTAGAAGTCTAGGAATAAGGCGAACAGCACCCTCTGATCGATGAGGGTTACCTGCACAAGAATAAGGATAAATTGATCCTGGTCCTTTGTAGGGTATCCTTTTTGGATAACATCTTAATTCTGCTTTTCGGTGGAAGACTCGTTGGAAAAGTCACCAAAAGAAAAAATCTTGGCTTGAAGCCATTACAAGACCAGGGCATCAGACCAGCGATGCTGAGAGAAAGGGGCTCTTAACTTGACGGCCCTCAATTGCTCTAACGATGTGCAGGCGACGCAGCACTAAAAATACGTTAAGAAGATGGTCGTGGTCACCAATTGACCCTTTCTCTCTAAAATACAGAGCAGAGAACCGGTTGCGGAAATAGCTGGAACCTGTCAATAAGGGGGCGGATACTCACAGGAACCAAGCGTGTACACTTTGGCTGGCATTCCGTCGCGATTCAGAACAGATCTGCCGTATTCATCCAGCATGGGGCGCTCCCAGCGGCACATCCCCGGAGGTACTTCTGGCGGATAGGTGTAAATGCGTGCCTGGCCAACCGGTGACTGATAGGCTATCCTGGACGGAGACGGTTCGACATAAACCACTGAGGGTCTGCGAGGCGCATAGACCACCGCGGGGTGGGGAGGCCCATAAACCACTGGTCGGGTAACGATCGCGGTCAGCGCGCTGCCTACCATAAAACCTGCAATACCCCAGACCCAAGCGTCATCATGGTAGTAATATCGACTATGATGACGGTATTTCTGATAGTGGTAATTGCCTCTCCAACTCAAGCCCTCCGCCGGGGTCAGCGGGAGTGCAATCATACACAGAACGAGCGCAAGGATTGTTTTGCGGATCATGCTGCACCTCTTGATTGTCAGAAATTCAAGGGTTTGGATATCAACTAATCTGTCAGAATCCCGTTAGCATAAAAATAACAATCAAACCGTTGACAATCAATGCAAGCTCTGAAGGGGAACATGCTGGATCTGCATATACTTCTAAAAAAGTTTACATAATCAGGAAGAACTTATTCGAACGATACACAGATAGGTATATGGTGGCATGATTCATCTCTGCTGTAATCCCAATACCCGGACTAAAATCTGCCACCTGATATATGGTTTAGGAAATAGTAGGATTTAGAGTCCACTTGATAAACCAGTCCGCTTCATTATCCTCCCCACGCTCCATATCCAGGCAGACAATTCCAGAATTTTGAAACTTCACCACTCGACAATTTTCTGACCCTGTGATGAGAAATGATACGAGCCGCTCCATAAAGGGCATATGGCCAACCACCATCAAGTTTCCCTCAAGCTCAATAGTGGCAGCAAAGATTCGAGCATCATCCATGGGCTGGATACCGGAAATTTTTTGCATGGGAATTTCCAGGGCTAAAGTCTCATGAAATATACTGGCTGTCTGTTCAGCCCGCTTCTTGCCTGAGTGCACAATCTTTTGAACGGGAATTTTGTACCCTTTGGCAACCTGAGCAATACGGTTTGCCTCCTCTCTACCAAAATCTGAAAGCCCCTTTTCTGGGTCTATATCCTTGGGTGCACTTATCCCGTGCTGAACGAGAAATAACGCCATACTGCTGCCTCCAATAACAAGTTTGACATAAATGTGTTTTAGCTTGATTGAAACTCAGACTTAAACATAGATATCTTCACAATTGAAGTTATAATTTTGCGTAATTTTTCCTCAAAACGAATAGGAGCTATCTGGACTTTCTGAAAACGGTAACTTCACAGTTTGTATAGGTAACAACCCTGTTTTTTCTTTTTGTTTTAGTTAGTTATATTTCCCTCTTATTTCTCCTTTCTAATTTTCAAGAATAGTCAATACGAGCCCTCTTATTCGACAGCCTGGCATACCTCAGTGCCGTTTTGATCCGGCTATGGCCCAACAGGTATTGGATCGCCATACTGTCGGCACCAGCGTTGAGTATATCTGTGGCCATTGTATGACGGAGTTGATGGCAGGATACATGCACACCGCTCTTATCAGAGCAATACTCGGCCCGCTTCTGAATACCTCTTACCGATAAGGGGCTACCTTCATGGATCCCTTTTTCGACGAGAAAGATTCGAGGTTCGTCTGTTTCTGGCCGACTACCTGCAATCAATTGTCAAGCAGGTTGCGATGCATCTGGGCCGAGCGATCGGACAGCACGTTTTTCCAAGGAACCCGCTCTTTTTGAACAGGAGTGGTGGAATAGGAGAAAATCGACTTAACGGGAACTCCACGTTATTGTTGCAAGATCAGCTTTCAGATATTGGAAAGAAAATAATGGTAGATTGTCAGACTTGATTGAGACACATTTCTCTTTTGCATGAGGTGTGATCCAATTGTTTACATATAATGGCCTCATGACTGGTTTAAATAACTATTTCTTTGCAACTTTTCAACGATTGCTGTATGCTTTCTGCCCCGCAGCCGGGCATTCAGAAATGAAGCCCGGTGTCATACCGACATCAGCATGCAGACTACAAAAGCATGGGGCAGGGCCCCGGCAGGAAAAATGAATGGAACAGAATCTGATTCGAAACGTTGCGATCATTGCGCACGTTGATCATGGCAAAACCACCCTGGTTGATCAACTTTTCAGACATTCCGGAATGTTCCGGGATAATCAGGAAGTGGCTGAACGGCTGATGGACTCAATGGACCTTGAGCGTGAGCGTGGAATAACAATCACCGCAAAAAATGGTTCATACCGATATAAGGATTACTGGATCAACATCATTGATACACCAGGCCATGCAGATTTTGGCGGCCAGGTCGAGCGTGTCCTGCGCATGGCCGATGGCGCCCTGCTGCTGGTGGATGCCCAGGAAGGGCCTATGCCGCAGACCTATTTCGTGCTGAAGAAGGCGCTGGAAAATCAGCTGCCGGTCATCGTCGTGATCAACAAGATTGACAAGCCTGCAGCACGCTGTGACTGGGTGGTGGACCAGGTCTTCGATCTTTTCGTCAAGCTCAATGCCCCGGATCATATTCTCGATTTCCCGGTTGTCTACACCTCTGCCAAAGAAGGTTATGCCCTTGCCGACCCCGGTGACAGTGTTGAAAACGGGGGATCAATGGCTATCGTTTCGAAAATGATTGTTGATCATATACCGGCACCAAAAGGGTCAGCTGATGAAGCGCTGCAGATGCAGGTAGGGACGATTGACTACTCACCCTATCTCGGCCGGCTCGGTATTGGGAAAGTGGTTAATGGCAGTATGGCGATCAATCAGCCGATTGCCGTGGCACGGCGGGACGGTTCGGTCAAACCGGTGCGTATCTCCAAGATTTTCCGTTTTGAACGGGATCAGAAAGTCGCTGTGGAATCAGCCTCTCTTGGCGAGATCGTGGCCATTGCCGGCATGGATGATGTCACGGTCGGGGTTACCTTTACCGACCTGGAAAATCCCCGGCCATTACCGTTGATCGATATTGACCCGCCGACAATATCGATGGATTTTCTGCCCAATGACTCGCCGTTTGCCGGCAAAGAAGGCAAGTATGTAACTTCCCGCCATCTCAATGATCGCCTGCAGCGGGAGACCCTGGTGGATGTGGCGCTTCATGTCGAGCCGCTGGCGGATGCCGTCGGCTTTAAAGTGTCCGGAAGGGGCGAGCTGCACCTGTCAATACTCATTGAAAAGATGAGGCGGGAGGGCTACGAGCTGCAGGCTACCAGGCCGCGAGTCATATTCCGGGAGAATAACGGTAAGCTCGAAGAGCCGTATGAGCGCCTGACCGTTGATGTTGATGAGGAA
>CBDUGK010000115.1:0-11667 GCA_965366875.1 uncultured Desulfobulbaceae bacterium | reverse complement strand
TGCCCTCCAGTTTCGCAAGCTTCTGAGCAATGTGTTCATCCCATTTGGTACGATCAACTATAAATCCATCATCGTCCAAACTGGTATTATCTTTTTCATTAATCGATCCCATAATGACCTCCCGTGAGGAACGCTGAGCGTTGTTGTGCAGTGAAGTACATGCTTTATCAGGCTTTTAGTCCGTGCGAGCCAAAACATGTACTAATAGTTATATGATAATCATTCTCATACCGTATTCAACACAACGAAGACCCGCTGCCAGGGGTCGCAGTTTTTTTGTTCGACGAGAGAGAGGTCGGCAAAACTTTCGTTTAACAGGAGTAATGCACTATTGTCGGCTCCATCACCAGCGCCCTGTCCGGATACATTCTTCTCAGGACTGCCGGCACATCAACATCATAATAGATTTTATTGCAGGTTATCACCACCTATCACAGCAGATCATCTATCCTCGTGTAATCGAGATTAAAAGCTTCTGCAACAGCCTTATAGGTTATTTTCCCATCTATTACATTAGCTCCACGTTTGATCTCGCGGTTGTCCTGCATCGCGTTTTTCCAGCCTTTGTTTGCAATCTCCAAAGCATATGGAAGCGTCACATTGGTTAAGGCTGCAGTAGAGGTGCGGGCTACAGCGCCCGGCATATTCGCGACACAATAGTGTACGACACCCTCAACAACAAATGTCGGCTCAGCATGCGTGGTTGGCCTTGAAGTTTCAATACAGCCACCCTGATCGATAGCCACATCGACAATTACAGCACCGTCCTTCATATCCTTGAGCATATCTCTTGAAATCAGTCTGGGTGCTTTAGCGCCAGGGATCAATACCGCGCCGATGACAAGATCCGCTTTAGTAACATACTCCTTGAGAATTACAGGATTGGACATAAGAGGAAATACATTGGCAGGCATAACATCATCGAGGTACGCAAGCCTTTCAAGATTTGTATCAAGAATATACACCTGAGCTCCGAGCCCGGCCGCCATCTTTGCAGCATTTATCCCAACAACCCCGCCGCCGATAATAACAACAACGGCAGGAGCCACACCCTTGACACCGCCAAGTAGTACACCAAGCCCGCCTTGAGGCATTTCAAGATATTTTGCACCCTCCTGCGCGGCCATACGGCCTGCAACCTCACTCATTGGTACGAGAAGAGGCAGAGTGCCGTCTGCCTTCTCGATCGTCTCATAGGCAATATTGACTGATTTTGCCTTGATAAGCGCTTTGGTCTGCCGCTCATCGGCAGCCAGGTGCAGATAAGTAAAAACAATCTGACCTTCACGGATACAATCATACTCCGAAGGCTGAGGTTCTTTAACGTGCATCACCATATCGCATGCTGCATAAATTTCTGCGGCTGTACCCGCAATGGTCGCACCAGCGGTAACATACTCCACATCAGGAAAACCGGCAGCGGTTCCCGCCTCTTTTTCAACCATCACGTCATGTCCGTATGCAGTCATCGTTGCAACGCCTGAAGGAACCATGCATACGCGCTTTTCCTGTACTTTAATCTCCTTCAAAATTCCAACCTTCATTCTTCTCCTCCTCTGATTATCAAATTGACTATTCCGCTCATCAATTTTTACACTTTTTTTTAAGCTCTTCCCACTGTAACGCAAACCATGTGCCAGAACTAACTACTCATAATATATTGAAATTAAACAACATAAAAATTCTTCTAAAAAGGCGGGTACCAAGGATGTTGTTTATGTTTCAAAGTGATACACTGAGGTTTGCTGACAAACAGATTGTTTCTGCGGGATATCTTTGCTAAGGTGCTTGTGTATTATTTTAAAACATGTATGTAAAGATAACACTTGCCAGGGATATGGTGCCATGAGAGCTCAGATCGCCAGGGGACTCATACCGACGAGCAGCCAAATGCATGAGCAGATACAGCGCTCGCATCAGCGCTCCAGATCATTCGAAATTTCGCGGGAAGAAAGAAATACATCCCAGAAAAAACTTTCACCTATCGAACTCGAAGAGAGAAAAACACACTCGAAAGAACTGATCAAGGTAATCGTAGCGCATATTGAAGAAATCTATGACTTGCTCTCACCAGACGATTTCATGGTCGCTTTTGCAGATTGTGACGGCTACATCCTGCATCTTGATGGTAGTGAAGCAATCAAGATCACCTATGCAGAAAGAAATTGTGCACCAGGCTATCGATGGACGGAGAAGGATGTCGGAACAACAGCAATTAGCCTCTGCCGGGAGCTTCAGGTTTCCATTCAGTTAAACGACAAGGATCACTATTGCAAAAGAGCTCACGGCTTTACCAGTTCAGCCGCACCGATTTTCGGCCACAGGGGAGTGCTGGATGGAATACTGGTTGTCTCCGGTGCCAGTGACAGGATACACCCCCATACTCTGATAATGATAACGATGATTGCCCGTTCAATAGAAAAACACATGCGTTTGCTGCGAAGAAATAACGATATGTCTCTCTATATCAGTTTTCTGGACAATGTGATTGAGGCGGCCGGCACCGGCCTGATGACACTCGACAAGGAAATGCGTATCTGGAAAATCAACCGTAAAGGAAAAGATATTCTCAGGAATAGTAATCTGGACGGCAAGCCGGTATCGGTGCTCAATGGGCTCGATCTCGATTTACAGGATATTTACCAAAATCCTGGAGCCTGGAGAGCCAGAGAGGCGACGCTGCAGGACAACATACATTTTTATTACACCACCCAACCGGTTGTCTCCTCAGAAGAGCAGCTCCTGGGTGCGGTTATGGTTTTTGAAGAATTTAACAATATCAAGAAAATAGCCGACAGGATATCCGGGACAAAGCCGTTCTTTACCTTCAGCCATATGATCGGTGACTCGGACGTCTTCATTGAGGCGGTAAAACTTGCAAAACGTGCCGCCCAGTCATCCTCCACTGTCCTGTTGACGGGTGAAACCGGAACGGGAAAAGAGTTGTTTGCCCAGGCGATCCACAATGGCAGTGGACGCTGCGGGCAGGCATTTGTCCCGATAAACTGCGGGGCAATTCCCGGAGAACTGCTGGAGAGTGAGCTGTTCGGTTATGTCGACGGGGCATTTACCGGCGCATCGAAAACCGGAAGACCCGGCAAGTTCGAACTGGCCGACAATGGCACCATTCTGCTCGATGAAATCGGGGACATGCCTCATGAAATGCAGGTCAAACTGCTCAGGGTACTTCAAACAGGTGAAGTGCAGAGAATCGGTGCCCGAAAAATTATACAGACGAATACCAGGATTATTGCGGCAACGCATGTAAATCTGATGAAAATGATAGAGATAAAGCGGTTCAGAAAAGATTTATATTATCGCCTCAATATTATCCAGATCAAAATTCCTTCCCTGCGCCAGAGAGGCAAAGAGGATATCGAAGCTCTGGCTGTCTATTTTATCAATCGATACGGCAGTGGCACCAAACTGAGCGGAGCGGCCCTTGATGTGCTGGTAGGTTACGATTGGCCGGGAAATGTACGTGAACTTGAAAATGCAATCCAGCGTGCTCTCCATCTTTGCGGCAGGGGGAACATCAAACCAAATCATCTCGGTCTGCAGGAGCGCCCAAGCCTTTCAAAAGAGAGAAATTCCGGGTCCCTCCGGGACATGGAGCATAAGTTGATCAGCGAGACGCTGGAGAGAAACCGGGGAAATATGGCTAAATCAGCAAAGCTTTTAGGAATATCAAGAGCGACCCTTTACAGGAAAGTAAAAGAATACGAGATCATTGATATTCCTTCCTGAAGTTCTTCTTCGAACTGCCGAAGAAATGTTCTTATTTCTGAGTAAACTGGAGCACGTCGTCAAACGGTTGACCGATATCTTCGCGCAGCAGCGGCCAGACGTTTTCTCTTATTTTATCACGCATCCTGCGATATTCATCAGTAGTTATGGTGAAAACCTCTATCCCGGCGTCCTTTAAAGCAGCGATATTTGCCTGCTCTTCATTTTCAGCAATGTCGTACCTGCCGGTCTCCATCTCCCGTGCTGCATCGATTATAACCTGCTGCTGTTTTTCATCAAGTCGGCCCCAGGAGTCAAGGTTCATATAGACAAACCAGTATTCAAAGTGGTCTTTCACTGGAACATAATAACGGATCAGGCCGCTTAAACCTCTATACCCCTCAGCACCGCCGCCGATCATTCCCTTGACCATACCGGTCTTCAAACCCATTTTGGCATACATCCAGGTGATGGGATACGGTGTATAACCAAGGGTTCTTGCGGTCATCTCAAAACTTCTGATCGGCGGAACCCTGATAATCATGTTTTTATTCACATCAGGATTGCCGGGAGAGGCTGGTTTTTCAGTTAAGGCGATCCCTCCAAAATATACCGGCCAGCCACCCACAAGCTTTATGTTCTGAGCAGCCAGAAAACGCTCCATATGCTGCATCAGCGGGCTTCCCGGCGCATAAAGCATACGAGCCTCATTCCAGTTTTCGACAAGAAATGGGGCGAAGGCAAGCATCAACCGTTTGTCTACAGCTGTTCCGAAAGGCCCGACGTACATTTCTACTTCGCCAAAAGAGACCCGCTCCTGCACCACGGAATAATCACCCAGTTTATTAGCAGGATAGATCTCAAACGTAATCGCTCCACCAGTACCTTGACTGACAGCCTCGGAAAACTTCTTTATGTCTGTATCTATTGCAGAACCTTCAGGGCGAACATGGCCTATTTTCCATGCCTTTTGCTCAGCCGCACTCTCAATGGCCTGGAAACCAATAAGGGCCAGACATATCCACATAATGGTTAGAATTTTGCTCATATTGTTTTCCTCCCGAGAGTCCTGACAAGGCCCCCGGCACTATTCATCGCCGGGGGCCTGATAAGATATTGGTTACTCTGCTATTGATTTGAGAACACTGTTACCCCAGTCCTCACCGACATCCTTTAAAACTTCCGGCCAGACGGTCTTGTGAATTTTGTCTGCAATTGCTGCAATCTCAGCTTCCGTCAAGGGAACAATGCTTGCTCCATAATCAGCTAGCTGCTTTTCGTTTGCTGCCTGGTCTGCCTCAGCAGATTCCCAGCGCCTCTCTTCAAACTGGTCTGCGGCACTCTGCAGCTGTGTTTTCTCTTCGGCAGACAACCCGTCATAGTATTCCTTGTTAATAATGAGATACCAGACTTCAAAATGAGTATTCGCGGGAATATAATATTTGGTAACATCTCGAAATGATGAATAATACCCTTCAGCACCGGATCCTATTACACCGTCCACGACACCGGTCTGGACAGCGGTAAAGGCATCGGAGAAGGGGATAGGTGTTCCCAGATAACCGGTATTGTCTGCCATCAACTGAAAGGTTTTCATCGGAGGGACACGCAATTTTATGCCCTTGGCGACCTCTGGATCGCCGGGTGATACAGGCTCGCGATTGAGGGCAATTCCACCAAAATATACCGGCCAGGCTGCAAGCAGCTGAATTCCCTGTTCGGCGTATAATTCACCGACAACCTTGCGAAGCGGAGCGCCGGGCGAGTAATTTTTTCGCGCCTGCTGCCAATCTTTTACCATATAAGGAAAGTAAACGACCTGAAATCGTTTGTCAGCTGCGGATGCAGGCGGCTGACATGCCATATCAACTGCACCAAGGCCAACTCGCTCCTGAACGACAGTGTAATCTCCGAGGGAACTTGCCGGATAGATTTTCGTCTTCATCTTGCCGCCGCTCAAAGATTCGAGTGTCTCGGAGAACCAGCGAAGATCCTTGTCGATTGCTGTATCCTGGGGTCTTACATGGGAAATTTTCAGAGTTTTAGCCTGAACGATCCCGGACAAGAAAATGGCACAGACGATCAGTACCAGAAAACTGAGGCTGCATTTTTTTTTCATCTCACAACTCCTTTTCTTTGAATAAGATTAGTAACCAAATAAACCGGGGAAAAATAACGACAAACTCGGCCAGAGAGACGTTAAAAAGACCACCGGAACGTACCCGCAGATAATCAGAATCATTGCAGGTTTTATAACTTCAGAAAATTCGACCTTACCGATCCGCATTCCCAGGTAAAGAATACTTGCATATGGAGGGGTAACTCCACCCATTGCGGTGTTTACTCCCATGATCGCTGCAAACTGAACAGGACTGACGCCGATCGCCTCCATGAGCGGCAGGAGCAGCGGTGCGATGAGAATAATTGCGGTGACATCGTTGACAATCATTCCGACAAAAAAGAGCAGGAAATTTATCAATATCAGCAGCAGAACCTTGTTTGTGGTTATGGTGAATATGCCCTCAACCAGTGCCTGAGGTACATCTTCCATGACAAAGATCTGACTTAACATCAGGCTGAAAACGATCATGATCATGATCGCCCCGACGGCGGTAGCAGAATTTTTCGCCGCGGTAACGAAGGTGGAAAATGTGAGTCCCTTGTAAATGAGGAACCCCACGGGCATAGCGTAGATGACGGCAACAGCTGCCGCCTCGGTCGGGGTCATTATCCCGCCATAAATGCCGCCGAGAATAATGAGCGGCATAATCAATGCCGGAATTGCCCGTGTTGTTAAGCTGACGCCCTCCCTGACTGTTTCAGGAAGGGCTTTGGGCGGATCAAGGACAAGCGGGAACTTTCGTGCCATAACCAGATTCACGACAGAGAAAAGAACGGTTATCAGCAGCCCGGGTCCGAGTGTTGCCAGGAAACAGGCCAGGATTGAAGTATCCGTAACCCAGCCATAGATGATCATGGTGACGCTTGGCGGAATAAGGAGTCCAAGAATTGATGAGTTTGCTACCAGGGCGGTGGCATATCCCCTCGGATACCCCTTCTCGGCCATTTCCGGTATCAGCAAAGGTCCTGTCGCAGCAACACCGGTCAGGCCACTGCCCGAAATCGCCCCGATGATAGCACAGCTCACCGTGGCGACAACACCGAGTCCGCCCCGTATCCTGCCGACAAAGATATTAACAAAACGCAACAGACTTGCAGCAATTCCGCTTTCACTCATGATGGTTCCCGCAAATACAAACAGAGGGATACAGAGCAGAACAGGGTTGGCAAGCTGGGTAAAGCCCCAGACCATGGTGCCTTTCATCGTCGCTCCGCCCAACACGGTCATCGTCATCAGGGCACCGCCAAAACAGTAAGGCAACGGTACGCCTAAGCTGAGGAGCACAACGAGGACCGCCATGGCAATGAGTGAGATTGTTACAATTTCCATATCATGCTCCTTGCTCGGTTCGGGACAGACTGAAAAGTCTTCGAGTGTTTCTAATCAGGTACCAGGCAGCGTAGAGTGTCATCAGTACAAGACCGAGAAACAAGGTACACTCGGCATAGAACGTGGGGATATACAGTGTCGGACTTTCTTTCCAGACCCGGCGTGCATATCTGAAATAATCCCAGGCCCAATAGGTGAGCCAACTTGCCACGATCACTGAAAGCAGGTCGGCAATAACCCGAACAATCATTTTTGCCTTTTCTGTTTTTAAGAAGACGTCGAGCACATTAGCCTTGATCTGGGTATCTTCACGGGACGCATTGACGCTGCCCAGTACATAGAGCCACAGTGTTGGATAAACGAGCAATTCCTCCAGCCCCATCACCGGAAGTTCAAATATATAGCGCATGATTACCTGGTAAAATTCCATAACCGCTACCGCACTGATCAGGATCATCAGCGTATACTTAAAAAACCGTTCCATTATCTGCTCCTTGCCTGAGAGTTAAAGACTTCTCGAGGCTCTGCACTTTGTCGGTCAGGTATGAAAAAGGCCTACTTTTTCGCTGCAATCACAGAGATTTCAACAAGAAGCTCAGGTCTTGCCATACGGGCCTCAACACAGGCACGGGCCGGAGCACACCCCTCCGGAACCCATTTGTCCCAAACCCCATTCATTTCAACAAAATCCTTCATATCTCTTATATAGAGAGTGGCAGAAAGCATATGCTCCCGGTCACTGCCCGCCTGCGCCAGCAGGGCGTCTACCTTGGCAAGCATGTTCTCCGTCTGCGGTCCAATCGTTTCTTTTGTATTATCAGCCACCTGCCCGCACAGATAGATAACATTGCCGTAGGTGACGATTTTACTCATCCGTACACTTGTTTCCTGCCGTTCGATGTTGCTCATTTTATTGCTCCTGAGAAATTCCTACTTACTCTGGTTTTTAAATAAATCTGCCGGTCCGGCTCCTGCCCCTTCAAGCTCCATTTCAGCCACTTCCTCTAAGGGTATAGGTTTCAGAGGCGGTCTGATTTTCAACACCCCGACCTGCTTTGGAGAAAGTGCAAGTTCAGCTCCGATGATCTCTGCCATTGCCGGGCCGCACATACGGCCCTGGCATGCTCCCATTCCAGAACGGGTAACTATTTTTAATTCATTCACTTCCCGAACGCCTTCACCAACAGCTTTGCGCACATCTCCAATGTTTATGTTTTCGCACCTGCACAGTATCGTTTCATCGTCAAAGGACTCTTTGTTGAAAACGGGAGAAAAAACGGCATCGACAAATGGTCTGGGATGGTTGTCAAAGTGGAGTTCTTTCTTGATGGGACCAGCAAGCTGGTCGCGCTCATAAGCAGGTATGATACCAAGACAATGGGCAACCTCCAGAGCGGTAAGCTCTCCTTTATATTCTGCGGCCAGCGCCCCTTTCACTCCAGCTCCATCACCGGCTGCAAAGATATTAGTAAAATTTGTCCGGCCCCATTCATCGGTTTGTGGATACCAGTATCGCTGCTCATGGTTCCAGTCAATATGGCAGCCAAGCAGCCTGTAGATATGCGTATTGGGAATGACGCCGAAATGGGTAAGAAGCATGTCCGCAGTAAAATGAAGACGCTGCGATCCATTATATGCCTCAACCTCCTCAACTTTATCATCGCCGAATACACGCAATTTTTTGATCCCCTTATAATGGGGGACACCTGATTTCTTAATATCGCCCACCATTTTTAGGCCCTTCCTGAGAAAATCAATTCGCTTTAGTGCGGGGAATGCCTTCAGCATGGCCTCAGCTGACAAAAGCTTTGGTGTTGTTTCTAGGATAGCCTTTATATTGACACCTTTCCGGATGAGCAAACATGCTTCAAGAAGCAGAAGAGGACCGCTGCCGGCCATTACCACACCGCAATCAGGTGTGAGTCCTGCTTCCTTGGCAAGATTGTTCACAGCCCCGGCACCCATCACCCCGGGCAGATTCCAGCCTGGGAACGGAACAGGACGCTCCATTGCTCCAGTTGCAATAATAATATAATGTGCCCGTATCTGTTTGGACTGGCCATCTTTTGAGTAGTAAACATAACCATCCGGCTCAATATTCCAAACGCTAGCCCCCGGGCAATAAACGGCTCCGCTCTTTTCAAATCGTTGAGCAAGCCCTAAGCCGCGCACATAATCCTCGCCCATATCATCACGTATTTTATGTGAGGCTTGCTGGATATTGCGATAAATCTGTCCACCCAGACGCTGCTGTTCATCAAGCGTGAGGACTTGCAACCCCATTTCAGCAAGGCATGACGAGGCTGAAATACCAGCAGGCCCGGCACCAATTACAATTGCATCATAGGTTGTGGTCATGTGCCCTCCCCCGTGGAATCGGTCAACCTGCGGTTGATTTCCAGCCCCTCTTTAACCTGGACAATACAGGACTGTTGCTGGACACCATCGATTTCCATCTGGCACTCAAAGCATACGCCCATTAAACAATGGGGTGCGCACGGCTTATGAGAAGATGGAGAGATTCGTGAAATGATTTGACCTTCTGCCAGAAGTGCTGCAGCGACACTTATTCCGGACTGCAGTTCTCTGGGTTCACCATCCAATAGGACGTTAACTGTCTTTTTGATCTCATTCTTCTCTTGTTTAAACATTGAACCGGTAATTGCTAAAGTGTGATATTTGAGGAGCCTCATGTTTTCCGAGAATCCAGGGGGCTATTGCCTTAACATGCATAGGTGCCAGGGATACGGCACTATGCAGGGCCAAAACAGTGATATTTTCAAAATTTTTCAAGGTGCTGTAGATCGGAGCACCATCAGGGGTCATTACACGGATGGCACCCCAGGAACGCACCCAATTTATCTTTTTCAAAAGAGGAAAGAGGCGAACAGCATTGCTGGCCTGGTTCTTCATGGCCTCAACAGTGACTTGACTATTCAGCGCTTTATCTTCCGTTGACAGTCCAATGACAAACGTGCCATCCGGAGTTTGCCTTGTGCAAAGCACAGGAACTCTTAGAACTCGTCGATACCGTTCCGAGACCATCAACTGACCGCGCTGCGGGTAGATGTTCAGTTTTTCTCCAAGAGGCGCGACAAGTTTGCTTGAGCCGTGCCCGGCAGCAATGACCAGCTTACCGCAGGTAAATGAGCCGCGACTGGACTGCAGAGTTATGGATCCGTATTTATCAGGGGTTATCGAAGATACACTGAGGGCACTATGATAAATCCCCCCTTTTTTCTGAAAAGCACTGCGAAGTGCAGCTAACAATAGAAGCGGATTAACATGTCCCTGATCAGCTGTATACATTGCTCCTGATACGTCATCCCCTAAACTTATGTCAGGAATCAGGTCACCAAATTCTTCCCGGTTGAGCATTTTGACAGGATAGTCAAGACCCGCCTCCTTGCAGGATTTTCTCACAACCTCAATAGAATCAGCATATTTTTGAAATTGTTCTTCTCCAAAAGCATGTATGGCTCCCCCTGTCCACTCCAGTTCAATGTCATATCCTGTCTCCTGCTCAAGACTTGCTGCAAAATCTGGCCAGGCTTGGGTTGCCATTCGGCACCACTTTGCGTAGGCAGGGTTGTTGCCACCTTTGCACATGAACCATGTCAAACCGAAGTTCCCACGAGATAAACGCTGCGATGGAAGCTGCTCGTCAAAAATCATTACTCTTTCCGCGCCCTCATTAAGTAGACCAAGGGCTACCGCAGCACCTGTGACTCCTCCACCAATTACAATTACGTCTGCTGAACTCAAATGAAGTCCTCCAGTCCTGATTCCTGTTAGTTTCTGCAATCCCTTCCGTTTAATGAACAATAGTGGAATTCGACAGCACGCCGCCATTCAAAACGTTACGACCCTGATACTCGTAATAGCCAAAACCGTGCCACTACTGCAGGTTTTCGAAGGGCGGCGCCTGGAACAAAGATGAAAAGATGATTCTTACCTTCCGGAATTAAACGATTTATCCTCGTTGGGTACACGTATGAAAAAGAATAGTTTGTTGACGATTACAGCCTTATTCTGAGACACTGGCACTGGCTTCACCCTGCAGTATCAAGAAAAAGGCAACTTTACTGTATCAAATAGATACAGATGGAGGTTTTTTTTACAAAACTGCTTATTTTAACGATCCTGAAGAGCTGTACAATATCAAAACATGTTTCAAAACGATACAAAAAACAAATGGTTTCCAGATGTCCTGAAAACAGGTTCTATCTGTTTAGGACAGAATATTTTATCCTTTTTCTTTCCTCTTATTCGATAGATCGGAAGTTTCAAATAGATAGTTGCTGTTGCATTTATGTTCAATTTTTCACTCAAAAGAAGTAAAGGAAGCATATGAAGGGATGAGATTTATACTCGAGGGCTCATTAATACAAGCTGATTCACCATGAACCAGCGGGATTCCCAGAAAAAGATTACAGGGCTTTCACCAGGAGGGTAGAAAATAATGACAACTCATTGGCATCCAGGAGAAC
>CBDUGK010000114.1:0-11944 GCA_965366875.1 uncultured Desulfobulbaceae bacterium | reverse complement strand
GGTGCCACGGCTACGCAGCGGATACGATCAGCTAACCCCCGCCGGAAAAATTCGGCCGTAATTACCTTGGGCATCACCGACATGGCAGCCTTGGTAGAGGCATAATTAATTTGACCAGCGGTACCCAGTGAACCGGTGGAGGAAATGAGGCAGATCAGCCCTCGACAGCCTTCGTTGATCATACGTTCACTACATTCTCGAACCGTTAAAAAAACACCGGTAAGATTGATGTCGAGGACCTTTTGAAACTGGCCGAGGGACATCTTGTCTGTGACCTTGCCTGTCTCTCGATCCGGTGATACCATCAGGCCGTCCATGATTATACCGGCAAAAGGCGCCACCAGGTTGATCTGGCCAAAGGTTTCGATGGCAGTATCAGCCAGTGCCGCACAGTCTGCTTCCTGAGTGACGTCACATTGCAGCGTTGTCACTGCTGCTCCAAGTTCTTTCTTTGCCTGTTCAAGGGCGTCAGCCGCAACGTCTCCGATAACGACCTTGCCACCGTTATCTACCCAATGTTTTGCCAGGGAAAACCCGATACCGCTTGCAGCACCGGTGATTACGGCTACAGAATCTTTGATTTCCAGCATATCTTTCCCTCTCTTTTTGAACGTTTGTCGTTTTTCGTCAGCTCGTCTTCCAGCGCAGATGATGGTCTCTTTTCTGACCCATGCTGCCGCTGAGCTATTTACGCTGAATCAGGGCTTATCTTTAACAGCCTCATTCATACTCTTCATCAGGTCTTGAAATTGTTTGCTCTGGTCCTCGTAAACATTTTTAAAGTGCTGGAACAGTTCGGTGTGTCCTAAACCTTCCTGATTGAGCAGCTCACGCAATTGGCTTATGGTTATTTGCTGCTGCTGGGTCTTCTCCTCCAGTGCGGCACATTTATCAAGGGCTTGCTGGTGCTCAGCCTTGGTGACCCACCCCCAGGCCTCGGCGGTTTCAGAGAAGGTCTGCTGAAAATCGGCGATGGCCTTCTGCCATTTCTGGGAAACCAGTTCAGAGCTGGCTCCCGGATCGTCCAAACCATAGCAGCGTCGGAAAAGCTTGGTCAGGTCATCAGTGCCGCTGAACCCCTTATTCATCCAGGCAGAGATATCTTCAAGCTGTTTTTGGCCTTCAGCAGCCTGAGTGAAGTAGCTTCCCCAGAATTCCAAAAATTGTCTGTTCATCGACTACATCCTTGTGTTCTTTCCACCTGGTTACAGAGTGGAATTTTAAACAGCTAACAGGATAATCCTGCCTTATTACTGAGACTGAGTGTTCTGGGGCTGGCATTGCCTGCCGACTAATTCCTGCGATTTTCAGGTCACACAGGGCCTGTGTCAGGCCTTTAGCCTACGCTTTCTTTACCACTGCTTTACGGGAAGCCGGCGATTTCTTAACCGTTTTTTTCCTCGTCGTCTTCGCTTTTGCAGCGGCAGACGCGGTCGATGTCCGCTTGGTCACTTTGGGTGCTTTTTGGGCAGCACTGCTGATCGCTGCTTCCATATCCATATGAAACAGGACCGGTCCGCGATAATTTTCTTCACCAAATCTCGTATGCAGGGCATAGGCTGAGTCTGGAGCGGACCAGGAGGTGGCAATTGCCACGTGTCCCTTGGGAAAAGGGGTTACCTCGGCGTCAACGTGGTCAAGGGGCGCCAGAGCGGTTTCCTTTTCGACGAGATCGTCATGAGTACCGTAACAGATCAGCCATTTGATATCTTTTTCTTTCAGTCGTTTCAAATTCAAGACTTTGTCAAACAGGCGGACCGGTAAAGTACCATCATCGGTGATTGGTATGTTGTAGGCAGCAAAACTCATGCGGGTGATATCCAGAGGCAGATCGTAGCGCTCTTTCTGCAGCCAGTAATTCAATGCAGCCGCTGTTTTACTGACATTATAGTCGCCATCTTTCTGGCGGGCGAACATCATCAGATCACGGTAAAAAGCAGCAGCAGGGATCTCACTTTCTATGCTCTTGATTTTGTACACCCAGCCCATGAGCTTACCGTCAGCTACTTTATTGCCATTGGATAAGATCTTTGTACCATATTCCAGTTCGTTGAACCGCTGAGGCAAACGCGTCAGGAAACGGGCCAGACCTGTGCTCCGTGTACCATCCATGGGTGAAACACAGGTGATAAAAGCATCCACCAACCCATCAAGTTCACCAGTAAGCAAATTGCAAAGTGCGCTATAGCCACCCTGACAGTAACCGTTTAAGGTGACAGGTTTGCCGTGCGCTTTCAAGATGGCCTGACAAAATCGACGTGTGTCCCTGGCATCATCTTCTCCGGTCATTGTCTGCAGGGCAGGAGATGTATCAATGTCCTTCAGGATGCGGATATAGGTGGGAAATCCCTGGTTTGCAAAACAGTGTGCATAGCTGCGCTGCTCATTGGGCAAAAAACCTAAAATGTTGGCACCCAGCACAAACGGTGGAATTATCAAAACAGGTTTTGCGTCAAGGCGGGTTTTCACCTGCTTTAAAGAGGGGGCAATTCGGTAGAGCAGAAAACGATCAGTTTCATCGAAGAGCAGGTGCTCACCTCTTTCGAAATGAAACCCAAATTCGGGTCCAATAGCATCTATGGACTCAGGATAGCTGGTGGTCACCATTTCCATGAGTTCCGCCTGTCGTTTGGTGTAACTGACAAGCTTATCGAATTTCAGCTCAGTCATACTCTGCTGCAAGGCTTCAGTGAAACCGGGCAGCTCCAGCTGGGCATAGGCTGACATCATGTCAGCAGTGCCCTTGATGCTGCGATTTACCAATTCAATATTGTTCTCCAGAAGATGCAGATATGCCTCCAGGTTGTCACCCGGTGATTCCTCAAACACCCGGTTCAACTCGACCCGCTGAAAATATTGGCTGGCGAGCAGGTAGGGGATGTAAAAATCTGTTGTGTATCGTGACATCCCAGAGATGTAGGCCTGGCCTGCAGAATAGAGATTTTCCAGGATGGAAAGCCCATCACTGAAAGCATCAGCTGCTCCGATACGCTTATTATTTGTCTGTTCCGCGTCCGACATACTTGTATCTCCTTTGCACACTCTATGCCGGGCGGGCGATTGGGCTGCACAGCATAGAGTGATATGACATGGTGTAGTCGGCTGCCTACTCTTTGTTAAAAAATTCTTCTACTTTGGCATAACTGTCATCAACAAGTTTTTTAAATTCCTTGCAGCCAGTGCCATAAGCCGACATCCAGTCCTTAATGGCTTTTTTGCCTTCCTCCGGCATTCCGGTAGCTTGATTGATAAAGGTTTCTAACATCTTTTCATTCTGCTCGTAAACCATGGTGAGTGTGCTGAAACTGCTGTCAAAAGCAGTTTTGTTGAACTGAATCATCTGTTTGGCAATCTGTTTGTTGTCCATCATTTATCCTCCGTTTTTTTTATTAAGGGGTATCTCGCTGAAAAAAGTGCTGGTGAAGATCATTCGTATACATATATGTATGATCAGATGAGTTTGTCAAGCACCTGAAAAACAGGGAACAGACCCCGTTTTATCTGGTACGCAGACTCGATAAAACGGGGTCTGTTCCCTTATTTTTCTATTTTAGAAATAAAATGAAAGTTTTTATCGCCTTTTGCTTCTTCTTTGGTTCTATCTTTGTCGTTGGTGCACTGTTTCTGTTCTGTTTTCTCATGGCCCCCGCTCTATACACACTTGATAAAGATGTTGCCGAGATCTCCGGTAGTGCCTTCCTGTATCCGGAGAAAATCTTTCCCGATTTGCCAGTTAAAAATCCCTACAACTACCCCGGAATGCAAGCAGGTCTTGCAGCAAAAGATCCCAACACAACTGCTTTTGTAATGGTTCCTCGGGATGCAAAGCGGGCTGAATCTCTCTTTAAGAACTATGCCGAGCACTCTCTGGAAGGAATTTTATCCCGCAGCAGCGGGATCGGTTATTACAACTATAAAAAGAAGGAATCGGGTGTTGCTGGACGTATTAAACTGCTGGATGGGATTATCGTCCACGTTGAAGGCAAGGATTATCCGGCAGTTGATCAGACGATCGACCGATCGGCACTCATGATGAGCAACCCGGAGGCGAATATACTGAGCGAAATCGTCTATACCGACACGTATCTGCTGCCTGTTATAGCGTCGATTTTATTCTATGTCCTTCTCCTTGTTCCGCTCTGGGGCCGGGTAGCCTCATGGTCGGCAACGGTACCGCCAAAACCCGGCATTGAACCTGTCAGTGAAGCTGAACTGAGAAAGCGTCTGCTGGCTATTAACGAAACGGATTCTCCGCTGCAGGTTATCGAGGGTAAAAAAGGCAAAATGGACATTGTCTGGCGTCTTGCTGATACTAAATGGGCAGGGCTCCTGAGCCAGAATAAGATAAAACGTACCCAGATTATTCGGATTAAACTCTCTGGAAAAGATGCCGCGTGCCGGGCAATTGATATTTCAAAGACGATACGCGGTTCAGCAGCTGCTCGGACCTTACGCCTTGGCTTCAGTTATAATTTTTTCCGGGGTATTGTTTTTTTCCAAAAGGAATATGAGGCCCAGTATGGACTGGTCTATAAAGAGGGCCGTCTGGCAATTGATAATGGTTACCGGTATACATTCAACAGCGCTGAAATGAAGAGCCCTGTTATCCAGATTGTCAGAGACAGCGGCTGGAGGTACAAACCGGTGATTTTCTTCTCCAGATGGCTCGGCGGTTAAAGCCAACAGGGGACAGTGAATATTCACACCGGAGGGATGAAAAAGGGGGAAAGCAAGAACCATTGCGACCCAGATGGAAGCTATAACAGCTGCAAATCAGAACAGTTCCAGATCAAACAAAGGTACGTTTCAATCAGGTTACCTGGAGACTTTTATTAATTCTTCCTGGACAGCGGTACCAAGCCTTTCAATAGTATACGGTTTTTTGACATACACCCCTGCCCCGAGACTTTGCGCCTCCTTTACCCTGTCCGTATCTGAAAACCCACTGGCAATAATCGCTTTTTGGCCGGGATATAATATAATGATTTCCTTATATGTCTCAAGGCCGTCAATCCCAGGATCCATTATCATATCCAAAACTATTAAATCCACAGAACAGTTCTGAATAAACTCTATAGCCTCTTCACCTGAGGAAACTGAAGACGTTCTATACCCCATTGAATCGAGCATTTCCGTGGCAATGGTCCGCTGTTCCTCTACATCGTCGACGACGAGAATAGACTCTCCCCTGCCCAATAAACTCTGGAGAGATTTTTTCTGCTTTGAGCTAAACGCCTTTTCTCTTGAGACCGGAATATATATGGTAAAGGTTGTGCCTATGCCATCGCTGCTCTTGACATCTATATAGCCGTTGAGATCTTTTATAGCGCCCCATACCACCGCCAAACCCAGGCCTGTTCCGCTTCGCCCCATTTTCTTTTTTGTGTAGAACGGTTCAAATATTTTTTCAATGTCATCTGGTGGAATTCCTTTACCGTTGTCTGCAATCGTCAAGACAACATAGTCTCCTTCACTGACGTTATCGTATTCACTCAAATGTCTGTCAAGGTATCGGCATTCGGTGGTTATTTTGATCGTGCCCTCATCCAATATGGCTTCAGCACCATTTGAGATGAGATTCATGACTGTTTTGAATATATGAACGGGTGAAGCCATTATGTTTAACAGGTTTTCATCAAGTGACGTTTCGAAATTAATACCACGATGGTACGTTTTAAGTTTTTCAAACTCAGGACTCTCCAGATACTCGCAAATGATAGTGTTCAAATTGATTGTTTCAACAGAGGTGTTTCCCCTCCTTGCAAGGGTGAGGAGATCGTAGACCACTGCAGCAGCTTTTTCCCCTGTTTTTTGCATGGTTAATATTGGCTTTCTCAAAGGACTATCCTGGGGTAACTGCAGCATCAGAAGGTCTGGATAGCCAACGATGCCTGATAAAATATTGTTGAGATCATGTGCCACTCCACCAGCCAGGGTACCGAGCGCTTCCATCTTTTGGGCGCGAAGGAGTTGAGACTCAAGCTTCTTTCTCTCGAGCTCCGCGGCTTCTCGTTCTGTGACGTCAAGTATTACGCCGTCAATATATTTGAGCTCGCCATTCTGATCAGATACGGGTCTTCCTCGCTCAAGAAATGTTTTGATTTTGCCATCCTTGTGAGCCACTCTGTACTCAATTTCAAACGGCTGCATTTTTGAGATCGCAGTGTTGACTTTTGCCATGGCGACATCACGGTCTTCATGAATTATGAGTGCTTCCAGGGCGCAGATCTCTATTTGCTGCAGTTCGTTCTCTTTATAGCCGGTCATCGGGTAAAGCATATCGTTGAACAGCCTGAGTTTACCGCCTGTTTCGAGGTCTACTCGATAAACAATTCCCGGCAAATTCCCGGTAAGTGTCCGATATCGCAGTTCCCGCTCCAAAAGTGCCTGCTTCGCCTCTTCGAGCTCAAGATTGATCTGTTCTAGTTCGTCCTTGCGTTTTGCGGCCTCGTCCAAACGAACATTTAACACGAGTGTTCGCTGCAGTTTCTCCGTCATTTGGTTGAAGCTGTTGACCAGCATTTGAACCTCGCCGGTCGACACCATCTCTACCCGTGAATCGAGGTCGCCTTCAGCCAGGCGGTGGGCGGCGGCGGCAAGCTCAATAATTGGATTTGACAGATATCGTGAAACATACAGGGCAACGAGCAACACCAGTATCAGAGAACAGACCAGTACTATGGAAAAAAAGCGAATGAGAGGAGAGAAATCCTTGAATAAGAGATTGGCGGGAATAGAGATCGCCAATCTGATAAAAGGTTCACCGGGGATAATCGAGAAATCCTGATATGCGATGAGCCCTTCCTTACTATCTATTAAATCGGCTGTCCCCTGGAACGTTTTGTTCATGGAAGGTGTCGGATCATATCTATATTTTTCTTTCTCCGGGCTCTGCAGCAGGTTCCCTTGTGCGTCAAAAACCCAAATCACATTTTCATTGAAAAAGGTAACATCGCTTAAAGCTGAAAAAAAACTGTCTAAGCGCTGTTGAATCATAAGAACACCTCCGAAGGCGCCGACATCGAGGTCAAGCTTTGCAACGCCGGCAAGCAGCGAAAAAACACCCTGCTCATCCACAAAGGGCCCTTCAACCTGAACTTCCCTCGGTACCATAAACCACTCCATGCCACCGCCTGAGAGTAACAACGGTATCGATTCCAGGGTTTTAAAGAGTTTCAGGCTACTGAGGCTGGAAGGAGATGTGCCTTCAGGTTGGAGCATACGTTGCTCCAGATGTACCGGTTTTTTCTGTCGTCTTGCTTCCGCCACGTCGATGCTGATTTCCATTTCTGCATCGACAAACTGGATGCTGTAGAAGGTATCGTTGGTCTTCAGGGTCTGGAGAAACATCTGCTCGATCTTTTTTTGCAGAAGCTTTTTCTCAATAGAGGAGACCATCAGGTAATCATCGAGAATCGAAGATGAGGCCAAAACGTCAAGGGCTCTCTTTAAATTGAGTCGATAATCGTGTTCAAAATTCCGGCGCAGAATATCAAGCTGCTGGGTAACGGTTTCCTTCGTCCGTTCTTCAATTGAACTTTTATTAAAATTATAGGCAATAAATAATATGGCACCGCTGGTGACGATGTTGACACACAGAAAAACGATCAATATTCTGGCAAAGATTGAAATCCCTGTGGCACGTTCTTTTCGGGGCATGGTGAACCTTATCGATTCAATGCGGCTGATTCCTCTACAATTTCGTCAATGAATTCCATTTTATCGTCCAGGGCAATCCCGAGATCTTCTGCTCTAATACGATTGACGATCAATGGCCCCTGACTTGGTGTAACTGTTCTCATTCGGCTCGGGTTAAACCCCTGCTCCAGAATATCGTAGGCCATTTCAAATGCGCGATAGCTTTGGTTGTAGCCGGAATCACTCGCCGAACCGAGCATTCCCTCCCTGACAAATTGGGCCTCCGGGGCAACCTCAGGCTTTTTCACATTTTCCAGGTACCATTTGCCCACTTCGAGCATGTCCACATGCTTTCCCTCTTCGTTTTGCAATGTGTCATGATTGAGTATAAAAAACGCATCCACAATAGTTGCGAGCTCAAGCGCTCTCTCTTTAAATTCTGTGAAGGAGTTTGTTACCACCGCATCCACCAGTTTGAGGGGAAGTTGGCCTTTTTTAGCTAAATGTAAAATCTGCTTCACCCGGGGCCTTGATGTTTCAGAGTCACAAGCGAGGATAGCAAAGGTCTCTACTTTGGGATCCAACTTTTTGAGAAATTCAAGGCTTTCTCTGAGGTACCCTGCCTGCCAGACACCGGTAATGTTATGCCCGGGACTATCCATGCTGTCGACCAGACCATATTTGAGCGGCAGCCCGTTTATTCCCCAAAAAACAACGGGGGTTTGAGTATCGAGCAATTGATTGCCAATGAAATTTGCAGCGTTATCATCTCCCAACAAAACCAGGTCCGGCTTGAACGCTTCAATCAATTGCATTATGTGAGCCGTCGTCTTGGCTATTTCCTGAAAGCTATTTTTTCTTTTGGTATCCATCCAGGCTTTTTGGACCACAACCTTAGAGCTTTCAACGTAATCGCTCCTGGTAAATTTTTCAGCCTGCTGATCATTGTCGAGGTAGCGAAAACGTATCATTGCATCAGTCAAACCTTTTTGGGTCTGCTGCGACCAGAGATAATCCCTGTCGTAACTGCTCACCACAAAGATTCGTTTTTTCTGCTGTTCTCCATAAACAGAAGAAAAATACAGCGACCCAATAACGATCAAACAAAAACACCCAAACCATTTCATATTTTTTGTCTTCATCTTTCAGGAAATTGCGGAATAGATTAAATAAAAATAATAGCTAATTGAATCTGTTTATATTTTGCCTCTCTCTCGCCATACCTCATGAATTAGTGCCATTTCGCGGTGACCCACGTCGAGGGCGTCTTCTATTGTCGCTTTGCCCGATGCTGCCTTAATAAACATGTTGGTAAGCGTCCACTTATTGAATATCTCGTCAATTGCGGGATTGGCATACCCTGGATAACCCACATTTACTGTCCACTCTGAAACATCGTTGAATACCTGGTATTTATCTGGCGGAGTCGCTCTGCTGTCGTGACTGAGGAGCTGGTTGAGATCAGGCACCGTTTTTGGATAACAGGGGAAGTTGTAAAACTGGCTTTTTATAAAAACTTCCCGTGATTGGGCAACGTAATCGACCAGGAATTGCTTGGCACCTTCGATATTTTCGGCAAATTTCCAGATGACATATGCGTCTATCAGGTGATTGAGAGCAACCCGGCGAACCGGTCCTTTGGCCGCCTTGGCAAGCCAGATTCGATCAGCAAGTGGAATATTTTGATTTTCACCCACACGCGTGATTGAGATTGCATTGGCTGTGAGCGATCCTCTGCCAGCGAGCATAAGACGATTGTTCGAGGAAGGATCCCAGGTGAAAACTTCATCGGTCATTGTTTCGCGATACAGCGCTTTGACAAATTTCATCGCCTCGATCGTTTCTTTCGACTTGATGATAAGACGTCCATCGGGGCTCTGTACAGACGATCCAAAACACGCCATAATCGAACGAAGTACCGTGTTTGTATCAAGTTCCGGGGCCAGACCGAGACCGATTGGAATGGAATGTTTATCTTTTATTTTTTTGCCACCGATACGGATATCATCCCATGTATCCGGGTAAATACCGACATCATCCCATAAATCTTGTCTGTAATTGATCGGATCCGGCACATAACTGTCTGAAAAACCGTAATACTTGCCGGTTTTGAGGTTAAGGGTGCTTTTTGTTGCGATGTCGAGCGGTTTGCCGTATTTTTTCTCACACTCTTCATGAATTTCTCGATGATCGATCACATGGTCTTCAAAAAGAGCGGGCGGGCTCAGAAAGAAAAAGATGTCATGCCCCCGCTGTGCTGAAATTTCAGCAGCGGCACGGCTGCGCAGGCTTGTCATGCCAACGTTGTCGACAATTACCCGGGTGTTATTTTTTTCTCCCCATTCTTTGACATACACTTCGTTGAACCAGCGGTCAAATTCTGGAATAAAATGATGCCATTGCAGAATTCTCAATGTTTTTTGACTCGCCCGTGCCCTCCGGGGAATAATGATAGAGGGGCAGATTCCTGCACCCAGACTTAATTTTCCGAGAGTTTTTATAAAATTACGCCGAGAGAGATCTGGTTTTTCCACGGTCACTTCTCCTTCCTTTAGCATCATTCACCCTCAAAAAAAGCAATCGTAACGACAACATTTTGCTTTGAGCACGGTGCTTTGTTGCCATATCCTCAATTGAAAATTGTAACGAACAGTGGTTAATTCACAGCATCTCAGTGCCACATTGTAAGATGAAATCCAGGTTTTTCGGTTATCATATCGATCACCTGCAGTATCCACAAGGAAGCGGTGGTTACTCCACCCCCCGCACAGGCTTTATGAGCAGCCTCTGTACGGAAAAGTCACATATAATTATTCTATGCCATTTCAAGGTACTATTGCAAATTCAAGAGAGCTGGGTTTGCGGGTCACGGCTCGCTGTGGCAGCAAAAAAAAGAAAGGGGGGAAAGGAAGAGTCAAGGGAGCGTACCAAAGAGCACCGGACTAGCCTGCGAGCAGTGAATTTCTAGTTTTTTGATATGATAGAACGGTGCTCTCAGCATTTTTTCTCATAGCAGTGATTTCAATAATGCGCTAACAGCGCATCATTCCCTTCATTTTACACTTGTTTGTCGTATGTTACGGTTATTGCTAATATTACGACTGTCGCCTGTCATGGTTTATTTCTGATATTACGACGCAGATAAGCAAAAAGATCTATTATAAAGGACGATCACAGGCGCGCTGAATATTGGAAATTGTGGGACAGCATTATCTAACAATCTGGGCTCTTTCTTACTTTTGGTCTGGTAAGAGTGGATTTGAAGCTATTTTTTGTGCGGTAATGTTTCAGAGTGAATATTGGTGTGCCTGCTACAAGGTGCTAAATCTGTCTGAAACAGGACAGTCGTCTATTATACGCTAACTGTTGAAAATTGACATAATGACGTTATGACGCTATGGTGTCACCGTTAGGAGGTGATATTATGGCCACACAAGCAAAAAGAACAACAATATATTTTGACCCAGATCTCCACAAAGCGTTGAAATTAAAATCAGTGGAAACGTCAAGATCAATTACGGACTTGGTAAATGAAGCAGTTAGAGAGGCTCTTTCTGAGGATGCTGAGGATATAATTGCATTCGAACAAAGAAAGAATGAGCCATTAATCAGCTATGACCAAATGGTTAAAAAGTTGAAGAAAAATGGCTCAATATAAAGTCTTTTTCAAGAAATCAGTTGAGAAAGACTTTAAGTCTATTCCTAAAAAAGAACTTCTTAAAATTCTAAGTAAGATAGAAGCCCTTCAAGACAATCCGCGACCAGTTGGCTGTGAGAAACTGACAGGTCATGAGCGATACCGGCTGCGCCAAGGAAAGTATCGTATCGTTTATTCAATCCAAGATAATGAGCTAACCATTTGGATCGTAAAAGTAGGACATAGAAGAGAAATATATCAAAGAATCAGTTAACCAAGCGTTCCAGCGAACGGCGTGATCGCCGCCGCTGAACTCACCGTTGTGCCTATTTAAAAACATTCTCACTTGAAAAGTGTGCATCCTGAGTATATATTTAAAATATGGATAAGATATACATTAAGATATTGAGCCAATGTGAAGGTTTTGAGTGGGATGATGGAAATATAAATAAAAATTGGCTGAAACATAACGTCAGCCCAGCAGAGTGCGAACAGATATTTTTTAATAGACCACGAGTAATCCAAGGTGACATAAAGCATTCAAAGGCAGAAAAAAGATTTTATGCACTTGGCAGAACCGACTCAAAAAGAACCCTTTTCATTGCCTTTACTGTCAGAAACAAGCGTATTCGTATCATTTCAGCAAGAGACATGAGTCGAAAAGAAAGG
>CBDUGK010000113.1:0-12189 GCA_965366875.1 uncultured Desulfobulbaceae bacterium | reverse complement strand
ATGATAGAAATTTTGTAGCAACGAAGCAGATGGAGAGTTTTTACGACGCCATCAAACATCATTGTATCACAAACCATCCTCCTGAGAATGGCAAAGAGCTTTTTTTTTGCAAAGAGCTGCAGTTTTGCCCCCTGAGCCAGCAGGCATGCCAGTCGAAACGGACATCATCAGAAGCGGCACAGCTGGACACAAAAAGTAATAATAGTAATGTTTTGCAGGCAGAAATAAGACAAAAATCATTAATCTGCAGGCCCCATCGTCCGATACGAATAACAGGCGTAGAACAGAGGAAGCAGCGGGGCGGGGGCTCATCCGGCGAAAATCGTTTTTTTTCAAATCTTATCAATGGGTAATGCTTTTCTCTTTTGATAAATGAAAATTTGACTTCTCTCTTCTTCTTTTGATAGCATTATCATGCAGTGCGGCAATTATTTCTTTTATGCTGCATACTTCAGTAATTTTGGTCAGGCGGCGACCAACTGAACACCATAATGACGAAACAACATGACATAACGTCTACGGAACGGCTTCTGGCGAGCATTCGTCTTGAACAATCCGAACGAAGAGACAGCTCCAGCGATGACCGGTCGGCGGTTGAACCACTGCAGGCCGGTGGTCCGGCAACGAGGCAGCAGCGTGTGCCGATCACCGCTGCGAAGCCGGTATCGCCTGCTGCAGCCCCCCCCCGGCGCCAGGCGAAACAGCCGGGCGCGGGTTTTTCACTGTTTGGCCGGAAGCGGGCAACCGTTGGTGTCGAGTTAAGGGTTGATGGCCTCGGCCTCGCACTGCTGCACGCTTCCGGAGATACGGTTGAGCAATCGAGCGTCCGTTTTGTTCCCTACAAGGAAAAAGTCTTCAATGATGAGGAAACACTTCTCGCAGACCTGCTCGATGCTGACTGGTTCCCATCTTTTTTGCAGAAAGAACTGGGTAAATTCTGCGCCGGAACACGCAAAGTGCAACTATGGTGCGGTCTGCCCAGGGAGTCGGTCAAAATTCACAATGTGGTCATTCCCAAGGTCCCTGACGATGAAGTTGCTGATTCAGTCTACTGGACCATGCAGAAAGAAGAAACCTTTGACCGTGACAACACCATACTCGACTTTGACCTGATCAAGGACGTCGAGAAAGATTCCCTGACCAGGATTCTGGCAATCGTCTATCTCGTTGGCCGCCGGGATGTCGAAAAACTGGAGAAGCTTTTCAGGAAAACGGGATTTCCGCTCACCGGTATCAGCACACCTACCGTTGCCCTGCAGAATGAAATCAGGAGGAATTATTTCTCTTCCCAGGATGAGAGTTTTTCACGGCTGGTGATCGGTGAGAACAAATCCTTTATTGAAATCTATTTCCGCAATGCACTGGTCTTCAGCAGAGACATCAAAACCGGTATCGCAAGTTTCATGGATTCCCTGGTCGAGATGGCCGCATCACGTGGGGTCATCCTGAGCGAGGAGCAGTGCCGCGAACTGATTCTGGCCGAGGGGACGAAACAAGAAGCTCCTGCCGGCGAAGATAGACTGTTCAGCGATGGGGAACGCGATATCTTCGACCTTGGCCTGCAGGCTCCTGTTCGCCTGGTCAGGCAGATTGAACGGACCTTTGACTTTTTCCGCAACAATTTTCAAATTCCGCGCTGCACAGCCATACATCTCTCGGGAATCCCTTTTAACAACACCCGGTTTGCTGCCTATCTCTCCTCCGAGACCGGTATACCATGTCATGTCCACATCCCGTTTGCAGGGCTTGCCAGGCCGGTAAGCATAGCGCCGGCAGATAGCGGTGGCGGCGGTTACCGGCTGACCTCAGCATTTGACCTGGCACTCTCGCAGCCTGAGAGGACAAAAAATTTTCTGTTCCCCCGGGCAGAAAAGGAAAAGCAGCAGCAGGAGAGAAAGGTCAACAGGATTGCCATTCTCTGCACAGCATTTGTCCTGGCAACCTGCGCGGCGGTCTTTTTCTGGCAGCGTGGGCAGCTCGAGGAAAAGCAGGCCCTGCTCCAGGCCACGAGCAGTGAACTGGGCCGGGCCGGGTTTGCAGATGAAAATCAGGCGAATTCCCTTTTAATGGCTGAACTGGGCAGGCTCAAGGAAAAAAGTGCTCAGCTGACGGCGCTTGGCGAACGCTACCTGCCCGCTGCGCTTCTCGGGCAGATAACCATCTCGCTTCCTCCCGAGATCCGGCTGCTTCGACTTGAGCTTGATGATCTGGAAGCCGCGGAGAAAAAAGGGGATCAAGAGAAGGGTGTGCGGAGAATTTTAGTGGAGGGAATCGTCAGCGGAAATCGAGGACAGATGGAGTTTATTCTGGCCAAATATATCCGCAAACTTGGTGGTTCGTCCTTTATCATTTCCGCTATTGTTTTGGAGAAAGCAGCCGATAATTATAATGATAACGAGGTGCTGAGTTTCACTGTCGAGGTGAAGGCGGCGCTGGCCAGGGCAACAGTGAACGAAGAGAAAAAGGTTTAAGCAATGGCAGTATCTATTCCACATCTGAGCAGGCGCAATATGGTCGTCATCGGCGGCTGTCTGGCGATTGTTCTTCTTGCCTTCATCCTGGGACCGGCGCTGCAGTTCATGCAGATGTCCTCACTGGAGCGTACGATCAGCGAGAACAGGAGCAGAATCGAGAATTTCAAGCGGGCCTCGGAATTGAGGCGGCAGCTCGGCGAGCGGTTTGCCGGGATTGAGGCAACGCCAGGGGTGCAGCAGGTTGCGTCCGAACCACTGCCTTCCGGTGAGGCGGACCAGGTCCTTGCCGATTTGCGCAGGCTTGCTGACGAGTCCGGTGTCAGGCTGGCAGACGTCCGGCCCGATCTGGAGTCAATGGGGCAGGATTCAGAGACCATGGTGATCGGGGCAACCATGTACGGCAGCATGAGCGGCTTCCAGACCATGCTGGGTGATCTTCTGGAGGTTGGCTATCTGGACCGTCTGCAGCGTATTGTCATCGGTGCTGAGCCGCAGGGGCTTCGGCTCGAGACTGATTTTACCGTACAGGTCAGGTAACCGGCAATGGCGAGCAAATCAAATAAAAAAAGGGAACTGATCATCGTTGCGCTGGCTGCGATCGCCCTCATTTACGGGGCGGTTGATTATGTGATGCGCAGCAGCGTCAGGAGCAGCGCCTCAGGGGGAGGTGCTGCGACGACGGAAGCTGCTTTTTCCCTTGTTCAGGAAGAGCTGAGTGCCGTTGGTGCTACCCGCCAGCAGGCCACTGCCCTGGAAATTCTTGCGGCGCTGTCAGCTGCCTGGCCCCAGGATGTTTTTGCAGCTGTTGAGGTGGCTGACGAGGAGCAGGTGCAAGACGAGGAAGCTCCACCGGAAGAGGCGGTGACGCTGACCTATTCCGGCTACATGAATATGGGAGAGAGAATCCTGGCCGTCATCAACGGCATCGAATACCGGATCGGCGACATGGTAGAGGGCTTTATGCTCAAAGAGATAGATCCGATGGAAATTATAATGGAAAAAAACGGCAGACCGACGCATGTTCCCTTCAGAAGGATTGAATAACCATGAATACATTTATAGAGCACGACGCCGGAACTGAGCGCCCGAACCGGTCGCCCCTTTTTCTTGCGGCGATATCGCTTCTCGCACTGTCTCTGCTGTTCGGCTGTGCGACCCCGGCGGACAGGACAGACCCGGTCTATGAAGAATGGAAAGCCAGGGCGGCAACATCTCAGCCGACCGTGCCGTCCGCTTCCAGCCGTCGGGCAACCCAGGGAGCCACGCAGCGATACGGTGAAAAACCGGCCGTACAAGGTTTCGCTGCACCACCGCCAAAGGATCGGGTGACGGCAGAAGATCTTCCCGACACCAAAATTTCCATAACCTTTGTCGATGCCGAGCTGTCGACCGTGCTCCGTGCCCTGGGCAGGATCGCCGACCAGAATATCATCATCAATCCCAGTGTCCAGGGACTGGTCAACACCCACATCATCGATACCCCGTGGAACGATGTTTTCCTCGGTATGATCAAAACCTACGGCCTGTTCCTGACAAAAGAGGGAAATCTCCTGCAGATACAGTCCATAGATGATCTCAAGCTGCAGGTGGAGCGTGAAGCGCTGCTCGAGGAGCAGCGGCAGGTGGCGCCGCTGGTCAACAGGATCGTGCCGATTGAGTTTTCTGATCCGGTCAAAATCGCAGAATCCATAACGCTCCTGCTCGGCAAGAATGACAAGGGCGAGCCGCGGGGATCGGTATCGGTTGATATCCACTCCCATTCGCTGATCATCCAGGACAGTGAGGACAACATTAACGATTTGCTTAGCCATATCGACCAGCTTGACCGACCAACCCCGCAGATTCTCATTGAAGCGCATATCATAGAAACAAACAAGGATACGGCCCGGGAGCTTGGGGTGCAGTGGGGCTGGCTGATGGTGGAAGAACTCGACGTCCGCGATCAGTCCATGGCCTACACTTCCGGCGGGATAAACGGAACCTACAACGAAGATACCGGTATGGTGGAGTACGACCCCGGCGTCTACGGGACCAACCGCAGCGGAATCGGCGGTCAGGGCTTCGGCATCGACCTGCCTGCTGCGGCCATCGGTTCGGTGAATCCGGTCGCCGCGGGTTTCCTGCATTTCAACATGGCGGGCAATATCCTCGACATGCAGCTTTCCGCTCTCCAGAAGGCGGGGAAGGTCAATATCATCTCGCAGCCGTCAATCGCCACCCTGGATAATATCCAGGCCAATATCGAAAGCGGTGTCGAAGTTCCTTTCCAGACAATTGATAAAAACAACAATATCAAGGTGGAATACAAAGACGCCGTTCTCCGCCTCACGGTGACGCCGCATGTGATCTCAGACGAGATGGTCAGGCTCGACCTGCAGACCACCAATGACCGGGTGGACTTCACCAACACGGTGCTCGGCAACCCGACAATCATCAAGAAACTGGCAGAGACCAAGCTCATCGTGCGCAACGGCACGACGGTGGTCATTGCCGGGTTGTCAAAAAATCTGAAGACGGACGGAAACATCGGTGTCCCGTACCTCAAGGATGTACCGATCCTCGGCAAACTGTTCAGCCAGGATTCACGGGCCAACCAGTTCGAGGAAATGCTGCTGTTCATTACCCCGAAAATTCTGAACGAGGGTGGAAAAATAGCGCAGGCCGAGCCCGTCGCTTCCAGCATGTCGGAGAAGATACAGTAATGAGAGCTTCAATTGTGTATCACACGATGCTTTTTGAGAAAGGGTAAACGGTTGTGCGAAAAGTCAGAAAACGTCTGGGTGAAATCCTCATAGAGGCAGAACTGCTGACCGAAGAGCAGCTCGTCCGGAGCCTTGCCGAGCAGAAAAAAACCGGCCTCAAGCTCGGTGACTACCTGATCAACAGCGGCATTGTCTTCGAGGACCAGATTATTTCCGCCCTGAGCAACCAGTTCCAGATCGACAAGTATGATCCGGAAATAAACAGGACCGGACCGGATGTGGCGTCGCTTATTCCCCACTCGATGGCCTTCAGGAATCAGCTGGTGCCCCTGGAACAGGACGCTTTCGTGCTGAAAATAGCCATGGTCGATCCGATGGACATTTCAGCGCTTGACCTTGTTGAGAACCATACCGGCATGGAGGTGGAGCCGCTTATCTGCTCGAAGAGCGAGTTCGCCCTGCTGATGAACGGGATCTACGGCATCCGTTCGGATATGAACGAAACAATCGGCAACCTGGGGATCGTTGAGGACGATCACAAGGAAATCAAAGGCGCCGAGACCGTTGGTGTGCTGGAGGACAGCGCCGATGCCGCCCCGGTTATTCGCCTGACCAACTCCATCCTGCGTCAGGCGGTAAAGGAAAAGGCCAGTGATATCCATATCAGCCCGGACCAGAAAAAGGCCCAGGTTCGCCTCCGCATCGACGGCAAGCTCCACGAAATTCCGCCGCCGCCGCGGACCATGCTGGGCGGTATCATCTCGCGAATAAAAATCCTCGCCCAGATGGACATTGCCAACACCCGCATTCCCCAGGACGGTCGGTTCAACATCGAGGTGGATAACCAGGAGATCAATATCCGCGCCTCCACGCTGCCCACCATTTATGGGGAAAACCTCGTGCTGAGGCTGCTCTATGTCTCCGCCGGCGCCCTGCCCCTGAATAAACTGGGGCTCGAGGGTGACGACTTCAAAAAGCTGATGCACATGGTGAGACAGCCGTATGGCATGTTTCTCTCGGTGGGACCGACCGGAAGCGGTAAATCAAGCAGCCTGTATGCAATATTGAACGAGATTGCCACCCTGGAAGCCAACATCATCACCCTTGAAGACCCCGTGGAATTCCGGATGGAGAACGTTCGCCAGGTGCAGTTGAACCGCCGGGCCGGGATGACCTTCTCATCAGGGCTGCGCGCCATTCTCCGCCAGGATCCCAACATTATCATGGTGGGTGAGATCCGTGACAACGAAACCGCCCATATCGCCACCCAGGCGGCGCTCACCGGCCATCTTGTTCTCTCCACCCTGCACACCAACAACGCGACAAGCACCATCAGCCGGCTGCAGAACATGGGCGTTGAACCCTTCCTGATTTCCGCCTCGCTTCTCGGCGTGGCGGCCCAGCGGTTGATGCGGCGCATCTGCCCGCACTGCGCTGAAGCATACGAACCGCCTCCCGGGATGATTGAATTCTGGGGTCTGGAAGACTATCCCGAGCCGAAGTTCAGCCGGGGCAGGGGCTGCTCCCTGTGCATGAATACCGGCTACAAGGGCAGGGTGGGGATCTTTGAAATCCTGGCGGTTGATGACCAGGTGCGGGAGATGATTTTCAGCAGTAAATCATCCGACGATATCGCCGGTGAGCTCGTCCGGGCGGGCAAGCTGCGTCTCTTGAAAACCAGCGCCGCGGACAAGATCGCCCAGGGGATCACAACCTTCCAGGAAGCCACGGAAACCGTGGTCCTCAACCAGTAACCAGGTTTGTGAAGGGTATTTATTGTCGTCAGCTAACAGGTTGAGCATTGTTTATGGCTATTTTTTCATATAGCGGCAGGGACCAGCAGGGAGAAAAGATCAGCGGTCAGGTCGATGCGATCACCATTGATGAGGCCCGCAGTCTGCTTCTCGGCAGGGACGTGATACCCCTTGAGCTCAAGGAGTATAAAGGACGCTCCAGCGGGTCAATGGCGTTTTCCCTGCGCGCCAGGGTAAAAACCCCTGAACTGCTCCTCTTCACCAAGCAGCTGCGGACAATGCTGAACGCCGGCCTTACCTTCATCCGGATTCTCGGCATCCTCAAGGAGCAGTCAGCCAACAAGACGCTGATCACCGCCCTTGACCAGATGGACAAAGACATCGAGGAGGGCAGCAACCTGACCGATGCCTTCCTGAAACAGAGCCATATCTTTCCCCCGCTTTACTGCAGCCTGATCCGGGCCGGCGAGGTGAGCGGTACGCTTCCCGAGGTCCTCGACCGTTTGATCTACATCAGTGAGCATGAATACCGGCTGCGCGAGGATATCAAGGCGGCGCTCCGTTATCCGAAGATGGTCGTGGCTGCGCTTGGCCTGGCTTTTTTCGTCCTGCTGACCTTTGTCATCCCCAAATTTGTCGGTGTTTTCCAGAGTGCCGGGCTGGAGCTTCCCCTGCCGACCCGTATCTGTCTTGCCATGTACAACGGGCTGCAGCATTACTGGTATTATCTTCTCGGCGGGAGCATCGCGTGCTATCTGCTGCTGCGCTGGTACGGGAAAACCGTCTCCGGTGCCTATCTGCGCGACCTGATCCAGCTGCGTATGCCGATCATCGGGCCGCTGTTCAACAAGGCGGCCATGTCCCGTTTTGCAAGTATCCTCTCTATCCTTACCGCCAGCGGTGTTACCATCCTCAGTTCCATGACCATCATCTCTGATGCCATCGGCAACAGCGCCATCGCCCGGGAGTTCGACCGGCTCTCGGAGCAGATGGAAGAGGGCCACGGGATCGCCAAACCCCTCAGGGAGGCGAAGTTCTTTCCGCCGATGGTGGTCAGTATGGTGGCCATCGGCGAGGAGGCGGGCTCGCTCGAGGAGATGCTGCGCCAGATTGCCCGCCACTATGATGAAGAGGTCGAGTACACCACCAAGGGCCTTGGCGAGGCCATCGGCCCGGTGCTGATTGTCTGTCTGACCGGTGTCGTTGGTTTCTTTGCCCTGGCGATCTTCCTGCCCATGTGGGATCTGACTAAAATCGTGCAGTAGAGACCTTGCTGCCGGTAAACGCTCGGATTGATCCGGATTACGCGTACGTTTTTAGTTGATGGTGGAAAACCGGCGGAGGGCATCGCTTCCGGACGCTGCTCTTCGGCCTGATCACCATTGAACGACGGCTGACAGACAGGCCGTCCATGGCCTGCCGTCAGTTGCGGACCTCCTGTCCGCAACCCTCCGGGCCTGATGTCGTTCCACGGCGGGCCTCCGCGAGGCGTCCTCCAGCAATGCCCCCCGCCTCCCGGTCACAGATGAGTGCGCGTTGCACTGTTGCATAAAAAAAATTGGAAAAAGCAAGGGAAAACCGATAAAAAAGCGGAAAAACAGGAAAAAAACAGAAAAAAAATAAAATTATCAGCAAAAATTTGAAAAAAAAAATTCCTGCCCATACAATTTTCTTAACATACCACGGTTGTTATCCGAAAAGGATACGTAAGAACGATAATTGCCCCATAGCTGGCAGGCAGCATATGGTTGGCAACGAGGAAAAAAAGTAATCCCTGATGCCTGTTCAGAAGGCAAGGGAAAAAGGAGAAGAAACATGGAAAGGAAACCAATTTTACGTTCTGAAAAAGGCTTTACCCTGATCGAAATTATTTCGGTGCTGGTGTTGATCGGCATCCTGGCCGCCGTGGCCGTTCCCAAATTCATCAACCTGCAGGCAGATGCACGTGATAAGGCTGCCGAAGCGGCGGTGAGTGAAGGAATCGCCCAGGTCAATTTATATTCAGCGCGCTTTATTCTGCAAAACGGCACGACACCGGCAGATGTCAGCGAGCTGGTAGGCTTGACCGACGGACTTGACAATCCCTACGATGCTGGTGATTTTACCATAAACTTTGCCGATGGCGCAGCAGGAGAAATCACCATAACTGTAGCTGGAGCCACAGGTAGCAGTGTTGACGGTGCAACCGGCACGGGTACCGCCTATCTGCCAGTTGAATAAGGATTATTACCTGTAACTGCAGCACTTATTCTGTCAGGAGGCCCCCTGTGTTGTACCGGGGGCCTCTGTTGTTTTGATGGGATATTTCAGACGCTCATGAGGCAGAGCATGTATCCACTCCGTCGTGATCATACATTGCAGAGCAGTCATGGCTTCACTATCCTCGAACTCATCTGCGTCCTCGTCCTGACAGCAATTATCAGCGCGGTTGTTATCAGCCGCGCCATGGACAACAGTGTCGAGCTCATCGGAGAGATGGAAATGGTCAAGGGGCATCTGCGCTATGCCCAGACGCGGGCCATGAACAGCGACCAGAGCTGGGGCATCAATTTTTCCGGAAGCTCCTATACCCTTGAAGAAAATGGCGCTGCAAGCGGTACCGCGCTGCCCGGCGAGAGCGGGGCTGTGGCGACGCTTGGTTCCGGAAGCGTCAGTTCTACCGTCAATCCCGTTGTCTTTAACCAGTGGGGGAATCCCGGGGCCAACGCCATTACCGTCACCGTCAGTGATGGTGGGGACAGCGAGGCGTTTACTATTTCACCGCTCACCGGTTTTATCCCATGAAGGTTCCTGGCAGAGACCGTGAGCAGGTTGCAAATTGCAGCACTGTGGCAGCAGGGTTTACCCTGATCGAGGTCATCATTACCCTGACCGTCGGCGCCCTGCTGATGGCAGTCATCTTGCCCTACCTGGGGACCACGGTGACCAGGTCCGGCGAGCCGCTCACCAACCTCAGGAACACCCTTTCGATTTACCGGACCATGGAAAACATGAGTGCCGATTACCGCGCCCTGCAGGCCGGCGGCACACTTGACCTTTCTGCGCTGCAGGGCGCGGTCGGCGCCGAGGGCACGGACCGGAGCAACAATTACGGTGACTATCATGTGGAGGCAAACCGCTTTATTCTCTTTGACGGCGCAGGCCAGGAGATCGCAGCCGGAGGTAGCCAGCACATCCTCAAGGTGACAATCCGGCCGGTGGACTTTGGAGCCACCTTTACGACACTTTTTACCGACGTACTGCCGTAGGTGATCCTGATGCGAGATAGGCAGACAAACCACACGCCGCAATCATCAGGGAACCGGGGTTTTTCCCTGCTCGAGCTAATCCTCGTCCTCGCACTCCTGGGGTTCCTTGGTCTGGCTGGCACCATGGGGTTCGTGCATTTTTCCCGCGGCTTCGTCTTCGCCAGGGAAACCACCGCCACCACCGCCAAGGGGCAGCTGGCGATGATGCGGATGGCAAAGGAGCTGCAGTCCCTGTCCGAGGCTGCAACAGCCACCCCGACACGAATTGTCTATACCGCCCTGCGGGCAGGACTGGAGGAAAACCATGAGCTGCGGCTGGTTGGCGGATCACTGCTTTTTGACAACCAGGTGCTGGTTGACCGGGTCAGCGGGCTGGTCTTCAGCTACCACACGGATTACGACGCCGGCGCTTCAGCCTGGTCGGCGGACACGCGGCTGATCGACATCAGCCTGATCCTGCAGGGGCCGGATGCGATCGATATTGACCTGCAGACGCGGGTCGCGCCACGGAACATGTAAAAGGGGGATATGATGAATCTCACGCCTTGTGCTGCTTCCAAATCACGTTCGAAATGGCTCTGCAGCGTCAATAACCGGGGATCGGCCCTGATCGGCATCGTCATTGTCATGGTCATCGTCGGCGCCATGGGCGCCGTGCTGGTGACCATGAACGCCACCTCCTCGGTCAACCAGTTCGGCTCGATGGATGGTTTCCGGGCCTTTTACCTGGCCGAATCCGGCGGACAGTATGCGATACCGGTGATCAATAAAGACATCAACAGCCCCGATACCCTGATTCCGCTGCTGGACGGGCACACCTTCAGCTTCGCCAACGGCGACCGCTTTGAGCTCGCACTCTCCTATGCAGACCCCGTCTACACCCTGGTGTCAACCGGCATTCTCGACCAGGGGGCCCGTGAACTCAACGCCACCAGGGAGATCACCTACCGGATCACCAAGTTGGGCGTTACCATGGATTTTCCCTTTGACGATGATAAAGAGGGCAAAGAGGAGTTCAAAGAGAATTTTGAATTTGACGGCAAGAAGGGCAAACTGAAAGATCACAAGAAGGACCTCGACGGTGCCTCTGCCGTTGAGCTCAAGGGCGACGAGACCTACATGCGTCTCAACTGGACCAATCCCGACGCAACCCTTCCGGACCTGGCTGCACACTGGTTGAAAAGCGATGAGTTATTGAGCTATGACGTGCAGGTAAAGGTGAAAATAATGGAAGACGACAAGAAGAAAAAGAAGGATGAAAATCCGGAATTTCTTGTTGGTCTGAGCTTCAGGGATACCGGTGTTGAAGCTGTCGAAGATGCCGGCAGCGAAATGTACGGGTTGTCCTTCCTGAAAGTTTACGACTGCTCGGACAAGGACAGCCTGCCGGATGATTTCTGCACCTGGGGGCTGTCCCCTGGAACGCTCTATGTTGTCCTCTGGAAAAATGACGGGGGAAATTACAGCCTGATCGATTCTCACCAGATTACCAGCTCCAGCCTCCTCGACGGCGAGGTACTGACTGAATGGGCCAGCCTGGTGGTACGGGTGGAGGAGGAATATGTCCTCGATGGAGGCGGCAACCGGCAGGACTCCGACGGAGACGGCCATGATGACCGCCGCAACCTGATCAGCGGATACATGCAGGGTGCTGACAGCTACCCCCGTGACACTATTGACTGGGATTTTACGCTCTACCAGGAGATCCCCTGGGACAGCGGAACGGCCAACCCGCTGATCGACAGCTCGCTGACCACTGAAACCTTCGGGACCGACCGACCCCCGGAAATCGGCATACATAGCTTTGTCAACAAGGATTATGTCGACAAGGTGTACGTGGATGATTTGTCCCTTCAGCTCACCTCGAGCACGGGGCAGCCCAGTTCGGTTGTCCAGTATTAGGAGTCTGCCGGAATAGTCCGTATTCGGCTCATCCGGATGAAGCGTGTTTTTTGGGGTGAGTGTGGGAAACCGGTGGGGGACATTGCTTCCAGGCGCTGCTCTTCGGCCT
>CBDUGK010000112.1:0-12422 GCA_965366875.1 uncultured Desulfobulbaceae bacterium | reverse complement strand
TTGCTGATGATGGTTGGAGCAGGCGGCGCCCCGGCTGTCATGATCTTCAGGGTGCGCTTCATTTTCAGGTCAACGGCACCCGGCCAGTTACTCATCATGATTAAAACGGTCGGTGCGGCACAGAGATGAGAAACATTTTCAACTTCAATCAGCCGGTAAATTTCATCTGGTGCCACCACCCGCAGGCAGAGATGGGTTGCCCCGACCGCGGTCACCCCCCAGGTAAAGCACCAGCCGTTGCAGTGAAACATCGGCAGCGTCCAGAGATATACGGAAGAGGCATTGAGTCCGGACTCGAGGACCTCCCCAACAGCATTGAGATAGGCTCCCCGGTGGTGATACATGACCCCTTTCGGGCGCCCGGTCGTACCACTGGTATAATTGATTGAGAGCAGCTGGTCCTCGGATTCTATTGCAAAATCAAACGGTTCAGGCTGACCGGTGGCCAGAAAAGACTCATACTCCAGCCCCTCGAGCAGCATCTCGCTGCTGACGTCACAGACGGTAACATACAATTTTACCCCGGGTAATTCTGCAGGCTTTATCAACCCGGCAAACTCACTGTCAACGACCACGACCTTTGCATCGGAGTGATTGATGATATAGGAGACCTCGCCGGATGAAAGACGTATATTGACGCTTACCAGGGCGGCACCGATAAGCGGCACTGCGTAATGAGCTTCCAGCATTGGCGGAATATTCGGGCAGAGAAAGGCTACCTTGTCATCTTTGCCGACACCCCTGAGCCGAAGCGCGCTGGCCAGCTTGAATACCCGGTCGGAAAACTGTCTGTAGCTGTAGCGCTTTTCCCGGTAGATAACAGCCGTTTTCTCGGGATAAACCAGCCTGCTTCGTGAAAGAAATTCAACCGGTGTCAACACGCTTCGATTCACGCTGTTCATCTGCATCTTCATTCTCCTGTCCGACGATGGAATAGAGTTCAATTTTGCCCAGGGATCACAACTGAGCGCTCAGTCGCTAAACATTACAAACCTGTAACTGGTCAATGCATACCTCGATACATAGAATGATTCAGAGGAGCAGCAGCAGGATAATCGTTTTCCTGCCGCATTTCAATCTCATTTAAACAGGCGGCCATTGAGGAGCGTATCAGGCAAATGGCCAGATGAGAGGGATTAACATCATGCCTGCCACCACCACAAACAGATTTAATGGAATACCGAGGCGCAGGTAGTCCCTGAAGTGATAGCCGCCGGGGCCATACACCATCAGGTTTGTCTGATAACCAATCGGCGTTGCAAAACAGGCACTCGCCCCGATGCAGACACCGATGATGAAAGGTTTTGGATCGACCCCGATGCCGAGTGCCGTTGAAATCGCGATCGGCAGCAGCAGGACGGCGGTGGCGTTGTTGCTGAGAATCTGGGTGCTGATACTGGTGAGCAGAATTATACCACCCAGCACGATCGTCGGCGGTAATCCTGAAAAAAGGCTTAAAAATGTTTCCGCATACAACTGGCTCACCCCGCTTTTCTGCATTGCCAGCCCGAGGGCTATTGTTCCAGCGATCAGCAGCAGCACATCACCCTGCAGCGCCTTGTAGGCATCGCGCATCTGCAAACATCCGGTCACAACCATAAGAAATGCGGCGATCAGTGCACAGGTCATGATATCTGCCAGGCCAAGGGCGGCGGTGGTGATCATGCAGATGAAATTGACAACCGACCACAGGGCTTTTCTCTTGTGGACAATTTCCTCATACACATCCTCAATGATCAGGTAGTCTTTTTCAGAACGCAATGAATCGAGCTTCGTGCCTGAACACCAGATAAGCAGGATATCCCCGGTTTTCAGCCGAACATCCTGAATCTGGTGCTCCGAGAGATGCATTTCCTGGCGCTTTACCGCTATAATGTTGATTGCCGAATCCCTGGCCAGCTCGGTCTGGTGCAGTCTTCGGCCTGCCAGGGTGGACCCCGGTGCGATGAGCAGTTCGACAACGATCGGAGCGTCTTTCTGGGCTCCAAGCACCAGGCCATTTTCCGAAGACGGCAGTTCTATCCCCTCCTCATGGAGTATCTCCACCAGATCGTTGAGTGACCCCTTGACCAGCAGGATATCATTATGGCTGATCGTTTTATTGTCCCTCAAAGGATGATAGATCCGGTCATTGCTGACCAGTTCGATTACCTCAAGATCCGGAAATCTGCTGGAAAAGGTTCCCCCGGGGTCGTTGCCGATATGTCTGCTTGACTCAAGAATCCTCAGTTCCGCCAGGTACTTGCGATGCTCTCCATCACGGATTTGACAGACCGGATTGGCAAGGCCGGGTAAAATCCGGGGAGCGGCGATGAGCAGGAAGACGATTCCGCAAACGGCAATAGGGACACCGATGATGGAAAGTTCGAACATCGACAGTGCACCATAACCGTACTGGGCACTCAAATCACTGATAATGATATTGGTCGACGTTCCGATCAGCGTGCACGTTCCTGCCAGTATCGAGGCATAGGACACGGGAATGAGGAATTTGGAAGGACTCAGGCCCAGGTCACAGCACATGGCCATAACCACGGGGATAAAGAGGATAACCACCGGCGTATTATTGATAAAGGCCGAGGCGATCGCCACGGAGAAAAGGATCAGTGTCAGCGCGGCGGGAACATTTTTTCTTGCAACTCTGATCACCTGCCGACCAAGAAATTCGATGCCGCCTGTTCTCATCATTCCCTTGCTGACAACAAACATCGCGGCGACGGTTATCACCGCCGGATTGGCAAAGCCTGAAACGGCCTCCTTCGAACTCAGGTAGCCGGAGATCACCAGTACCACCATGACGCCGATTGCTGTGAGATCAACCGAGATCTTTTCTGTTATCAGCAGGTACAGGGTAATCAGAAGAATCAGTGAAATAACCCAGACGTCCATAATCGCTTCTCAGTAGTGACTAATAATGCGTTCCTAGGCATTATAAGGCAAACATCTCAACAGTTTTGTCCGTCAGGAATTCGGCGATGGGCAATGCGGACGTTGCAGCAGGCGATGGCGCATTACAGACGTGCAGGGATCGAGGTGATTGGGCAAAGAGAAAATCATGAACAAGAGAGCCGTCGGCAAGGACCGCCTGTGCCCTGATTCCCGCCGGATAGGGTTTCAGATCGGCTCGTACCAGTTCAGGGCAGTATTTTTTTACCCGCTGAAGATACCCGGGCTTGTACAGCGAGTCTTTCAGTTCGCAGAGGCCGGAGGAAATGTTTTCTCTGAGCAGGCGCCAGAAGCCGGGAAAGCGTGCCATCTCAACGATGTCCGACATATCTAGATTGATCCGGCCATATCCTTCTCGTTTCAAACCGAGAACGGCATTGGGACCGACGGTGACGGAGCCATCGATCATCCGGGTGAGATGGACTCCAAGAAACGGCAGTTCCGGATCCGGAATCGGGTAGATGAGATGTGAGACGATACCATCGTGTTTTTTTGCCAGTTGATAATACTCTCCTCGAAACGGGATAATGGAAAAATCAATCTCGATGTTCATCATTCTCGCCAGCCGATCCGCCATCAAACCACCGCAGACAACCAGGTGCTCCGCCTCGAAGGTATCGCTGCCGGTGCCGATTGTAATACAATCAGCAGATTCTTTGAGCGTGCTGATCCGCTTATGCAGCCGGACCTCTCCGCCGATCTGCCTAAATTCTTCAGCCATACGCTCAGTGATGCGCGAAAAATTCGTGATGCCGGTTGCCGGCACAAAAAGAGCGCCGTTTCCCCGGATATGGGGTTCCCGCCGCCCAAGTTCAGCTGAGGTGAGCCGCTCGGTTTCTATCCTGTTCTCTGCACAGCGTTTCTCAAGATCAAGCATGCGCTGATATTCATCTTCATCAGTTGCAACCAGCATCTTTCCGCACTGTTCAAAGGGCAGAGAAAATTCGCGGCAGAAGCTGATCGTTGCGGCAGCGCCCCGCCTGCAGAAATCGGCTTTCAGACTTCCCGGCTGATAATAGACGCCGGCGTGAATAACCCCTGAATTGTGACCGGTCTGGTGAGCAGCATAGCGGTTTTCCTTTTCGACAAGCAGGATGGAAGCCTCGGGCATGCGCTGCTTTAAGCGCCATGCGGCAGCAACGCCAACGATTCCACCGCCGATGACAACAAGATCATATCGTTTCATGCTCTATACCTTTCAGAGAAATTTTGTCACACAGTAACCATCCTCCAGCCGGAGTGCTCCAGCAGATGCAGAACGCCGGGTGACGGCCTGCCTGCCTGAACCGGCGCAGAAAAAAAATGAACCGTGGTGATGACGGAACACAACGGAGGACTCGAGAAAAACGCTGCCCGGGCAAAGGTGATGAGCGGTACGCTGTCACGCGTTACAGGTCCATATTGAGCTCCAGTACCGAGCATAACAATCCGTAGGTGAAGCCCCAGAGGAAATAGTCGTTTAACGGATAAACAGGGGAGAAACGCTGAGGCAATACTTCCTTTTTTACATGGTGCGATTTGTCAATAAACTTCTCGACCTCAAGCCACAGATAGCTGTCAATCTCTGAAGTCTCGATAATAATTTCTGGACGTTGATGCAATGCAAAAAGGTACGGCTGAACCTGGATCGGTGCCTTCACGTTTCTGCCCGCTCTGGTTACCGGTAATTGAAGCTTCAGCAGAGATTCATCCAGGGATACACCGGTTTCCTCTCGCGTCTCCCTCAGGCAGGTGTGAAGGATAGAGATATCACCCGGAGCACGTTTTCCGCCGGGAAAGGCGAAGTGCCCGGACCAGGGATCACCGCTTGTTTTCTTTCTTCTCAGCACCAATATTGAATCAACAGGATCAGCACAGCGTATTATCGAGACGGCAGCCTCCGGCCGACTTCCCGCACGAATCATAGTATGCCCCGTTGGAATAGCCCTCATGTCAGGTTTGTCAGACTCATTGCACTCGTTATTCTCAATGATGATATCACCATCTCACCTTCGTTATGTCCATGCACTATAATTACTTTTCAAATTCAGCACAACGATAACACCCTTCTCGTGCAGTTCGGGGTAAGAAACCCCTGCGTGGCAGAATAAATGAGCTTTTGTGATCATTTTATTCATGGTATGTTTGCTTTTTTGAAACTAATTATCATTAGCAAAAGGAAGAGCTCATGCTGCCCAAAAAATATTTAGAATTTCGCCAGGCAATCAAACGGAACATTCCTCTTAAAAGAATTATCACCGATCCTCTGAAGAACGTAGCCATCGGTGTCGATGCCAGTTTCTACCGGCTTGTACCCCAGGTTATTGTGGACGTTGAAAGCGAAAAAGAGGTTCGCATCGTCCTTCGGGAAGCCCGGAAGAGAAACCTGCCCCTCACCTTTCGGGCGGCGGGAACAAGCCTTTCCGGCCAGTCTATAACCGACAGTATTCTGGTGCGCATGGGAAGAGGCTGGGACAACTGGCGGGTCTATGATGATGCCCGGCTGATCCAGGTGCAGCCGGGTCTGATCGGCGGCAGCGTCAATAAGCAGCTGGCAATCTTTGACCGGAAAATCGGCCCTGACCCCGCCTCAATCGACACTGCCAAGATCGGCGGCATTCTAGCAAACAATGCCAGCGGCATGTGCTGTGGAGTTGAAGAAAACAGCTACAAGACCCTCGATTCCATCCGCCTGATCCTGGTCGACGGTACCATCGTTGACACCGGGGACAGCAAAAGCATTGAAAATTTCAGAACCAGTCATGCCGGCCTGCTGAAACGCTTATCAGAGCTGCGCCGTCAAATCCTTGCCGATAACACCCTCGCCGAGCGAATCAGGTATAAATTCAAGATAAAAAACACCACAGGGTACAGTCTCAATGCCCTGATCGATTTTGAAGATCCTGTCGATATCATGGCCCACCTGATGGTCGGCTCGGAAGGCACGCTCGCCTTTATTGCCGACGCAGTTTTCCGCACCGTTATTGAACACCCATACAAGGCAAGTGCGCTTATCCTGTTCAGGAATATGGATGACGCCTGCCGGGCGATCCCGATCCTTCGCCGGCAGCCGGTCGCTGCGGCGGAGCTGATGGACCGCGCCAGTTTGGCATCGGTTGAGGACAAAGCGGGAATGCCCGCTTTTCTGAAAGGGTTGGACAAAGATGTCACCGCGCTCCTCGTCGAGACCAGGAGCGAAGATGTCGAAGCGCTTCCTGGCCAGATAACCCGGATTACCGAGAGCCTTTCAGACTTTAATACGGTGATGGATATCACCTTCACCGATGTTGTGGAAGAATACCAGGCACTCTGGAAAATCAGGAAAGGACTTTTCCCCGCAGTCGGTGCGGTGAGGGAGATCGGCACAACTGTAATCATCGAAGACGTGGCCTTCCCGACCCAGCATCTGGCCAGCGCGGCACTTGAGCTCCAAACACTCTTTGCAAAATACCGCTATCACGAAGCCATTATCTTTGGACATGCATTTGAAGGAAATCTTCATTTTGTCTTTACCCAGGATTTTTCCATACAATCCGAGGTTACGCGCTATCGTGATTTCATGGAAGATGTTGTCGAGATGGTAGTCACCACCTATGACGGCTCACTGAAGGCGGAACACGGAACCGGCCGTAATATGGCGCCATTCGTCGAAAAAGAGTGGGGAACCGCCGCCTTCGAACTGATGAAGGATATCAAAACGATATTTGATCCCCACAATCTGCTCAATCCCGGTGTCATCATCAACGAAGACGCTGAGGCTCACATAAAAAATCTCAAGCCGTTGCCGGCAACCCATGAGATTGCCGATAAATGCATAGAATGCGGTTTCTGTGAGCCGGTATGCCCCTCAAGAGACCTCAGTTTTTCTCCGCGCCAGCGTATTGCCGGACGTCGGGAGATCAGCCGCAGACTGGCCGATGAAGGGAGCAGCAGAGCAGTGAAACGTCTTGCCAGACGATACCGGTATCCCGGCGTTGAGACCTGCGCAGCCGATGGCCTCTGCGCAACTCGCTGTCCTGTTGAGATCGATACCGGCAAGATGATCAAGGCGCTGCGGGAAGAGGCACATGGCCCGTTGGCAGAGAAGCTCGCCGCGGCTGTTGGCAAAAACTTCAGCCCGGTTGCAAAAACCATCAGCACTGTTCTGAACGCTGTTGATGCTGTTCACCGACACAGCTCCACACAGTTCATGGAGCAGGCCTCGAAACTGGCCCGGAGCGCTGCCTTTAACACCCTTCCCCAGTGGAACCGGGAAATGCCCTCTGGTGTCAAAAAAAGAGAACCGCAACCGATCGACCTGGGCAACCCGCTCAAAGTTGTCTATTTCCCGAGCTGTGCCAGCCGCTGCATGAGCGGACCGGCGCGGGCGGAAGAAGAACGTGACGACCTGCCAGCCAAGACAACATCCCTGCTGAAAAAATCCGGGTATGAAATCATCCTCCCCGAAGCGCTTGACGGGCTCTGCTGCGGGCAGGCCTTTGAGAGCAAGGGATTTATGGCGGAGGCCGAGGGAAAATCCCGGGAACTTTCTGATGCGCTGCTAAAAGTCTCGGAAAACGGCGCCATCCCGGTGCTCTGTGACACAAGCCCCTGTCTTCAGCGGATGAAAGCTACGCTTGATGAGCGGCTGAATCTCTACGAACCGATTGAATTCGTGCTGCTTTTTCTGGTGGACAGGCTCTCGTTCACCAGAAAAGAGCTGAAAGTTGCGATACACCCGACCTGCAGCACCCGAAAAATGGGCCTTGAGAGAAAACTCCTGGAGCTGGCCCGAAAATGCGCAGCGGAAGTGGTCTGGCCGGAGGACATCTACTGTTGCGGGTTTGCCGGGGATCGTGGGTTCAATTACCCCGAGCTCAATGAGTCCGCCCTGCATGGGCTTGATGACCATGTCTGCAGCTGCGACTCCGGGTATTCGACGAGCAAGACCTGTGAGATCGGCCTGTCTCTTCACGGCTCAATCCCTTATCGGTCGATCCTCTATCTTGTTGACGAGGTGACCTCCCCCAGATAACGATCAGCTCTCTGCTGCCCAAAGATTGCCCAGGTGCCGACTTAGATGATCACACAGCAGTTTCTGCCACTGTCTTTCGCCTGGTAGAGGGCCTGATCAGCGCGCTGCATCAGTGTGCTGATCTCCTCACCAGCCTTGTAGCAGCTGACGCCGAAACTGCAGGTGACCTGCTGATCTATGCGGAAGTCATATTTTTCAATCAGGCAGCGGAGCTTCTCGGCAAATTTACCTGCATTTTTCAGACCGACACCGGGCGTTAGAAGAGCAAACTCCTCCCCGCCCCATCGAGCCAGGAAGTCGCTCTGCCTGATATTGTCCCCGGTCAGCCTTGAGAGTTCCTGAAGGATCCTGTCACCGGCGAGATGACCATGTTTATCATTAATTTCCTTAAAATGATCAATATCAAACATCAGAACAGACAACGGTGTGCGGTGGCGGTTTGAACGGGCAGCCTCTTTGGCAAGCTGCATATTGAAAAAACGCCGGTTGAAGATCTGCGTCAGGACATCCGTCTGACTCTGCTTTTCAAGGGCACGGTTGAGCCCTTCGAGCTTGCCGAGATCTTCCCGCTGCTGATTCCTGTAACGATCGAATATCGCCTGCAGTTCTCTTGAAAAAAAATAGGCCACAATAAGAGCAATGATCACCGCTCCTAAAAACAAAATAAAGAGAATAATGATGTCGTTTCTGACTTTTTCTTTGAGCTCCGCCTTATGTGAGGCAATCGTTTCATCAAGCCGGTCAAGATAAATCCCCCTGGCCAGGACCCAGTTCCAGGTCGGGTAGTGCTTGAAATAAGACAATTTGCGTCCTTCACCGGAACCGTTTGGCTTTTTATACCAGTAAACAACGTGCGCTTCGCCGTTTTCACGAATGCCTTTCATAAATTCCTTGCGAAACTTCTTTCCCTTGGCGTCCGTATATTCGTCAGACAATCGCTGTCCGACCAGGTCGGGACGATTCGAGTTGATCAGCATCGTGGCAAAATCATCACCTCCGCTGATGTCATGCAGCTCATAGACAAAATAATAATCGATGAGATCTTTCCTCAGGCTCGCCGACAAATCCCTGGTAATGGTAGCCTTTGACAGGGATTCAATATTATCCAGATATTCGCCGGTACCGATCACCCAGCCAAGCGGTTCAAAAAAACCCAGATAGGAGATTTTGTCGTAAAGAGTTCCTGAATCGTCGCCTGGTTTTTTCCATCTGTAATGATGAAACCCTCCTCCGTCCTCACTGCCGATTCTGATAATATCCCTGACTGTGTCGGGCTCTCCGGCTGCTCCACTGTCAAGAAAATTTGTACCTTCGAGCCCCTGGTCAAACGGATACAACATCGCCTCGCCTTTCAGATCAAGAATAAAAAAATACCCCTGCTGCTCGTTAAAACGGATAGGCCGGATAGCCTCACGAATAACAGCTTCAAGGCGTTGGGTTGCCATCCCGGGCTGCATTTTCCGATAGATATTATCGGCAATGCTCAGCGCTTCCTCGACCCGCTCTTTCAGCCGCTGCTGAAAGCTCTCGTCCATATCGATCCGGCGGTGATCAAGCCGGCTGACGAGGTCTCCGACATCTCTTTGAAGCTCTTCTTCCTGCCGGGTGATATAGTCTTTTTCAATCTCGATCAGGTCTTTGTTGAGCGTATTGATTTTCTTGGCAATAAACAGGGCTCCGGTGGAAAACGTCATCACTCCGACGATTATGATTGCATAGAGAAAGCTGACCCTGGCAATGTTATTCTCATTTACAATACGCATATGTCCTGTGAAGCCCCCCCGAGCTGTTATGTCTGCCGTTTTTATCAGACTATCAGATAGGAATAAAAAGTGGAAGAAAATGAAGGAGATCGACTGTCAAAGCTGTCGAAAGAAGCGTTGCCATAACTCATGTATTGTCGGGGTTGCTTCCCGAGAATCTCCTCACAGTCTCAAGGATCTCATCACCATATTTCTCGCATTTGCTTTTCCCTACCCCATGTATTTCAAGAAGGGCCTCTAATGACTCCGGGCGGTGAACTGCGAGCTCAGCAAGGGTCCTGTCATGAAATATAACAAACGGCGGAACCCCTGCACGGTCAGCGATACCCTTTCTCATCACCCGCAGCAGCTCAAAGAGATCCTGATCATAGTGAAGTTCTGCGGTGGCTGCTGTTTTCCGTTTCGCGGCTGGTGCATTCTTGACCCGCGGGCGGGCCATCCTGAACTGCTGTTCCCCTCGCAGCAGGGGCCGCGAGGCGTCTGTGAGCTTCAGTACCGAATAGTTGCCGATATCCTGGTTCAGGTACCCCTGGTGCACCAGATGTCTCAAAATCCCCCCCCAATACTCCTGGCTTTGAGCTTCGCCAATCCCATAGGTAGAAAGCCGGTCATGCCCGAGTGATAGAAGGCGCTCCTTCCGTGATCCCCGCAGCACATCAATCACGTGACCTGCGCCAAAGCGCTGCCCGACCCGATAGACGCAGGAAAGCGCTTTTCGGCTGTCCTCGGTAACATCAATCATCTCGGGAGGGTTGAGACAAATATCGCAATTGCCGCAGTCATTTTCGAGTTTTTCACCAAAATAGCCAAGCAATACGCGTCGGCGACAGCCGAGTGATTCGGCAAAACCGACCATCGCATTAAGCTTGTGAAGCTCTATCCGCTTGTGTTCGGGGTTCCTGGTCTTCTCAATGAGTCCACGGGCCACCTGGATGTCGCCGTAGCCGAACAGCAGGAAGGCCTCTGACGGCAGTCCGTCTCTTCCCGCCCGGCCGGTTTCCTGGTAATAACTCTCTATGTTCTTCGGAATGTCATAATGAACCACGAAGCGAATATTGGATTTATCTATACCCATGCCAAAAGCAACGGTGGCAACGATAATCTGCACATCGTCGCGCAGGAAATCTTCCTGGACCTTTTTACGCTGTCCGGAAGATAATCCGGCATGGTAAGGAGCAGCTGAGATTCCTGCCTCCACAAGCTGCTCGCTCACCTTCTCCACACGCTTCCGGCTCAAACAGTAAACAATTCCGGACTCGCCGCTCTTCTCGGCCAGATACCGTTTGAGCTGCTGCATCGGCTTTTGTTTATCAAGAACCGTGTAGCGTATATTGGGTCGATCAAATCCGGTCACATAGTGGTTTGCCTCCGCAAGCTGAAGCCGCTCGAGGATATCTCTGCGGGTATGCGGCTCGGCAGTCGCCGTCAGGGCAATCAGCGGAATATCCTTGAAATAGTTTCGCAACCCCCCCAGTTTCCGGTACTCGGGGCGAAAATCATGCCCCCAGTGCGAAATGCAGTGAGCCTCATCGATGGCAAAAAGAGCGATTGGAATGTCGCTTAACCGGGCGATAAACTCCTCACTCATCAGCCGCTCAGGAGCTATGTAGAGCAGGTCAAGTTCACCGCTGTGAAGCAGGGCAAGCACCCGTTTCGCCTCGGATGCCTGCAGCGAGGAATTGTAAAAAGCCGCGCGGACACCACAGGCAACAAGACCATCGACCTGATCTTTCATCAAGGAAATCAGGGGCGAGATGACGATCGCCACACCGGGACGGTGCAGGGCAGGAATCTGGTAACACAGCGACTTTCCGCCGCCGGTGGGCATCAGCACAAATGAATCATTTCCACCAATCAGGTCCTCGATTATCTGCTGCTGATGCTCCCGAAAGGTGTCATAGCCAAAGACTTGTTTCAGCGTTTTAAAAAGTGTTCCGCTCACGTCCATCACCCACCTGTCAAAGAAGTTCTAATCGGTCAGATCACAGCCGTCAAAGTCTCGGCAGAACAGCTGATGCAAAACTGAGCACAAAAAAGAATCCACACATATCGGTTACCGTCGTCAGCAGTGGGCTGGAAACCAGGGCGGGATCCATCTTCATCCGCTTCAGCAGAAGCGGCAAGGCACCGCCCAACGTTACCGACACCAGGGTGTTTGCCGCCAGTGCGCCGCCGACGACCATTCCCAGCCAGACGTTTTTTTGCCAGATAAAGGCGACCAGTCCGAGTAGGATTCCAAGAACGACACCATTGATAATGCCGACTCGGGCCTCTTTGAGTACAACCCATAAAATCTCACCAGGCTTCACCAGGCCGAGCGCCAGCTCCCGCATCGAAACGGCAACCGCCTGATTGCCGGAGCAACCGCTCATATCGCTGACCATGGGAAGAAAAACCGCCAGTGTGATCGCTGCTGCCAGCGTATCCTGGTAGAGGGCGATAACACTTGCCGCCAAAATATTCAAAATAATATTCATGCTCAGCCAGGACAACCGCCGTCCTGATCTAGCCAACAGCGGCATCGTCCGGAATTCCTCGCCGCCGATTATGCCGCTCAACCGTAAAAACGCCTTGGTTTTCTGTTTGTTAAACTCTTCCTCCACGGCACTGGGCAGAACGACACCGACCAGTCGCTGCTCACCGTCTACAACCGGCACGCCGAACAGCTTGTGTTCTTCGAAAAAATTCTTCAATTCATTAAGAGTCGCCGTGTCCGGCAC